>JAANMP010000009.1 GCA_011250595.1 Bacillus sp. MM2020_1 | reverse complement strand
AAATTCAAATAGTGCAATGCTATAGACAACTGAAAGATTGATAAAGGGGAGGATTATGATCGGAAAGGTTTGGCACATTTATAAAAATGATTGGAAAAATATCTTTAGTGTTCCTACTGTCGTGTTGTTAGTTACCGCACTAATGATCCTCCCATCTGCTTACGCCTGGATTAATATTAAGTCGATGTGGGACCCTTATGGCAATACAGCCGGGATTCTTGTGGCTGTTAGCAATGAAGATGAAGGGGCTGAAATTCGAGGGAAGAAAATAAATGTCGGAAACGACACGGTAAAAAACCTAACAAAGAATCACCAGCTTGGTTGGACTTTTGTTAATCGGAAAAATGCCGAGAGTGGAGTTGAGAAAGGAAAATACTATGCCTATCTCATTATTCCAAAAGATTTTTCAAAGAAACTTACGAGTATCTTAGAATTGAATCCACAAAAACCAAATATTGAATTTGCTGTAAATGAAAAAATCAATGCCGTGGCCCCGAAAATTGCGAGTTCTGGTGCATCAAGCGTTACAGCTCAAATAAGCCAAGCTTTTATTAAAACTGTCGGAGATGCTATTTTCTCGGGATTTTATAAAGGTGGGATTGAACTTGAGAAAGCATTACCCTCTATTCGTGATGTGGAAAAACAGATTTTTGAGCTAGAGAAGGCTCTACCGGAAATTGAGAAGATGGGGAAAACGGCGATTGAACTCGAAGCGAGGCTCCCTGAAATACAGGCCAAGGGTCAGAAAATTATTGAGCTTGAACAAAGAATTCCCGAAATCCAGCAGGCTGGTAGCAGTATCTTAAAGGTTGAAGCGAGCTTGCCGCTTATGAAGGACGCGGGGGAAAAAGTGATAGCATTGCAGGGGAATCTTACTGATATGCAGCGTTCCACGGAAATAATATCTGAATTCGTTTCGAATTTAACGGAGATAGAAACTAATCTCAATCAAGCGGTCGAAAGTGTAAAGGAAACAAAACAGGTGGATACTACAGCAAATCAAGAGCAGTTAGTTCAATTATATGACGAGTTAGTAAAAATCCATTCTGGCATCCAGGAAACTCGACCGGGCATTCAACAGAAGGTGGATGAAGTATCAGGAGGAATAAATTCAGGAGCCTTATTTATAAAAAATGATTTGCCCAGGGTTGAACAAAAATTACATGCTGCTGCCGATTTTGTGCGGAAGGATTTGCCAAAAGTGGAGGATGACATTCGAAAAGCAGGAAATCTTGTACGCACAAGGCTTCCAGAACTTGCAAAGGGCGTCCATAAAGCAGCGGATTTAGCTAGAAATGACTTACCTGGATTCGAAGCTAAAATTAGGAGTGCAGCCGCTAAAATCCGTAGGTATGAAAGCAGTGTAAATATTAACGATTTAATTGAATTTCTTAAACATGATCCTCAAAAGGAAAGTAACTTCCTATCAAGTCCTGTGCTATTGAAAACGAAACGGCTATTTCCTATCCCAAATTACGGATCGGCGATGACACCTTTTTATACGATGCTAGCACTATGGGTTGGAGCCACCCTCCTGATTGCCTCCTTAAAAGTAGATGCAGATAATCCTGAAAATAAATACAAAAGCTATCAACTCTTTTTAGGGAGGCTGTTAACATTTCTGACGATAGGAATTTTCCAAGCGGCCATTATATCCATTGGTGATTTGTTTATCATTCACACGTATGCAGTCGACAAACTTTGGTTTGTACTATTTTGTATGTTTATCAGTATGGTGTTTGTAATAATTACCTATTCTCTATGCTCGGTGTTCGGAAATTTAGGAAAAGGTTTAACGATTATTTTCCTCGTGCTGCAAATTTCTAGTTCTGGTGCGACATTCCCGGTTAGTTTGACCTCTTCCTTTTTTCAAAAGTTAAACCCTTTCATGCCGTTTACGTATGCCGTGAGTATGCTGCGGGAAACGGTCGGTGGAATGATTAATGAAGTGGTTGTTAACGATTTCTTTTATCTGGTTATCTTTGTATTAATTAGTTTTCTTTTGGCAATGGTATTAAAAAATCCTTTAAGCAATCGGATTGAACAAACAGCAGAAAGAGCAAGAGCCTCAAAGATTATTCCTTAGTTCGATAATAAATAGATTTTCTAAACCATCTAAAACAATATTAGTTATGGAGGTGGAGTTTGTGAAAAGTGTTGAGTCAAATTTTAATCAAGATAGTCTCCTATCATCCTCGCTAAATGAAAACATTGCTACGCTTAAAAGCTTGTTCGCATCCTGTGAAGATATAGAATTTAAGCATGTAGATATTTCGGATGTGGATGGATGTTTAATCTACCACCCGGGTATGGTTAATCTACCGGTGTTAAATCAAATTGAAAATATCGTGGTAACTATCAATGATCATCACACGGTCAGAACAAAACAAACTACTCAAAATGTCATGAAAAAGCATTTTTCACCTTTTTATATAAAACAATCGAATAGTATAGGGACGATTGTTAATCATTTATTATTAGGGAATACAATTTTATTGATTGATAATGATGACCAATCCTATAACTTGCAAACCGCAAAATATACTGGCCGTGCCATAGAAGAGGCTGTTACTGAGCGCACCGTTCGTGGGCCGCGGGAGGGCTTTATTGAGGATTTAGACTCAAACTTAGCTCTTATACGTAAACGGATTCGCACACCAATATTAAAAGTAAATTTTCATACACTCGGGCGTCAAACCAATACAAAAGTAGGCATTTTATATATGGAAGGAATTGCGAGTGAGGAAATTGTTCAAGAAGTAAAAAAACGACTTTCCGGGATCGATATTGATGGAATATTGGAGAGTCAGTATGTTGAGTCTTTTATACAAGATTCCAAATTATCTCCGTTCCCAACCATCTACAATACGGACCGTCCCGATAAAGTATGTGGAGATTTATTAGATGGAAAGGTCGCCATAATCGTGGATGGGTCGCCATTTGTCTTGACTGCACCTGCTCTTTTTGTAGAATTCCTCCACTCCAGTCAAGATTATTATGATAATTCACTCGCGGCAACCATGATCCGTTGGGTTCGGTTTTTAGGGTTATTTGTTACATTAATTCTACCAGCCTTTTATGTAGCAATGACAACCTTTCATCCCGATTTATTACAAACAACAATTCTTTTAAGGATTGCTGGCAGCCGTGAAGGTCTCCTATATCCTGCCCTACTTGAAGCGATTTTTATGGTCATGACTTTCGAACTGATACGGGAAGCAAGCTTACGATTGCCGAAAACATTCGGGAGTCCAATAGTTCTTATCCTAGCGCTAGTCTTCATTGGTCAAGCAGCCGTTCAAGCTGGTATTATTGGTTCAGTTTTAAGCATTGTGGTTTCGATTACAGCCTTAACATCGTTTATTATGCCAAACTATGCTTTTCACCAAATTATTAGGATATTAGGCATTCCCTTGCTTTTATTAGCTGGTTTATTTGGTTTCATGGGTATCCTTGTTGGTCTGATGTTTGCTTTAACACATGTCATTAGTTTGCGTTCTTTCGGTGTTCCCTATTTTTCGCCAGTATCGCCCGCAATCTATCAGGGCTGGAAGGATGTCTTTATTCGGGCTCCTTGGTGGGGTATGAAGACGCGTATTCCTGGTATGAATATCCACAATATTCATCGAAGTGAAAATGCATCTTCATCATCATTAGTAGGCAGTAAGGAGAAAAAGAATGAATAAGTTTCGATTATTAAAAACCATAAGTATTACCTCTCTTTTGCTTATTTCTTTAACTGGCTGTTGGAGCTCCCATGAGGCAGAAGAAAATGCAATCATTGATATCATGGGAATTGATATCAATGAACAAGGAGAATATGAAATCACTGCATCTATCGTAAAGAGTTACCAAATATATTCACTAACATCGAAAAATGATACAGAACAAAAAGGCGAGAATTCATTTATCATTTCTGCCACAGGCAAAAGTATTGTCCAAGCTATTTCAAGATTAGCAAGTACGGTACCGAAAAGGCTTTATTTTGGTCACATGAATGTCCTTGTTTTAGGTAACACTTTTGCTTCTGAAAAAAATTTGGCGCAAGGTTTAAATTATTTTAAAAGAGAAAATGATTTTCGACCGAATATGCAACTCTATGTAACGAAGGGGAAGGCTAGGGATATTGTTAGGACCAATCCGGAGCTAAAGCCCACACTAGGATTAGAACTAAGAGGTATGTTCACGACCAATCGATATGCTACTACCGCAATGGTAAAAGATTTAAGTAAATTTTCAGAGGCATTAAGCAGCGGTTCAATGGAACCCTATACAGGGGTGCTAACTTCCACAAGTGCGAGCAAGGATTTAGCTCAAAAGGTAGTAGTTGCCCCCATTGAACAAGAAAGTAGTAAAAGTGTAATCCCGCAGGAAAATAGAGAGGCATCACTTAGTTTAAACGAAACTGCCGTGTTTAAAAATGGAAAATTAATTGGATACTTGAATAAAGAGGAAACGAAAGGGTTATTGTGGTTAAAAGGAGACTTGGTAAAAGATGTAATCATTGCTCCTTGTGGAAATTGGTCCAGTAAAGGGAATACGAGCCTCATTATAAAAAAGGTAAACACTTCAATTTCACCTGAAAAAAGGGATTCGAAGATTGTGCTTCATGTTGATATTCATGCAAATGGTGAAATAAGTGAAATGACCTGTCAGGCACCTTCCATTTCAAGCACAGATTTAGCTAAATTAAATCAGCAGGTTGAGTCAATTATTAAAGTGGAAATAAAAGATTTCCTAATGAGGACAAAAACTGATTGGAATACAGATATTGTTGGCTTTGGCGAACGTATTAATCGGAAATATCCTGAAGATTGGAGATTAATGGCTTCGACTTGGAAAAAGAACGGTTTTAAAGATACAGACATCGATATAAATATAGATTTTTCAATAACAAGATTTGGCTTACAAAAAGGAACCACATCAGAATAGAGGGCTAAAATGAAAACGATACTCTTCTTACTATTTATCCTCCTAGTAGGTATCACAACAGGTTATCATCTATATTCTTCGTGGAAAAAGAAAGATAAAAAAGTGATGTTTATTCAAATGGGTATCTTGGGTTTAGCCATTGTTTTAGGTGGTGTGCTGATATATGAATTACAGCTTCCAACCCTTTCAAAATTATTCAATATGATCAGCCCGTTTTAATATGTTTGGAGGGAAAATACTATGATAGAAAAGGGAAGAATTAGTAATATACAAGCCTCAATGTTAGCAATCACCTCTTTGACAATCATCGGGCATTTAATTATTTTGACGGTTGTCATGGCACATAGTAAGCAAGATGGGTGGATTGCTGGGATTATTGGAAGTGGATTGGGACTCATTGGAATCCTTTCGTTAGTGAAGATTTCTCAAAGATTTCCCGGTCTAACATTAATTGAAATTCTTTTTCAGCATTTTTCATGGTTCGGAAAAATTCTGGGTCTTCTTTATTTGTTTTACTTTTTTATCATGGCTTGTTTGGCAACAAGACTCTACGCCGAGGCTTATAAAAGAATTTTGCTTGAAACTCCAATGTGGGCACTTATTACGGTGATCCTTCTATTATCTGTCTATATTGTAAATAAAGGTCTTGAAACATTAGGAAGATTGAACCAGGTGATGTTGCCGGTTTTAGTCCTTTTCGCTATCGCTGTTGTAATCTTAACCATGAATGAAAAAAAGGATTATACCAACTTGCTACCGTTTTTCGGTAATGGGTTATACCCAGTTTCATTAGGTTCGCTCACCGTAATGGGGTGGTTTGGTGAATTTGCAATAATGGGTATGGTTTTACCGTATGTTCAAAATCCAAAAAAACTAGTCAAAACAGGGATATACAGTGCATTTTTTACTTTGATATTCTTTATTGGGCCTATAACAGGGCCTATTGCCTTGTTTGGCCCAGAAGAAGCAGCAAAAATGGTTTTTCCTACTTTTTCTGAAGTAAGGTATATCCAGGCAGGCGATGTAATTAATCGCTTTGATGCGATTGCAATTCTCTTTTGGACCGTTGGTTTAATGATTCGTATTTCCTTATTCTTCTATGGACTGTGCCTAGGGACTGCACAAATATTAAAAACGGATACCTACAAACCATTTATCATTCCTTTCGCCTGGCTAATTGGTGTAGGCGCAGTCTTTTTCGCTAAAAACTATTCAGAAATAAATGAATTTCTATTTCAGACCTACGTACCCTTAAATATTGTAATGGGGGCTGCATTTCCACTTCTTTTTTTATTAATTACAGTGATGCTGAAGAAGAGAAAAACTGTTTAGGTTCAATATAGTTCAGGAAGAGGTGGACAATCGTCTGCCTCTTTTTACATTAGAATTATTCATTATTTTTTCAAATATTATAATAAATTATATTGACAATTCCTATGCGTATGGTAGGATTAATTTTAATAATAAAATGGAGTTTTTTAAGGGAGGCGAATCAACTGCAAGGTTCAGAATGGCAAGATGTGCGTGAACATATTGAAAGTATGTTGGATACATTAAAATTTGGTTCTATAACGTTAGTTATTCAAGATGGGAAAATAGTACAAATCGAGAAAAATGAAAAGGTTCGTCTGCAATCCAATAAAATTCGCTGACTAGACTAACTACTAGAGGCGGTACACCTATCCCTATAGGGGGGGGGAACTGCCTTTTTATTGATAAAGGGGGTACAAGTGGATGACGAAGGCTGTCACTTATAATAATTGGAGTGAAATCTCTGAAACTTTCTCAATTCAAGATGAGACAAAGGGTGCCAGGTCTGTATTAGAGTGGGCATATAGCAATTATCCTGAAGGGAAAATTATTTATGCATCCAGTTTTGGTGCTGAGGCCATAGTATTAATCGATTTGATTTATCAAGTAAAAAAAGATGCTCAAATTGTTTTCTTAGATACGGGTCTCCATTTTCCTGAAACGTATGATGTTATCGATAAAATTGAAGCTCGTTTTCCAGAATTACAAATTGAGAGAAAAACACCAGATTTGGGTTTAGATCAACAAGCCGCAGAATATGGCTCAGCATTATGGAAAAGGGATCCAAACCAATGCTGCCAAATAAGAAAGGTCATTCCACTACGCGAGGCATTGACACCAAGGGACGCTTGGATTTCAGGTCTACGTAGAGAACAGTCTCCAACAAGGAAGGACACTCAATTCGTTAACAAAGATGATAAATTTCAAAATATCAAAATCTGTCCATTAATTCACTGGACGTGGGATGAAGTTTGGTCCTATATCAGGGAAAAAGACCTCCCATATAACGAATTGCATGACCATAACTATCCAAGTATTGGCTGTTTCCCGTGTACACAGGCTGTTGGAACTGATGGTGATTCACGAGAAGGCCGTTGGTCGGGCAGCGGTAAAACGGAGTGCGGTTTGCACTCTAAATAAATGCATCAGTGTAGGAGAATTTAGTGACTGCTACCTTAGAAGGTGCAAGGGTAGCGATTAAATTAAAACATGTAGAGAAAGGTTGATTAATATGTCATACTTACCAAAACCTCATGGAGGAAAACTTATTCAAGCGTTTGACCCCAATTACGATCTATCCACGATCGAAAAGGAAATTGAAATTGATACAATTGCTTTAAGTGATCTAGAATTAATTGGTATCGGATTATTCAGTCCATTAAAGGGCTTTCTTGGGCAAAAAGACTATGAATCTGTTGTCAACACTATGCGTTTAGCAGACAATACCATCTGGTCGATCCCAGTTACATTACCTGTATCTTTTGATGTAGCTGATACACTTGTAGTAGGTGAAGAGTACAAACTATCATTTAAAAATGAAGTCTATGGTGTTATTAGAGTTTCAGAATGGTATGAACCTGATTTAGACAAAGAAGCACTTGAAGTATATAAAACAGAAGAACTTGCACATCCTGGTGTGAAACGTCTCTACGAAAGAGGGCCGGTTTACGTTGCAGGGGAAATCGTACTCGTGAAAAAATCCGAAAAAGGAGTATTCGGTGATGTCTGGTTTGAGCCGAAGGAAACACGGGCCATTTTTGAAGAAAAGGGATGGAAGACTGTTGTAGGTTTCCAAACAAGAAATCCTATTCATCGTGCACATGAGTACATTCAAAAAGCTGCTCTTGAAACGGTCGATGGCCTGTTCGTCAACCCGCTTGTTGGCGAGACAAAGTCAGATGACGTCCCTGCAGAGGTCCGCTTAAAAAGCTATCGTGTTTTACTAGATAACTATTATCCGAGCGAACGTGTTCAACTGGGTGTTTATCCGGCAGCAATGAGATATGCAGGACCAAGGGAAGCTATTTTTCATGCACTTGCCCGTAAAAACTTTGGTTGCACCCATTTTATTGTTGGCCGTGACCACGCCGGAGTTGGTAATTATTACGGAACCTATGATGCCCAGTACATTTTTAGTAATTTTACAGAAGAAGAGCTTGGTATTAAGCCTTTGTTCTTTGAACATAGCTTCTATTGCACTAAATGTGAAGGAATGGCCTCTGATAAAACTTGCCCGCATAGCAAGGAAGACAGAGTGATTCTTTCTGGAACAAAAGTGAGAGAGATGCTTCGCTCGGGTGTACTGCCACCATCTACCTTTAGCCGTAAAGAGGTTGTTGAAGTACTAATTGAAGGCATGAAAGAAACAGCATCCGTGTAAGGAGGAAACAAAATCAATGACTAAACCAACGAATATTACATGGCACGAAACATCTATTTCAAAAGAAAATCGACGTGAAAAAAATGGTCACGGGAGCTGTGCATTATGGTTTACTGGACTCTCAGGCTCTGGAAAATCAACGATTGCAAATGCCGTATCAAACGAATTGTTCCGTCAGGGAATCAGTGAATATGTCCTTGATGGTGATAATATTCGCCACGGTTTAAATAAGGATCTTGGTTTTTCCGATTATGACCGTACTGAAAATATTCGCAGAATTGGAGAAGTTGCCAAGTTATTTGTCGACAGCGGCAAAGTAGTGACCACCGCCTTTATTTCACCTTTTCGTTCTGATCGTGATCAAGTGCGGGCTTTATTTGAACAAGGTGAATTTATTGAGGTGTTTGTCCAATGTCCAATTGAGGAATGTGAACGTCGCGATCCAAAGCAGCTGTATGCGAAAGCGCGTCGGGGCGAAATTAAGGACTTTACCGGAATTGATTCCCCTTATGAAGCGCCTGAGCAACCAGAAATCACTCTTCATTCTGATCAAGTGACCATTGAGGAAGCAGTGGAACAAGTCTTAACTTATTTAAGAGAGAAAAATATTATCTAAATAGTAAGCTCCTTTTTCCTCATCACTCATGAGTAAGAATGATAATTTCATGGTTAGTAAAGGATAATAAGGATAATGAAGAAGGGAGCAGCGATGGTGCAAGCAATTCTTTACATTGGTCATGGGACACGTTCGAAAAAGGGGGCTGAAGAAGCCCAATCTTTTCTACATAGAGTGATGGATCGAATAAGTGTTGAGATTCAGGAAATCAGTTTTCTCGAGCTGACCGAGCCAAGTATTGAGGAGGGCTTTCTGCGCTGTGTAAATAGGGGGGCGACAGAAATTTCTGTGGTACCCCTTTTTTTATTGGCTGCAGGTCATATTAAAGAAGATATTCCTCAAGCACTTGCCCCCCTCTGTAACACGTATCCAAATATCCAGGTGAATATACGGGATCCATTTGGTGTGCAAGGGAAGATTCTCGATGGTATTGCCGAGTTAGTTAGGAATTCAGTCGATGAGATTTCACCACAGGATGCGGTATTGGTTGTCGGAAGAGGCAGTAGTGACAAGAGTATTCACACAGCTTTTGCAGAAATAACTAAAGGGATAAGAGAACGGCTGGGTATAAAATATGTTTCTGTTTGCTATTTAGCGGCCACAGAACCAAGGCTTCAGGAGGGACTTGAGACGGTTTCAAAGCAAATTGTTGGAAAAATAATTGTTATTCCTTATTTATTATTTTCCGGTCTCCTTTTAAGAGAAATCGATCAAAAGGTAAAAATGAGGCAAAATATGGGTCAGCAAATTATCCATACAGGTTCGCTCAGTAAACATCGTGTCATAGAGGATATCATCATAGAGCGTGCTATAAGAAAATAAGCAATTTAAGAATTATATATAAACCGTAGCTGATAGTCCTAAGGATTATTGGCTATTTTTAGCTTTGTGATACCTAATAGTTAATTTTGGCACCCTGTTGATTGGAGTGGAAGGCACGAAGACTCCTGCGGGAGGACGGGGCAGGGGAGACCCCGCAGGAGCGCAGCGACGAGGAGGCTCCCCGGCACGCCCGCGGAAAGCGAAGTGCCTGGAACGGAAATCAACAGGCAAGTTTAACAGAGGCTTTTTTTAAAAGAAATTATACTTAAGTAATAATAAAACATGAACTTAAGTTCAATTTTTAGTCAAAATATGATATAATAAAGGTAGAAATGTAAATAACTCTTACATAAAAAATTCCAATCGAAGAGAGGCTAAAGCAGGGGATAAGAAAAAAATGGTAAAATCTAACGAAAAGAAGTGATTATATGACAGAACTCATGAATGAAAAAATCCAACATCGCAAATTACCACTCCAAAAAGTAATTCTTCGTACCATCGCTATTACAATCGGGGCAATCTTAATGGCTACCGGTTTAGAAATATTCCTAGTCCCCAATCATGTTATTGATGGCGGCATTACTGGTATTTCGATTATGCTTGCCCATATAACCCGCTGGAAATTAGGGATCTTCATCTTCATCCTAAACCTGCCCTTTGTATATATGGGCTATAAACAGATGGGAAAAACCTTTGCCATTTCTACTGTATATGGAATTATCGTTTTATCTATTTTTGTATCATTTTTCCATCCAATTCCAGCATTTACTGATGATATTCTCCTCGCGACTGTTTTTGGAGGGATGATTCTGGGGATGGGTGTCGGAATCGTTATCCGAAATGGTGGAGCGTTAGATGGGACCGAGATATTGGCACTCGTCATCACGAAAAAGGTTCCATTTTCAGTTGGTCAGATTATCATGTTTATTAATATTTTTATTTTAGGAGCAGCCGGTTTTGTCTTTAGTTGGGACAGGGCCATGTATTCTTTACTAGCCTATGTTATTGCTTCAAAAGCGATCGATACTGTTGTCGCAGGGTTAGAAGAATCCAAATCTGTTTGGATTATTAGTGATGAAGCAGAGGAAATTGGAAATGCCATCAATGCCAGACTTGGTAGAGGGGTTACCTACATTAAGGGTCAAGGAGCCTTTACCGGAGATAGTAAGAAGGTTATTTTCAGTATTATCACCAGGTTGGAAGAATCTAAATTAACCACGATTGTTGAGGACATTGATCCGACGGCATTCTTAGCGATAGGGGATATTTCGGAAGTCCGCGGGGGCCGATTTAAGAAAAGAGATATTCATTAACAATAAACAAAAAAGGATCTGCGAATAATCCCAGATCCTTTAATTAACATTAGTGGCCTAAACCAATATCATCCACATGCTTTACATGTTTTTTATTAACCCAGATAAAAAGTACCGAAACTAGGACAAATCCTGCACCAACAATAAATGGAATACTTGGATTGAAGATTTCGGCTAGCTTGCCGGCCGTAAATGGTGCAATGGCACCTCCAATAAAACGGAGGAAGCTATATGCTGCAGATGCCGTTGACCTTTCAACAGGGGCTGCATTCATCACGGCTGTAGTAATGAGGGTATTGTTATTTCCTAATAACGCACCTGCCAGGATAACAGCGGCGATGACCACCCACTGGGTTGATGTCCATATACCCATTGCAACCAAAAGGAGAGCAAACAAGATTAACATCATACACATCGATTTTATGGTACCAAACCATTCGGAAAGTTTGGGAGCCATAAAAACAGAGGTGACAGCCAGTAAGATTCCCCAGCCAAGGAATACGAAGCCTAACCCGTGTTCATCTAAGCCCATCACGAATGGTGCGTATGCAAGCAAAGTGAAGAAGCCAAAGTTATACAGGGCTGCTGCAATCCCAAAAACTAATAGTGAACGATGCTTTAAAGCGCGAAATGGATCTAATAATGAAGTGCGAGCTTTTACTCCACCTTGAGCAGTTGATTTTGGCATCAGGATGAAGAGGCCAATAAAGGCAATGATCATTAAAGTGGCGACCCCAAGAAAAGGGCCGCGCCATGACATAGCCCCAAGCCACCCGCCAAGTAGGGGACCAACTGAAATTCCGAGTCCGATCGCTGCTTCATACAAGATGATTGCTTTTGCTGTTCCACTGTTTGACAACGATACGATAGCAGATAATGCTGTTGCCACAAACAATGCATTTCCAAGCCCCCAGCCGCCTCGAAGACCAACAAGTGTCCAAATGCCGTTTGAGAAGCCGCCTAGTGAGGAAAATATTGCAATAATCACGATACCGGAGAGTAATGTCCATTTGATGCCCAGCCTTGTTGATATTACGCCTGTAATAAGCATGGCAACAGCCATAACGGCATTATAGCTAGTGAATAGTAAGGTTACTTCACTATGTGAGGCATTTAATTGATCGGCAATTGCCGGTAAGATAGGGTCAACAAGTCCCAACCCCATGAACGCAATAATACTTGCAAAAAAAACAGCCCAAACTGCTTTAGGCTGGGTAAGTAAACCTGCCTTTTCAGTGTTTGCCCCCGATAGCTGTCGTGATGCTACTAATTTAGATTCTGGTCTTGGTGACATCTAATTTCCCCCTGTATTTTGTTTCCATCTTTTTGAATTAGTTGTATGATGAAAGTATATAATTGTATTATACAATCAATTTTCACTACGTCAATAGTGTTTTTGCGATGTAATTTAGACGGTGATTACTTATCAAAAGTTCGTATGTTATCATTATTAATATGTGGAAATAAGGTTAACAGTGAGGTTAAAGACATGGATGTACATGCATTAGAAATGATCGAACTTGAACTTGCAATTCTGATTCGTCGAACTACTTCAATTTCGAACAATAAAAAATTCGGGAATCTTGATAGATCTGCCTATTTAATCCTTCGCCGCATCAAAGAGAAGGGGGCAGCAGGGGTTAAAGTTTTAGCAGAGGAATTCAAGTTAGATATATCTACAGTCAGTCGACAGGCGGCGGCTTTAGAGCATAAAGATTATTTGTATAGAATTCCCGATCCTTTGGATGGTAGGGCCTATTATCTTCAGTTAACAGAGCAAGGTACAAAGGAATTATCTGACTATAAACAGGAAAGATTGAAGCGAATTACTGAACTGCTGGAAGACTGGTCTGATGAGGAACGCAAACTATTTGGGGTACTTTTGGAGAAATTCAATCGGTCTTTCAATTAAGCAATAATGTAAAAACAGAGACATAGATAGTTTAAACTGGTATTATTTTTGTGTGATAAAGTTTTTATAAAGGGTGGGAGACAGATATCATGGACACAAAAAGAATAGAACAAGACTTCTTAGGAAAAAAGGAGATACCAGCAGATGCTTATTATGGTATTCAAACTCTAAGAGCAGTTGAAAATTTCCCTATTACAGGTTATCGAATTCATGAGGAATTAATATATGCCCTTGCGATGGTAAAAAAAGCAGCAGCAATTGCAAATATGAATACGAAAAGGCTTTATAGTGGACTTGGCGACGTTATCAGCCAAGCAGCCGATGAAATTATCGAAGGAAAGTGGAATGACCAATTCATTGTTGACCCCATCCAAGGCGGGGCAGGGACATCCATGAATATGAATGCAAACGAAGTGATTGCTAACCGGGCGTTAGAATTACTTGGACATGAAAAAGGTGTGTATAAGCATTTAAGTCCGAATACACATGTGAATATGTCGCAATCAACGAATGATGTATTTCCTACTGCTATTCATATCGCAACACTTAGATTACTTGAAAAATTGATAGAGACGATGAAAGATATGCATAGGGTCTTTAAGGATAAAGCGAAGCAATTTGAAAAAGTGATCAAAATGGGCCGTACCCATCTTCAGGATGCAGTTCCCATTCGACTTGGACAGGAATTTGAAGCTTATTCTCGAGTGCTCGAAAGAGATATTAAGCGGATTCATCTTTCACGTGGGAATTTATATGAGGTTAATATGGGGGCAACAGCAGTTGGTACAGGATTAAATGCGGACCCAAAATATATT
Organism: Bacillus sp. MM2020_1; assembly: GCA_011250595.1. Taxonomy (GTDB): domain Bacteria; phylum Bacillota; class Bacilli; order Bacillales; family Cytobacillaceae; genus Neobacillus. Next base: position 115,324 of record JAANMP010000009.1, on the reverse strand, counting down.
GTCGATGTCGTCAAACAACTAACAGTAATCAGTGGATTACCGTTGGTGAATGCGGAGCATTTAGTTGATGCTACTCAAAATACGGATGCCTATACCGAAGTTTCTGCAGCATTAAAGGTGTGCATGATGAACATGTCAAAAATCGCTAATGATTTGCGGATGATGGCATCAGGTCCACGTGCAGGACTTGCTGAGATTTCCCTTCCTGCCCGTCAGCCAGGCTCTTCGATTATGCCTGGAAAAGTAAACCCGGTTATGCCAGAGTTGATCAATCAAATCGCTTTCCAGGTCATTGGAAACGATCATACCATTTGTCTTGCTTCAGAAGCAGGTCAATTGGAATTGAATGTCATGGAACCAGTATTAGTCTTTAATCTACTTCAATCAATTAGTATTATGAACAACGGATTTCGATCCTTTACAGATCATTGTCTTGTAGGGATAGAGGCGAATGAGGCCCGCTTAAAAGAGAATGTTGAGAAAAGCGTGGGTATTATTACTGCGGTTAATCCGCATCTTGGCTATGAAGTGGCAGCAAGAATCGCAAGGGAAGCAACATTAACCGGCAAGTCAGTTCGTGAATTATGCCTTAAATATGATGTCTTAAGCGAAGAAGAATTAGATATCATTTTGAATATATATGAAATGACCGAACCTGGAATCGCTGGTGCTGCTTTATTAGATAAAGATTAATAGTCTATTTTAATGCTGAAATAAATTCTTTATAAATGGTGCCTGACACTCCGAGTGTAAGGCACCATTTTTTCACTTTAATAGTACTCTCAATGGAACTAGTTGGTATCCTTGGGCTTTTAGCCATGGGATTACGTTATCAACTGCTGCAGGGGTATTTATTCCGCCGATATGCATGAGGATGATGTCACCGTTACTTGCTCCAGTTTTAATGCGGGAGATAATTACCTCAGTGGCGGGCTGCTGCCAATCAATCGTGTCTAGTGACCACTGGATGCTGTAAGGGTAACCTGCTTCTCCGGCAGTTTTTAAAGCGGCTGTGTTGTATGAGCCGAATGGAAAGCGGAAATACGGCTGCGGAGTCCTTCCTGTTACAGCCTTTATGGCTTCTTCGGCCTTAATGATATCCTTTTTAAAAGCACTAGTTGTTGTTTTAACTGCATCCGGATGGGAATAGGAATGGTTACCTATATCATGTCCTTCATCGGCTATTCTTTTAGCGAGACTTGGATATTTCACTACCCATTTTCCAGTCAGGAAGAAGGTGGCTTTGACCTTGTGCTTTTTCAACACATCCAGTATCCCAATGCCCACCGTATCACTACCAGCATCAAAGGTTAGTGCGATTTTTTTCTGCTGGAGGCTGCCGTTGGAAATAATCATCGATGAGACTGTTGTAGGCGGGGGATCCTGTTTTGGTGGCTCTGCAGGCGGTGTCGGCTCAGCATTCTTCCCATAAAGCTTTAATATTTGACCAACATAGATGACATCGGAGGGAAGACTGTTCCATTGCTTAATTTTTTCAACCGTTACATTTGCACGTTTGGCGATCGAGAATAATGTATCTCCTTTAACGACCTTATAGTCGACCGTTTCATTCTCAGAAATGTTAATTTTCTCAGATGGTGTGGTTGCGGGATTACTAGGTTCTTCTTCGGAAGGTTCTTCAGCTTGAGGATGTTCATTTTCGGGTGGGTTTTCGTTTCCAGAGTTTGTTCCATTATCCTGTCTTGGCGCTGAAGGTTTTGCAGTTGTAGGTAAATCGACCTTTACACCACTTCTAAAACTTGTAGTGTTCCAATTGCTAAAAAACAACAGGAATACAACACCTAATAAACAGATAATTGAAAGTAAGTAGTAAATCCAACGACTTCGATTTCGATTGACATGGGAAAGAACGCCTAAAACAAGAAAAATTGAAAATAAAAGAAAAATAAGAAGAATGAAGATTTCTATCATGACAATTCCCCCTTCATTTTAGGTAATAGCCACGAGCTGAAAAAAGTAAACTTTCAAGAATAAACCAGAGCGGGAGTTTAAGAAGTGTATCCTGAGGTGTAATGAGTTATAATTGAATTCTAATTTAATTATAACATATGAGGCCATGGGCTTATTTGCTACGCACCCTAAGAAAAGCCTATGATGAATCGAATATCTTTTTCTTTTTCTATTATTTAAAATGTACATTTCCAGTATTTCTGCAGGAAATTGTAATGATAACTGGAATAGAATAGAAGAGTCATATGTAACAAAGTTCATTTGAAATCGTCTAAAATAGTATAAAAGGGCATAAGGCTTAAAAAGGAGTCAAGTTGGAGAAAATGGCGAAGCAAAATTGGGTAATTTCATTATTATTAGCAGTGTGTTTAATTGGAACGGGGTGCTCTGAGCAAACCGCAAAAGAAAAAGCAGCAAAAGCAGCTGAACAGCAACAGAAAATCGAACAAGCGAAAAAGGTACAAGAAGAAAAAAAACTGGAAGAAGCAAAGAAACGTGAAGAAGAGCGGAAACGGGAGGAAGCTAGGCCTGTATACGTAAATATTATTGATCCCAATTCGAAAGACATAGTAAAAACCTTTAATACGAAGGATTTAGGGTATATAACGGATCCCGGAAATTATAAAACAGAACTTTCAAAATTAACAAGAGAATTAGCGCGGGGAACCCAATCGACGCCTGGGTTTGACAAGCGAATGGTGCTTGATAGGCTGGATGAAAATGGTCAGGTTATTAAAGGAACACCTCAAACAATCCTTGAAGAAGACGAGTTGATTGAAAAGATACTCTTGGTATCAGAAAAAGGCGGCAATGTGGAGCTTCCTTTATATGTAACCGCAAGTGGATATCAAGAAGAGGACGCGGCCCATTTAGATGAAGTGGTAGTTGCTTCATATACAACGCATTTTAATAATGGTGTTGCCGGAAGAACGGAAAATATCAAACTATCAGCACAAGCGATTAATAATGTCATCCTTGGTAGCAAGGATTCTTTCTCGTTTAATACGACTGTTGGACCGAGTGATGCGGAGCATGGATACCAAAAGGCGCCAGAGATTAACTACGGAAAATTAGTCGAAGGATATGGCGGGGGGATTTGCCAAACTTCATCTACGCTATATAATGCAATCGATCAACTAGCAGTACAGTATATAGAAAAAAATCATCATTCATTAAAGGTTGGATACGTGCCATTAGGAAGAGATGCTACCGTATCCTATGGCGGCAAAGATTTTAGATTTCAAAATACAGCTGGTGTACCCTTAATGTTAAAGGCAATCGTAAGTAATGGGTCGCTGACGGTAGAGGTAAGGACATCCAAAGCCTACCAAAGCCAAGTAAAGAAACGCAGCTAACTAGTAATAAGTGAAGCATGCTATATGTAAACGTAACATTCATGACAAAAAAATCCCTGCATCGAACCGAATGACGGATTTGATGCAGGGATTTTTTTGTGCAAATTTTCACCTCATTTCTTCCCAATCTGTATATTGACCACTGCCCTGGCATCCTGGGCATTCAAACGAATTAAAGTATGCAAATTCATTATAGGGATACACCGTATAGCCACGACCATAACAATCAGGACATTTGCCCTGGTCTTTCATATTGGAGACATGATTTTGGTATTTGGTCTCTTTCCATTGGTTAAAAGAGTTAAGTAGTCCCATTTTATTCACCTCGTCTTTTTCTTCTTAGTATGGAGAAAAAATGGAATTATTATGCTTGTATTATTTTATAGCATCTAGGGGAGGCGTTTGAATATAAGTTTCCATTTATCAAACATCAATACTTTTCTATAATAATTTTATGTAAAATAACATATTTTGGTGAGTGTTTTAACATGTAAATAAAAAAATGGAAAGCTTAATTGCTCTCCATTTTCATAGGATTCATTTCCCATTAATGTTTAATTTCTTCATTCGATACTGTAAGCTTTGACGACTTAATCCGAGGAGTTGGGCTGTCTTCGAAACATTGAAATTATTTTTAGTTAAAATATGGTCAATATATGACTTCTCAAATAATTCCATTTGATGTTTTAGTGGTACAGCTATCTCTGAATTTTCTTTAATAAAATGGTCAACGGTGGAAAGAGGAATCATTCTTTCTTTCATCTGCATTTTACTTCTGTATTGATATGGTAAATGGGAGTACATAATCCATTCTTCATCGATCATAATATTCATGGCGGCTTCAATAATATGCTCAAGTTCACGAACATTCCCCATCCAGTCATATTCAAAGAAAGACTGTTTAACCTCATCAGACAAGCCCTTTACATTCATCTGAAACAGCTCATTGTATTTCTCAATAAAATTTTGAACCAGTAGGGGGATATCTTCTTTGCGCTCTTTTAAGGGTGGGACAAAAATAGTTACAACGCCAAGTCGATAATATAAATCTTTACGCATCCGATTATTCGCAATCGCATCGATTGGATCTTCATTCATATTAGCAATAACCCGTACATCAACAGGTGTATCCTTCGTATCTCCGATTCGCCGGATGGTTTTTTCCTGAAGAACACGAAGTAACTTTGCCTGAAGATTTAAATTTAAGGAGTTGATCTCATCAAGCAAAAGCGTTCCGCCATTGGCCTGTTCAAATAGCCCCGGGGTATCAACGGCACCTGTGAAGGCACCTCGCTTAGTTCCAAACAAGAGACTTTCGATTAAATTATCTGGTAAAGCGGCACAGTTTTGCGAAATAAATGGTGCAGTTAATCGACCACTCCCATTGTGAATACTTTGAGCAAAAAGTTCTTTCCCCGTACCTGTATCTCCGACAATCAAAACATAGGAGGAGGTCCGGGTAGCACGTTTAGCTGATTCAATTACTTCCTTAATGGCAGGACTATTTCCAATAATTTTATCAAAGGTATATCGGGTGGACGCCTTATTCATATTGCCTTTGATCAGCCGTTCCAGCTTTGTTACATCATTAGCAATTTCAACTGCGCCCTGTAGTTTTTCATCTGAATATATTGGAATAGTATTGTTAATAGTCGTAATTTCGCGACCCTTATTATTAAAATAGGTTTGTTTTACATTGCTGGTTTCTTTTCCTTCTTGGATCGCTTTGACAAGAGTACTAGATTGATCGTCTTTAAACATAAACACATCTAATAGATTTTTATCGATGACGTCTTGAAGGTCCATCGACTCCATTTGCATCATTTTTTTATTATAAATAATCGTTTTTCCGGTTTCATCTACAGCATGGACACCGACATCTACTTCATCTAAAATTCGTTTATAAATTCGATTTACATACTGCAAGTAATGGACTGTATGATTTGTTTTCTCCAATGTGTTCATTCCCTTTGCTTTATCCTTTATGCACCTATTTAATCAAAAAAAACGTAATAATGCAAAAAAAATTTGCAGAAAGGTAAAAAAACTGTATACATAAGCAAAAAATATTGGCATCTAGGAGAATAAAACCTTGTCTGGAAAATCCTGATAGAAAAATTGATCTTCCTTTTTTGTGGAAAACGTATTTTTGCAGGAGGGGTGCAAAATATTTAATCAATATGCAATAATATTTTGCTATATTGTTCAAAAAATGTTCACAGGACGGTAAATTAATGTTGGCACGAAAATTGCATTTTAATATTTTAAAATATAGTGATAATTTAGAAATTATTGTCTCTTGCCTTAAAACCACTATTTTCATATAATTTAGTATGCAAATAGATGTATCAAAACTAGACAATTAGCAAAAAAATTATCCTATTATTTTGGTAGTTAAAATGATTGAAAGCGCATTCTTTTTTGGGGATTTTTAGGGGGAAAAAGGGGGATTTTTATGAATTTGCAGGAGAACAATTCTACGCATGAACTTAAGAGGACCATGAAGACGAGACATCTTTTCATGATATCACTAGGAGGGGTCATTGGTTCAGGACTTTTCTTAGGCTCAGGCTACACGATCAGTCAGGCTGGCCCAATTGGGGCAATTCTCGCCTATATCGTTGGCGGATTTATTATGTTTTTAACCATGCTATGTCTCGGTGAATTGTCAGTCGCCATGCCGGTTTCAGGGTCGTTCCAAACGTATACAACGAAATTTATTGGCCCTGGAACAGGATTTGCACTAGGATGGCTTTACTGGTTAGGCTGGTCCGTTACAGTTGCATTAGAGTTCCTAGCTGCCGGGCAAATGATGCAAAGATGGTTTCCTGATGTTCAAGTCTGGATTTGGAGCGGCATTTTTGCGGTCATTTTATTCTTACTGAATGCGTTATCTGCACGTGCATTTGGTGAAGCAGAATTTTGGTTTTCAAGTATTAAAATTGTAGCAATTATCCTGTTTATCGCCTTAGGTGGAGCTGCCATGTTTGGATTAATCGACATGAAGGGCAGCGAAGCAGCACCATTTTTTACTAATTTTACTGCACACGGATTTTTACCACACGGATTTTCCGCATTGATTGTTACCATGATTGCGGTTAACTTTTCCTTCCAAGGTACTGAATTGATTGGGATCGCTGCAGGAGAAAGTGAAGACCCGGAAAAGACGATTCCAAAATCAATTAAGCAAACAGTTTGGCGTACCCTATTCTTCTTTGTTTTAGCGATCTTTGTTGTATCCGGGTTAATTCCGATGGAAAAAGCCGGGGTTGTTGAAAGTCCATTTGTTGTTGTCTTTGATAGTATCGGCATTCCATATGCTGCAGACATTATGAATTTTGTTATCCTTACAGCCTTGCTTTCTGTTGCTAACTCTGGCTTATATGCTGGTACGCGGATGCTGTATGCGATGTCCAAAGAAAAAATGACCAGTCCTTTTCTCACCAAAGTAAATAAACGCGGTGTACCAATTAACGCATTACTATTCACCATAGGAATTGCATTATTATCACTGCTTTCAGGCTTCTTTGCAGAAGAAACAGTCTTTATGTGGCTTCTTTCCGTAGCAGGTTTAGGTGCTCAAGTAGGCTGGATTTCGATTACGGCTTCACAAATTGCTTTCCGCAGGAGATTTATCCGTGAAGGCGGCAAGGTTGCCGATCTTAAATTCAAAACACCATTTTACCCATTTTTACCAATTGTTGGATTGGTATTAAATGTTTCCGTGCTTGTCAGCTTAGCATTTGACCCTGCCCAACGATTAGCTCTCTATCTGGGAGCACCTTTCGTAGGAGCATGTTATTTGATTTACCACTTTAGAATTAAAAAGCTTCGTGAACATGATATGGTCGATGAACATGAAATCGAATTAAACGAAAATAAAAAAATGGTTATTTAATGCGAACGAAACGCTTGGAAAATTCCAAGCGTTTTTTCTATTCTTGGTTGGATAAGTTGGGGTTTATTTCAAATACTATTTATCGAGGTGATGATGATGGGAAAATGGAATGAACAAGCTGCACCCAATAATAATATGCCGCGTAGGACCATCAAGCACGGTGAATTAGTAGGCGACGAAGCAAAACTTGAGTTTTCAGAGGAGTTATCTGATGGCGGGGAACGGAACCAAAACATTCAGGTTCTAAGAAATAACGGAAGAGTCAAATAGTAAAGGCTAACCGTAGTGGTGATAAAAAATCGCCACTATTTTTTTTATAGCTATTTACAATCAGGATCCTTTGGTATAGAATTTCTATGTACCTAATATATCTAGGTAGGTGATAAAATGTTTAACCGTGAATTAGTTAAGGGTAGTACGTCATTAATCCTGCTTCAATTATTAAACGAGCGGGATATGTATGGCTATGAGTTAGTGAAAGAGCTGGAAAAGCGCAGCGATAACGACTTGAGTGTGAAAGAGGGGACCTTGTATCCGGCGCTTCACAAGCTAGAAAAGCAAGAATACATTGAGTGCTATTGGCAAGAGCAGGAGAAGGGTCCAGCACGAAAGTATTACAAGATAACAACAGCAGGAAAAGAATTATTGGGTGAAAAAACACGTGAATGGCAGGACTTTGTTAAAGTAATGAACAAAGTGATAGGGAGATCAAAGCATGGAACGGCCGAAGAATAGGTTTCTAGAACAACTGGAAAAAGGGCTAGGAGACCAATTAGATAAAGAGGAGATTCTCCGCGAATATGCATCACATATCGATGAAATTCTGATTGAATCATTTGAATGCCAAGACGAGGATACGGTTTTTAACTTGATTGTATCAAGGCTTGGCAGTCCTGAAGAAATTGCTCAAGTTTGGCGGGAAGAGTTCTCGGTTACCCCCAGCAATATGAAATGGGTGTTTATCCTCTTAAATATTCTTTTCTTTGGTGGCGGCAGTTTACTAACGTTGGCTCATAATCTCTATCAGTGGGAATGGCTATCGGCCATTTGGAATCACCTAACGGCAATCCCAACCCTAATTGCTTTTCTGTATCTGTTTTTTTGGGCATTGCTGGGTTATGAAATTGGAAAAGGATTTGGGCATAATGGAAGAGCGCTCCTAAGAAAAACATTTTTACTCTCGCTGATTCCTAACTTGCTTTTGATGGTCCTAACTGTGTTCCAGGTTATCCCACATTCTTGGTTCGCCCCATTATTAACCAAAACATTTATTATTGCTTGTATCTTTTTTACCATCATCCTATACCCGGTTACCTGGATTGGCTATCGATGGGGGAGGAAAGCATCGATATAAGCAGTTTTTTTTGCTTATATACCTAGTTAAACTATATATATAGAAATTCAATGTAAAAGAGGGATGAAGATGGAATCGGAAATTACGAAATCGGATGGGATTTTTTTAGTTCTTTGTTTATTGCTTGGGATTTTAGGAGAAGAAGCTTTTTTTCGCAGTGAGATAGGAATTTCGTACTTTGTATTTATTTCAGGTTTTTACTCTGTATTTATGTGGCGATACCGCCGCTATCAATTTTCACATCAGCGTTTAGGGTACCTGATTATTTGTTGTATTTGGCTGCTGTCAGCCAGTTACTTTCTAAATAATAACCAACTATTTTACGGCTTAAATATACTGGTCATCCCTGGGTTAGTGATCTTTCACTTGGTATTAATCACAAGCCCGGAAAATGTCCGCTGGAATAAACCGGCCTTTGTTCCTTTTATTTTTACCAAACTGATTCAATCCCTAAAATTTAATATAGGCTTCGCTACATTGTTTGGAAAGAGCTTAAAACAAGGAGTAAAAGAGGATAAATTAATCATCTGGAAAAAAGTAATCCTTGGGATTGTCATCTCACTGCCCATCCTGTTTGTTGTTTTGAACCTACTCATTTCGGCAGATACTGAGTTTGAACGATTAATTGGCGGCGTTCCCCAATGGTTTCATGTCATAAATGTGGAGCGAACGATGAGGCTTATTGTTATTCTGTTCCTCACCTTTGCTTTCTTCGGTTTTATGCAAATCCTTGTCAAGAAACACTTGAACGTAAATCAACAACAAATAAATGGGCAAAAATTTCAGCTTGATGGAATTATTACAATTACAGTTCTTATCATTATCAATGCCGTTTATCTTTTGTTTACAGTCGTACAATTTAGGTATTTCTTCAGCGGAACATTGCAAGCGGATTATACCTTTGCTGAGTATGCGAGAAAAGGCTTTTTCGAACTGTTATTTGTCACACTCATCAATTTATCGATTACAGTAATCGTTTTAACCTTCGTGAATCGCACAACAAGTTTCATGCGGAGGGGGCTGCAAATCATGCTGACTATCCTCGTCTTGGCGAGCTCCGTGATGCTAAGTTCCGCGTTCCTGCGTTTAAGTATGTATGAAGACGCCTATGGATTTACATTCACAAGAGTGCTGGTGCATTCGTTTATGATCTTCCTGGTCGTCATTTTCACGTATACACTGGTGAAGATTTGGATGGAGAAGTTATCGTTATTTCACTTTTATTTTATTACTTCATTAATCTATTATACGGCGATTACGATTATTGATTTGGATAAAATCGTTGTAAAAGAAAATATGAATCGCTACGAAACAAGCGGAAAGATTGATGTTCATTACCTTAATAACTTGTCTTATCGAGGGGTATTAGGCTTAGTCGATCTTTATGAAAAAAATCAGAACATACCTGACCTAAAAAAAATACTCCTAGAGCGAAAACAGGAAGCCCTTGCTGAAGATCTCCCATGGCAATCATATAATCTTCAACGAGAGCAGGCATACACTGAACTAAAGAAGTTGGATATTAAATAATAAAAAAGACGATTCGGTCGTTCGAATCGTCTTTTACAACTATCTGCAAAATTTAAAAAAACAACTAAAAAAAGCAGGATCCATTGATCCTGCCCCAAATCAGTCACCATTAAACATATCAAAAATTCCTCGAGCGATACTGCCTTCGTCTTTCGCCCCGCCGCGAGAAGGTGCTGCAGCAAATACACGGCTTGCGAGACGGCTGAATGGCAATGATTGAATCCAAACGGAACCGGGACCGCGAAGTGTAGCAAAGAAAAGGCCTTCCCCGCCAAACAATGCCGTTTTAACCCCTTTTACAAATTCGATATCATAGTTAACACTGCTGGTCATCGCCACTAAACAGCCGGTATCCACTCGTAAGGATTGGCCGGGTAAAAGGTCTTTTTTAATAATCGTTCCGCCCGCATGAACAAAAGCAAGCCCGTCGCCTTCCAACTTTTGCATGATAAACCCTTCGCCGCCGAAGAAGCCTGCACCAATTTTTCGCTGAAATTCAATTCCAACCTGTACTCCCTTAGCTGCCGCAAGAAAGGCATCCTTTTGACAAATGATTTTTCCGCCATATTCGCTTAAGTCCATTGGGATAATCTTACCAGGGTAAGGGGAAGCGAATGACACCCGTTTCTGGCCCATGCCGCTATTGGTGAAGGCGGTCATGAACAAGCTTTCACCGGTAAGCACCCGTTTACCGGCGCTAAACAGCTTACCCATCAGGCCGCTTCCAGCACTAGGACCGCTTCCATCGCCAAAAATAGTCTCCATATGTATGTCATCTTCCATCATCATAAAGCTTCCTGCTTCAGCAACAACCGTTTCTTGTGGATCAAGCTCTACTTCAACAAACTGCATGTCATCCCCATAGATCTTGTAATCAATTTCATGGTTATTCATACGTTTCCCTCCACTATTTAAAAATGCAAATCTATATATATTATAAAAAACTTAGGTAAAAAGTGCCAATTTTAACAAAATAAAAATAAAAAGACGCCTGTTTACACAGACGTCTTTCGCGTATTGAGGCGAAAAACCACACTCCACATGTGCTCCAAAAAGGAATGTTTCTCGACTTACACAACTCAGCTCATCGCTTAGCTATTGTAACATGGTCGCACAGAACTAACAAGTAATTTTATTAAATTTAAATTCTATTTTTTTAAAACAAAATACTTGCTATCTGAATTGAATTACCATATATTCAAATAATCAGATATACAAAAATAAGAAGATAAGAAGGGTTGATATGTTTATTGACAAAAGATTCCATAATTATTCTTTAAGGAGTGTACCAAAGGATCTCCTTTCAGGATTGATTGTCGGGGTAATCGCAATTCCACTTGGGATGGCTTTTGCTATTGCTTCAGGAGTGAAGCCGGAGTATGGAATCTACACGACGATTGTTGCAGGGATTCTTATCTCTTTATTTGGTGGATCGAAGTATCAAATTGGCGGCCCAACAGGTGCGTTTATACCCATTTTATTTGGGATTGTAATGACCTACGGCTATGAGAATCTCCTCATCGCCGGATTTATGGCCGGTATCATTTTGTTATTGATGGGCGTATTTAAACTGGGCTCACTGATTAAATATATTCCTAGACCAGTAACGATTGGATTCACAACAGGGATAGCGGTGACGATTTTTATTGGTCAAGTTGCTAGTTTCTTAGGTTTAGTGGGAATAAAGAAACACGAGGAATTTATTGAAAATGTCCAAGAAATCTTTGTTCATTTAGATACGATAAATATTTTTAGTATTCTAACGGCAGCTATTTGCTTAGTAACAGTCATCGTTACGCCAAAAATCGCACCAAAAGTACCTGGTCCGCTGATTGGCTTAGTGGTCTCCTCTGTTATCGCAACATTGTTTTACCCAAGTCAAATTGCAACGATTGGAACAGCTTATGGTCAAATCCCAAGCACGTTACCCGAGCTTCATATTCCTAATATGAACCTAGATATGATAATCAGGCTGATAAAACCTGCATTCATAATTGCCATGTTAGGCGGTATCGAATCATTGCTATCCGCGGTTGTGGCTGATGGAATGACCAATAGCAGGCACAACAGCAATAAAGAGTTGATTGGGCAGGGAATTGCCAATATGATTACCCCATTGTTTGGGGGAATTCCAGCTACAGGTGCGATTGCTCGGACGGCAACGAATATTAAAAATGGAGCGATTTCGCCGTTTTCCGGAATTATCCATGGGATTGTTGTTTTGCTCGTTTTGCTGTTTTTCGCACCATATGCTTCATTTATTCCATTAGCAAGTATGGCCCCAATTTTGATGGTCGTGGCATGGAATATGAGTGAAAGAAAGGTGTTTTCACATATTTTTAAAACAAAATCGACCGATTCTCTTGTCTTAACCGTTACGTTTTTATTAACCGTTTTTGTCAATTTGACGATGGCAGTTGAGGTAGGCTTAGTCATGTCTGCGATTCTTTTTGCGAAAAGAATGAGTGATGTTATGGTAACGGCTAAAGCTTTGCCAAACCGAAAACATAAACATGAAAAGGTAGAGACAGGTATCGTTTCAGATACACATGACTGCCCGCAAATTAGTATTTTTAATGTGGAAGGGCCGTTATTTTTCGGTGCCGCTGAAACGTTTGAAAAAACAATCATGAGCACCATTAATTATCGACCAAAAATCCTCTTATTGCGTATGAGCAAGGTTCCGTTAATGGATACGACGGGAGAAGCAACTTTATCAAGTATTGTTCGTCATTTTTCAAAAAATGGTATAGTGATGATATCGGGTTTAAATCAGCAACCGGAAAATGTCTTGAAAAAGACTGGTCTATATCCAATTATTGGCGAGGAGCATTTTTTTGAACACACAGGAGAAGCCCTTCAATATGCCCTTGAGCATATTAACAAAAATAAATGCCTTGGCTGTAAGCATTACGCATTTAGAGAGTGTAAAAAGCTATCAGCCATGGAGGCAGTAGAGGGAAGCAGAGCAAAACTTACTGCTACTTTCTAAAAGACTGTGATATAAGGCATTGTTGATTTTATTGCAAAGTTGATTGGAGCGGAAGGCGCGAAGACTCCTGCGGGAGGACGGGGCAGGGGAGACCCCGCAGGAGCGCAGCGACGAGGAGGCTCGCCGGACCGCCTGCGGAAAGCGAAGCGCCTGGAGCGTAAAGCAACTACCTAGGTTTACACAGCCTTCTAATAAAGTATAGGAGTGGACAATTTGAATCTTGAAATGCAACAATTTAAAGCGGAATTTTTCAAAGCACTTGCACATCCCTTGAGAATCCGCATTTTAGAACTTCTTGCTGAAGGGGATAAAAATGTAAACGAAATTCAAACCCTTGTTGGCAGTGAAGGTTCAGCCGTTTCACAGCAGTTAACCATCCTAAGAGCGAAGAATATTGTTTCCGGTACGAAAGAAGGAAACAAAGTCATTTATACATTGAAGGACCCGATGATTATTGAATTGTTAGCCGTTGCAAGGCAAATCTTTAACAATCATCTCGTTGATACGATCACGATTCTCGATAAGTTTAAAGAAGATGAGGAAGATCTAGCGATACCGAAGAATTAATTTTCTTCGGTATTTTTTTCTTATTTTAATAGTGAAAAAAGAGAAAATGTTATTTTATGGTATTTCTCGTTATTTTGTAATATTTAAACCAACTTTCCCACGAAAAATTGTATTACGATTAAAGTGAATGAATCTATAGAAATTCAGGAAGGTGATTTAATATGTATGACTTAGTACTGTTGCATCCTCCTACAGTTTATGATTTCCGTAAAGAGATGCTGTTTACAGGTCCAATCAGTGATGTTGTTCCATCCTCACCAGTTTTTGAGATGTACCCCATCGGGGTGACGAGTATTGGAGACTATCTTGAGCGTTATGGGCTAAAGGTAAAGATCATTAATATTGCCAATCGGATGCTGCTAAATCCAAATTTTGATGTCGAAAAGAAAATCAGAAAAATTAAGACAAAAGCATTTGGTATTGATCTTCATTGGCTGCCGCATGCCCATGGCAGTGTGGAGTTGGCAAAGATTATCAAGAAATATCACCCTGAAACGCCAGTTATGTTTGGGGGACTATCCAGCACATACTTTCATAAGGAGCTGATTGAGTACCCTTGTATTGATTTCGTTATGCGCGGTGATACAACCGAGAAATTAATTCTAATGCTTCTCAACAAGTTAGAGAAAAAAGAAGAGGGCAGCTTTTTTGAAATTCCCAATCTCACTTGGAAAGAAGGGAATGATCGTGGTTATAACGAAATGACGTATGTCCCAGATAGTCTAGATGAATTTAATCTACCTGGCTACCGTTATATTATTCGGTCTGTCTTTAAGTATTTTAATCTCTTAGATCCTTTACCCTATAAGGGCTGGCTGCAGTATCCAAACACAGCCATTCTAACTTCCAAAGGGTGCACTTACAATTGTCTGATTTGTGGTGGTTCCAAGGACGCCTATGAGCTCAATTGTAATCGAAAAAAACTTGTCATGCGGTCACCAAAAAAAATGCTTGAGGATATTGCATTGATCCAAAGATTCACACGTGCCCCAATCTTCTTATTAAACGATATTAGACAAGGCGGCAAAGAGTACGTAGATGAATTCCTGAGCGGCTTAGAAAAAATGAATTTAAAAAATGAAATAGTCTTTGAGTTATTCAATTATGCTGATGACGAATTTTTCAGGCGCTTAAACAAAGCAATGCCTAAATATAGTATTGAGCTTACGCTTGAATCGGCTGATGAAGATATTCGAAAATATAATGGGAAACTCCCATGCACGAATGCAAAGGTAATCGAAATGCTCCAATTTGCACTACAACATGGCTGCGCTAAAATTGATTTATTCTTCATGACGGGGATACCTAATCAAGATTATGACAGTGCAATGCGTAATGTTGATTTTTGTGAAATTATTCACAAACAGTGCGGTGAAAGTCAGCAAATTTCGTACTTTGTCGCACCGCTTTCTCCTTTTCTTGACCCAGGCAGCCCAGCGTTTGAAAATCCTGAAAAATATGGTTATAAGAAGTTCTGCCATAAGCTTGAGGACTTCCGCGAGGCAATGAAACAACCCTCATGGAAAAATATGCTAAGCTATGAAACCAATAAAATGACGAGAGAAGACATTGTCAGGGCTACCTATGATTCAGCCTTAAAATTAAGTGAATTCAAATACAGAAATGGGATCATTACCAAAGAAGTTCACGATGAAGTAGCGATTAAAATTGCAAAATCCGTTGAATTCCTGAAGCGTTTAGACGAAATCGTACTCCTTCCTGCCGACAAACAAAAACTTGAAATGGCGAAAATAAAGGAAGAAGTCGACAAAATTAATCGACATAGTATTTGCGGGAAGAATGAACTGAAGTGGGAGGTGAAAAAGCTATTTGCGGATTTCCCATCGTTAACATATATTGGTTTAGAGTTACTTGTAAAGGATATCATTAAAGGAATCAAGTGTCGGATTGGGAAAATTGACCGTAATATGGCTGTTCTCCCAACTTCCCAACATAGCAAGATTGAAAAATAGCAAGCAGACGGTAAAACCTCACTAAAATCGGTTCGTTTTTTAAGATGGAAAGGCACCTTTAAGGGGTGTCGAATTAAGTCGAAAATACTTCGGAAATAAGGTAGAATTGTAGATTTATGAAGGTTTTTCTTGGGTTGACCTTTATTGACATCAAGACTAATAGAATGCTAAAATTTAATCAGCCGTTGCACGAGATTAGATTTATATTACAAGCTTGTTCAAAGTTATAACCGATGTTTGGATGAGGAAATGAAGGTAAAGCTATCACGTTGTAATTTGGTGAATTTACACATGGCTTACGTGTATAAGCCAATAGGAGGATTTTTTTTCATGAAAAACGGTAAAGTAAAATGGTTTAACTCAGAAAAAGGTTTTGGATTCATCGAAGCTGAAGATGGTAACGACGTTTTCGTTCATTATTCTGCAATCCAAACTGAAGGTTTCAAAACTTTAGAAGAAGGTCAAGAAGTATCTTTCGAAGTAGTTGAAGGAGCTCGTGGACCACAAGCAGCTAACGTAACTAAAAAATAATATTGTAATCTATTATAACAGCCCGGACATGGTTCCGGGCTGTTTTTTGTATTTTAAAAGCGTATCAAATCTCCTCCCTAGTATAAATACCCATAATTCCAGTAATCTGCTAGCATTTCCAAGCTCATTCTTTTTTGTATTTTGCTATAATAGTAGTATTGGAAAAAAGGCAGAATAAAATTATTGGGGTGAGTAGATGAAATTTATCCATACAGCTGATTGGCATTTAGGTAAATTAGTCCATGGGGTCTATATGACAGAAAATCAGCGCGAAGTCCTTGAGCAATTTGTGGACATCGTCGCCGAAGAAAAGCCGGATGCAGTAGTCATTGCAGGGGACTTGTATGATCGCTCTGTACCTCCTACCGATGCTGTGGAATTACTTGATGAAATGCTTTTTAAAATTAATGTTGAATTAAAAACACCAGTAGTCGCGATTGCTGGAAACCACGATAGTGCCGAGCGACTTTCATTCGGGAGCTCCTGGTATAAGCACAGTCAATTTTATCTTTCGGGAAAATTATCAAACAGTTTCACTCCTGTGCGAATAAACGGAGTAAACTTCTATCTAGTTCCTTATGCAGAGCCCGGAGTGGTCCGTCAACTTCTTGGGGATGATTCGATCCATTCCCATCAAGAAGCGATGAAAGCTCTCATTGGCAAAGTGGAGGAAAATCTTAATCCTAACGAGCCCAATATTTTAGTTGGACATGCCTTTGTATTAGGAGGGCAAACGTCCGATTCTGAACGTGTCTTATCAGTAGGCGGGTCCGGCTGTGTTGGGGCTGAATTGTTCGAACCGTTTTCCTATACCGCGCTTGGACACTTACACAGTCCAGATGCCATTAATCATCACAAGGTGAAATATTCTGGCTCCCTCTTAAAATATTCTTTCTCGGAAGCAAAACAAAAAAAGTCGATTTCTATTATTGAAATCGACGATAAAGGGAACTTTACCCATCGGTACCGCTCGCTTAAACCTAAACATGATATGCGTGAACTAGAAGGTCAGCTTGAACAATTACTGGATCCTTATTTTTATGAAAAAGAAACGGTCGATGATTATTTAAAAATCACTCTCCTTGATGAAGGAGCCTTAATTGACCCGATTAATAAGTTACGTCAAGTGTACCCGAACGTCCTCCATCTTGAGAGAAAAATAGATATAACCGATTTAAAGAAAAAACAATCCTTCACTTCGATTCGAAGCGAAAAAAAGTCGGAGCTTGAGTTGTTTGAACAATTTTACTCAGAAATGACGACCTCTGAATTTTCGCTTGATAAAAAAGAGGCTATGACCGAGGTAATTGAAAAAGTGTTAAGGGAAGAGGGATTGAAATGAAACCGTTAAAACTGACTATGCAAGCATTCGGTCCTTATGCAGGAAATGAAGAAATTAACTTTACCGCCCTAGGGAATCGGACAATGTTTGTTATTTCTGGTAAAACCGGTTCCGGAAAAACAACGATTTTTGATGCCATCAGTTATGCAATCTATGGAAAAGCGAGTGGAGAAGATCGCAATGGTCCCGAGCTTCGCAGCCAGTTTGCCAAAGACGAGTTATTAACTGAGGTTTCACTTGATTTTTCCCTACGTAATAAAGCTTATTCGATTACAAGGTCACCGCAACAATTGAAGAAGAAAGAAAAAGGCGATGGCTATACGCAACTTGGTGCCAAAGCTGAATTATACATGTGGGCAGAAAATGGCGAGAAGAAGCTGTTGGCTTCTAAGATTAATGATGTCGAGGAAAAAATTAAGGAAATTATGCTAATTGATGCGAATCAGTTCCGGCAGATTTTAATGATTCCGCAGGGCGAATTCCGAAAACTCCTCACCTCAGATAGTAAGGATAAAGAGCTAATTTTGCAGCGGCTGTTCCATACCCAGTTATATAAAATGGTAGAAGATAAGTTGAAGGAAGAAGCCACAGAGTTGAAAAGGACGGTTGATGACCAGGTACAGTTAAGAAATGAAGCGATTCGCCGCATTCAAGCAGTAACGAATGAAGAGCTCCGTGGCTACTTGGATGCCGATTCTGTTAATGACACGATTATCATGCCGCTTTTACAAGCAGAAATTGCAGGCATGGGAGAAGTGTTGGAGCAACTAAACAATCAAATGAAAGAAAAGGTACAAGAACAAGACAAGCTGAAGGGGCAGCTTTTTGAAGCAGAAGCGATCTTAAAACAGCTGCAAACGAAAGAGGAGTTAAAGGGGCAAAAGGCCAGACTAGTTTCTCAAGAAGAAGTGTTTATTGAAAAAGAACAGCAGGTTCACCGTGCCCAAAAGGCTGCGCTTTTAGCCAAGCAGGAGGAATTGTGCCACCGTTTAAAACGCGAGGTTGACCAGCACGAGGCTAATTTAAAGTCGATTCAGCTGGAAATTGAAAAATGGGCTGGACTTTTGAAACAACATGAGCAACAACTGCAGCTAGAGCTTGAACGAGAGGGTGAGCGTCAGGCAGCCCTTGATGAAGTGAATCGTTTAATAAATATGAAAGAGGATGTTTATTCGTTTGCCGCATTGCTTAAAGAAACGAAAAACAAGGATGCTGAACTGAAAGCAGCGAAAGAAAAGCATACTCAGACCGAACAACTTCTAGAACAACTAGGAACACAAATCGGATTTCTAAATCAGCAGAAGGAAGAAATTGAAAAGGGAAAATTGACTTATTTAGAAAATGAGGGCAGAATTGAAAAACTAAACTCTGAACTTGACCGCTATGAAAAATTTGAAACTCTTCTAGGACGGCTTCAAAAGGCTGAGCAAACTCTTAAGGCTACCACCGCCCGCTATGAAAATACTACTGCTCGGTTTACGGATGCTAGAGCTATGGTTGAAAATTTAGAGAGAAAATGGATGCACGGGCAAGCAGCGATACTAGCTGCAAAGCTTCAATCAGGGGAAGCATGTCCGGTGTGCGGTTCTGAACACCATCCATCCCCAGCCATCCAACATGATGACAGCATTCCGACTGAAGAGGAAATGAAGGCAGCCAAGGCCCAAGCGGCTAAATGGGAAAAAGAAAAGTCTGCAGATGAAGCTCAATTTTACCAAAATCAGTCCTTAGTGGCAACGCAAGGGGAAGCTGTAACTGAAATCTTGCAAGAAATAAGTATGGTTCGGCCAGATTTTACAGAGTCTGATTTACCTCATGCCAAACTGGACTCAGCTACCGCTAAGAACCAGCTTGTACAAAATCAAGAAAAACTCGCTGCACAGATTAAGCAACTAGATAAGGTTAGATTGGATTTAGAAAAAAGAGAATCTGAAAAAATCAGGGTACAAAACACAATTCATCAGATTTCGGCTCAGGTCAATGAATTAACAGCACAATTTACCGAAAAGAAGACCAATCTTTCACGGATGATGCAAGTCATTCCCGAAAATCTTCGCTCAGAAGCGGAATACGAAAAAGCACTCGCATCCTCTCGAAACCGACGGGAAACACTAATTAAACAGCTAGAAGAAGCACAGAAGCAGTTACAGATGGTGAACGAAAAACTTTCAAACGAAAAGGCAAGATTACTAGATGCTGAGAAACACTTTGCTAGTAAACAGCAGGAGCTCGAGACTGAAAGGGAAATCTTTATTAACAAACTAGCAGAGCAGGGCTTTGAAAAATATGGCATGTATGCAACTTCCAAACGGACAGAAGTGGAAATTCGCAGTCTTGAGTCAGAAATCCGCAGCTATCGTGAAGAGCTACGCTCGGTTTCAGACCGTTTGAAAGAACTAACCGATCTTTTAATCGATGTGAAGACACCTGATGTGGAGGGATTAAAGCTTGAGTTAGCGAAAGTTTCAAGCGAAATTGACGCTCTAAATCAGCAGCTCACGAACCTCTTTGTTAAAAAGCGGGATAACGAAGAAATTTACCTTCGGGTGGAAGGTTTGAATGAACAAATGAAGGTCTTGGAAGAACGCTACAAGTTAATTGGTCATCTTTACGAAATAGCAAAGGGCCAAAATAACTTCCGAGTTACCTTTGAACGATATGTGCTGGCAGCATTCCTGGATGATATTTTACGAGAAGCAAATGGTCGCTTACGAAAAATGACGTCCGGCCGTTTTCAATTGCTGAGAAAAACAGACCGGTCCAAAGGGAATGCGCAGAGCGGTTTGGAATTGCTTGTGTTTGACCAGTATACAGGCCAGGAACGACATGTTAAAACGTTATCTGGTGGGGAAAGCTTTAAAGCTTCTTTGTCGCTGGCACTGGGTCTGGCAGATGTAGTTCAAAATTATGCCGGCGGGGTATCGCTTGAAACCATGTTCATCGATGAAGGCTTTGGGACACTCGACCCTGAATCCCTTGATCAAGCGATTGAAGCATTAATGGACATTCAAAGTAGCGGCCGTTTGGTTGGAATAATCTCGCACGTTCCGGAACTAAAAGAACGAATTGATGTCCGACTCGAAGTCATGGCGGACCAGACAGGCAGTCGGACAGAATTTAAGTTTAATAATTAATGGATTTATAGTTATCACGGTTGGAGCGAGCCCCTAGAGAGGCTTTAAGTGACCGTGGAGCATGGAAAAAGCGGTCGACGGTAACATAGAGAGGCTCTAAGTGACCGTGGAGCAAGAAAAAAGGGTCGACGGTAACATAAAGAGGATTTAAGTGACCGTGGAGCAAGAAAAAAGGGGTCGACGGTAACATAGAGGGGCTTTAAGTGACCGTGGAGCAAGAAAAAAGGGGTCGACGGTAACATAAAGAGGCTCTAAGTGACCGTGGAGCAAGAAAAAAGGGGTCGACGGTAACATAAAGAGGCTCTAAGTGACCGTGGAGCAAGAAAAAAGGGGTCGACGGTAACATAGAGGGGCTCTAAGTGACCGTGGAGCAAGAAAAAAGGGGTCGACGGTAACATAGAGAGGCTTTAAGTGACCGGGGAGCAAGAAAAAAGCGGTTGACGGTAACATAGAGGGGCTTTAAGTGACCGCAGAGCAAGAAAAAAGCGGCCGACGGTAACATAGAGGTCTTTAATTATCCAAAAAGCAGTGGATTCATCCACATCAATGAATCACACTGCTTTTTGTGTTTTTCTGCTAACTATTAAAAATAGCCATCCCTCAAAGAAGCTTGAAATTAGGAAACCGTTCTTGTGCCTCGGCTAGGGTTGAAAGACTGGTCAATTCCGCTAACGAACTAATTTTGTCCCAAACGGCCATAACAGCAGCTGATTGATGTGCTTTCTCTATTGCTTCGGTTGACCTCCACTCAGCAATTTCGATAATCGTACCATCCTCTGCTTGCAGCGAGAGTAATTCTCGGTTTGTAATCAATTCTTCTTTTCTTAAAGTTGGGATATGTACTTTAAGAACTTCTTTCAATTCCTCCGCTTTTCCTGGATGCGGACGATAAAGTGCCATGAATACTAATGATGATGACATATTTTTCACCCCCTTAACAAGATTCTCTTCATAGTTATGATAATTCTTTAGCAAGTGCGCGTCCAGCCTGTCTCCCTGTGAACAAACAGCCTCCAACAAAGGTCCCTTCCAACGAGCGGTAGCCGTGAATCCCGCCTCCGCCAAACCCTGATACTTCCCCAGCTGCGTAAAGACCTGTAACGGGATTGCCTGTGGAATCAAGGACTCGGCCGGATAAATCGGTCTGCAGACCGCCGAGCGTTTTTCGACTAACAATGTTTAAGCGTACAGCAATTAATGGGCCCATCTTTGGATCGAGAATTTTGTGTGGGGATGCCACTCTTATCAGTTTGTCACCAAGGTAATTTCTAGCTCCGCGCATCGCAGTAATTTGAAGATCCTTCGTAAACTTATTTTCGATCTCCCGGTCTCTAGCTAAAAGCTGCCGTTCGATTTCTGCAAAATTAAGTAAGTTATCACCTGAAAGTTTGTTCATTCCATCCACTAGCTCAACCAGGGTATTCGCAATAATAAAATCTTCGCCCTTATCCATAAATGCCTTAACTGGTGCAGTAGGGCCGGGTAGGATACGCGCTAACACTTTTTTGATGCTTTTACCAGTCAAATCGGGATTTTGCTCAGACCCTGAAAGGGCAAACTCTTTTTCAATAATTTTCTGAGTTAAAATGAACCATGAGTAGTCGTAGCCTGACTTCATAATCGCTTCAAGGGTCCCTAAAGTATCAAAGCCAGGAAAGTTTGGCGCTGGAAAACGCTTCCCTTTGGCATCGAGCCAAAGCGAGGATGGACCAGGCAGGATACGGATACCATGCATCGGCCAAATAGGGTCCCAGTTCTTAATGCCTTCAGTGTAGTGCCACATTCGGTCGCGATTGACGATGCGTCCGCCGGCTTTCTCTGTTATACCAAGCATTCTTCCGTCCACATGTTCCGGTACCCCGGAAATCATTTTAGGCGCTTTACCGAGCCGTTCGGGCCAATTTTTCCTAATAAGATCATGGTTCCCACCAATACCGCCGCTTGTCACCACTACCGCAGATGAATGAAATTCGAATTCACTAATTACCTCCCGTGAACTTGCTTCCCCTCGGGCCGCAGTACTTGGAACTAGGATGTCACCCCGGACACCAATAATAGCACCATTTTCCTTTATTAATTCATTGACGCGATGGCGGGGACGATAATCGACAAGTCCGTTCTTCATTGCTTGTCTGACTCTATCCTCAAATGGCTTTACGAGACCTGGACCTGTTCCCCATACAATGTGGAAGCGTGGCACTGAATTGCCATGTCCTTCAGCCGTATAGCCTCCACGTTCTGCCCAACCGACAACGGGGAAAAAACGAACGCCCATCCCAGATAGCCATTCACGTTTCTCACCCGCAGCGAATTCAACATATGCCTCTGCCCACTTTTTCCCCCAATAATCCTCATCTTCTTCTCTATCAAAACCTGCCGCCCCTAACCAATCCTGCCAAGCTAGTTCTCGGGTATCCCTAATGCCCATTCTTCGCTGTTCGGGAGAATTGATGAGAAATAGACCTCCAAAAGACCACCACGCCTGTCCACCGAGCGACGCTTCGGGTTCTTGGTCTAAAAGGAGCACCTTTTTTCCTGCATCCGCCAATTCAGCAGTTGTAACTAACCCTGCGAGGCCGGCACCGATTACAATTGCATCAAAATTCAAATAAATCCCCCCGGTATTTATTATATGTTATTGAATTTTCTGAAGAGTTAATATAATCCATTATAACATAACTTCTTTAGGATTTTGGTTGTTATATACATGTCTGCTAGGATCAAACGAAGTTGAGAATAGTATAGGGGACTGACTGTTTCCCATTGAATAATGAAAATGAAAAAAGACGTGTACCATTTCACACGTCTTTTATAATGCCATTTTAATTACGATTAATCCTTGCTCTAACCCAAAAACGTCTGAACAACCAACCACACATTTAATCCTAAAATAATTAGTGCGAATAATGATGAAGTAACCGTTGTGATTCGTTTATTAGTTAACACACCCATGAATTCTTTTTTTTGTGTAAAGTAGATTAAAGCAATAATTGGGAATGGTAACACCATGCTAAGAACCACTTGGCTGATCACAAGTGTACGGGTAGGGTCGACCCCAATCGCAACGATGATTACTGTTGGGAGCATAGTTACTAGACGGCGGATCCAAACGGGAATTGTAAATCCTACAAATCCCTGCATGATGACTTGCCCGGCCATCGTACCGACCACAGAACTTGATAGTCCGGAAGCAAGTAAAGAAATCAAGAATACACTGGCTGCTGCAGGACCAAGCAGCGGTGTAAGCGTGTGGTACGCTGACTGGATGTCTGCAATCTGACTGTTTCCAGTGGTGTTAAAAACAGAAGCAGCCATGTACATCATTGATAAATTGATAAAGCCAGCTAGAGTCATCGCAATAAATATTTCTTTCGTGCTAAATTTTTGTATTTTGATTTTTTCTTTATCGTTACGAGGAACGATTCGTCCTTGAGTTAAGCTTGAATGTAAATAAATGGCATGCGGCATAACTGTGGCACCGAGTACGCCAACTGCAAGAATCAAGCTCTCGCTATTACCTAGCCATGGCACAACGCTATGATAAGCTATTTGCGCAATATTTGGTTTAGAAAATATTGTTTCGACTAAATAACATAAACCTATTAAAACGGCAAATGCTGCAATAAATTTTTCAAGCGGACGAAATCCATATTTCTCTAACATTAATATTAGATAGGTGACGACCCCAGTTATGATCGTCGCTAACAGCATTGGAATACCGGCTAACAAATTTAAAGCCAGCGTAGCCCCCAAAAATTCAGCAAGGTCTGTCGCCATTGCCGCTAACTCAGAAACAATCCACATAATAATAGTAAGCCATTTTGGCAAATTCTCTCGGCAAATTTCAGGAAGACTTTTGCCTGTGGCAATGCCAAGTTTCGCAGAC
Organism: Bacillus sp. MM2020_1; assembly: GCA_011250595.1. Classification (GTDB taxonomy): domain Bacteria; phylum Bacillota; class Bacilli; order Bacillales; family Cytobacillaceae; genus Neobacillus. The sequence continues at coordinate 90,791 of JAANMP010000009.1, read as the reverse complement.
ATGTTCTGTAAAAGCATGGCCATCAGGTTGGCTAATACAATTATCCACAGCATTTTATAACCAAAACGAGCACCGCTTTGGATGTTAGTTGCAAAATTTCCAGGATCTATATATGCAATGGAAGCAATGAAGGCTGGGCCTAAGAAAGGTAATAATGCCCGAAATCCCTTTACTTTACCACTTATGGCATCTCTAGCAGCAGAAACAGTTCGGTGTTCAGCTGCTTGAGCGCGGTCTACTGTAAGTGAATTTGTGCGACTCATAAGATATCCCCTTTCATTTATCTTTCGTGTGGTAAATATTTATTCGTTAAGGAATAAAAGTTGCACTAATGCAAAACTATATTTTTATTATACAAAATTTCGAGAAAATTGTGTAGCTTTTGCAGAAAAAAGTTTTAAGAAGGTAATTTATTGAAATAATTCTACTTTACATAGGTTTAGGGGATTGGAAAGTGAAAACAAGAATGATATTGGTAGAAAACAAATTTGACCAGAATGATTATTTTGTTATTTTTGCCGTTATTGTATCTTTCTTATATCGCTTCTTAACAGTAAAAGAACAGGTAAAATAAAAAAACCAGATGAATTTCTGGTTTTTGTTATTTTAAAGAATTTTTTGCGAGGAAGCTCTTCAGATCTTTTAGACTCTTTGATTGATAAACAATTCCACTATTATCAAAAAGAATATAGCTTGATTGATTCTCAATTGCTAGGTTAGGATAAATTTTTTCGACCATTTTAAGTGTGGGTAAACTCAAAATGTTGGTAACCACTTTAATAATTTTCTCGTCCTTCTCGATGGGTGTTTGTTCTTCCTGTTCCCCAATCGTCAGGAGGGAATAAGACTGGTCATTATCCGCCAACAAATTCGGGTATGGAAACGTGCTGTCTTTTTTTGTTTCAACTTTCTGTTGAGGCTGTTTACTTGGTGTGTTAGCTTCTTCTGCCTTTGGTTCACTATTCTGACAGGCTGTTAATAGGAGCATTCCTGCGATTATCGGCCAAACCATTTTCTTCATTTGTAATCTTCCTTTGTTGTTTATATGTTCTATCTAACAACATAGCACATTAACGAAACATATAGATGGTATGAATGTGGAGATATCTTGAAAAGAGAAGGAGTATTTGTACTAAAATCTACTCTTGAACAATCAAGTTATAAAGGCTACAGTAGAATGGAAGAACGATAAAGTAGGTGGCAAACGTGGAAAAAAGATATTTTACGATTGGGATGGCAGGGCATATAGATCATGGGAAAACGTCGCTAACCAAAGCGTTAACCAATGTGGATACCGACCGTTTAAAGGAAGAAAAGGAACGTCAAATTTCGATTGAACTCGGTTTTGCACCCTTATATGAAGATAATGAAATACAAATTTCTGTCATAGATGTTCCAGGACATGAACGTTTTATCCGGCAAATGATTGCTGGTGTCGCGGGGATAGACCTAGTAGTGCTAGTAGTTGCCGCAGATGAAGGTGTGATGCCGCAAACGAGGGAGCACCTGGACATCTTGAAATTTCTAGGTGTCAAAAATGGTTTAGTAGCAATTTCAAAAATTGACCGGGTCGATGAAGAATTTATCGAGCTTGTTAGGGATGATATTTTAGAAGAACTTACTGATACTGTTTTTGAAGATGCACCGTTTGTTTTGATCGACAGTCTCTCTAAAAAAGGGATTGAAGAATTGAAAGAATTAATCATTCATACATTAAAGGAACAAGAAATGCGTGATGCGAAAGGCGCTTTTCGTCTGCCAATCGACCAGGTATTCACGGTAAAGGGTCAAGGAACGGTCGTTCGAGGCACTGTGTATGAAGGAACGGTTGAAGAAGGGCAAACTTTAAAAATTATGCCAAAAGGGGTAGAGGTTAGAGCGCGTCAGATTCAAGTACATCATAAACCGGCAGGGAAGGCCTATGCTGGACAAAGGACGGCCATTAACCTTTCTAGTGTTTCAAAGGAAGACGTTGAACGGGGCGATGTTCTTGTATCATCTGAACATTTCTTAGTTTCGAAGACCTTGGATGTAGCTATTCAGGTTGTTGAGGACCTGGAACATATGGTCAAACAGCGGATGCCGATAAAGCTCCATCTTGGAACTGCAGAGGTAATGGGGCGGATTGTCTTTTTTGACCGTAATGAAGTGAAGGAGGAAAACGGCGAAATCCTTTGTCAGCTTCGACTTGAGGAAGAAATTCTTACGAAACGAGGCGACCGTTTTATTTTGCGACGGCCAAGCCCTCAAGAGACGATTGGCGGCGGCTGGGTGATTGACCCACGCGGGGACAAATATCGATTTGGCAATCAAACGATAGAGGACCTGGAAAAGAAAAAAGTCGGCTCACCAAAGGAACGGATATCCGCTGTTTTAATGGAAGCGAAAAGTTTACCGCTGAATGAGTTAATTAAACGGACCTCTCTAGATGGAGAAACCTTAACAGAGCACTTAGCCGAGGCAGAATTTGTTTTATATGATGGAAAAGAATATACGCTTCAACTGTTAATCCATTCCATTGAAGAAGATATCTTTGATAAACTGCAGGATTTTCATCATCTCCATTCAATGAAGATAGGCATTAATAAAGCGGAGCTTTTCCAAATCATGCAGAAAAGATTTCCGAAAGCCCTGCTCGATTATGTGCTAGAAAATGGAATTACAAATCATCTATTTAACCGGAAGGGACAGTTTGTTTCTTTGGCAAGCTTTGTTCCTCATGTACCAAAAAGCTGGGCGAAACGGACTGAAAATCTAATTAATGAATTGAAGAGGGATGGATTAAAGGTTCGTTACTTAAGGGACTATTTTGCTGATTCAGGTATTCCTGAGAATCTTGAAGCGGATGTACGACGCTTTCTTGAAGACGATGAACAACTTGTTCAGTTGGATGAGCAATTCGCATATCATGGGGAAGTGTTTAAACAAGCTGTAGCTAAACTACGGAGCAATACAGGTTCAGAGTTTGAGGTCGGTGATGCAAAAGACGTACTTGAACTATCTCGTAAATACATGATTCCGTTTTTAGAAAAATTAGATTCGATGGGTCTGACAAAGCGTGTGGAAAATAAGCGGGTTTGGAAAAATTAGTTAAAAAGCCTCAATCCCGAAAGGAAAGAGGCTTTTTTCCGTTTTTATGATAAAAACTCCGCAGGGTTTAGTCCAAGTTCACGACAAATATCACTTACCATTTGTTTTTCATTGTTGTCAAAATTTCCATCGGCATAGCCAATTGCGATGCAATATCGGGCGACAAGACGAGCAATTTCCGGTTTCGTTCTTATTTTTCCGAGTGCACGAAATGCTTCTGCACGACCCAGCATTCGGTCGTTTTCAAGCTTAGCAATGAAAAAGTTAAACTTTTGGATGACTTTATTGGTGTCAAAAACGCGTAATTCCTCACTTGAATTGACGAATTCAATCATTTTCTGACGTTCAGAAGCATCCAAGTATCCGTCTGCCATCGCAACTAAAGCACAGGCTGCGACCACCGCATCAAGTACATCCTGACTTTTATAACGATTAAATAGTTCTTGGGCTTTTCTCTTTTGATTATTCGCCCACTCTGCGTAATCTGTTTGTGAAGGGGACCAGTTATTGCCGCAGCTATTACAAGAAAACTTCAATTGATTTTTTCCAATAAAACCGCCCAGTAAGCCGACAGGTCCAAGGATTAACCCACCAATTGCCGCTTTGCCTAATCCGAATCCCTTTTTGCCTGTCCTGACATTGGATGAATGACAGCGCGGGCAAATGATATCATCTCCACCATACGATTGGTGTGAATTTGTGGACGCTGGATAAGACTGAGTCGGATATCCGTAGGCGGGTTGCTGATGGGATGATTCAGGTTGAAGATGTATAGGCTGCTGATATGAACCAGGGCTTGTTTGGTTTTGTTGGTATGAATTACTTTGCTGAAAAAGATTAGGATTTGCTTGATTTTGCTGATATAAATTCGGGCTTTGTTGCCCATTCATTGGCTGAAATGGTGGCGACGCGACGCTCACGGGTGGGTCGTCAACCGAAATACCAAAGTTCCGACATAATGCAGCTAACCCCCCTTGAAAGCCACTGGCGATTGCATTAAACTTCCATTCACCGTTATGTCGGTAGAGCTCCGCTGCTACAATTGCGGTTTCCACAGTGAAATCCCGTCCAAGGTTAAATCTCAATAATTCTTCATTTGTATTCTCATTAAATATTCGCACATAAGAATCAGTAATTTGTCCGAAATTTTGCCCTTTCATTTGCGCATCATGGATAGTTATCGTGAAGGCAACCCGGTGAATATGGGAGGGAACCATGTTTAAATCAATCCGGATCTGCTCATCATCTTGAGCTCCTGCACCGGTACGATTGTCCCCGCTATAGATAATCGAGCCATTTCCACCTGACGGATTGTTATAAAATACAAAATCCTGATCACTGTTCACCGTGCCGGTTTGACCTAATAAAAATGCTGAAGCATCTAAATCAAAATTGGATCCTTGCTGACTAATATTCCAACCTAACCCGACAACGACATTTTGCAGACCGGGGTGAGATTTGGTTAAATCAACCTTTTGGCCCTTGCTAAGTGTAACACCCACTTTTTTCACTCCTCATCGATTCTTGTTCATATGTACATTATAAATGTATTTTTGAAAAAGGGGAAAATTTCATGAAAGATATATTTCTTCATTATTCTTAACACTCTATATGTACGAGAATAAAGTGAAAAAGTTTCAAAAAAGGTAAAAAAGGACGCTGACCCATGGGCCAGCGCAACTAATTAGTCGATAGGATTGTCATGATCTTTAGCTTTTAGAAATGGCCACCAGTTGGCTTCACCGAATGTTTTTACCATGACAGGAACAAACAGTGGTAGCACTACTAGTGAGTACAGAGCCAAGCCGATTAATAGAATCGTAGCAATTTCAACCAAGGATAAAACACCTGATGGCATCATCGCTGCAAATGTACCTCCTAAGATAACCGCTGCAGAAATAATAACTGTACCCATTTTTTTCATCGAAAGTAGAATTGCTTTTTGAACCGGCATATTTCGGTATTCGTTAAACCGATCCATTAAGAAAATACTGTAGTCGATTCCTAAAGCAACTAAAATAACAAAGGCAAAGAAGGGAACCGCCCAACTTATTCCTGTATAGCCTAATAGATTAACAAAAATCTTTTCTGAAATGGCCATCGCAGTAAAATAAGTTAAAACTAATGACCCAATCAAGTAAAGCGGCATAATCAGTGACCGGAGAAGAATGATTAAGATTATACTAATTCCGATTAGCATGAATAGAACAGTTCTTGAATAATCCGCTTTTGATATAGAATCAAGGTCTTTATGCATACTCGAAACCCCGCCAACAGCAACTTTAGCATTTTCGAGTTTGGTATCCTTAATCACACGTTTGACTGCCTGCTTAATTTCAGGGATCCGATTGATCGCTTGATTCGAGTATGGATTTTTATTAAAAATTACATCAATGGTCATTACTTTTCTGTCATTTGACATATAAGCATTCAGTGATTGCTCGAAATCTTTACCATCAAGGACCTCCTGCGGAATGTAAAACCCAGTTTGCTTCTGCTTAGATACCTCGGAAAGATAATCTTGAGCAGAATTAAGGCCATCTGAAACTTTATTTAATCCATCCGCACTTTTGGTTAAGCCATCAGAAAGCTGCGTGATTTGCCCACCCATGTCTTGGAAGCCAGTAAGGAGCTGCTTTTGCCCGTCATTTATTCCGGAAAGTCCTCCGGTAAATTGAGGGAGTCCGTCAATGACTTTTCCTTGTCCTACGGCCATTTTATCTAGTCCTGTTTCAAGGTCGGAAATCCCATTTATCAGTCCTTCCATCCCGCTAATCAGGGCTTTCTGGCCATCAGTTATTTCAGCAAATTTACTGTTAGCAAACTGTATCCCTTCCTGCGCGTCTGTTAGTCCTGCATTTAATTTCTGTAATCCGCCTGCTAATTCCTTTGTTGCAGTTTGGGACCCTTGAACCGTCATTTTGATAGCTTGATAATTTTGGTTTTTCCCAATATCACTATATTGTTTTTCAAGATTAGCAAAATATTGATTGGTTGCAGTTAGGGATTTGTTCAATGTATCTAATCCTGTAGCTACTTTTTCATAATTCCCTTGAAGGGTAGCTAATCCTGTACTTGCCTTTTGATAACCAGCGAGCAATTGTTTACTACCAGCTAAAACTTCAGCAGATTTTGTCTTAACCAAGGTCATCCCATCTTTAATCTGCTGAGAACCAGCGGAACCAGATTTTAGTCCTTTTTCAATAACGGTTAATCCGCCTTGAATGTCGCCCATCCCATTTTTTAGTTTACTTGTTCCATTTATTAATTCGTTTATACCAGAAGTGGCTTCCTCCATTTTCGGCTGATTAGCGGCCATTTGGGTGCCTGCTTCTTCGAGGCCGTCACTGATTTTTTTAATCCCATCATTCCCTTGACCAATTCCATCACCTAGACTTGCCACCTGTTTCGACAGATATAAGTCATCAATCGTTTCACCGGTAGGACGGGTGACAGAACGAACGGTGTCTACATCATTTACTTTAGCCAGCTCCTGACTAATTTTTTCCGTAATGGAAATATACTCAGAAGTATTCATTTTATCATCATTTTTAATAACAATTTGGGTGGGCATTACCTCACCAGGGCCAAAGGAATCAGCAATGATATTAAACCCTTTTATGGAGGAAAAATCATCGCTGATCTCCTCAAGTGAATTAAATGATAATTGATCCTTATAGGAAAACAAGAAAGGTACAGAAATAATGCCGACAATAATAAAAGCAATTAATGGACGTGCGAGCGCAAATTTTCCGGCAAATCCCCAAAATTTACTTTCACTATGTTCAAGTTTACCCTTGGATGGCCAGAATAGTTTTTTACCAAGCACAGCCATAAAGAAGGGGACGATGGTTACAAGTGCAATCAGTAGGATTGCCACACCGACAGCCACTGCAGCTGCTGACTGATAAAGCTTAAAGGTGGAAAAGCCAATCGAGGCAAAACCGATCATAACGGCAACGCCACTAAAGAAAACTGTTTTTCCAGCCGTTCGATAGGTTGCCATAATTGATTCTGTGACACTATCATTTTTGGCCATTTCCTCTTTAAAACGACTGAGCAGCAAAATACAATAGTCGGTTCCAATCCCAAACAGGACGGCAACTAAGAAAATTTGCGTAAAGGTGGATAGCGGGAAGTTAACCTTATCCACTAATAAAGAAACGATCGATTGGGCCGTAAGATAACTGAAACCAACTGTCACTAACGGAATGATTGGTGCAATAGTCGACCTAAAAACAAGAAGGAGTACAATCAGGATGAATCCAACAGTAATACCCTCTGTTTTCTTCAAACCTTCCTGAGAATTGGTGACAAGATCATCACTGATGACCCAGTTTCCTGTGTAGTAATGGTCCAGCTTGATGTCATCAATCGCTTGATATAAATCATCCGAAATTTCCTTTGCTTCGCGGTCCTTCACATTCACCTTAAGAGAAACAAGAATGGTTTTACTATCCTTTGAAACAAACTGATCTTTTAGCTTTACTTCATTAAAATGAGTTAAAATTTCGGAAATTCCAAGTTGGTCCTTGTTTTTATCAAGCTCGTTCACAGCTTTTTCTGCATTTGCAAAATCAGTTTTTGTTAACTTTTTATCACTATGAAAAACCAAGGCGGTTTGAAGACTACTGCCGCTGTTTTCACTTGATTGGACATCCTTGAGAATTTTTTCAGCTATGGTTGAGGAATATCCTGCTGGTACGGTAATTTGTCCCTTTTCCCGTACAAGTGCCTCCATATTTGGAGCGACCATGAAAAGTACTGCAATAACAACAATCCATGCAGCTAAGATGAACCATTTACCCTTTAAAATTGCCCTCACTTGTTTATTCCTCCCGTTCTTCCTGTTTCTTGTTGATTAAGAGTTGAGCCAATTTCTCATAAGTATTTATAAATGTGGTAATTTCGGTTTCGTCAAATTGCGAAATAATTGATTCAACGAGAAGCTGAACTTTTTCTTGGCAATTTTCGTAAAGAGTATTACCTTCCTTTGTTAGCGTTAAGTAAACTACCCTCCGGTCATTTACATCACGTGTCCTTTGAATTAAACCTCGGTCTGCCATCCGATTAATGATTGCCGTGATTGCACTTTTATTTACTTCGAAAGCATCGGCCAATTCCGTGGAAGTACAATCCTTTGATTGATGAATATATCTTAATATGTAGTGCTGATCATTGGTTAAGTCGTCGCCAATTTGTCCCTTGATTAAATATTCCGCTTTTTTTTGTACTTGAAAAGAAACAGACACATAACGGTCAATTAACTCCTGAATGATGTTTTTATCCATTATTGTTCACCTCTTTAATTTTAAAAAAAGTAGTTAAACTCTTTAACTATTCACCTGTTTAACTATAAATAAAATAAAAATTGATGTCAATTCCGAACTATTAAGGAAAAGTTAAGAAATAAACATAATAATGGGTGTAGATTAGAATATTTGGCATCCTGGGGGGAATTCAGGAACGCAAAAAGGAGTAAGTTACTATGAAAAAATGGATTTTAATTGCAGGCAGTGTAGTTGTTTTAGGGTTTGTCGGCTATCAATGGAAACCGTTAGCTTTAAGCCCACAAACCGTGTCCGCACAAGCTCGAACGTCAGTTGTTCAAAAAGGTACATTAAACGTTAACATCAGTGGTTCAGGAACTGTTCAGGCCGTAACGAGTGAAGATATCAAAACAAAGTTTGCAAACAATGAAATAGATGAAGTGCTTGCTGCGGTGGGTGATAAAGTAAACAAAGGGGATGAATTAATTACCTTTTGGGATGGAAGTGACCCTGTAACCGCACCAGCCACTGGAGTTATTACCACAATCGCGGTTTCAGCTGGTGAGCGAGTGACGAATGGACAAGTAGTTGCGCATGTAACAAATTACAACGAATTACAAACTGTAGTCCAAATTGATGAGCTTGATATTTATAAAATTAAAAAGAAGCAGTCTGTTAATCTAACAATTAATGCGTTTCCTGATCAAGAATTTACTGGTAAAGTATCAGCTATATCTGAAGAGGGAACATCATCGAACGGAGTCTCCACATATGATGTTACTATTCATATAGACAAACCAGATCAACTTAAAGTTGGAATGAGTGCGGAAGCAAGAATTCAAACGGAAAGTAAAAAAGATGCCCTTTATGTTCCACTTGATGCTGTTTATACATCAAACAAACAGAAATATGTGATTCTCCATTCAACGAGCCCAGACAGTAACAGCTCTGGAACTGCAAAAAAAACCGTTCAAACGGGGTTAGCAAATGAAGAATATGTGGAAATAACAAAAGGTGTTTCAGAAGGTGAAACGGTTATACTGCCTCAATTAGCAAAAGTAACGAAATCAAATAATACAACTAGTAATACATCAGGAAGTATTTTTGGTGGTGTGGGAAATGCAGGTAGAATGAACCGGTCCTATGGCGGTACAGGTGGGAAGTAAGTTGGAGGTTCGTTTGAGAGAAGTGACGATGTAATCAAGAAGTATGTTACGATTGCTATGCTTGATATATAATTATCATTAAATATTATCCTTACTATTTAGGAGAGTTAGAATATGCGTTTATTAGTTGTAGAAGATAATCTTCCACTATTGGATTCGATCGTTCAATTATTATCGGATGAGTTTGAAGTAGATCAAGCATCGAATGGGGAAGATGCTTTATTTTTAGCGATGCAGAATATCCATGATGTCATTTTATTGGATGTCATGATTCCGGAGATTGATGGTTTTGAAGTTTTACGGACCATACGGAAGGAAGGATTAAAAATACCTGTGTTATTTCTTACTGCCAGAGATTCCTTGGAAGACCGTGTCCAGGGACTCGATAGCGGCGGGGATGATTATTTGGTGAAGCCGTTTCAAGCCGCAGAATTGAAAGCCAGAATCCGTGCGTTGTTAAGAAGAAGTGGCAGCCTAACAACCAATCAAACCATTCAATTTCGCGGCATCGAATTGTTAGGGAAGGAAAGAGATATTCTCGTCGATGGTGAGCAGATAAAGCTGACAGCCAAGCAATATGAGCTGCTAGAATTTTTGATTCAAAATAAAGGAGCTATTCTGACAAAAGAACAAATCTATGACCGTGTATGGGGGTTTGACTCAGATACAACCATCGCAATTGTGGAAGTATTCATGCACCATCTCCGTAAAAAACTAGAACCATCAGGCTACCATACGGATATTAAAACGATTCGTGGCGTGGGCTATATGTTGAACGAAGAATAGGAGCTAAAATGTTTCGGCAAACACATCTTAAATTAACATTTTTAAATTCATTAGTATTTATTGTACTTATTAGCATCCTCGGTACGGTCATTTATTTTTACACAGATAATAAATTATATAAGGATGTTAACCAATCATTACTTGAATCGATTGATCATTTTCAACATCAGACGGAGGGACCCGGTGAAATCCGTGAGAATAGTGGGGGACCCATTCCAAAGTTTAAAGGGAGAGACCCGCGGATCATGACCCTCATTTGGGACGAAAATAATCAGCTGATGTTGGAACAAAACCGTGATTCGGAGATTTTCCAAGATAATGAGAAGTTGATTCGCCCGAAAACAATAAATACCTTAACCGATGTGGATGTAGATGATTTTTCGTTTAGATATATTGCTCTCAAAGTGGATCATCCAGAGTTAGGTAAAGTAACCGTTCAATTCATTCGCAATGTTAACTCTGAACAAGAATTACTGGACAGACTATTGTTGATTATGCTGATAGGGATGGGAGTAGGAATCATCTGTGCAGTTGCTTCAGGATATTTTTTAGCGGGAAAGGCGCTTGTCCCGATTAAAAAAGCTTGGAAAAAGCAGACGGAGTTCGTTTCCGATGCTTCGCATGAGTTAAGAACCCCATTAGCTGTCATCCAGGCGAAAACTGATGTCTTGTTTCGTGCCCCAAAAGCAACGATTCAGGAACGAATTCTTGATGTATCAACGATATCAAATGAATCAAGACGACTTTCCAAATTAGTGACCAACTTATTGACACTAGCAAGATCGGACTCTGATCAAATTGAAGTCAAAAAGGAAGTATTCCAACTGGATGAACTTTTGAGCGAGATTATTCAACAGTACGAGGAAATTGCCTTGTATCAAGAAAAGTCGCTTCAATTGCAGGAATCAGAATCTGTTCAATTTTTTGCAGATAAAGCTCGGATACATCAGTTAATCGTCATTTTATTGGACAATGCGATGAAATATACAAATGAAGGAGGGGAAATACTGCTTTCCTGTTTACAGAACCACTCCTCCATCATTCTAAAAATTAAGGATACCGGAATCGGGATTCCTGAAAAGGATATTCCAAAGATATTTGATCGTTTCTACCAGAGTGATAAAGCAAGGACGGCTGCCGAGGGAACAGGGCTGGGCTTGTCGATTGCTAAGTGGATAATTGAGAAACATCATGGGAAAACAAAGGTACAAAGCACCCTTGGTAAAGGCACATCCATTGAAATTATTTTTCCAAAAACCCAAAGAAGTTAATTTTGGGTTTTTTAACTTGGCTAAGTTTATAAAAAGACAAGGCACCCGAAAATTTTTCGTGTGCCTTAGCGATTTATTCAACAATAATTGTTCCTTTAAACATTTGCATTCCACAGCTAAAGGTGTATTCGCCTGATTTATCAGGAGTAAAGGTTAGTTTAGTTGTTCCTGTTTTTAGGTTGACATTGTTAATATTAAAATCAGGAATCATAAAGGTGGAGATACAATTACTACTATCTAGCGGATTATTAATTTCTAGTTCTACCGGTACGCCTTTTTTAACTCGGATAACATTAGGTGTGTACCCTTGTGTGGTTACTTTCATCTTTACTTGCGGCTTGCTTTCCTTTGTTACATCCACTTCTGTTTTGGAAACCTCTGGTGTAGTAGCTGCTTGTTGAGTTTCTGTTTGAGTCGCTTTACTTTGACCGGGAATTTCGACCATATCACTGCTATACATAAATAAAAATAATGATACTAGCACGACGCCTCCTGCAATAATCGCAAATGGTGAGAGCTCTTGTGTATCAAGCGATAATTTATTATTGGATTCCACGAAAATATACATGATCACGAATCCGATAATTAAAATATAAAATCCCAGTAAGATTCCTAGCAAAATAGTAGGGTTAATAAATTGAATGAAAGCACCAAGGATGGAACCAATAATTCCGCCCATTAAACCCGAAATAGATCCCATCAGGATCGCTAATATTCCGACAGGGTGTCCAGCTAAGAAACCGACGACGAAACCGATGATCATACTGACTCCAACCACTAGAAAAATCTCACCGGAAAGAATACCAATAATACTCCCGGTCAGTAACCCGGTGATTACCGCGATGACCATACTAATCATAACTCCCGATGTGTTGGCAAGCTTATTTTTATGACGGTAAACAGAATAGATGGAATAACCAGTGCCCATCGCCACAATAATTGCCGAAATAATCGCAAATATATTCATTTTTTGTCTCCTCTGATGTGTAAGTGATTTAACAACATAAGAGTATTATAAATGTAAATGACTTCTTCAAATTTGTATTTTCAGTGATTTATTTGAACGTTTAATGAACTTTGTTGAGATATTCGAGCAAGTATCATATAAGGAGATTGTTCTATTTTTCTTCTTTTTTATCAAGGGTATTTTTATATATTCTTTTCATGGCTTCATTTTGCATTTTAATGTACTCAAGGAGAAATTCTTTTTCTTCCTCTTCTTGTTGGAGATCATCCTTTTCTTTTTCCAAGTAAGCCACCCCATTTTTTCTAATTACTAGCATTTTAACCGATAAAATTAATCGATTAAAGTAAATTCAGTGTAAATATGCCCACTTCAGCAAAATATTCCAAAAAAAATTGACTTTTGTTCGGATGAAATATATAATTTTCAAAAATACTATTGAAACTGTGACGGGGATTAGTAAAGTGAAAAGGTCTTACCAAGAGAGGAAACCAATGGTGCGAGGTTTCTTAAGACAGTCATTTGAACCTGCCTCTGAGTTCTGTATCGGATTCATTTGAAGATACATGCGGATAATGTCCGTTATCATGGAAAGTGTATAAAGCTTTTTGCTTTATGAATTTAGGGTGGTACCGCCAGGCCTTGGTCCCTTTTTAGGATCAAGGCCTTTTTGTGCAGAAAAGCGGAAGCGCACGACTCTATATTAAAAAAATTAATGAGGTGTCAAACATGGCAAAAGAATTTGTTAAAGATGTTACAGCGATGGACGATGATTTCGCTCAGTGGTATACAGATGTCGTCACAAAAGCTGATTTGATTGATTATTCAAGCGTGCGTGGTTCGATGATTATTCGTCCCTATGGCTATGCTTTATGGGATAATATTAAAAACGAATTGGATCGCCGCATTAAAGAAACCGGGCATGAAAATGTTTATATGCCTTTATTTATTCCTGAAAGCTTGCTTCAAAAAGAAAAAGACCATGTGGAAGGTTTTGCACCAGAAGTGGCATGGGTTACACATGGCGGGTCAGAACCACTCGCAGAACGCTTAGTTGTCCGCCCGACATCTGAGGTTCTTTTCTGTGAGCATTATAGCAACATTATTCATTCCTACAGAGATCTTCCAAAGCTATATAACCAGTGGGCAAACGTCGTTCGGTGGGAAAAAACTACTCGTCCGTTCTTACGGACATTAGAATTTTTATGGCAAGAAGGTCATACTGCACATGCGACTGACGAAGACGCAATGGAAGAAACCATTAAAATGCTAAACGTTTATGCCGCTATATGCGAAGAAATCCTTGCGATTCCAGTTGTAAAGGGTCAAAAAACGGAAAAAGAAAAGTTTGCCGGTGCGAAAGCTACGTTTACGATTGAAAGCTTAATGCATGATGGAAAAGCATTACAGTCTGGCACATCCCACCACTTTGGTACAGGATTTGCTGAAGCGTTTAACATTCAGTACACCGACAAAGAAGGAAAGCTGCAATATGTCCATCAAACGTCTTGGGGCTTTACAACAAGAATTATCGGTGCTTTAATCATGGTCCACGGCGACGACCGAGGTCTAGTCATTCCGCCAAAAGCAGCACCAACTCAAGTGATGATTGTGCCGATTGCGCAACATAAAGAAGGCGTGCTTGATTTTGCCTATGATTTGAAAAAGTCACTTGGTCAAGTTGTCCGTGTTGAAATTGATGCCAGCGATAAAAAGCCAGGCTGGAAGTTCAATGAGTATGAAATGAAAGGTATACCAGTCCGTCTTGAGGTTGGACCTAAAGATATTGAAAACAAGCAAGTGGTTTTAGTAAGACGCGATACTTTAGAGAAAGTGTTTGTGCCGCTGGACCAATTAGAAACAAAGCTTGTTGAATTACTAGATGAAATTCAAACAAATTTATATAATAAAGCACTTAGTCATCGGGAAGAAAGAACTACCGTAGCTGTAACACTTGATGAGTTAAAGCAATCTCTTGAAACAAAACCTGGTTTTATTAAGGCTATGTGGTGCGGCGACTTAGCTTGTGAGGAAAAAATTAAAGAAGATACAACGGCAACATCTAGATGTATGCCATTCGAGCAAGAACAGGTATCGGATAAATGCGTATGCTGTGGAAAAGCTGCAGATAAGATGGTTTATTGGGCAAAAGCATACTAAAAATAGAACATTTTGGGGCTCTTCCTTTTTGGGAAGGGTCTTTTTTTGAAAAAGTACTCAATAAAAGGTCGTTTTTGAATAAATAATCATTCTATGAGCGGATATTTCGGTTCAATGAGCGAATTTCCGAGTTCAATGAGCGGATCTTTCCGTTTAATGGGCGAATTTATTTATCGAGCTATCCTCGGATTTTTTCTATCAGCGAATTCCTCAATTCTATTGGCGAATCCTGATTTCAACAGTTTTTTCAGAAAAAAGGAAATAAAAAATCAGTAGAGAATATCATATATTCAGAAGGAGGGCGAGTTTATGAAACCAATCCTATTAGACTTTCCTAATCAATTTTATACAGATAGATTATTAATCCGCATGCCGATGCCCGGGGATGGTAACGTTGTTTACCAAGCAATGCAGGCATCCTTATACGAACTAAAAGAATGGATGCCTTGGGCCCATCGCGAGCAAACTGAGGAAGATGTAGAGGCAAACATGCGTGAGGCACATGCTAAGTTTTTAACTCGCGAGGATTTGAGGTTACATATTTTTAATAGGGAAACAGGAGAATTCATTGGGTCTTCTGGTTTGCACAGAATCAATTGGGATATCCCGAAGGTTGAAATAGGTTACTGGATTGATACGCGCTTTAGTGGGAAGGGGTATATCACGGAGGCAGCAGAGGCGATAAAGAAATTTGCCTTTACCGAACTTAAAGCAAAACGAGTTGAAATTCGCTGCGACTCCAATAATACCAAAAGCCGCGCCATTCCAGAACGGTTAGGATTTACCTTAGAAGGGATTTTAAAAAATGATCAGATATCAGCAAATGGCAAAGAATTAAGAGATACGTGTGTATATGCAAAAATAACCCAAAGCTAATAACAAAAGAGTACTGGGTCTCAGTACTCTTTTACTATTAGATATCTCAGTTGAAGATATATCTTTTTAGATAGAATTTTGTAATCGCCAAATATTCGCGGGAATAGGATTTTACCACGGCACTCCATGGAGTTTCTGCCGGGAGGCCCTGTACATCCAGGCCATAGTCACGGGCAATTGAGACAGCTCGATAAAGATGAAAGGTATTGGTAACGACAAGACCGTGCGAAGCCCCTTCTGGAATAAGCTTTTTCGAAAAATTAATATTTTCATAGGTATCGGTGGATTGATTTTCTAAGATAATCCGATTCTCGTTGATTCCTTGTTTAATTAGTTCTCTCCTGATCGATTCTGCTTCGGAAATATCCTCACCCGGACCTTTTCCCCCTGAAGCAATGACAAATGTATCTTTGTTGTTCTTTAAATATTCAGCAGCTGCATTTATTCGGCTTGCAAACGCCAAGGAAGGGACGGTTCCTTTAACCCTCGCTCCAAGAACAATTAAATAGTCTACATTTTTAGGTGCTTCTTTATGACTATATTGACTGATTTTAAATTGTAAAATACCAATGTAAATTAAACCTAAAGCCGCAAACACTCCTACTATCAAAAAAACTCGTTTCCTATTTTTCATCAAATCAAATCCATTCTAAGTTTTCTATTAAACCAATTATACAAAATAATAGATTAGTTGGGAGGAAAATAATAGCATATTTGTGAATAGAAAAAAGGACTGAACCCATCAGTCCTTTTCTTTATTCACAAACCCAAGACAATCCAAGCGTTCCTACCCCTGTATGCACGCCGGCAACAGTAATCAGCATCATTGATTCCGTTTCGATTTCAGGGAATGTTTCGTTGACTAATTTCTCAAATTCAGCAGCTTTCTCTGAATCGTTTGCATGGACGATCGCTGCTTTTTTAACAATCTTTGTTTCCAGGTCTGTTTTTAAATTGTTGATCAGCCAGGTTAGTGCTCTTTTTTCAGTGCGAACTTTATCCTTTATTTTTGCGCCTCCATCTTCAATCGCCAATATCGGCTTTATGTTAAATAGAGAAGCTAAAATCGCTTGACCGCCAGAGACTCTGCCGCTTTTGCGGAGCTGGTCCAGGCTTGAGGGAACTAAAAATAAGCGGGTGTTTTCGCGTAATGTATTTAATTTAGCTATAATCTCACTGCTATCGAGGCCTTGTTCCATGAGTTCAATCCCTTTTTTAATTAAAAAGGAAAGGGGATAGGAACCTGTCAGTGAATCGATTGCCAACAATTTAAAATCAGCCATTTCCGCTGCCATTACAGAGGTTTGAAACGTACCGGATAATAGACTGGAAGCATGAATGGCTATTCCATAATCATAGTCTTCCTTTAACCTTGTATAAAGTTCAACAAAATCACCAATTGCCGGCTGCGAGGTTTGGAATTTCGAATCTTCCTTTTTCATACGCTCATAAAACTCTTTTTGTGTGATGTCTATTGTTTCCTTATAGGATTCTTGATTAATGACAATATGGAGCGGAACGACGTGTATATTATATTGCTCAATAAATTCATTGCTGAGAGAAGCTGTAGTATCGGTAATCCATGCGATTTTTGCTTTGTTCATGTTAATCCTCTTCCTCCAGTTAAATCTTATTATTGCTCTCTAATTATGTTAATTTTTTTAGTAAAAGAATTTGTTAGTTTTGCTTACTAGAATCAACCTTACAAGAAGGAATATTAACCAACAAGTTATATTTGTCATGTTAAAATGTGAAGACTTTGTGAAGTTTTCAGGGTATAAAATGCTATTATTGACCTAGTTCGAATTATTCAAATATAACTGTGTGTGATTTAGATCACTTATTGTTTGTGAAATATTTCATATAATCACTATGGATATAGTGAATACTTAAGGAGTGTTATGAATGTTAGATCGAAAAACGATTGAAATCATCAAATCAACTGTCCCGGTTTTAGAACAACATGGAGAAAAAATCACCACTCGATTTTACCAATTAATGTTTGGTAATCATCCTGAATTATTAAATATCTTTAATCATGCGAATCAAAAACAAGGCAGACAACAAAAGGCATTGGCTGGAACTGTTTATGCTGCAGCTATGTACATCGACAATCTGGGAGCAATTCTTCCGGTAGTAAAGCAAATTGCTCAAAAACACAGAAGCCTTGGGATTAAGCCTGAACATTACCCGATCGTCGGAAAACACCTTTTGTTAGCGATTAAGGATGTACTAGGTGATGCAGCCACGGATGAGATTATCGATGCATGGGCTCAAGCGTATCAAGTAATCGCGGATGTTTTTATCAGTGTAGAAGCAGAGTTATATGATGAAACGCAAAATCAACAAGGTGGTTGGGAGGGTTTCCGCAACTTTATAGTTGATCGTAAAGTAGTCGAAAGTGAAGTGATTACCTCTTTCTACCTAAAACCAGAAGATCATAAAAATATTGCTGATTTTACTCCTGGTCAATATATTAGTATTAAACTAGAAATAGCTGGTGAAAAGTTCACCCATATTCGTCAATACAGCCTCTCAGATGCTCCTGGTAAAGACTATTACCGGATTAGTGTAAAGCGCGAAGCAGGAACTGAAAATCCAGACGGAATGGTCTCCAATTATCTGCACGATGGAGTGAACCAAGGAGATATATTAAAAGTAAGTGCTCCTGCAGGGGATTTCATGCTTGATACTGAAAAAAATTCACCAGTTGTGTTACTAAGTGGCGGCGTTGGTTTGACACCGATGATGAGTATGTTGAAAACAGTCGTTGAGGTCCAGCCTGAACGAGAGGTAACATTTGTTCATGCAGCAGCAAATGGGAATGTACATGCATTACGAGATGAAGTAGTAGAGGTATCAATCCTTGAAAACGTAACCTCCTATTTCTTTTACGATTCACCGACAGAAGAGGATCGTCTGAATAATCGCTTTGATGTTGAAGGCTATGTAACGCGTGATTGGCTGAATGAAAAAATCGATACAAAGGACGCAGATTTTTATTTTTGTGGGCCTGTTCCGTTTATGAAAGCTATTAATCGTTCATTAAAGGAACTAGGGGTTCACGAAGAAAAAATTCACTTTGAATTTTTTGGCCCGATGGGGAATTTAGAAGAATAATAGAGAAACAGCCGATTTCCAAAAATGGAAGTCGGCTTTATTTTTTAAAAAACTTCTAATTTGGGGAAAATATTTAAAAAGTTACCAAATACCGAACCTTTACATATTTCGCACGATATATAGGCATTGAAAGTTTGATTCGTCTCGCAACTATGATTTAATTTAAATAAAAGAAATGGCCAGAAAGGATGTAATTTAATGAATAAGAATGTGATACGTTCGATCACGGGCATAGCTGTATTATTTTGCCTGCTCTGGCTGATCGGACTTGGCTGGGCTGTAGGTGAATATTATGCTGGAACCCCAGAGAAAATTCCGAAAGCAAAAACCGTTTCCAAGGTGGAAAATACAAAAGAGTTAACCATCGTAGCCTTGGGCGATTCATTAACGAGAGGAACTGGCGATGAAACCGGCAAGGGCTATGTTGGTGTCCTGATCGATGAAATCAAGGGAAAAACCAAGCGTCCGGTCCAGCTTACAAACCTTGGCATTAACGGGCAAAGATCCGACTCACTAAGGAAGCAAGTTCAGGAAACGGAAGTTGGGCGACAAATTCAAAAAGCAGATATGGTGCTCGTAACGATTGGCGGAAACGACTTGTTCCGTGGCGGCCAAGCTTTAATGGATTTTGAAAAAGGTGACATAGCAACCATTGAAAAGAAATACCTGAACAATTTAAAATTTATTTTTGAACAAATCCGCAAAAATAATCCCAATGCGAATGTGTTTTTCATTGGATTGTATAACCCGTTTATTGATTTAGACCAAGGAAAAGAAATGTCGAAAGTGGTTCGCCACTGGAATTATGACAGTGCTGAAGTAAGCGCCTCTTTTCCAAAAATTGTATTTGTACCAACTTTTGATTTATTTGAGTTAAAGGTAAATGACTATTTATATTCAGATAAGTTTCATCCGAACTCAAAAGGATACCGTTTAATTGCCGAACGGGTAGCCTCATTGCTTACCTGGTAAGGAGAGGAAATTGATGGAGAAAAAAATCACACTTTCTGTAAAGAATCTTAAAAAGGTTATTGGAAAAAAAGAAATCATCAAGGGATTGACTTTCGATTTACGTGAAGGAGAGGTATTTGGCTTTCTAGGACCAAATGGTGCAGGGAAAACGACGACAATCCGCATGCTCGTCGGATTGATCAAACCCACATCCGGTAGCATTCAAATTTGTGGGGCTAATATAGAAGGTAATTTCCAAGAAGCCATGACAAACCTTGGTTGTATTGTAGAAAATCCAGAATTATATCCGTATCTTTCCGGCTATAATAACCTCCTTCATTTTGCCAGAATGCTCGATCGGGTCGGAGATAATCGAATCAAAGAGGTAACTGAGCTTGTGGGTTTAACGGAAAGAATTCATGATAAGGTAAAGACGTATTCCTTAGGCATGAGGCAGCGTCTTGGAATCGCCCAAGCTTTATTGGGAAGACCGAAAGTGTTGATCCTTGATGAGCCAACAAACGGATTGGACCCTGCAGGAATCCGTGAAATGCGGCAATTTATTCGGTTTCTTGCAGAAGAAGAAGGCTTAAGTGTCTTAGTTTCCAGCCATTTATTGAGTGAAATACAACTATTGTGTGACAGGGTCGCGATTATCTCTAAAGGGTCGATTATACGAACGGATACAGTTCATCAACTGCTGGCAAATCGGGAACGAGTCATTTGGCATGTTCAACCGCTTGAGAAGGGAAAGGAAGTATTAGGTTCCCTAACAGGAATTGATGTAACAGATGATGGTGCCATTTTGACTGAATATAATGAGGAAAAGATACCACTTTGGAATAAGCAATTAGTTGAAGCAGGGATAGCTGTGACGGAAATGAATCGAAAAATGCCAGTGTTAGAAGATTTATTCCTCGAACTTACCGGGGGTGATACGATTGAATAAATTAATTCAAAATGAAATGATGAAACTGATTGCTAAGAAGCGTCTGATCGTCATTGCTATTATTATTGGCATTCTTGTCATGTTATTTACATATGCACAATATAAACAAGTTCAAACCCAACGGGAAAAACTAGGGACTAGTGATTGGCGAACCATATTGCAGCAGCAGATTGTTGATACAACCAATCGTTTGAGCAGCAGTAGAATCACAGACGAATGGAAGAAGCAACTGCAAATCTCCTTACAGCAGCAGCAATATTATCTTGACCATGACATTAATCCATCAGAGCCAGGTGCACCAACGTTTATGAGGATTTTCTTAGAGAACTCCATTGATCTGTTTATTCCACTAATGGTCATGGTGATAGCCAGTGATTTGGTTTCATCTGAGCACAGTTTAGGGTCGATTAAACTCCTTTTGACGAGGCCAGTCAAACGATGGAAGGTACTCTTTAGTAAATATTTAACCCTTTGCTTAGCCATTTCGTTAATCATTGCGATCGCAGGAATTCTTTCCTATTTAATCTCTGGCTTTGTGTTCGGCTACAAAGGGTGGGGAGCACCAATCCTTACTGGCTTTAATGTAACTGAAACAGGATTAAATACATCAGAAGTTAAACTTATGGGACAATGGAAATTTTTATTAATGGATTTTGGATTGGTGTGGTTTGTCTCTATCGTTGTAGGTACGCTTTCTTTTATGCTGTCTGTGTTGATTCGCAGTACGGCAGCAGGAATGGGGGTAATGCTCGCCTCGTTAATCTCTGGAGCTATACTAACAAACATGGTATCCTCATGGGAATCTGCTAAGTACTTTTTTATGGTTAATTTACGATTAACCGATTATATGAAAGGAACAGCTCCTCCAATCGAAGGGATGAACCTTTCATTTTCCATCCAGACCCTATTTGTATGGTGGGCAGTTGCTTTATTCGTTTCATTTTTTGTGTTTACTAGAAGAGATGTGTATTAAAGAAGTGCTATTTCCGTCTCGACGGGAATAGCCTTTTTTAAAGCTTTAACTTGAAAGAATATTATAAAATTTATAGAATATGAGTGAGGAGAATTGACAAATGGGGGAATGTTTATGTCATTTGCAATAAAAAAGATCGATCATATCCAGCTTGCTGCACCAAAGGGTTGTGAAGGAGCAGCAAGGGAATTTTTTAGTGGAATTCTGGGATTAACTGAAGTAGAAAAGCCTGCTGAATTAAAGAAACGCGGCGGCGTTTGGTTTGAATTTGGAACCTTTCAACTTCACATTGGTGTAGAGGAACCATTTTCACCCGCTAAAAAAGCACATCCAGCTTTTATTGTTGAAAATATCGAGGAATTAAAAGCACATCTTCGGAACAAAGAAATTACTTATACAGAAGACGATCTTCTTCCCGGGGCGAGCAGAATTCATGTTCATGATCCGTTTGGAAATCGACTCGAACTATTAGAATGGCTCTAGATATTTCGTTGAAATATGTAAACAGCCCCACTCCAGAAATTTGGAGTGGGGCTGTATGCCTTTAATTGGGGGATTGAAGGCATATTTACTTAGGGATGATTCTATTCAAATTCCAGTAGGGGGAGGGTACCCCGGCTGGAAGGGAAGTAAGCGAAATTAAGGGTAAGGTTACTGTTTCACAGTAACTGTTACCTGTTCTCTGTTTACACCAAAGTGTTGCTTGAGTATTAATGAAGGACCGCCAAGATTAAACAGGTAGCGGGCTTCGATAACTAGTTTCATAAAGGCTCCAATCAATCCTGATAAACGGACTGCACCTACTTTTCCAACTCCAGCAGAAAGTCCAATGGAAGCAACAGAGCCTTTGTGGTGATATTCAAAGGTAGTTAATGATTCACCTCTTAGTGATGCAACGATGTTTTTTGCACAGACAGGCGCTTGCTGCAAAGCCACTTGTGCAGTCGGGGCAAGGGCAGTTTTATCATCCTTCATGAATAAAGAGCAGTCTCCGATACTAAAAACAT
The DNA here is from genome assembly GCA_011250595.1 of Bacillus sp. MM2020_1. Taxonomy (GTDB): domain Bacteria; phylum Bacillota; class Bacilli; order Bacillales; family Cytobacillaceae; genus Neobacillus. Next base: position 68,208 of record JAANMP010000009.1, on the reverse strand, counting down.
TTTTCGTATTCTTAACACGAAGATAAGAATCGACAGCAAGTTTCCCTTTTTCAATTGGTAAGCCCCATTTTTGAACAATGGTGTTTCCTTGTACGCCACATGACCAAACTAAGGTCTTAGCAGGAACTTCGATGTTATTTTCAAGGATAATTTTATCAGCTGTACAGCCAAGTATTTTTGTGGATGTAATTAATTGGATATTCAGCTTGTGCAATACTTCTGTCGTATATTCAACGGATTGTTTAGGAAAAAACGGAATAACAGATGGCGCTGCCTCTATACCGATTATCTTTACTTTTTCAAAAGGAACATCGTGTTCTTTACATAGCTTTGGAAGACCATCAGCTAATTCTCCAAGCAATTCAATTCCTGTGAACCCTCCGCCGGCAACTACAAATGTTAAACGAGAAGGATCTTGATCTTCTTTATAAAGGTTAAGTTGTTTTTTGATGTGATGGTAGATCGCTTTTGAGCTCCTAAAGCTGCGAAGTTCAAATGCAATCTCTTTAATACCGGGAATGCCAAATGTTTGACCTTCAAATCCTAAAGCGATTAATAGATAGTCATAGTTGACTGTCTCTCCGCCTTCAAGTTGAACTTCTTGGTTGGCTGTATCCACATGGGTTACTGTAGCTTTTAAAAAGTTAGTTTTGCTTGGATCGATTAATTCAGGGATAGTCATTGCGATTTGACGGTCCGCAGCTGTCCCTACGCCCGTTTTATGTAATTGTGTTGTAATGTAATGATAATCATGTTTATTAATTAACGTAACATCTGCTTCACCAGATTTAAGTAGCTTCTCTAATTTTTTGCTTGTGATAATTCCGCCGTATCCGGCACCTAGGATTACAATTTTTGGTTTGTTCATAACTTCCCACTCCCATAACACCTTTAAAAAGTGTTTTCTATTTTTATTGTGAAATATTTCACATGTATGATTTTAAAAATAAGAGCGAATGCTCTAATTACTTGTGAAATATTTCACATATCTTCTACGTTAAAGAATACGATAATTCGCGTGAAATCTCAAGTGTTTTTTTAGTAAATATTTGTCCATTTGGTAAATTTTTTTTAATGAACTGGGAATGATAATTCCGTACCGTTAAAGAAAGGTTTATTTTACTAATTTAAAGGATCGGAAGGAGATAATTATGAGATTTAAAATGTTACTTTTATCATTAGGACTATTATTGTCTGCGCCTGGATTGGCTGCGGCAAACCATACGTCGGTGCCTGACACCACTAATGGAGAGCAGAGGGAAAAAGCACCTTGTGATTGTAAAGAGGGCAGTCATCATCATATGATGCATAAAGATTGGCAAGCAAAGATGGCAGAAAGGGAGAAAATGCTTCTTTCTTGGGTTGACCAGTATACTCCAGATAAAAAAGGGGAGTGGACAACAGTCCTTGCCGAAAAGAAAACTCTAAGTAATCAATGGATGAGTCCAGAAAATGCGGGAAAACGTGAGCAATGGAAAAAAGAAAAAATGGCAAAAATTGAAGAACTTAAAAAACAATTTGATGCTGGAAAGATAACCAAAGAAGAATTTATTAAACAAGCACATGGCGGAAAAGAAATGTCACATTGGAGAACGTTCCATGAATTAAGAAATGCCGTGGAAAAGAAGGATAATAAGCAGGCTGCAATCCTTCTAAATCAATTGTTAGATCAAACGAAACAACACAATGAAAAAATCAAAGGATTACTGAAGAAGTAATGAGAAGGAAGAATTTAATGATGACCACTGTTGCACTTGGGGCTGCTTATTTACTTCGTAATCCAAAATCAAGACAAAAATTAATAAATCAACTCCAAGCGTTTGCAAAAAAATAAATAAAAAAACATCCCCTCCAATCTGTTGGAGGGGATGTTTTCTGTAGCTAAAGGTTACTTCTTTAAATTAATTGGACCTTGTTGAGTTTCTTTGATGTCTTCTTTTATTTCTTCCTTTATATCATCTGCAATGCCCTCGGTGGCTTTTTTAAATTCTCGTAAAGATCTACCAAACGCACGGCCAACTTCCGGGAGTTTGTTTGGACCAAAAACGACTAAAGCTACGATTAAGATTAAAATTAATCCTGGCACACCAATATTTGAAAACATACTTTCATCTCCTACTGGATTAATTCAGCTTGCACGTAATGATACAGCAGTTTGGATGTATTTTCAATAGATAACTCATGTGTTCGTTCAAATGCATGGGATGAATCGATACCAGGTCCTATTAAACCATGGACGATATCATGGCCCGATCGAATTGCTGCCGAAGCATCGGAACCATAGAAGGGGTAAATATCTAGTTTATAATCGATTTTGTTCTCTTCTGCTAGACGAACTAAATTTTTCCTCAATTCATAGTGATAAGGTCCACTAGCATCCTTCACACAGATTGAAACCGTATACTCATCAGTCGACTGTCCGTCGCCCATTGCACCCATATCCACGGCTAAATACTCCACCGTTTCTGGTGTGATATTCGAATTCCCACCGTAGCCGATTTCCTCATTATTAGAAATTAAGAAATGAGTAGTATAGGGTAAGGTTAAATTTTCAATCTTAATTTGCTTTATTAATTGGAGAAGAATCGCCACACTTGCTTTGTCATCCAAATGGCGAGATTTAATGTAGCCACTCGGTGTTACTTCAACACGAGGGTCAAACGAGATAAAATCACCAACTTGAATTCCAAGAGCATGGACTTCCGCTGCATTATGTACTTTTTCATCAAGTCTAATTTCGATATTCTCCTGATTTCGTTCTGCTTTTCCGGCATCTTTATAAACATGGACAGATGTTTGGTGCATCAAAATAGTCCCAGTATATTTTTTACCGCTGCTTGTTTCGATTTGGCAATATTCGCCTTCAATCGAGTTATATTTAAAACCGCCAATCAAGTCAATCTTCAAACGTCCATTTGCCTTTACCTCTTTTACCATCGCACCGAGTGTATCTACATGGGCGGTCAGCATCCGATGCTTGCTTGAATCTTTTCCTTCAATTGTGGCAATTAATCCGCCTTTCCGGTTTCTATAGGTTTTAATTTGTAACTCAGATAGGAATTTTTCAACAAAGGTAATTACTTCATTTGTATTTCCTGAAGGGCTTGGAATGGATACCAAGTCAGTAATTAATTTCAGCGTTTCTTGTGGATTTGTATTTTGCACAACTATACCCCTTTCTGATTTTTCATACGTTCCTATTATACCTAAAGACCAAATGATGTGTCTAAAATAGGGGGTGCTTGCGCTTTTCTTAAAATTGTCCAGCGCCAGCGCCCTAGCGGCTAGTGTCCTTCGCTCTCCGCCCTACGATAAGTCAAGCACGAATGCGCTAACGCTCTTCGTGTTTCCTTTATCTCAGTTGGAGCGCTCCAGGCCATACGCCGCTGAACAGGGCGCTTGCGCTTTTCTTATTTAAACCATCCTTTTTTCTTAAACCAGACTGACATGCCAATCGCAACGAGAATCATCAGACCTAATGTTGCAAAATATCCATATTTCCATGACAACTCGGGAATATAATGAAAATTCATCCCATAGAGGCCAGCAATAAAGGTGAGCGGCATGAAAATCGTAGTAATGACGGTAAGGACTTTCATTACATGGTTTGTTTGGTGTGAGTTTAACGAAATATAGCTATCTCTAATGTCCGTTGTAAGTTCGCGGTTTGCCTCAATCATCTCAGTTAATTTAAGTAAATGGTCATGAATATCAGAATAATATTCCCTTTTTCCCTGAATGGAAGTCAGTCGCTGAGAATTTAGGATCCTATAAATAAGGTCGCGCATCGGTGCAATCGTATGCCTCAATGAAAGAAGGTGGTGCCTTGTATCAAATAAACCCTCTAGCAATTCCTCCATAGATCTTCCTTTAGAATTCTCGTCAATTTCATTTAACCGATCTTCAATTTGATAGACAAGAGGGAAATAATTATCAACCATTTTATCAAGGACAAGGTATAAAATATGGGATGGCCCCCACTTATCTAAACTTGTTGAGAGGGTAGTTCGTTTCCACACCTCATCGACTTCAGTTGAAGGTTGGTGGTGAAAGGTGATGATATAGTTTTCAGCAAGAAAGAAATCAATCTCTTCTCTTGTTATCGTTTGTTGATTTAGTGACTGTGTCACGAAAAAGGTATGATCCTCGTAATAATCGAGCTTTGGTCTTTGTAAATGATGAATACAATCCTCAATCGCTAATGGATGAAAATGAAAGGGATCTCGAAGGTATTCGATTTCCTCATCTGTTGGGAGATTAAAATCTATCCAATACCATTGATAATCCCCGTTTAACAAGTCCATAATTGATAAATCTTTAATCACTTCGAAATTTTTATTTACAGCAATTGTCCTAATCATAATAGCTCCTTATCATATCCGACCATTCTTCCATAGGTATAGGTTGGTTTGGTTTAGGAATAAAATACCATTAAATAAGGAATTTTAAAAGAAAGAAATAAATAAAAAAAGAGTCATTCTGCTAGCAGAATGACTCTTTAGTAATAAGAAAATAGTTAGACGATTGGTGAAGTTTCTTTATTCCGCATCGCTTGTGGGATATAAACGCAGAATGGTTCGCTTTCCATATAGTCTCCTGTTACTGCATAGGTACGTGAACGGGAACCGCCACACATTTTGTTATATTCACATATGCCGCATTTGCCTTTGTAGTTATCAGGCTGACGTAAATCTTTAAATACTTTTGCTTCTCGATAAATTTCTGCCAGCGGGGTATCACGGATGTTTCCACCAACGATCGGTAGTAATCCACTTGGCATAACATCTCCAATATGAGAGACAAATGCAAAGCCGTTGCCGTCATTTACACCTTTTGGAGCACGTTTTAATCCGTCATGCATAGACGCAAAGTCAGTTGTAATCGAGTCTTCGTAGTGAATTTCACCTTTTTCAATTAACTGGTCACGCGTTTTTTGCTGCAAAACAACCCTGCGGTAATGTTGTGCCGCGGTCGTTTTAATATCATATGGAGCAGTTTTGCTTAATTCATACAACCAACGGAACACCTTTTCATGCTCAGCAGGGGAAATACATGCATCCATTTGTCCTCTGCCTGTTGGAACAAGTAAAAAAATGTACCACATAACAGCACCTAGTTCAGCAACTAGTTTTGACATTTGCTCTAGTGAGTCGTAATTCCAACGTGAGATTACAGTATTTATTTGGAGCGGCATATCTAATTCATTAAGATATTTAATTTTTTCAACAGTCAAATCAAATGACCCAGGAGTACCGCGGAAATGGTCATGAATTTCAGGTGTTGGGCCGTCTAAGCTAAAGCCCCAACGTGATAAGCCTACATCTTTGAAAAGTTTCATTTTTTCCTTTGTTACATTATCAGTGGCACTTGGTGTCATCGAAACGCGCATGCCTTTTTTGATTGCATAATCTGCAAGCTCATAAAGGTCCTCACGCATCATACAATCCCCGCCTGTAAACACGAGCATAGGGTTATCCATTTCATAAATCTGATCGATCAGGTTAATTCCTTCTTGATGTGATAGTTCACGTGGGTCTGGAGTAAGCTGTGCATCTGCACGGCAGTGAATACACTTAAGTTGACAAGCTCTTGTTACTTCCCAAATAACGATAAATGGATTTTTATCATAATCTATAACATTTCGCATTCCATGAGGATGCCCCATAGCATGTGGATGTCCTTTTCCGATTCCTTGCATCGTCATCACCTAAATTTCATTAGTATTTATAAAACTATAAAGAAAGTTTCTATAGGTTTATTATAGGATTATCATCCGCCAGTGCGTGGAAGTATTGTTACAATTTTTCTACATTACTAACCTAAGTTTTGAGGATTAAAGTTAAGTTATTTTGATATTTTAATAGTTTTCATTACGGATATTTGCTTTTTTTAACAAGAAAGCCATATCTTTGGTATTTCTTCTTCTCTTATTGGTCGTTTATGATGTAACTACACACAAACGAAATGAAGGAGTGCTACGATGAAAAAACATCTACTATCATTCGCTGCAACAGCCGGGCTCTTGTTTAGTACATTTGGTGGTTCTGTTAGTGCACACGAAAACATCTATACGGTACAATCGGGGGATACCCTTTGGAAAATCTCGCAAACAAACAAAATATCAATTGCAGACTTGAAAACTTGGAATCACTTAACAAGTGATGCTATCTATGTAAATCAGAAACTATCATTATTAGTACCACATAGCCACGAACTTGTAGCATCGACCTATACGGTTCAAAAAGGGGATACACTTTATCTAATCTCAGTCCGCTACAAGCTTACTTTAGCTCAACTTAAATCACTGAATAATCTTACAACAGATATGATTTATGTCGGACAAGTTTTGAAAGTATCTACTGGTTCGACAGTAACTCCAGTGCCTTCACCAACCGTGTCAAAGGCGCAAATGGTGATCGATGAAGCAAAAAAATACATAGGTACCCCGTATTTATGGGGCGGAAATACGCCGGCAGGTTTTGATTGCAGTGGATTAACAAGTTATGTTTTTAATAAAGTTGGCATAGCCATTCCACGAACAGCAGCAACTCAGTGGTCGGGTCTGAAAGCAGTAAGCACCCCGAATCCAGGAGATTTGGTATTCTTTGAAACGTATGCACCAGGACCCACCCATGTAGGAATTTACTTAGGAAACAACCAATTTATTCAAGCGGGTTCTAAGGGTGTATCGATTGCGGATATGTCAAATACCTATTGGAAACCTAAATACCTAGGTGCGAGAGCGGCATTTTAATAGATATCTAAAAGGGCCTTTCCAAGGAATGGCCCTTTTTATTCTTTTTCAAAAATGAAAATATAGTATGATGAGGTAATTAAATTGAATGAAGTGAATGGGGTTTTCCGATGTTTAAAAGAATTTTAAGTATAGGCATTTTGCTGATCATCATTGCGATTGGGTTATTACAAAAGGATGAACTATTATTCCTGGTTAAACAGGGCGGAACCTTATCCATTATCATTAGCATGTTATTTGTGGCTATTTGTGTCTTCTTTCCCGTCATCCCATTTCCCGTTTTAGCAGGAATGATTGGAGCAGTATTTGGAACAGCTCAAGGAATGCTTGTTTCATTAACGGGTGCAATGGCAGGAACGATGGTTTTCTTCTTCATATCTAGGTACGGATTTCGTGATTTTGCACAGGAAAAACTGATGAAGTATCCAAAAGTTCAGGAGTACGATGAGTTTCTAAACAGAAATTCCTTTTTAGCCATTTTAACTTGCCGCTTAATCCCTGTCATTCCAGCACCAGTTGTCAATATCATTTGTGGATTAAGTCAGGTGAAATGGCTACCATTTTTTACGGCATCCCTAATCGGAAAGATCCCTAATATTCTTCTTTTGTCGTATGCGGGGGCATCATTTAGTAATAACAAACTTTATGCTTTTAGCTTATACGGCATTTATGTCCTCATTATTTTTGTCATTAACTTTGTTTTCATTTATCGAAAACAAGCAAAAAGTTCATCGGATTAAACTACTTCTGAAATATTTAAATCATTTTGTTTCTCAACAGTGATTAGCTCCTTGAAGAAGCTTTTTAAAATAAGCCATTTAGCTGGATAACTGTAAATAAAATCTTCAATTACCTGTGAGGAGTAATACAAAAAACAATCGATCTGCACTTTTTCCTTTTTTAAGTCGTATAACAAGGCATGTGGAATTGTGTAAAAATCGTTTAATTGGTAAGGGTTAAACTTTACCACTTGAATGTTTTGGTCGTTAATAAATTTTTTCAAGGATTGTTCTTGAAATGTAAGGCTTTCCTGTTTCGTAAGTCCATTTATACAAATACGATCATTAATAAAATAAATTCCCTTCAAACATAACACCTCTTAATTTCTTAATTGGTATTGTTATTGACAGGGATTGGAAGAAGTATACTAATTCCATAAAACAAAAAAATTACCCGGCACTGGGCCGGGTATTCAAACAAATCTATATTTTAAGGGGGCGGAGGTTTAAGGTTCTTCCGTGAACCTATTTAAATCTTACTGGATAATTATTAATAAACTATGAACGAAAGATTAATAGTTTAAGAAATAGAAATGAAAGTGAAGCCAAGCGATGAGTTTCACTTTTTTAGTTGTGGTAGATGACAAATGTACATTGTCGTCGGTTGATAATCATGGTATTTTCATGAATATCATTTCTATTTAATTGAATCTCGCTTTACTTGAAAGGATTGAATTCTATTGGCAGCCACACATGTTTTTTCAAAGAAAGAGGAACTAGCAAATTCCGTTACACACGGAATTGGAGCACTATTAAGCATTTCTGCCTTAGTTATATTAATTGTTTATGCATCACTATATGGAACGGTATGGCATGTCGTAAGCTTCACGATCTTTGGTGTAACGATGTTTATTCTTTATATGTCATCCACATTGCTCCATAGCTTCCCCGAAGGAAAGGTAAAGGACATTTTCGAGATCTTTGACCATTCGTCGATATACTTTTTTATTGCCGGTACCTATACACCATTTTTATTAGTCGTCATCAAAGGAACACTCGGATGGTCACTTTTTGGAATTGTTTGGGGACTGGCGATTGCTGGTACCGTCTTTAAATGTTTTTTTGTGAAAAAGTACCTTTTTTCATCCACGGCGCTGTATGTGGTCATGGGTTGGTTAATTGTCTTTGCTTGGAAACCATTAGTGAATAATTTAGCGCCACAGGGGATGACTTTTTTAATTATTGGTGGGGCACTGTATACACTCGGAGCCATATTTTACGTTTGGCGCGGGTTTGCCTATCACCACGCAGTCTGGCACCTATTTGTATTAGCAGCAAGTGTGGCGCACTTCTTTTGTGTTTTGTTCTATGTTTTACCGATTAAATAAGAAACTGTTCATGAGGACAAAACTTCGAACGGGAAGGCAAGTTTTGTTCTCATGACATTCAGTAGCTAAGAAATCCCCTCAAAGGTTTACTGCACATGCCGCATTTTTCTAAAGTTAAGGTTCTCCCGAGAGAACCAGAGGCTCATTAAAAAGCTGATGATGCCTGTTATTAATAAAACATCCCCAATGATTCTCATATTTTCGGCTGTTACTTCTTTCCCAAAGATTAATCCTAATATGATTGAAGATAAAATCGAACCTAAATATCGGCAGGTTTGAAACAAGCCGGATGTGGTACCAATAATTTCTTTAGGACTCTCTTTTACCATAGCCACTTGCAGAACAACATTTCCAATTCCGTAGCTTAAGCCCATGATTGATAAAATAATCCCGATACCCAAATAGGAAGAATTAACGAAAAATAGAATAAAAGCCAGCGCGCCAATAATGGAGACAAATGAGCCAACCATGATCGGCTGGTGTACACCTGATCGGTCGATCCATTTTCCTGTTACAGATGAGATAATAATGCTGATTCCAGACATGAATAGCATTAACAAGCCGCTTAATTCAACACTTAAACCCATCCCCTCTTGAAAATAACTTGGCAGGCCAAAAAATAAACAATAGAAAAAGATATTTAAAAAAATAAACTGGATATATACCATAGACAGTTTTGGATGTGTTTTGAAAATACGAATATCAATAAATGGTTCCTTTACTCGTAACTCCCTCCAAACAAATAAACCAAAAAAGAGAATTCCAACAACCCCCGAAAGATAATAAGTTTTCCCTTCAAATGATAATAAAAACCATAAAAAGAAAACCATTCCTAAAGCGAAGTAGCCAATTCCGAGAAAATCTAAGTTGGAGAATAATTTCTTCATGTGTGCCTTATCTTGTTTAATGTCTTTCGGAAACAAAAACCAGCCGAGCAGAAAACTGAGAATAATAAAAGGGAAATTCACCCAGAAGATGGCTGGCCAATTACCTAAAACAATTAAGAAACCACCAATTGTTGGCCCAAGTGCGACCATGGCGGATGCAAAAATTGATAATACGGCAAGGGCTGAAGCTTGTCTTTCTTTGATATGATCCCGAATTAATGCCATCCCTGATGGATAAATGGCGCTGCTCCCAATCGATTGAAACAGTCTCATGATGAGTAACATGAGAAAGGTAGATGACAGGGGTGCACCAATTGCTGAGAGGGCAACTAAAATGAGACCGGTTAAAAACGTTTTTTTTCGCCCAAAAATATCTCCAATCTTACCTGTAACGGGCTGTGCCACTGCGCTAGCTAAATAAAAGCTCGAAATCAACCACGAAACGGTGGTAAAGGAAAGCTGAAAATCCTTTTGAATACTGTGTAATGCTAAAGCAATCATTGATGAATTAAGTGGATTTAACATTGTTCCAGAAGCAACTGCTGTTAAAAAAAGTGCACGATTTTTCTTCATGTCTTCATCCTTTGCTGGACCCCGAGATTAGTTTATTTTTTGCAATATATTCATCATCATACCACTAACCAGTATTTTTTCGGCTATTTACAACTTTATGCGGGACCATTTAAAAATTTATCATTCTAGGAATAGCTTCTAATTTATATAAATAAAATAGGAATTTTTTGAGATTGAAGTGGAGGAATCCGATGGATGATATTTATCCGATATTAGAAGTCATTGGTCAACCAGGCAAGAAGGTGTTAGCAACAATTGTTCGTGTCCAAGGATCAGCCTATAAACGGGAAGGCTCTGCGATGCTGTTCTTTGAAGATGGAAAGCAAATTGGCATGTTAACTGCGGGTTGTTTGGAAACAGACTTGGCCATAAAAGCTGATGAGGTGATAGAGAAACAGGAGGCAAAACTATTTCAATACCACCTGTCCGATGAAGACGATATGAGCTGGGGTCAGGGGAATGGCTGTAACGGCACAATTGATATATTACTTGAGCCGGTTTCTGAAAAATTAACGGAGGATTTCTTTGTTGTTAAAAGATCTCTAGCTAGATACCAACCGGTAATCATGTTGAAAAAACTGGATGAATTGGGAGAGTATTTGTTAATTGAGGAGGAAGGCGATCCGTTTGGAAATTGGTCAGGGGATATCCCGGAAATTGCTTTTACATCGAAAAGTGGAATCATACCCGGACCTCATTCGATATACCAGCATACGTATCAGCCCAAGCCGCGACTTATCGTCTTCGGAGCAGGATCAGACGCAAAACCGCTTGTTGAGCTGGCAGCGAAAACAGGATTCTCAGTAACAGTTTGCGATTGGCGGGAAGCATTTTGTCAGAAGAAATACTTTCCAAATGCATCGGAGCTCCTGTTAGGATTTCCTAAAAATCTGTTGAAGCAAATTTCCTTTTCACCTTTTGATTATGTTGTCATTATGACGCATCATTTTGAGAGGGATCAAGAAATATTAAAGTGGGTTCGTAAGGAAAATATAAGGTACTTAGGCGTACTAGGACCGCGTGAAAGAACGAAAAGGCTGCTTAAGCGTGATAATGTCCCAGACTGGATTTATTCACCGGTGGGCCGGAATATTGGAGCAAAGGGTCCAGAGGAAATTGCCGTTAGTATTGTTGCCCAATTAGTTGAGGTGTGGAGAACGCCAGTCCATGAAAGAGTTCAACTTCTTTGGACAATTCCAGATTGAGTGGAACTTGTGGTATGAACTGAGTAAAACTGGATTTACCAAGTAGCATCTAGAAAATCCGAATAAATTGGGGGGAGGGATGAGCTTGGAAGTGATCGGGAAAAGTGTCATTCGGAAAGAGGCGCTTGATAAAGTGACAGGAAGGGCGAAATATACCCATGACTATCATTCGATTCCGATGCTGTCTGGCAAAAAGGTCATTAGTCCTTTTGGTCATGCGAAAATTGTGAACATAGACACAACGGAGGCTTCAAAGGTACCTGGAGTACGGGCAATACTCGCCGGGAAACAGTATCCATTGACAGGGGAATCAATACGGGACCGCCCCCCAATCGCCTTTGACAAGGTTCGTTACCACGGGGAAACGGTTGCTCTTGTAGTGGCTGATTCACCTAATCAAGCTAAAAGGGCTGCAGACCTAATTAAGGTCCAATATGAATTATTGCCGGTCGTTAATTCACCATCTCAAGCATTCGAAAAAGGGGCCCCGTTAGTCCATGAACGCTTGAGCGAGTATAAAAAGGAATTTGATTCTCACCCGGTGCCTGACACCAATATTGCTACCCATATTAAAATCCGGAAGGGGAAGATGGATAAGGGGTGGTCGGAAAGTGCTTCAGTGGTGGAAGCGAGCTTTTCTTTTTCTCCTTCCGATCATGTGGCCATGGAAACAAGATGTGCGACTGCGGAGATATTGCCTGAGGGGAATATCATCATTACCACATCTTCTCAAGCCCCGTTCATGGTTAAGAGGCTGATCGCTGACTATTTTGGTGAGGACATAGGGAAAATTATTGTCCATACTCCACTTGTAGGCGGAGCCTATGGCGGGAAAGCTGCTGTTCAGCTTGAGATTCTTGCCTATCTAGCATCGAAGGCAGTTGGCGGAAAACCGGTCGAAATTTTGAACACAAGAGAGGAAGATATCCTAACATCGCCCTGTCATATCGGTTTAGATGCAAAAATAAAACTTGGAGCAGACAGCAGCGGGAAAATTAAGGCGGCTGAAATTCGCTTTTTGTGGGATGGCGGGGCCTATTCCGATAAGGCAATTGATCTAACAAGGGCAGGTGCAGTCGATTGCACAGGACCGTATCATATTGAAAATGTCTGGTGTGACTCGTATTGCATGTATACAAACCACCCCTATGCAGCACCATTCAGAGGCTTTAGTCATTCCGAACTTTCCTTTGCCATAGAGAGAACCTTGGATCTGCTTGCGCAGAAATTAAAGCTCGACCCATTGAAGCTGCGCTATTTAAATGCGATTAAACCAGGAAACACGACCCCAACAAGGGTCCGGTTAAATAAAAGCAATGTTGGAAATCTGCAAAAATGTATCGAGAGAGTAAGAGATTTAATGAAGTGGGACCAAGGCCCCATCGAAGAAATAAATGAACGGATAAGCAAGGTAAAAGGAATAGCATGCAGCTGGAAAACATCGACAATTGATCCAAATGCACCCTCAGGGGTCATTTTAACGTTTAATAGTGACGGAAGTATAAATTTGCTATCAGGCGTAATCGAAATTGGAACTGGGACGAAGACAGTCCTTGCCCAAATTCTTGCAGAACGGCTGAAGATGGATGTGGATAAAATTTATGTCCGGATGGAAGTAGATACGCAAACAACTCCGGAGCATTGGAAGACAGTTGCGAGCAGGGGAACTTTTATGGGGGGAAGAGCGCTTCTCGAAGCTGCAGATGATGTCATAAGGCAGTTAAAGGATATCGCTGCTACGGTTTTAAGAGCACCAAGAGAGGACCTTGAAGTAGCAAATAGCCGAGTCTTTTTACGAGATGACCCTAAAATAGGACTTCCATTTAAAGATATTTGCTATGGGTATCAATATCCAAATGGGAATTCCATTGGCGGGCAAATCATTGGCAAGGGTAATTATATCTTACGTCATCTTACCCATTTAGACCCGGAGACTGGGGCTGGCAAGCCCGGACCTGAATGGACGGTAGCTGCCTACGGGGTGGAAATTGAATTTGATAAAAGGGATTTTACCTATCGACTTTTGAAGGCGTGTACCGTAGTTGACATTGGCCGAGTTCTAAACGAAAAAGCTGCCTTGGGTCAGGTGATGGGTGCCATGAGCATGGGTCTAGCCTTTGCGGGGCGGGAAACATTTTATTTTGATGAACAGGGCAGGGTTATGAACCCCCAACTTCGAACCTATCGGCCACTTCGCTACGGAGAGAATCCAGAATACTTAGTCGAATTTGTTGAAACACCTCAAATCGATGGTCCATATGGGGCGCGCGGCGTTGGTGAGCACGGTCTAATGGGCATGCCTGCAGCACTCGGAAATGCATTATCGACAGCAGCTGGAGTTTCACTGCATCATTTGCCGCTGATTCCAGAGCTGATTTGGAAAGCAAAGGAGGCACAAAAATAATGCTTCCTTTTGATTTTGATTATTACAAGCCTACATCGTTGAAAGAAGCAGTCGATTTATATCAGTATTTAGATCAGCACGGCAAGCAGCCAATGTTTTTTTCGGGAGGAACCGAATTAATTACACTTGGAAGAATTGATTTAGCTTATACCGAGGCAGTTATTGATATAAAGGGTATTCCCGAATGCAATGTTATGCAGATAAGTGCCGATCATTTGCTGCTTGGCAGTTCTTTAACGCTTACAAAAATTGAAGAAGCAAATCTTTTCCCGTTATTAACGAAAACAGCCAGTGAAGTTGCCGATCATACGGCACGAGGGAAGATTACCTTAGGAGGCAATATCTGCGCTCAGATATTTTACCGAGAAGCTGTCCTGCCATTTTTACTTGCTGATAGCCAAGTATTAATTGTTGGTCCGGATGGAAAAAAGATGGTACCTATCCATGAGCTATTTCTTGAAAAGCTTCAACTAAAAAAAGGTGAATTTCTCATTCAATTAGCAACAGAAACTCGGTTTATCTCAGCACCATTTTATAGCTTTAAGCGGCGCCAGCAGTGGGACACAGGCTATCCGTTGATTACTGTCGCAGCTTTGAAAATCGGTCAGGAAGTCCGTGTTGCCATCAGTGGCCTATGCCCCTTTCCATTTCGTTCAAAAGAGCTGGAAGCTTCATTAAATAAACGAGATCTCCCTGTAAGTTTAAGGATTGATGAAGGGCTTTCCAAGCTACCGAAGCCTATTTTAGATGATGTCGAAGGGTCAGCAAACTATCGTCTTTTTGTTTTGAGGAATCTATTATCAGATGTGTTCACCGTGTTGGATCGAATTTGACGCTAGTTTTAAAAGTGACTTAAAGGAGGGGAGTACTTTGAAATCCCACACCATTACGATGTCAATCAATGGAGAAAATCGGAGTGTAATGGTTAGGTCTGCTGATACGCTTTTATATGTACTTCGAAGCAAACTCGGTTTGACAGGTGCAAAACCGGGGTGTTTAAACGGTGACTGCGGCGCATGTACCGTTAATGTAGAAGGATGGCCGATGAAATCATGTCTCATGCTGGCCGTTGAAGCCGTTGGAAAAAAAGTAACAACTATTGAGGGACTAGAGAATACCCCTATCCAAAAGGCTTTTGTGGAAAATTTTGCGTTTCAATGCGGCTACTGTACCCCCGGCTTCATTATGAACTGCCAATCGTTAATTCTAAAGCATCCCGATGCCGATGATCATATGATTAAAGAATGGCTCGAATCGAATATCTGCCGCTGTACCGGCTATGCAGAAATTGAAAGTGCATTGAAGTCAGTGCTCGGAAAAAAATGATAAATAAAAAGGATGCCCTACATAGGCACCCGCATCATAATTTATCTTTTTTTCATCTCAAAATAGGTGTCCAGAACACGGCGGCCAATTTTCAGGTTTGCACGGTTGTCCTTTTTTCCTTGATATGCCCATGGAACAATCACGGCCATGGCGATTTCAGGATTTGTACTAGGTGCATAGCTTACCAAGCTCAGGTTCATTACGGGAGGAGGCTCCTTACCAAACCTATGCCGCTCTGGTCCATCATAAAAAGCTTCGGCAGTCCCTGTTTTCCCAGCAGGAGAGTAGCGTGCATTTCTAAAGTATTTATAAGCTGTCCCGCCACGTTCCTGCATGACCTTTTTAAAACCCAGCTGGACGCGGTACATCCAATCTGGATTCACATCAATTGAATTAAGGACGGTTGGAGAGATTTCTTGTACAATCGGCCCTAGTTCATCTTTTCCTTCCTTTGGTTCTAGCATTTGTTTAACCACATGCGGCTGCATCCGATATCCGCCATTCGCAATCGTAGAAACATATTGTGCCAATTGCATGGCGGAATAGGTATCATATTGGCCAATCACGAGGTCAAGTAAATACCCCGGCAGATGGCTGGAACCTTTAAATCCGGACTGTTCATTCGGTAAATCAATTCCAGTTCTTGTTCCAAGGCCAAACGAAGCAAAAGAGTTTCTAATCGTGTCAAAAGCCTTCGAGCTAAAGTTTAACGGTTTATCATACTCATAATGCCCTTTTCCAATTCTAATAGCGGTATGAAACATATAAACGTTGGAAGATAATTTTAAGGCATTAATTTCATTTAATTTTCCTAAGTAAGCATAGGATTTTTTTAAAGGTGTGGCTTGAATTTTTAAACCTGCATCATCAAAAACAGTACCCGGGGCAATTGCCCCTGTTTTATAACCGGTCAAAATCGTGGCCCCCTTAACAGTCGAACCAACGTTATACGTGGTGGTAAAAGTCCCTAGGGCATCATCTTCCATTTCGACTCTGCCAGTTTGTTTGTTTCTAACTATTTTTTTACCTGACATAGATAAGATTTCGCCTGTTTTCGGGTTCATTAAGACTACATAGGCTCGGTCAGTTAAAAACGTCCCGGGATATCTTTTAGCGGCCCAAAGTTCTTCCTCAATAATCCGATCAACCTTCATTTGTAGATCCATATCAATGCTCAAGACCAGATCTTTTCCTTTTTTACCTTTTGATACGGGATGATTTTCAATGACATTCCCTGTTTTATCGGTTACATTTTTTACTTTTGATTTATAGCCATGAAGAACATCTTCATACTGCCATTCAAGCTGGCTTTTGCCGACACGGTCATTCCGGTTGTAATCTCTTGCCAAGAAATATTCCAATTGTTCAGCAGGCAGTCCATCATCTGATTTGGTTACTTTACCTAACACAGACTTTAAGGTTCCGTCAAAAGAATAGGAACGCTCCCAGTCAGTTGTAGTATCTACACCCGGAAGAGATTGAAGATTTTCGTTCACAACTGCCAATTCCTTCGAGGTCACACCTTCATTTTTTATAACTTGGGTGGTAAATTTGTACCCATTATTGAACTCTTTAAAAAGTGCTAGAGCCTCAAGCTTATCCTTATTTATTTCCTTTAATTCATCAGCTGTTATGCGTCCTAATTTTAATTTATAAATATCCATGTCTGTTAATTTTTTTGCATAATATAATTCCATTTCACTCTTCGTGATTTTGGCATTCGCACGGTCAGGATTATTTATTAACCAGAAATCGAGTTTATCTCTTTCGGTTACCTTGTCTGTTTTTTTATGGATTAGTTTCGCTAATTTTTCTGCGGTTTCAAGCATAACTTGGTGGCTAAATCCCTCGTTCGTGTAAGTGATGGCATTCTTTGGCACATTATCAACAATAATCCGATAATCACGGTCAAGTATTTTTCCTCTTGGAACAGGATTACTGACCGTTATATCTTCTTTTCTTTCTAAATCCCTTTTAAAATTTTCACCATAGACGATTTGAACAAAGCCAAGTCGCAGTATTAAAACTGAAAAAAGTAAAAAAACACTAAAAAAAAGGATATTTAGCCGAAAGGGAAAGTGAGATTTCTTCTTTTTATATTGATCCAAATTGCCTTCACATCCTTATACACGTCCAAAATGTTTACATATATATAGCTTGCCCGGTAGTAAATTGTGGTATTAAAAAAGTTCTTATTCATTGAAAAAAGTATATTAATCGACAGCATCTTTGATTCTGTAAACTTTTTGTCTATAAAAAAATTTCTAAATTTTTCCCATAGTGAAAATTTTAATTTATAATCAAAAGGGATGTGATTGATTCTTGAAAACATCTTTATAAACAGAAGAAGAGATTGATTAGGAGGCCTGTATTCAATGGAACAGAAAGTGATCGATCCAGTTGTTCAAAAGGCATTAATCCAATTTAAGAGCTTGGATGAAAAAATTACTCATTTTTCAAGCATCATCGGTTTGGCTGATTGGGATCAAAAGGTGATGGCACCGAAAAAAGGCAGAAGTATCTTTGCCAAGGCAACCGGGACACTGCGGACGGAAATTTTTAAGCTCTCTGTCTCACAGGAAATGGGCGACCTGCTTGCTGAATTAACGCTTCCGGAAAACTTTGAATTATTAGATGCAGTAACAAAAGCAAAAGTTAGAGAATATAGCGCGTACTATCAAAAATCGAAGAGCATCCCTGCAGACCTTTTTCAGGAATATAGTATTCTAACGGCACAGGCAAATGATGCCTGGGAGGAGGCTAGGGAAAATAATGATTATGCCAGCTTCCTTCCTTATTTAGAAAAAATAGTGGATTACAAACGAAAATTTGCTGAAATTTATGGATATGTTGACCACCCATACGATGCACTATTGGATGAATTTGAACCTGGATTAACTGTTAAGAGACTGGACCCGCTCTTTGCTAAGTTAAGAGACTCTAGTGTGAAACTATTAGAGCGCATTCAAAAACATGGAACGAAGACACAGGCTGAAATTTTTGATCAATCATTTGCAATTGAACAACAAAAAGAATGTAATCGCTTTATCTTGCCTATTATTGGTTTTGATCTCGAGGCTGGCAGATTGGATGAAACCGTTCATCCCTTCGCCCAAACCGTTAATACTGGAGATGTTAGGTTAACCACTCGTTATTTAGAAAGAAACGTAAGATCCGCATTATTCGGAACCATTCATGAAGCGGGTCATGGAATATATGAACAGCATATCAACCCTGAATTTGAGGAATCTGTCCTCCAAAGCGGAGCATCTTTCGGAATCCATGAATCACAATCGAGGTTTTTGGAAAATATGGTCGGCCGCAGTAAAGAATTCTGGAAATTTTTCTATCCTAAACTGCAGGAGTATTTTCCAAAGCAGCTCGAATCCTTTTCAGTGGATGAATTTTATCGTGCCGTTAATACGGTTCAACCATCCTTTATTCGTGTAGAAGCGGATGAATTAACCTATAATCTGCATATAATGCTTCGTTATGAAATCGAAAAGGCATTAGTAAGCGGTGAGATTGAAGCGAAGGACCTGCCAACTGTCTGGAACCAGAAAATGCAGGATTATCTTGGTGTAACCCCGAGTACAGATTCAGAAGGCGTCCTTCAAGATGTCCATTGGTCATTCGGCGGGATTGGATATTTCCCTTCATACGCATTAGGAAATCTCTATGCAGCTCAAATACTGCGTACGATTCAAAAAGACATCCCTGACTTTTACAGCCATATCGAAAATGGTCGGTTTGATCTGATTCAAGAATGGCTAAAGGAAAATATTCATCAGTACGGTAAGCTTTACACACCCAATGAGTTAATCGTAAAGGTCACTGGTGAGGAATTAAACGCGGAATATCTTGTTGAATACCTTGAGAAAAAGTACACTGAGGTATATGGATTATAATCTATAATAGGGTAACATTAGTAAACATTCATTCTCACATTGACATTTGACCATGATTATAATATATTAATAGTAATTAAATATTTCCTTTTAAAGGGGAGTAGCTGCTACAATAAAGTCGTCATTCCGAGAATTCAATTCTCCGGCTTTATTGGCAACATTTACGTTGTTAGCAAGACCTTTACTTTACTGTAAAGGTCTTTTTGTGTATTTTTAGGCCTTTACTGTAATTAGTAAAGGCCTATTTTTATGGCGTAAGGGAGTATTTTTGAAAAAAACAAGCTTTAAAGGAGGAAATATTTATGGACTTAGCTCTTTTACTGGAATACGGATGGGTGTTATTGATCTTGGTAGCGTTAGAGGGCCTA
Source organism: Bacillus sp. MM2020_1 (assembly GCA_011250595.1). Taxonomy (GTDB): domain Bacteria; phylum Bacillota; class Bacilli; order Bacillales; family Cytobacillaceae; genus Neobacillus. Next base: position 48,676 of record JAANMP010000009.1, on the reverse strand, counting down.
TTGGCTGCAGACAACGCGTTAGTACTGGCAATTATGGTAAAACAACTACCTGAGGAAAAACGTAAGAAGGCATTGTTTTATGGGTTAGCAGGAGCCTTTGTGTTCCGGTTTGCTTCTTTGTTTGTGATTTCATTTTTGGTTGATGTATGGCAGGTTCAAGCCATTGGTGCTCTTTATTTGCTGTTTATGGCCTGTAATCATATATTCCGAAAGGTGGTTAAAGGAAAGGCAGAAGAAAAAGAGGAGAAGGAAGGATCAAAGACTAGCAGCTTTTGGTTAACAGTTTTGAAAGTGGAAGTGGCTGACATTGCTTTTGCTGTTGATTCAATACTTGCTGCTGTTGCAATGGCAGTAGCACTGCCAGACACACCGCTTCCAAATATCGGCGGGCTAGATGGCGGTAAATTCTTAGTTATTTTTGCTGGTGGGATTATTGGCCTTATTATTATGCGCTTTGCTGCCAATCAGTTTGTAAAGCTTTTAGAAAAACGACCAGGTTTAGAAATTGCGGCCTTTACGATTGTAGGTTGGGTTGGAGTTAAGCTCGCGGTTTACACGTTATCTCATCCGGCATTAGCTATTCTTAATGAGGAATTTGCCCATTCAACGGGATGGAAAATAACCTTTTATGTTGTTTTGGTAAGTATTGCTGTAGCAGGCTGGTTTTTCTCCAAAGACAAAAGCACCGAACCGATGAGAGAAGAGACAAAAACCTTATAATTATTTTTGCCTCATATGTAAGGCAGACTTAAAAAATCTGCCTTTTTTAATTAACATCCATTTAGGTTCGTACTTTTATGACATACTATTTTAAGGACAGTGATATTAAAGTAGTAGTAGCGACACCCAGAGTATCCTATAATGAATTGTGAATGGCATTGGGTTACAACAGCTATCATGTTTTTTCCATATTACCAAGAAAAACGCTATAATAAGGTAAAACAACGTGAAAAGAGGATTGCGTAATTATTTTAATAGTATGGAGTGATACATATCATCAGAAACAGTATTCCTAATTTATTTACGATTTCAAATTTATTTTTTGGATATTTATCCATTATGTATTCCGCCCAAGGTGATTACAAAAATTCAGCCATTTTAATTTTAATTGGGATGATGCTCGATAGCATGGATGGTCGAATCGCCAGAATGTTACGGGTGGATAGTGAATTAGGGAAAGAATTAGACTCTCTTGCAGATGTAGTTACCTTTGGGGTTGCTCCTGCGATGATGGCCTATTATTCCTACTTCTCTGAGTTTGGGGTAGCCGGCATGGCCATTTCCGGTCTTTTTCCATTATTCGGTGCCTACCGGTTAGCACGGTTTAATATTAATGCGGTTAAATCATCGAATTCGTATTTTACCGGTGTCCCAATAACTGCTGGTGGCGGCTTATTAACATTGCTGACCTTATTCCAGGGGAAAATGCCTGAAATTATCCTTCCGATTTCCTTTTTTGTCATTTGTTACTTAATGGTTAGTACTGTAAAAATTCCGAGTTTAAAAGATGTTCCTCTGCCGAAATATGGAATTATCGTCACGCTGTTTCTAGGGTATGCGATTTACATCGTCTTTAAAAAAGAGCAGCATCGCTTTCCATATTTCATTTATGTCGCTATTCCATTATATATAGCGTTTATTAGTTACCAATTGGTAAAGATAAAAAGAAAAAGTAATAATATACCAAAAAAATAATGAAATGCTAATGGCAAAGCATTTTAATATTGTCTAATTGAGAACAATAGTGGGATAATACTAATGAATACATAGATAGAGGAGAGCAAAAAATGAAGGTAAAAGTTAATCGAAATGCAGCAAAAGCATTGAAAAAGATGATGGAACAAGAAGAGGCACAAGGGAAACTGTTCCGAGTGTATGTTACAAGTATCCATGGCGATCATGCCCATTATGATCTAATGCTTGATACGCCAACAGAAAACGATGACGTGGTGACAAGCGACAAAGAAATTGATTTTATTCTTGATAAAAACGACCCAGCCTTAAATAGTATCTGGATTCAATATTTCCAATTACCGAAAGAAGAATGGCTAATTACCAACCCAACAATGGGTGTCCATCATCACCACTAATAACAAAAAGCGCTTGTGGATTCTCCACAGGCGTTTTATTATTGTAAAAGTTAATAACCATTTTTTCGAGGAAATGATATATGAAGGAGGCCATTATAAAGTTGTGTTTGCATTAAATGAGCCTGTGTTGGTTCTGGAAGTTCAATAATTCGTTCAAAGTCACCATATATTCGCTCTCTTTGCATTTCCATTTCTACTGGTAGAACAGGCTTAATTCTGCCATTAACTTTTAGCTGTGAATTGGTAATTAAGTTAAGTGACAGATCTTCTTGATTGACTCCTGGTATTTCAAAAATAATTAAATAATAATTTTCATTTTGATATATATCAAATTTTGGATTGCATACCGCTTCTCTAAAAAATTCATCAGGATGTTTTTGCTTGAGGACGCTAGACCAAAAATTACTCTCTCGATACTCATTTGTAATTTCCAGCCATTTTCTCATTTTTTCAATATCCATCTTACTGCTCCTTTAAAGTTGATTGGCGATAGGAATAGATGGGTTAGCTATTTGATCCTGATCACTTACATCGGGATCTATATTTCCTGAATTCATAAGAGAAGAAGCTGGTGAAAAATCACCTAAAGAAAAATTTGCCCCGACAAATTTACTATTAGCGGTATGGCTGTTATGCACAGTAGGACCGATACCAACATTCCCGTTTTGCGTAGCTCCATTAATCTTGAAATTTAAAATATTTATTTGAAATGGCATATCATTTTACTCCTATAAATTTAGATTAGTGGTACAGGTGGAATTGGTGTATTTATATTCGTAGCATCAGTAGTGCCAATTGAGGTTTGATCATTTACGTCAGGATCATTTAACAGATTCTCCATCATTGCTTCAGTAGGTGAAGTATCTCCATATGAAGCATTAATTCCTTGTAATTTACTATTGGAAGTGGGACTATTATGAGATGCTTCCCCTATAGTTATCGAACCATTACCCGAAATACTGTTGATTTTTAAATAATATAAATTGATAACAACCGATGGCATCTTTAAACACCTTTCTATTCTTGGCTTATGGGTACTATATGCGTTCGAGTGCCTATTTGTGTTAATCTAATTAAGGAAAAAGTAAGTAAGGAGGATTTTTTTACATATGGAAAATTTTATCAATGATGTTGACATCAAATTAGTCGCACTGGATATGGATGGGACACTGTTAAATAATAAAGGCCAGATATCTGAAGCTAATCGTCAAGCAATTCAAGCTGCAAAAGATCAAGGTGTTTTTGTGGTTCTTAGTACGGGACGTTCAATAACTACAAGTCGGGAGCATGCTGACTCATTAGAGCTTAATTCTTATTTGGTTACGGTAAACGGAAGTGAAATTTGGGATGAGAAACGAGAATTAGTGGAGCGGAATTTAGTGAAATCTGACCTTGTCGAGTGGATGTGGGGGTTAACGCAGCAGCATAACACAAAATTTTGGGCGATTAGCACCGTCAGAAATTGGCATAATGAAATGCCGGAGGATCTACATACATTTGAATGGATGAAGTTTGGCTTCAACATTGATGATGATGCAACAAGAGCTTTAATTTTGAATGAATTACAGGCAAAGGGTGAATTTGAATTAAGTAATTCGACCTTAAAGAACATTGAAGTTAATCCGGCAGGAATTAATAAAGCGAAGGGACTTGGGATTGTTTGTTCACGACTGGGCTTGGATATGAAAAATGTAATGGCGGTAGGCGACAGCCTGAATGATTTGGCGATGATCAAAGCAGCCGGTTTAGGGGTAGCAATGGGAAATGCGCAGGATATGGTGAAGGAATCCGCGAACTGGGTAACAGCAAGTAATGAAGAAGATGGAGTAGCACAAGCAATCCGGAAATGGATACTTTTTAAATAAAATATTAACGAAAAAGTTTTTTTGAGATTTAGAATGGTATATGCATCCTGGAATTGGGTAAAAATAATTGGGCAAGTCAATTTGCAATTTACATGTAATTGTTACATGCTAGGAGGCTACAAAGATGGAAACAGGTAAAGTAAAATGGTTTAACGGTGAAAAAGGTTTTGGCTTCATTGAGCGCGAGGGTGGAGAAGATGTATTTGTACACTTCTCAGCTATTCAAGGTGAAGGATACAAAACATTAGATGAAGGTCAAGAGGTTACGTTTGAAATTGAAAGTGGTCAACGTGGACCACAAGCGGTAAACGTCCGTAAAGCATAATGACCCACCGATAAAACAGACCCAAGCATTTGGGTCTGTTTTTTTATCGGAAAAACCCTCTACAATTCATTGTAGAGGGTGGGTTTTAACTATTTATTTCCTTTACTCTGCCAACCTGTCCATCCGATAGCCGTACCTTGATGCCATGTGGATGGAAACTGGACTTGGTTAATATATCCTTGACGGTACCCTCGGTTAGTTTCCCGCTTCTTTGGTCAGCTTTTAGGACAATTTTAACCAGAGCACCTGGAATAATATCGACTCTATTTTGACCGCTAGACACCCATTTTTCTCCGTGAGTTACTAACTTTTTTCGTCTGCTGACTTTGCAGTTTCTTCGTTGCCTGTGAGCTATTTGTGCCTAAATTTCCTCCGGCCGCTTTGTTTTTCTTGTTTGCTAACTGCAGCTTCATTGCTTCCTGCAGACTAATTTTTTTCTTTGGTTCTTCCTGTGGATTGGTTTGGTTAGAATCACTCATAAAAAATCCTCCTATTAAAGCATTAACTACATTATAAGCTATTTTCGTCCAAATAAAAATTTTTTGGACGTTATTTCTCATTTTTGGACAAACATCCTCTGGGAGATTATCTTGATTACCAAACGGAAGACTTATTTAATGCGCATATTTTATTTATTAATTGGGTTTCAACTTCCAATTATCTGGAAAAAATATCAATATAATATTTCTAAGGAGTTTGCTCGTGAATCTGAACGCAATGTATGGGGCTATATTTATTTTTTCAGCAATAAAATGGGGCGATTGGAAAAATTGGAAAGCCTACTATCCTACCTTTCTCTTCTTAATGGTTGGTGATTTGGTTTATCAATTTTTATTTTATAAGTATAGTATGTGGGAGTATGTACCTGTAGGAAGTGATAAAGGCTGGGCCAAGCACACCCATATTGCCTTATTGATTATGTTAATTAAGTATCCTGCAACGATTAGCATTTTCCTTGGTAAAATGCCCAAGACAGCGTGGAAGAAGCTGGTATTTATCCTTATCTGGACACTGCTGTATACCATTAATGAATTTACTGATTTAAAATTAGGGGGAATCGTCCATAAAAATGGCTGGAATTTAGGCTGGTCCGCTTTATTTAGTTTTGTGATGTTTTCTGTTTTAGCTGTTCATTATAAAAAACCACTCTTAGCTTGGATCCTTTCTGCTATCTTTGCTTCTTTTTTGTGGAATGTTTTTAATATACCACAAAGTATATTAAAATGACTTCCCACCAACAACCTATTCTTAGATTTCTTTTCTGCATTTTTTGAAATAAATTTACTGATTTGGTCGAAATATTTATGCAGGATTTTAATGGCACTTATTAGAATTATATTAGTATGATAATTCAAAAGGGGGGGTTAACATGAGTATCCAGGTAATTGAAAAAGAAGAGATGAAAGTAGTTGGAATTTCATGGAATGGGACTTATTCACAAATTAATACAATCCCAAATCTTTTTAAAGAAATGATCAGCCGGCTTGAAGAAGTATCCTATCAAACGAAAGAACCTGTTTTAATTGCGCCTTTTCATAGCAGAGAGACAGAACTCACTTATTATGTAACAGCACCCGTTGAAAAAATAGAAGAAATCCCTGAAGGAATGGTTGGCTTTACGATTCCAAGTAAAAATTATGTTTTCGCGACGCATAGAGGAAGTCAAGAGGAAGTCGAAAATACATATAAAAAAATATATTCCTGGATGGGGGAATATGGCTATGAACAGGATCACAATGCCTTAAGCATTGAGGTCTATAAAGAAGAACATGACCATCTAAATGCAAATGGAGAGCTTTACTTTGATATTTACCTTCCTGTAAAAACGTATAAAAAATAAAAAAAATTTTTGTGAAGATAAAAGATAAAACATAGTAAGAATTTCCTGTTTGGGTAAAATATAAGAGCAATTACTTTACTGTTAGAAATAGTTGTACTATCATAATATATATTCGAATAATTTCCTTCGGGGTCAGGTGAAATTCCTAACCGGCGGTGATGAAGCTATGCTTCTTAGTCCGTGACCCGGTTAACATTTTTTGTTAAACGGTGGATCTGGTGAAACTCCAGGGCCGACAGTTAAAGTCTGGATGGGAGAAGGAAAAGACAGGATTAACTGTAGGCTGAAGTTTGCCTATTTTTAACCCTTTATTTTCTATTGCCTTTTTCAGGACCCTGATGACTTATGTCTTCAGGGTCCTTCTTATTTTTAGAGTAAGAATCATCTGGATTGATAGTTAGGAGAAGGAGCGATATGTTTACTGGGATTATTGAAGAAATTGGCGTCATCGCAAACATCCAGCGGACTGGCGAGTCGTTCGTGTTAACGATTGAAGCAAAAAAAATACTTAATGATGTCCACCTTGGCGACAGTATTGCAGTCAACGGGGTTTGTCTTACGGTCACATCCTATACGGGTAGGCTGTTTACGGTAGATGTTATGCCAGAGACAGTCAGGGCTAGCAGTTTAAACATGGTAAAACGGGGTTCGAAGGTTAACCTTGAGCGGGCGATGGCAGCAGGTGGAAGGTTTGGCGGACATTTCGTCTCAGGACATATTGATGGGACTGGCGTAATAAAAAGTAAACAATCACTTGAAAACGCGATTTACTATGAGATTGAGGCTGACCAGGAATTATTAAGATATGTCATCTTAAGAGGTTCTATTGCGGTGGATGGGACTAGCTTAACCGTTTTTACTGTATCGGAAAACAGTTTTACCTTATCAATTATCCCACACACCGTGTCAGAATCGATTTTAGGACTGAAGGGTTCTGGGGATATTGTGAATCTAGAATGCGATATGATTGGTAAATACGTGGGTCATTTTATTCATAACCTATCAAACCAACCTCCGCAAAAAAGTAGCAAGGGGATAACCGCCAATTTTTTAGAAGAAAATGGATTTTTATAAAATGATTAATGGAAAGAAGAGATCAGACGATGTTTAATATGATTGACGAAGCTCTTACTGATTTAAAAGAAGGAAAGGTAATTATTGTTTGTGATGATGAGAATAGAGAAAATGAAGGTGATTTTATTTCTCTTGCTGAAAAAGCAAAGCCCGAGGTTATAAACCTAATGGCCACTCATGGAAGAGGGCTAATCTGTGTTCCTATTGATGAGGAACTTGCTCAAAAGTTAGACTTAAACCCAATGGTTTCCGAGAACACCGATCGAAATCGAACAGCTTTTACTGTGAGTATTGACCATAAGTTTTCTACGACAGGGATTTCTGCGTTTGAACGATCGGCAACCGTATTGAGTATGGTTGACCCAGAATCGAAAGCAGCTGATTTTTTAAGACCAGGGCATATTTTTCCACTGATTGCTAAAAAAGGCGGAGTCCTGAGTAGAAATGGGCATACAGAAGCAGCTGTGGATCTTGCTCTACTTTGCGGCTCCAAGCCAGCAGGGGTTATTTGTGAAATCATGAATGAAGACGGAACGATGGCCCGCGTCCCACAATTGCGAATTATTGCAGATAAGCTAAATGTTAAAATGATTACCATTAAGGACCTAATTGAATACCGAATGAATAAGGAACATTTTGTCAAACGAGAGGTTTAATAACCTCTTGAAAAAAATGCTTAACTAAACTATTTTTGGAGGAATACACATGGGTAATATTTTTGAAGGAAATTTAGTTGGCTCCGGATTAAAAATCGGAATCGTTGTTGGACGATTTAATGAATTCATTACAAGTAAATTATTAAGCGGTGCTCAGGATTCACTTAAAAGACATGGAGTCAGCGAAACAGACGTGGATATTGCCTGGGTTCCAGGTGTATTTGAGATATCATTAATCGCTCAAAAAATGGCGAATAGTAAAAAATATGATGCGGTTATCACGCTTGGAACAGTGATTCGCGGCTCGACTCCTCATTTTGACTATGTATGTAATGAAGTGGCGAAAGGAGTTTCCGCTATCAATTTAAGCAGTGGCATTCCGGTTATTTTTGGAGTGTTAACAACGGAATCTATTGAACAGGCGATCGAGCGTGCCGGAACAAAAGCAGGTAATAAAGGCTGGGATGCAGCATCGGCCGCAATTGAAATGGCAAATTTATGCAGAAGCTTTGAGTAATAAAATTATTGCAAAGACATATACAAATCATTTTATCTTTTCTATAATGAGATTAACAAAAAATATTTTTAAAAATTAGGTGCTAAATCTTATCAAAAGATTTTTAGCTTAAAAGGGAAGTTTGGTATAAGCCAACGCGGTCCCGCCACTGTAAATGGGAGCAACCTATATTGTGTCACTGTCGAAGACGATGGGAAGACATAGGAAGCGATGATCATGAGCCAGGAAACCTGCCTAATTCTTGTGCGCCAATAAACCTACGAGGATAGGAAGGGTGTTGAAGGGCTAGACTCTCTTTACTTTATATTAGTAACCTGAATCTAATCATACCAACATCTCCATGTCATTTGTGGAGATGTTTTTTGTTGTTATCCGGCTATTGGGTTAGCACATGAACTTATTTTTTGTTACATACATGTAATTACACAGAAAGCAGGGAGAAAAATGAAGAAGTTGTATTCATTGCTGTTAGTAGTATTATTGACAGTAGGAGTTTTGGCAGGGTGTGCTGAAAAGAAAAATCAGGTAAAGGAAGAGAATAAAACAAGTGTTGAAAAGAAAACAGCAGAAATAACGTATCCACTTACACTTACAGATGCAACCAAAACCAAAGTTACTATCGAAAAAAAACCTGAAAAGATTGTTTCACTTATTCCAAGTAATACAGAAATTGTTTTTGCCCTAGGTCTAGACAAAGAAGTGGTCGGGGTAACCGATTTTGATAACTATCCAGAAGCTGCCACGAAAAAAGAGAAAATTGGCGGGCAAGAAATAAATTTAGAAAAGATCATTTCCTTAAAGCCAGATTTAGTCTTGGCCCATGCCTCTTGGGCTACAAATTCTGAAGCAGGGCTTCAGCAGTTAAAAGATGCGGGTATTGCAGTATTTGTCGTTAATGATGCCCAAAACTTTGACCAAGTCTTTGATTCGATAGATATGATTGGGAAAGCTACTGGTGAAACAGTTAAAGCCGAAGAGATTATCTCCGGGATGAAGGAAAAATTAGAAGATATTAAAGCAAAAGCTAGCGGGATTAAGGAAAAGAAAAAGGTATTAGTTGAGGTTTCACCCGCTCCAGAAATTTATACATCAGGAAAGAATACGTTTATGGATCAAATGCTTAGTTTGATTAATGCGGAAAACATCGCAAATGATCAAGAAGGCTGGATTAAAATTGACCAAGAAGCAATGATTAAACGTAATCCAGATGTCATTGTCACAACTTACGGATACTATGTCAAGAACCCAGTTGATCAAGTATTAACTAGAAAAGGCTGGGAAACGGTCAACGCGGTAAAAAATAAGCATGTTGTCGATGTCGATTCGGACCGTGTGACACGTACAGGCCCAAGGATCGTTGAAGGAGTAGAAGATCTTGCGAAGGCTGTCTATCCTGACATTTTTAAATAACAAGTATTTAGCCTATTGTCTAGCGGGAATTTTTCTTGTTCTTTCTATATTATTAGGGATTTCAATTGGAACAGTTTCGGTTCCAATCATAACGATTATTAAGATTATTGGTGCAAAAGTTTTTGGGTTAAGTATATTGGAGACAATCGACCCTATGTATTCAAGTATTGTCCTAAACATACGCTTACCTAGAGTGATTTTATCAGGTCTTGTCGGAGCTTCCCTTGCTATCGCAGGGGCAGCCTTTCAAGGACTGCTTCGAAATCCGTTAGCAGATCCGTATACATTAGGAGTATCCTCCGGTGCATCTGTAGGTGCGGTTTTAACACTGTTTTTCCAGCTGTCAATCCCATTTGTAGGTTCCTTCACCTTGCCATTATTAAGTATCCTATTTTCATTCTTAACCATCTTTCTAGTTCTTACCTTCGCTAGTAAAATCGAACGCTCGATGCGAGTGGAAACGATTATTTTAACGGGTATCATTTTTAGTTCCTTTTTAGGAGCCATTATTTCGCTAATGATCGCACTGACTGGAGATGAACTCCGCCAAATTATTGGCTGGCTGCTAGGGAGCGTATCAATGAGAGGCTGGGAATACATAAAGATCATTTTGCCATTTTTTATCATTGGATCAGGACTGTTAATCTTTAATGCCAAGGAACTAAATGCCATGTCATTTGGAGAAGAACGAGCACAGCATTTAGGAGTCAACGTACAAAAGAGAAAGCTCATAATCTTAACAGCGGGCTCAATATTAACCGGAGCGGCGGTTGCGGTGTCAGGCACCATTGGTTTTGTCGGGTTAGTGATCCCCCATCTATCCAGATTATTATGGGGTCCGGACCATCGGCATCTTCTTCCTCTATCCATTATAACGGGGAGCGGTTTTTTAATTTTAGCTGACTTGATATCAAGAACAATTATCTCTCCTACAGAATTACCGATTGGTGTGATTACTGCTTTAATTGGTGCACCTGTATTTGCACTAATTCTGCTACAAAGAAAAAGGATGGAAAGAAGTGGTTAAAGGATGCTCAACGTTCAACAGGTTTCTGGTGGATACTCAAGTGAAGCCGTTCTGAAAGATATTTCCTTTAACGTGGAAAAGGGAGAATTATTTGGGATATTGGGGCCAAATGGAAGTGGTAAGACAACTCTTTTGAAAATGCTCAGTGGAATTTTACCGTTCCAAGGAGGGGAGATTGTGATCAATGGAAAACCGCTCAAGGAATATAATGCTAAGCAGTTGGCTAAAATTATCGCAGTTCTTTCCCAGCATTCATCACAGTCTTTCTCCTATACGGTAAAAGAAACCGTCTCCCTCGGCCGTTATGCCCACCAGAAGGGGTTGTTCCAAACTTGGAGTACCGCCGATGAAGAGGTCGTCCAAAAAGTAATGAATCAAATTGGTGTATCCAGATTCCAAAATAAAAATATTCAGGAGCTTTCAGGCGGGGAAAAACAACGAGTATTTCTCGCCCAAGCCTTAGCCCAAGAACCTGAGATTCTCTTATTAGATGAACCCACAAACCACTTGGATTTATCGTATCAAAAGGAATTATTAGATTTCTTAAAACAATGGACATCAGAAAACGGGTTAACCGTCATCTCAATTTTTCATGATTTAAACCTTGCGGGGCTGTATTGTGACCGGTTGCTCCTCCTTGAAAACGGACGAATTAATATTGATCAGATTCCTAATGAAGTGCTTCGGGAAGAACGAATAAGAGACGTGTACCATACAGACATTCAAAAACATCCTCATCCTAAAGTCGCTGCACCGCAAATGGTCTTACTTCCTAAAATGAATAGCGAAGTTGTCGATTTTAACATAGATGAGTCGAGGTTACATTTTTCGGAAGAAATGATCGAGTTAACAACGCCTATTCCATTAAGGACCATGTCATCAGGGGTCATTGGTTCGGGAACGGGGTGGCACCAAACATTTGTCAACCGACATGTTCACAAGGATTACAGCTGTAGTAATCATCGAGCAGAAATGGCCTTATTTTTAAAATCAAAGGGGTTTGAACCGTCGGAAACCGTTGGGATGATGACAGCCGTCGTGCTGGAAGATGTGGTCTACAAACGATTTATAGAAGAAGAATTCTCCATCTTTGTTGTGGTAACAGCAGGGGTGGGAAATGCAATTGATGCTTCTAAAGGTGAATTGCATTCATTTGAAATGACACCCGGCACAATTAATACTTGGATTTTTGTGAACGGCGAGCTGACAGAAGAGGCTTTTATCCAAAGCATCATGACCGCAACAGAAGCAAAGGTCAAGGCAATGAATGATCTAAAGGTAATCGATGAAGTCACAGGAACGATCGCTTCTGGAACCTCGACCGATAGTATATTAATTGCTGCTACACAAACCGGAGCGGTTCTGGAATTTGCAGGAACGATTACCCCGTTAGGAAAGCTCATAGGCAAAGCTGTTTATCAGTGCACGACTGAAGCAATTCAAAAATCAAGTAAAAGGAAACAAAAATGATTATCTATCATTTAGTCGCAATAACAATAGCCTATCTTATCGACATGTTTATTGGCGATCCACCCAATTGGCCTCATCCGGTTAGATGGATTGGGAAGATGATCACATTTTTTGAAAAACGTTTAAATAAAGGGGAGTCTAAACAATTAAAAGGGGTGGGTATGCTCCTTTTTGTTTTACTCTCTGTTTATATCATTGCGTTGGTTTTAGTAGAAACAGGATATGGGATTCATCCAATTGTCGGGGTCCTAGTAGAAAGTATCATTATTTCTACCACGATTGCCCAAAAAAGCTTGAAGGGAGCGGCTCTAGAGGTCTATCGTCCATTAAGTAAGGGTGGACTTTCTGAAGCGAGGATAAAACTATCCTATATTGTTGGCCGTGATACCGAATCCCTGGATGAAGGTGAAATTGCACGTGGGACGATTGAAACGGTTGCCGAAAATACAAGTGATGGAGTGACAGCCCCGATGTTTTGGGCACTTCTTGGTGGAGCCCCGCTTGCGATGGTTTATCGCGCAGCAAATACATGTGACTCGATGGTAGGCCACATGAATAATAGATATATAGAGTTTGGCTGGGCGTCTGCAAAATGGGATGATGTCATGAATTGGCTCCCCAGTCGATTAACAGGAATGATTATGTTGCTGGGGCAACGACCTGATAGCATTACATATAAAAAAGCGTGGACGATTTTGTTTCGCGATGCAAAAAAGCATCCGAGCCCAAACAGTGGCTGGGGGGAAGCAGCTGTTGCAACAATTTTAGGAATACAGCTTGGGGGTATCAATTATTACCAAGGGATCGTTTCCAACCGAGCAAAAATGGGTGACCCCATTCAGCCCATCCAGGCTGACCATATCATTCAAGCCAATCACATTCTTAGCAAAACGGTCTTATTATTTTTACTACTTTTATGGATAGGGGGAATACTCCTTGATTTGGCCGTCGCATGGATCGAATCCACAATATTTATTTAAAGCGATGGGGTTAGCTCTCCCAAAGCAGTTTATTGATTTTAGCGCAAACATCAATCCACTTGGTCCACCACCTGTTTTGAAAGAAAAGTGGATGGATTTTTTTCGCGAAATTAATGTTTATCCAGATCCGTTTGCCACAAAGCTGAGGGACATAATTTCAAAATCAGAACAGGTAACGTATGAATCCATTTTAATTGGCAATGGCGGGGCAGAGCTAATTACCCTGCTTGCTCGAATGCTTGCCGGCAAAAAAGTCGTCATCGTGGAACCAACATTTTCTGAATACGAAGAAGCATGTCGGGCAAACAGCTGTGAAATTGTCTACCATCAATTAGTAGAGCCTAATTTTGAATTGAACACGGCCGATTTACACTTGAGTCTTTTGGATGCGGATGCCATGTTTTTGTGCAACCCTAACAATCCAACAGGCATCCAATATTCTGCGACAACAATTATCTCGCTTGTAGAGGAATGTGAAAAGCGAGATTGCTTTGTCATTTTGGATGAAGCATTTTTCGATTTTTTAATAGAATATGAATCACTAGTTCCATACATAAACAAATTTTCAAATTTGATTATCATCCGCTCGCTGACCAAGATGTTTGCAATCCCAGGAATACGTTTGGGATATTTAGTTGCTCCTCCTGCGCTTATTTCAGAACTTAGCAAATGGCAATCACATTGGAGTGTCAATACGATTGCGCTGCTGGCAGGGGAACTTTGTCTGCAATCTGGATCTTTTATGAAAGAAACACAAGAATATATTTGTAATGAGCGAAAAAGGCTTTTTTCCTTTTTTATTAAAAATGAATTTGTAGTTTCGTCGTCTCGTGTTAATTTCTACCTATTACAGGACCCGCTTTTAGAGGACCAATTCTTATTGTTTGAGTTTCTTCTTCATCAAGGCATCATTGCACGGCATACCTTTAATTTCCCCGGTTTAGAGGGAAAATGGCTGCGTTTTGCTATAAAGGGTCATGATGACAATAATCAACTAATGGAGGTGTTAGCACGATGGAGGCACCATCATTCATCTTCATCACAGGGGGAGTAAGAAGCGGGAAGAGTAGTTTTGCGGAGAGGAAATCAGTCGAAATTGCAAATAAAACTGGAGGTCGACTTAACTATTTGGCAACGGGTGTTGCTTCGGATCCAGAAATGAAGGAACGAATTGAAAAACACCAACATGATCGATTATCAGGGGCTTATCCTTGGAAAACATATGAATGGTCTGTACAAATTGGTAAGATGGCTGATGAGTTCAATGCCAAAGATGTCGTTTTACTAGATTGTGTCACCACACTATTAAATAATGAATTGTTTTCTTTTGAGCAAAAGTGGGAGGAAGGGTTTTTAGAAACCGTCAAAGATAGTATTATCACTGGCATTTCTTCCATAAAAAATTGTGCCGGGACTCTGATTGTTGTCAGTAATGAAGTTTTAAACGAACCTTTACCTAACAATGAAATGGTGTTCACGTATGGACGTTTGCTAGGACAAATTCATCAGGATTTGGTCAAGGAAGCAGACCAAGTGTTTTTAGTAGAAGCAGGAATTCCAATCGGAATGAAGGGAGTCCTACGATGAAAGGAATCATGATTCAAGGAACAGCTTCAGATGTGGGGAAAAGTCTGATCGTCACCGCGATGTGTCGAATCCTTGCCAATGAGGGAGTCAGAGTTACCCCATTTAAATCGCAGAACATGTCCAATAATTCTTACGTGACAAGAGATGGAAAAGAAATCGGCAGAGCGCAAGGAATTCAAGCGGAGGCAGCTCGAGTGGAGCCTTCTGTTTGGATGAATCCGATTCTATTAAAGCCGCGCTCAGATCAGCACGCCGAAATTGTTTATCTGGGAAAAGCACTCGAAACCCTTTCAGGGCGCGAGTATCGAGATCACTTCTATGAGCAAGGGTTAGCAGTTATTCATCAATCACTCCGCTACCTTGCCGAAGAATTTGATGTGGTCGTGATTGAAGGGGCGGGCAGTCCGGTTGAAATCAATTTAAAGGACCGCGAATTAGTCAATATGAAGGTGGCCGAACTAGCAGATGTTCCTGTTGTCCTTGTGGCTGATATCGATCGCGGTGGAGTGTTTGCCAGTATTGTTGGTACGCTTGATCTCTTGGAATCGAATGAAAGGCAAAGAGTGGTCGGTGTAATTATCAATAAATTTCGCGGCGATATCACCTTATTTGAAGATGGAGTTCAATGGCTCGAAGAGAAGACAGGTGTCCCTGTACTAGGTATCTTGCCATATGTGGAAAATCATATGATCGATGGGGAGGATTCCTTGTCGATTCGGACCCAATTTTCAAAACGCAATAACGGAGTTCTTGATATCGCCGTCATCCACCTGCCGTTTATCTCTAATTACAGTGATTTGGAGCCATTCTTATATGAAGAAGATGTGACGCTCCGCTGGGTCCATAATAAGAGTGAATTTGGCCAACCTGATGCGATCATTATTCCAGGGACTAAAAGTACAAGCAATGACATGACCCATTTAAGAGAAAATCAGTTAGATATACTAGTCCAAAACCATATTGCAAATGGCGGTTATGTTGTTGGAATCTGCGGGGGCTATCAAATCCTTGGTGAGGAAATGATGGATAAGGAAGGTTCTGACACTGGAAAACCGAACCACAAGGTAAAGGGGTTAGGGGTTATCCCCGCAACAACCACTTTTTATAAAGAAAAAGAAACAAATCAAGTTATTGCCATGTATCACCATGATACTGGGTTGCGATCCAATCAGCCCTTAGAAGGCTATGAGATCCATTTAGGTAAAACTATCTTTTCAAAAGAAGTTTGTCCATTTTTAACATTAGCGAATGGGTTGGAAGATGGCTATTTCGGAAATGACGGTCAAATTATTGGAACATATCTTCACCATCTTTTTCATAATGATGAGTGGAGAAATCAATGGTTAAATATGATTCGGAAAAAGAAGGGACTGCCGTCCGAACAAATTAGATCGATTAGCGTGTATAAAGACAAACGCTATGATTTGATCGCCGCAGAAATGAAAAGTCATCTAAAATGGGACCTGATTAAACAAATCATCAATCAATGGGGTTCAAAATGATGAAGTTTTTAATAGGTTTTTTAATAGATATTCAATTTTTCACGGCAATCCCAATCAGATTAGAATTGCCAATGGATAAAGAACATCTTAAAAAGGCAGTGCAAGCCTTTCCGTTAGTAGGTTTAATGCAAGGAATCATTTATGCAGCTGTATTGTACCTGTGCCTTGAATTTACTCCTTTTTCTCACCCTGCTGCAGCTTTCTTGCTGTGGCTGGCAACGATTCTCTTAACGGGAGGAATTCATCTAGATGGCTGGATGGATGCCAGTGATGCTTATTTTTCCTATCAAGACCAGGGGAAAAGACTTGAAATCATGAAGGATCCGAGAACAGGAGCATTCGGTGTTTTATCTATTCTGGTTTTATTAAGTTCTCGGTTTCTATTTATTTATGAAAGTACAACGAATGTCGAAAACCTTGAATTATTCATGATTGTAGCAATTCCGTTTTTGGGTAAAAGTATCATGGGAGTGATGCTGTTAACAGTGAAGGCTGCCAAGAATGAGGGACTCGGCTCGTTATTCCAGAATGCTGCGAAACCACAGTCGCTTTGGCCGTATCCAGTTTACTTGGTTAGTTTTCTAGTAATCGTTAGTTTATTAATAAAAGAATTCTTCATCATAGGTTTATTGATCTTGGTTGCTGCCTGCTGCTTATTCCTTTTTCGTCGTAAAGCTGTCAAATGGTTTGGTGGAATTACGGGGGATGTCTTAGGGGCTGCCGTGGAAGGGACTGAGTTACTTCTATGGATGACCGTGTGGTTATGGCATTATTTCGTCATGGTGTAACAGAAGAGAACAAACGGAAAGCTTATCTTGGCTGGAACGACTCACCCTTATGTCCTGAATCAAACACAATTTTGACTTCCAAGACCTATCAGCGCTATTATTCGAGTGATTTGCAAAGATGTGTTCGGACGGCGGAAAAGTTATTTTCATCAACAAATCCCCATTTAATAAAAGAATTACGTGAGATGAACTTTGGTAAATGGGAAGGGAAAACGTATGAAGACTTGAAAGGAAACAATCTCTATCGCCAATGGCTGGGGGATCCTTTTAGTCATTTTCCGCCGCAAGGAGAATCATTTCACGAGTTCAGCACAAGGGTTGATTCTGGCTGGTCTAAGATTACCGAAGAAGTGCTGAAGTCAAACCTGCAGAGCTGTGCAGTGATTACGCATGGCGGGGTCATTCGCTATCTTTTGTCTAGGTTTGCACCAGACCAAAAAGAATTTTGGGCTTGGCAGGCAACTCATGATCAAGGTTACGAACTGATATTTGATACAGAATCACTAAGGAGGGGGAGACGATGCACTTTATTATTGGAGGTGCCTTTAACGGCAAACGGGCATGGGTAAAGAATTACTACAAAGTTTTCGAGCACAATTATTGGATATCAGCTTACGAAACCCAGACAATTCCTAAAGAATTGAATGCTTTCGGCCAGGATCTGTTGGTCATTGAGGGAGTAGAAATATGGTTGAAAAATTTATCTGCATCAATGGGTGCAGATAAGTGTCGGGAGCTTTGGGCTAATTGTTTAGATAATTGGCTCACTTGGGAGCAAGCTGCGCTACATCGCCAATTAATCATTATTGGAACAGATATCACAAAAGGAATTGTTCCAATCGAAGCAGAAAATAGACTCTGGCGGGATATAACCGGTTGGGCTTATCAAGATACCGCGGCCAAGTCAGAAAAAGTTGACGTCATTTGGTATGGATTAAATCAAACTATAAAGTAAAGGGGAATGGGATCAATGAGAATTTACACAAGAACAGGTGACAAAGGGAAAACAAGCATCATCGGAGGAAGAGTGGACAAAGATGATATTCGTGTGGAAGCGTACGGAACAGTTGACGAGGTCAATTGCTTTGTCGGCCAGGCGTTCCAAGAGCTGGATCAGGAATTATTCAAGGATGTGCTAGCTGATCTTGAAAAAATCCAACATGAATTATTTGATTGTGGCGGCGATCTCGCCAATGTGACGGAGAAACGCGAACCAAAACTTCACCAAGAATCGATTGATTACCTTGAAAAGAAAATAGATGAATATATTGAAGAAGCACCAGAACTGGAGAGATTTATTTTACCTGGTGGAACCAAGCCTTCGGCATCTATTCATATTGCGAGAACGGTAACTAGAAGAGCTGAAAGATTGGTTGTTAAGTTAGTAAAATCTGATCCCAAAACATCTGAGCTAGCACTGATGTACTTAAACCGTCTATCAGATTATTTCTTTGCATTAGCAAGAGTGATTAACTTCCGATTACATGTCAGCGACGTAGAATATGTGCGCAGTGCAAAGGTGTTTAAGGATGGGAAGCGTAAGGAGGATAAGTAGCATGAAGGGAAAAATGGTGAGCGGGCTCGCGATGTTAACGGCATTGTCTGTCGTCGGTGCGATGATAAAGATTCCGGCCATTGTCGGCAGTGTCGCATTGGACGTATTTCCTGCGCTTTTAGCCGCCGTCCTTTTTGGTGCCGGCGCCGGAGCGGTTGTGGGTGCATTTGGACATTTACTATCTGCATATGCTGGTGGATTTCCATTAGGACCCATGCACTTTTTAATTGCTGTCGAAATGGCTGTGCTGGTTTGGGTGTTTGGACGCATTTATAAAAACAATAAATGGTTAGCAAGTACGCTTTTTATTATCGGGAATTCATTTGTAGCCCCCATCCCATTTATTTTTTTAATGAATACAGGTTTTTATTTGGGGATCGTCCCTTCACTGCTTATCGGTTCGATTATTAATACAACTATTGCATTGATAGCAATACCACGGCTTGCATCCCTCGTCACACATCGACGAATATCAAAGGGAGATGTGAAACAATGAGGGATATACTAGCCATTCCCTTTAATGAGGTGGATTCCCTCATTATTGCCTGTGATAATAGCGGAGCGATTGGAATGAAGGAAGACGATCTTGTTCAGGTCCCCTACGAAATGGTTGCATATTATGCTTTTAGAGTTGCCGTTATGGAGTGTATCGCGGCGGGAGGGGAACCAATTTCCGTGTTGCTCCACAACTTTTGCGGAAATGAACCATGGGATGAGCTAGTTAGAGGAATAGAAAAAGGGATGTCCGAACTAAAGTTATTAGATGTAAGGATAACTGGTAGTACAGAAAGTAACTTTTCACTTCTGCAATCTGCAGTTGGTTTAGTTGTTCTTGGGAAAAAGTCATTGGCGGAAACAATAGAGATAACATACTCTAAGCAATTAAAATTTGCTGTTGTAGGTATGCCGCTGGTTGGAAACGAAGTGATTGAAAATAATGATGATGTTGTCCCACTTTCCGTTTTTCAAGAAGTATCCAAAGTAAATGATGTGATGATTTGGCCGGTTGGTTCCAAAGGGATATTATATGAAATCAATCAGATGTTTCCTAATCTAGAATTTTCACAAGAAATGATCATCTCAAACGTGGATATTTTAAAATCTGCAGGCCCATCGACATGTTTTTTGACTGTTTTCCGATCAGAACAAGAAGAAACAATACAAAAAATCACAGGGAGCTTTTATCACTCCCTGCAAATAAAAAAATAGCACCGCATTGGTGCTATTTTTTTATTTTATTATTGCTGAAGCCTTTCAATGAGTGAATTGACTCCTTTGCCAAGCTTATATAAAGCTTGATCGAGGCTTTTTTTCCAGCCCGGAGCATTTTCCTTTATGGTTTCTCCGATTTTTTGAGCATTTTCATTTAATTCCTTGCTAATTTTCTTGGCTTGGTCATTGATGCTTACTTTAAGTGGGACATCACCGGCGAGCTGATCATTGATAGATACTACTTCAAAGCTCTTTTCCGGAAGATATGGAACAGATTCCTTCATTATTTCCTTAAAAATCGGCACCACATTGGCGGAACTTGGACTTGGCAGGTAATGTTCACGGTCGGTTTGGTCAAACCCAATCCAAATGGCGCCGACAAGGTTTGGCGTATATCCAACCATCCACTGATCCTTTGTGCCACTAATACCATTAAATGGCAGCTGTGTGGATCCTGTTTTTCCTGCAATCTGTACACCAGGGATTTGGGCGCGCCTGGCTGTCCCGGATTCGACAACGTTTAAGAGCATCGACGTCATATTATTCGCGACTTCTTCTGACATAACTTTTGTGGATGTTGCTTTATGCTCAGCGATGACATTTCCAGTCGGTCCGACTATTTTCGTAATGAAGTGGCTATCTTCACGCTTGCCGCCATTTGGGAAAGCTGAAAATGCATTAGCCATTTGAAGAGGGGAGACCCCAGTACTCATTCCGCCAAGTGCGATCGCTAGGTTTTTATCTTCTTTCTCGACAGGGATACCAAACCTCTTTAATGAATCAATCCCTTTATCTAAGCCAATCTCATTTAATAACCAAACAGCCGGAATATTCAAGGACTTCTCTAGAGCCTTGTACATTTCCACCTTGCCTTGATAGGTTTTTGAAAAATTTTCAGGCTGATAATTTCCGAAGGTGGTTGGTTTATCTACCAGCTCGGATGTGTATTTGTAGCCTTTTTCAAGGGCCGGTGTATAAACCACCAGTGGTTTGATCGATGAACCAGGCTGTGCCCGTAATTGTGTTGCCCGGTTAAAGCCTCGAAATACATGCTCGCCCCGTCCTCCTACTATGGCACTCACTCCTCCAGAACCAGGATCCATTAAGACGGAGCCGCTTTGAACAAGTTTTCCACCTCTACTTCGCGGGAACATGTAATCTTCACTATAGACCTTTTCAAGGCCAGACTGAAGATTTTGATCCATCGCGGTATAAATTCGATAACCCCTTGTTAGAATTTCCTCTTGGGTTAAGCCGTATTTATTAATAGCTTCATTCAGAACAGCGTCCACATAATAAGGATATTTTCGTTCAACCGTGCTCCCTCCGCCATCATGAAGGTGAATCTTTTCTTTTTTAGCATTAGTATATTGTGAGCTAGTTATCATCCCAAGTTCTTTCATTTTACTTAAAACGGTATTTCGTCTTTTCATAGCTAAATCATAGTTATTATAGGGATCAAGATAATTCGGTGAATGCAGCAATCCGGCAAGCATGGCCGCCTCACTGACAGTAACATCTTTGATATTTTTATCAAAGTATTTCTTTGAAGCGTTGCTGATTCCCCAGGCACCGCTCCCGAAATAAACCTGATTGAGGTACATCTGCAAAATCTCATTTTTGGAATAAACCTTTTCAATTTTTACGGCTAAAAATAATTCCTCCGCTTTTCGTTTATAGGTTCGCTCCGGAGACAAGAGGGCATTCTTCGTTAACTGCTGAGTTAACGTACTGCCGCCGCCAGTTATCCGGCCTGCAAACAAGTTACTAAAAAAGGCACGGGCAATCCCTTTGATATCAAAGCCGCCATGCTCATAGAATCGTTCGTCTTCGATGGCTACAACAGCATTTGGGACATATTTTGGCAAGTCCTCAATTTTTATACCTTTCGTCCGATTGGTGGCGACATTACTAGCTATTTTTCCTTTTTTATCATAAATAACCGTCGGCTGACTTAGTCCTTGCTTCAGTGATTCTACATTGGCGCGCATAGCAATCCAGCCAAAATAAAGGATGGTTGCTAAAACAACAACTAGGATGAGTAATAATAATATTTGAGTTAAATGTTTCTTTTTCCAGAAACGAACAAGCTTCTCCCAATATGGATGTAATTTCTCCATGTGATCTCCTTACTTTCAAAAAGTAATTTTTAATTCTTTTATTATAATTTTTATTGATTGAAATGGGAAGTTTTGAGGCGAGCTAATAAAGTAAAATTACGAGGTATTAGCGGACAACCATTTCCTCGTCCAAGCATATGTTAATAGAAAGATTGTTTAACATAAAGGAAAGGGGATGGGGAAGATGATCAACTGGAAGGTACGATTAAAAAACCGAAACTGGGTGATCGCGTTAATATCTCAAATTATGATTGTGGCTCAGATGGTGTTAGCGTGTTTAAATTCCTTTGGACTCATAGATTTTCAACTCACAGATGCGATTCAGAATGGTGTGTTAACGTTTGTGAATGCGGCCTTTGTTTTGTTGTCGATGTTAGGGATCGTCCAGGATCCAACCACAAAGGGGTATGGGGACAGTGAACGAGCGTTAACATACAAAGATCCAAAATAAATAAGCGAAGTCAGTCCCATATTGGGGCTGACTTTTCCTATAAAGGAGTAAGAAAATTCTTTACATTATCCGCACAAATTGTTTTACTAGATATTGACAAAAAAATTCTGAGAGGCATACATATATGGCAAAAGTTACGAACTACATCGGTCAATTTCATCCGATCGTGTGGGTATTATTAATTGGAACGGTTTTATCAAGAGGCGCTTCTTTTATGACGCTTCCTTTTCTTTCAATCTACTTATCTAGGCATATGGATTTATCTCCTATCATCATCGGTTTAACAGTTGGGATGAGTCCCTTAATGGCTACGGTTGGAGGGTTTATAGGCAGTCATCTATCGGACCGGTTTGGGCGTAAACCTGTGATGCTGATATCTTTGTTTATGGTAACGCTTGTTTATTATGGATTTACTGCGGCTACTGGGCAGGGCTGGTTTATTCTGTTAAACGCATTAAATGGGCTTTGCAATTCATTTTTTGAACCAACATCACAAGCTTTGATGGCCGATTTGACAGATAAGGAAAAGCGGATGAAGGTATATTCTTTACGCTATACAGCGATGAATATTGGTGCATCTGTTGGTCCGCTTGTTGGTGCCTATTTGGCCAGTACATCTGCAAAGTTATCCTTTGCGATAACTGGAACCACCTATTTATTCTATGCCATTGTGCTGGTGTTCCTATTGAAGAAACTTGTCTTACCTCAAGTGGGAATAAGCAAAAGGGTTGTCTCTTTTGGTGATGCTTTTACGATCATCAGAAAAGATAAAGCACTTAGGTTTCTAATCCTTGGAATAATTTTAGTAAACGTGGGTTATGTTCAAATTGACTCCAACTTACCGCAAGTCCTTGAAGGAACTGTAGAAAATGGAATTGTCATTTTTTCGACGCTGATCACGATTAATGCCGTGCTGGTTGTTTTCTTACAAATGCCGATTAGCCATGTGGCCGAAAAATTTCGACTAATGCAGGTAATGGTAGTCGGAGCCGTTTTTATGGCGGCTGGATTAGTCGCCTTCAGTTTTGTCAACGGCTGGATAACTGCAATTTCTGCCATCGTGTTGTTAACTGTAGGTGAAATTTTAATTTTCCCTTCTAACAGTATGATGATTGACCAACTTGCCCCTGAACATTTGCGTGGGACCTATTTCGGTGCAGCACAATTCCGGAAGATTGGAAATTTCCTCGGACCCATTATCGGCGGGTACCTTTTAAGTCAGTTTCAAGGCCAAATCATGTTTTGGATTCTTGCTGTCACAACGATGGGAAGTGTGGTCTTTTTTACAGCTGGAAATAAATTTTTTATTCCTGCAAAAGCTCCAAAATTTGAAAAAACTTTGTGATAAGAATAATAAGGATAGAATCCAAACTACCTCTTGCGTGAAAACAATTTACCTAAAAATTCCACAATTTAGCAACTTTTTGTTAAAATAAGAATATACAGATTGTTCATTGATGAACGAGGTTGGTTTTGAATGTACTTCCCCGAGGTTTTTCGAATAAGATAAAATTTCTGTTTGAAAAGGAGTCCTAAAAATGTGGTATTGGATAACTATTTCTATTTTATTTTTTATCTTATTGGTAGTTATTGAGGAATTTTTCTATTATTTTTGGAATCGATATGTTTATGGTCCAAATATAAATAGGAAGAAGCGATGGTGGAGTAGGTTTATATCAGTTGGAGTTATTTTATTCAAAAGATTGTTTCATAAAAAAGAATTACCGAAAAACAATTCAGATAAGAGCCTCCCATTCTAAAGGGGGCTCTTATCTTTTTTAATTAGAAGGATTCTCTTTTTCCTTTTTCTTTTTTAAATACGCACCAAAGGTATCAATAAAGTAAAACATAATAAACAATAAAATAATGATATATTCAGCTGGCTCCAATACCCTAAAAGGATTAATCGCCTTCCAAATAATTCCTGATATTGGTACACCCATCAAAAGATCCAGTGAAATAATTAGGATTGTACTAGCAATCGCCAGTAAGCAGGTGACAAATAATATTTTCAACCTCTTCACACCTTTAGGAATCCTTTTTTCTTATTGTTCGATTCAGTGCTGTTCCTTATTCCGTTTTCAAAATTAATGTGAAATTAAAACCTGCTTCAATGGGATAAAGTGGTATTCATTGGGCAATATATCCAATATTGGAGAAAAGATTTTTAAATATTATTAAGTGAGGCGGATATTGTGTCGATTTTGTCTAAAATGCTCAAAAATAAACAAAAAAAGAGACAGGACGATAATTATAGGCAAAAACAAGATCCGCAAAAACCAGAGGATTTGCCTATTCTAAGAGATTATCAAGAGAATATCTCTCATTTAAAAGAGGAAGTTGGCAATAGTTCCGATGTTAATGTTCGTGAGTTTAAGATAGGTGCACATAAAGGGGCACTTGTTTATATTGACGGATTGGCCAATATGATCTCAGTTGCTGACTATATATTAGAAACACTAATGGAAGCAGAGGTACCCGATGAAACCGTAGATATCTTTCAATTCATGCTTGACAAAACCATGGCATTGGGTAGTGTTAAGACAATTATTAATTGGAATCAGGTTTTTGATACATTGTTTTCAGGTGATACCGTTATTTTTTTACAGGGATACAATAAAGCAATCAGTGGGGAAACAAAAGGATGGGAAAAGAGAGCGATTTCAGAGCCCTCAACTCAACTATCGATTCGAGGTCCAAAAGATTCGTTTACAGAAACACTCCGTACAAATACGGCATTAATTCGCCGCCGGATAAAAAGTCCCAATTTACGGGTAGACGCCATGAAAATCGGCACTGTTTCTCAAACCGATATCGCCATTATGTATATAAAAGGGATCGCCAATGAAAAAATTGTTGGAGAAGTGAAAGAAAGGCTTGAACGAATCAATATCGACTCCATACAAGGTTCCGGATTTATCGAGCAATTAATTGAAGACCAAAGTTGGACAACATTTCCAACAACTTACCATTCAGAACGGCCCGATGTCGTGACATCACATTTACTAGAAGGGCGGGTAGCCATAGTAGTCGATGGGACTCCGTTTACTGTTACGGTTCCAGCACTTTTTATTCAATTTTTCCAAGCACCGGATGATTATTATTCAAGATTTGACATTTCAACCGGGATTCGAATGTTAAGAATTTTATCATTCCTAATCGCTGTTATTGGTCCTTCAGTTTATATTGCTGCGACCACCTTTCATCAAGAGATGATCCCGACGACCATGGCCATCGCTATTGCCTCTCAACGTGAAAATGTTCCTTTTCCAGCATTTGTGGAGGCATTAATTATGGAGGTTACCTTTGAAATTTTAAGGGAGGCGGGTCTAAGGCTTCCTAGAGCAGTTGGTCAAGCCGTGTCGATTGTGGGGGCTCTCGTAATTGGCCAGGCAGCAGTACAGGCCGGGTTTGTCTCGCCAGTCATGGTTATCGTTGTTTCCATCACAGCCATTGCCAATTTTTCCACCCCCGTTTTCGCCATGGCGATTGCGGCAAGATTAATTCGCTTTGTTCTAATGGGCTTAGCCACCATGTTGGGCTTTTATGGAATTATGTTAGGGCTTATGTTCATGACCATTCATTTATGTTCGCTCCGTTCATTTGGAATTCCATACATGATGCCGTTAGCTCCTTTCAACATTCATAATCAACAAGACGCCTTTGTTCGTTTTCCCATTTGGGCAATGAAAAATAGACCGATGTTCATTAGTAAGGGCAATATGAAGCGGTCAGGGGAAAATCAAAAGCCAGGTCCGCCAAAGCAAACGGAAAATCCCTCTCAAAATGGTGAAGAGTAATGAAAAAATGGGTAAAGGTTATTTTGGTAATAGGATTATCAGTGCCAATCCTAACTGCATGCTGGAATCAGAAGGAGCTCACTGATTTAGCGTTTGTGATGGCACTCGGTATTGATAAGGGGGAGGACGATTTGTACCATGTTTCCTTTCAACTTGTTAATCCCGGCAACGTTTCAGCGGGGCAAAGTGGAGGAGGTCAGGGTCTGCCGATTGCTGTTTATAAAAGCACAGGTAGAACAATGACTGAGGCAGCAAGAAATGCCACCAAAGAAGTCTCACGCCGTTTATATTATGCACACACCAATGTAGTCGTGGTTAGTGAAGAAGTGGCGAGAGAAAGAACGCAATTTCTAAATCTATTGGATTCTTTTGCAAGGGACCCGGAATTTAGAACTACCACAGAGATTTTAGTAGCTAGAGATTCTTCCGCAGAAGAAATAGTGACTACTTTGACGATTCTAGACAAACTTCCTGTTACCAAAATTACTAAAGAAATCAAATCTTCTGAAGCAATGAAAGGGGAAAATTTTAGTATAAGCATTGATGATTTGATTGATGGAATTGTCGGAAGCGGAAAAGAGCCAATTCTAAATGGCTATCGATTGATTGGAAGGAAAGAAGAAGCCAACAAAGCAGAAAATTTGCAAAAAACGACGACCGATTCCTTCCTCTCAGCGGATGGCTTAGCAGTTTTTAAAGATGGGGCATTAATCGATTGGATTGAGAGTAAAAAGTCTCGCGGGGTCGTATGGGTCTTAGATAAAGTGAAGAGTACCGATATTACGCTTCAATGGAAGGGGAAGAAAAATGCCTTAAGTGTTGTCCCAATTCGGTCAAAAACCAAGGTTTCAACCAATATTAAACATGGGAAACCAGTCATAAATATTAAAATTGAAAATGAGGGCTGGCTTAGTGAAGCAAATACTGCGATAGACTTGATGGATCCTAAGACCATTGGAAAAATTGAAACGTTAACGGAGAAAGCCATTAAAAAGGAAGTGCAGATATCTGTAAAGGAAGCGAAAAGACTAAAGTGTGATATCTTCGGGTTTGGTGATGTGGTTCATAAAGCGAATCCTGATCTTTGGAAAAAGCTTGAGCGAGATTGGAACAATTATTTTGCAGACCTTGAGGTGAATGTTAAGGTAGATTCTTACGTCCGCCGTGAAGGGGTTCGGACGAATCCGTTTTGGTCAGATATTAATAAGTAACCCTTATAAGCAGGGGGGAGATTGATCGTACATGGAAAAGGCAAAAGTTAGTGCGTTCCAAATGTTTGTCCTGATTGTTCTGTATGAGATGGGTAGTGCCATTCTTCTGGGACTCGGGTCACAAGCGAAACAGGACGCCTGGATCGCTGTTTTGTTCGGATTAGGTGGTGGAGTTATTGTCTTTTTCATTTATTACCGATTATATATGTACTATCCTGACTTGCCATTAACTAGTTATCTTCAAAAAATAGTAGGTAAATGGCCGGGACGAATCATTGGCTTTTTATATATTGTTTATTTTATGTATCTTGCATCAAGGGTTTTACGCGATTTTGGAGAGTTGTTAGCGACAACTATTTATAGTAGTACTCCCTTATTTGTTATCAATACCCTCATGATCGTTACGATTATTTATGCGATGCATAAGGGGTTTGAAGTATTAGCCCGAGTAGGCGAAATATTCTTTGGAATTATCTATTTGACGGCGATATTAGGGATGCTGCTAATTGTCTTTTCCGGCTTAATTCATTTAGGGAACTTAAAACCAATTTTAGAAAATGGGTTAAAACCAATAATCAAAACATTTTTAAGAGAAACCATCACCTTTCCCTTTGGAGAGATGGTTGTTTTTACGATGGTGCTCCCGTTTTTAAACGATAAAAAAAAGGTGAAAATTGTCTGTCTGGGTGGAATGATATTAGCAGGGATAAATATTACCATTACAACGATAGTTAATATAGCGGTTTTAGGGGTGGGCCTCTTTCATCGAGCAACCTTTCCTTTACTATCCACAATCGGGAGAATTCAAATTGCTGATTTTATCGAACGTTTGGATGTATTATTTATGCTCTATTTAATCATTGCTGGTTTTTTTAAAATTGCGATTTATTTCTACGCTGCAATGGCTGGTGCCGCTGATATCTTTCAATTTAAAAACCAACGTAAACTTGGGTTTCCAATTGGGTTGATCGTTTTATTTGGTTCAATAACAATCGCATCCAATATAGCAGAATTTATGCAGGAGGGTTTAGTGATAGTTCCGATTTATTTATCTTGGCCTTTTCAAATTATCATCCCCTTCAGCTTACTTATCATTGCCTTTTTGCGTAATCGTAAGAAAAAGACAAGCCCGGCATAAGTAGAAGGGGTTTGGGAATATCGGATAGCTCAGATATAAATTACCCTTTTTAAGGGGGGACCATTCGAACATGGAAAAAGTGAAAATAAGTACAACTCAATTGTTTGTGCTGGTCGTTTTATTTGAAATGGGCAGTGCCATCCTGGTTGGAATTGCGTCAGGTGCCAAACAGGATGCTTGGATAGCTGTATTGCTGGGTTTAGCCGGCGGAATAGTCGTCTTTTTTATTTATTACCGATTATATATGTACTATCCTGATCTACCCTTATCCAGTTATGTTCAAGAAATAGCAGGGAAATGGATTGGACGGTTTATTGGGGTATTATATATTGTCTATTTTTTATATTGCGCTTCAAGGGTATTACGTGATTTTGGCGAGTTATTATCATCTACCATTTATAATAGTACTCCCTTATTAGTAATCAATGCTCTAATGATCATTACGATAATATATGCCATCCATAAAGGGTTTGAAGTATTAGCACGGGTTGGAGAAATTTTCTTTGGCATTGTCTACATGACGGCAATATTGGGGATGCTGCTAATCGTCTTTTCAGGGTTGATTCATTTAGGAAACTTACAACCGATATTAGAATATGGGTTGAAACCTGTTATAAAAACATTTCTAGCACAAACCATTACCTTTCCGTTTGGAGAAATGGTGGTTTTTACGATGCTGCTCCCATTCTTAAGAGAGAAAAAGAAGGCTAAACTAGTCTGTATAGGTGGGATTGTCTTAAGTGGAATCAATATTACCATTACAGTGGTAGTAAATATTTCTGTTTTAGGGGTAGCACTCTTTCAGAGGTCTACTTTCCCACTGTTAATGACAGTAGGGCGAATTCAAATTGCCGATTTTATTGAGCGGTTAGATGTATTATTTATGCTCTACTTAATCATTGGTGGTTTTTTTAAGATTTCGATTTATTTTTATGCTGCTGTTGCTGGAGCTGCTGATATCTTTCAAATACCGAATCAACGGAAGATTGGGTTTCCATTGGGGATGATCGTCTTATTTGCATCCGTTACCATTGCATCCAATTATGCGGAACATATAAAGGAAGGGTTAGTGATTGTTCCCGTTTATTTACATTGGCCTTTTCAAATTATCATTCCGTCCATGTTACTTGTTATTGCCTTCTTTCGGAATAGAAAGAAAAAGAAAAGCCCAGCATGATAGCAAGGCTTAAAAACTTTTCTATACCATTTCCTTGAACGGCCGGTGCTGGTTCTTGGTAGTATTTTGCTTAACAGGCAGGGCAATTTGAACAGAAGTCCCTTGATTTTTCTGACTGTCGAAATGAATCGTGCCTTGATGTGATTGAACAATCTTGAAACTAACTGTTAAGCCTAACCCCGTCCCCTTTTCCTTGGAAGAGTAGAATGGTTCGCCAATTTTCTCTAATCTTTCTTTTGAAATACCGCAGCCATTGTCCTTTATGGTTATTAACACATGGCTTTTTTCGATTTGCTCTAGAAAAATAGCAACCTTTCCACCATTTTGGCTGGCTTCAATTGAATTTTTAATCACATTGATAAATAATTGCTTGAGTTGATTTGGATCACATTCAATCCATAGATCGTTCTCAGGAAAATGGACTTCAATTTGAACATTATATAAACTGGCTTCGGTGTTTAATAATGAGATGACGTCTTGTAGTAGCTTCTGAAGCAAGGCCTTGGTGTATTTTAAGAGCTGTGGTTTTGCCAATAGCAAAAGTTCACCAACAATATCGTTGATTCGATTCAATTCATCGAGCATAATTTGATAAAAAAATTGATGCTTCTCATCTTCCATTTGTAATAGTTGGACAAATCCTTTCAAAGACGTAAGCGGATTCCGGATTTCATGAGCAACGCTTGCAGATAATTCGCCAACAATTGAGAGTTTTTCTGTCCGGCGAAGCCGTTCTTCTGTTTCCCTTAATATAGTCACATCACTGCCATAACCAATAATCCCTGTGATATTTCCATTAATAATAATCGGAAGTGATGTACATTGTAAGATGATTCGATTCCCGTTTGCATGTGGGATGTTCAGTTCATACATGACCGGTTTAAATTCTTCGACAACAGTAGAAATGAATTTTGGAAGATAGGGTATATACCTTTTCGGTAATAATTGTTTTACATTTTTTCCGATCGCTTCTTCTCTGTTGAACCCTGTAATGATATCGAATTGTGGGTTTAAATTAGTAATATTTCCTTCCAAATCCAGCATGTAAACAATATCCGGACTGTATTCAAATAATGATTTATATTGTTGCTGGCTTTCAGCTAATTTTAATGCCATTTCCTTTCTTTCCGTTATATCACGTCCAATGATGACCAAACCTTGTCGACTGCCATCTTCATAGAATAGTGGTACCTTGATCGTGTCAAATATTTTTACTGATCCGTCTGGAACAGGAAGGACCTCTTCAATTCGAGTGATTTCTCGATTATTCCACGTTTCTTTATCAGAAATCTCACAAAATCGGAGCGCATCACCGTAGAAGTCGGTATACTCAGCTAATTCCGAATCCTTTTTCCCGCGATAGTCGACATTCTCGAGTTGGAACAATTGTAACCCAAATTCATTGGCTTCAATCCATCTGCCTTCGCCGTCTTTAAAGTTAACAAAATCAACCATTGAATTAATTAAAGTAGATAGACGTTTCTGATCTTCCTGGGAAACATTCAACTCTTCTTTTTTACTAATGAAGAAATAAAGGAACCCTCCTGTCACCAGTATATAAAAAATCTCCTTCGATCTTTCCACCAACCCAATAAGAGAGAAAGGTATGTATTTTTCGATTAAATAATTGGATCCGAATATCCAAATAATACTTGTTAACAAATAGAGTATGACTAGTTTTATTTTATCCATGGAAATCTCCAGTTCTTTTCAATAAATAACGTATATTGTCTATAGTACTAGAAAATCCATTCTTTTGGAACACTACAATAGTGGAAATAGTAGATTCTTGCATTTTGGTTTAATAAATTCTTTTTCCAAGAATAATTAAATCTCGTTCGATCCCATCCAGTTCGGCCACATTCGGGAGTTGAGCCCATTTTTCAAATCCAAAGCTTGAAAAAAGTTTAATGCTAGGTTCATTATGCCCAAAGATAAAACCGAGTAAGGTTTTAATCTGCAGACTAGGACAGGCATCCATGGCTTTTTGGATTAAATATTTACCAAGTTTCTTGCCTCGAAAGTCGGGATGAATATAGATACTAATTTCAGCCGTCGCCTGATAGGCAGGTCTGCCATAAAAAGATTGGAAACTTACCCATGCGCAAATTTCGCCTTGATTTTCGACCACCCATAATGGACGAAAAGTTGATGAATGTTCGTTAAACCATTGAATTCGATTGTCGATAGATATGGGCTCAAGATCAGCAGTAACCATCCGACTTGCAATGGTTGTATTATATATAGCGACAATTTCATGCAAATCACTCATCTCAGCATCTCTAATAGTAAAGTCATCAAACATGTCATGTTCCACTCCCGTATATTCTTATTAGATTTTATGATAGCTTGTGGAACAAACATTATCAATATTGTATTGACAAAATTCAGTCAAAAAAGAAAAACCTTTCCTCGAATTTATGATTCGAGAAAAGGCCTATTCTTCTATTGACAGCAACTTTCATTACTATCAATATTCGTTTCCTTGCCAAAAGCTTACCAGCGGTGTGCTTTGGCATTACTCCTTAAGATGATCGTGTTCTGCGTCACTTGAGTTTGCCCATTCACTTGTGAATTTTGACGTTTTGGACGCGTCGTATGGTGGTGAAAGAGCTCTGAGTGCGGATCTAAATGGTCTTTATAACTCATCTAAAATCACCTCATCAAAGGATTTGAAACGACGATATTCTAATGAATATCACCATTATCTTTTGTAAAATGATCGGAAAATAGTCATCAAACTTGAAATTAATGAGAAATCTCTTCAAAAACGTTACTAAAACGTTCACATGCATCGTCATGGAAATGGGTTAAAATGAATACATCAAATGATTGTGATTCAATTCACAAATTAGTTAACAGTATGTAAAAAAAAGAGGCGAATTAAAAATGGTTAGTTTATCACTTGGCGGACTGCTTCTTCGATTCCTAATGGGAGGTCTAGCTGTAGTAGCCTGTACTGTAGTTGCAAAGAAGTTAGGAGAGAAAGCTGGTGGAATATTTGCTGCATTTCCTGCTGTTTACCTGGCAGCATTATTGACCATTGGTCTTGATTTTCACGGAGGCCAGCTTATTACCCATTCAATCATGTTATCTAAAGGCGCCATCTTTGGAATGGCCATCAATATTCTTGTCGCCATCTTTGCAGGCTACCTGCTTCCTAAGATCGGGTGGAAAAAAGGAATCCTGCATGCAATGGCTTGTTGGTTTACGGTATCAATTATTGTTGTATTCATAACATCTCATTAAATGAAAAAGGTGGACAACATGAATAAAAAAGACTTATTGATTCGGTTTTTACTAGGTGGGGCAGCAGTCTCCTTAAGTTATCTTATCACTATTATATCCCCATGGAAGATTCTTGCCGGTATTTTTGCCGCTTTTCCAGCTGTTATGCTGACAGCCGTTATTATGGTGGGAATTGCCTCGGGAACTAAGAAAGCAACAAATATTGCTAGAGGCTCAGTATATGGAATGATTGGTGGAATCATTTGTGTAATCACCGTTTTAATCACATTGGAAACCAGTGGAAATTGGATTTTTAGTATCATTCTCGGTCTCTTCTTTTGGCTTGGAAGTTCACTTACCATTTCCACCTTAAGAGAGCGGGCTGCAAGAAAAATAAT
Organism: Bacillus sp. MM2020_1; assembly: GCA_011250595.1. Taxonomy (GTDB): domain Bacteria; phylum Bacillota; class Bacilli; order Bacillales; family Cytobacillaceae; genus Neobacillus. Next base: position 15,255 of record JAANMP010000009.1, on the reverse strand, counting down.
GAGTCATGTGTAGTTCTCAAAAATTTCTTTGGCGCTTATAGCTAGAGAATTTTTTTAATAGGAAAATATTAACTTGTATTATCTGAAAGTTGGGAATAAAATAAACTTAACATACCAACCGGTAGGTATTTAGTCGATCGGTCTTGCATATTATATTTTTAACCCTCATGAAACTTGATTTTAATAATAGAATGGAGTGAATGGTATGTATTTACGATTGACAGATGAACAAAAAATGGTTCAAAAAACGATTAGAAGATTCGTAGAAAAAGAACTGATTCCCCTTGAAAATGATGTCCTCCGCAATGAACGAGAAGGTAAACCAAGTCTTCCGGCCGGTAAGCTGAAAGAGCTGCAGCTCAAAGCAAAAGAAGCCGGGTTTTGGGGTATTAACACGCCAGAGGAATATGGCGGGGCAGATCTTGGTCAAATGATGATGGCCATAGTGTTAATGGAAGTTTCCAAAACCTTTGTCCCATTCCAGTTCGGCGGGAGCGCAGATAATATTCTTTACTATGGTAATGAAGAACAAAAGAAAAAATACTTACTTCCGACGATTAATGGGGAGAAAAAATCTTGTTTTGCGATGACAGAGCCAGGTGCTGGATCTGATACTAGAAATATTAAAATGACAGCCGTAAAAGACGGCAATGAATGGGTTCTAAATGGTGAAAAGACATTTATTACCGGTGGAAATGAAGCAGACTTTGTCATGGCCATCGCGATTACAGATAAAGATTTGCATCAATCGACACACGGCCGCGAAGGGGTAACCTGCTTTATAGTCGACCGTGATATGGGCTGGAAATCAGAGTATATACATACCATGGGTGAATGGGGTCCAGCCGGCTTAGTATTCGAACAAATCCGTGTACCCGAGGAAAATATCCTTGGTGAATTGCACAAGGGCTATAATCTGGGTCTCGAGTGGATTGGTTTCGCTCGCTGGGTAGTTGGGGCAAGAGCAGTCGGTGCTGCCGAACGTCTGCTGCAAATGGCGATTGATTATGCCAAGGAAAGGGTTACTTTTGGTAAGCCGATTGCCGAAAGACAAGCCATCCAATGGCAAATTGCAGATTCTGCTGTTGAAATTGAGGCAGCAAAATGGTTGGTATTGAACGCAGCCTTTACGCTTGATAATGGGGAAGACAATCGTCATCTCGCCTCAATGGCCAAATTGTATGGTGCAAATATGGGCAACAATGTCGTTGACCGTGTCTTGCAAATTCACGGCGGGATGGGCTATACAAGAGAACTGCCGATTGAGCGCTGGTACCGTGAAGCAAGATTATGGAGAATATACGACGGTACAGATGAAATCCAGCGGATGATAATCGCACGTAACCTGATTAAAGGTCATGTGAAGCTTGGTCAATACGTTTAATTAAGAAGAATAATGATAGGTCAAACCTATTAACAAAAATCATACAAAACCATTAAATGTAAGCGCAATCTACTAATTTATTAAACTCAGGAGGAATAGAAATGGAAGGAAGATTTACAGGAAAAGTTGCCTTTGTTACTGGGGGAAGCCGCGGGATTGGAAAAGGGATTGTCGAGCTTTTTGCACAAGAAGGAGCAAAGGTAGCTTTGATTGATTTGAATGAAGAAGCGTTAAGTCAAACAACCAATGAATTACGAGAAAAAGGATATCAGGTATATTCAAAGGTTGCAAACGTCGTAGACGCCGAGCAGGTTGAAGATGCCGTTAAAGAAGTTTATGAGGCATACGGGTCGGTCGATATCCTTGTTAATAATGCGGGTGTCATTCGTGATAATATGCTCTTTAAGATGTCGGATTCAGATTGGCAAACCGTTATGGATGTGCACTTGAAAGGATCCTTCAATGCGGCCCGCGCTGCCCAAAAATATATGGTGGAAAATAAATATGGCCGAATTATCAATATATCATCGACTTCTGCGCTCGGAAATCGCGGGCAGGCAAACTATGCGGCCGCAAAGGCAGGATTGCAGGGTTTTACCAAAACGCTCGCCATAGAGTTAGGGAGATACGGAATTACTGCAAACTCGGTGGCACCAGGGTTTATTGAAACAGAAATGACGAGGGAGACCGCTGCGAGAATCGGCATCCCCTTTGAACAATTAATTCAAGCAAGTGTGTCCCAAATTCCAGTCGGCAGAAGTGGCAAGCCGGCAGACATTGCTAACGCTGTAGCTTTCTTTGCTGATGAAAAGTCATCGTTTGTAAATGGTCAAGTTCTTTATGTTGCGGGTGGACCAAAATCTTAAAGAGGTGATGAAGAAATGTTTAAAGACCGGATAGGCAAACAATCGAATAAGGTTAAGAATGTTGTCGAAAGAGGAGCCGTCAAAAAATTTACCGAAGCGATTGGAGACTTTCATCCCATTTATTTTGATGAGGAGACAGGAGAGAATTCTAGATATAAAGCCAACATTGCTCCGCCCACCTTTCCGAGGATCTTCGATTATGGCGACATCGAAGGATTAAATCTGCCTGATAAAGGCTTAATTCACGGTGAACAAACATTTCATTACGAACGGCCGTTAAGGGTTGGTGAGGAACTTTATTGTTTTGCCAAAGTGAAGAACTACTTTGAGAAAAAAGGGAACTTTGGAGAGATGGGGTTCCTTGTAATTGAAAATTATGGCGAAGATGTTTCAGGTGCAATAATTTTTAGTTCCACCTCAACCGTTGTCATTTCCGAAGCAGTGAGGAAGGTGTTGGTAAAGTGAGTACACTAGCACAGTTACAAATAGGCGAGTCCGTAAAAGAAATTCAATTGGAGCCCGTCTCAAGGATGGATCTCATTAAATATTCAGGTGCATCAGGTGACTTTAACCCCATTCATACCATTGATGTGGAGGCCCAAAAAGCAGGTCTGCCGGGGATTATTGCTCATGGAATGTGGACAATGGGGAACCTAGCAAAGCTGTTTACGGCTTATTATGAAGAAGGCTTCGTCCAAGAATACTCGATCCGTTTTAAAGGAATGGTATTTTTAAATGATGTGATTACGCTGAAAGCGACACTTAAAGAGAAAGAGGATCAAAATCTGCGCTTTGCTGTCGCAGCAGTCAATCAACAAGGAAATGAAGTGTTAAAAGGTGAGGTATTGTATCGCCAATATTAATATATGAGTGAACTAAGACCCGGCACAAGAAAGAAAAACCTCTTCTTAATGCTGGGTTTATTGTTCACTTGTATCTGCTGAGCGTTGGTGGAGGTACCCACCCACTGCTGTTTCTAGAAAGCAAGTAATAGAGTGGTCGAATTGGAATTATGTATTAATTGGAGGAATGATCTATGAATGTAAAAAAGTTGTTTGATTTATCAGGAAAAGTCGCCATTGTTACTGGCGGCGGCAGGGGACTCGGTCAGCAGATTGCTGAAGGATTTGCGGAAGCAGGCGCAAATGTGGTTGTTTGTTCAAGAAAATTGGAAGCCTGTGAGGAAGTAAGCGAAGTCCTAAAAAGACTTGGTGTGGAGAGCTTTGCCTTAAAATGTGATGTTACCAATCCGGAGGACATTAAGAATGTTGTCGAGCGGACAGTTGAACGATTTGGTAGAATTGACATTCTCGTGAATAATAGTGGTGCCTCCTGGGGTGCACCAGTCGAGGAAATGCCGCTTGAGGCTTGGAAAAAGGTCATCGATGTCAATGTTACCGGTACATTCTTAATGTCACAGGCGGTTGGTAGAGTGATGCTCGAACAAAAGGCAGGAAAAATAATCAATATTGCTTCAGTGGCTGGTCTAAAAGGGAGTAACCCGCAGTATATGAATGCGATTGGCTACAACTCTAGTAAAGGGGCAGTGATAACTTTTACGAAGGATTTGGCAGTCAAATGGGGTCCTAGCGGCATTTATGTAAATGCAATCGCGCCAGGATTCTTCCCGACACAAATGTCAAAAGGATTACTTGAGCAAGGTGGAGAGGGGATTCTCCAAGCTACACCCTTAAGGAAATTCGGTTCTGATCATGACCTAAAAGGGGTAGCTTTATTCTTAGCGGCACCAGCTTCTGACTTTGTGACAGGAGATATCGTGGTTGTCGATGGCGGCGCACATGCGATGTAGGAGATTCGCCCATTGAGTTGGGAGTTTCGCTCATTGGGTCGAGGAATCCACCCATTGAGGTGAGGAATCCGCTGATAATATTTTATGTAAAAGAGTAATATAGTTTTGATAGTGTATTGGGTCAATCCTCCTGTCAAAATAATCAGGTTTTACAAGGGAGGGGTCGCAAATTGTTTAGAATTGTCCCGCTTGAATTAAATACCCATTTTGCCGAGGGGACGGTAAATGCCTTTTTGGCGATTGGTGATTCTGTTACGTTAATCGACACAGGTAACCCAGGTAAACAGTCATATCAGCAGCTTAATAGCAAACTACATACACACGGAGTTACATTGAAGGATATTGACCAAATTGTTCTAACTCATATCCATATCGATCATGCTGGGGCTATTCCATATCTTCAGGAAGAAACAGATTTGCCAATCTATGTCCATGCACAGGCAAAAGGGTCCATTAACGCAGGAATTGAAGAGTATGAACGTGTGCAGTCTTTTTTCCATCAGTTTCTAACCAGCTGTGGTGCCGATCCCTTATATCATATCTTCGATCGGCCATTTAAGGAGGAAAAGTGGCGGAATATTACCTATATCCGTGATGGTGCTGTTATCCCGTTGGGCGGGAAGGAGTTTCAAGTGGTTCACGTTCCCGGCCATAGTCAATCTGATATTTTACTATGGAACAAGGATACAGGCGATACCTTTGCCGGCGATCATTTATTAAAGGCATTTTCTGTGAATGCCTTTATCGAACCGCCTGACCTAATAGAGGAAAATCGTCCGCGCCCGTTATTACAATATCGGAACTCGCTTGGGAAAGTTAGCCTGCTCCCATTGAAGATGATTTATCCTGGTCATGGTGAGGCATTTAGTGATCATGTATCTCTGATTAAAGCAAGATTACTAGAACAGGAGAAACGCTGCGAGCAGATTCTTGGAATTTTAGCAGACGGTGGAAAATGCATCTATGAAATTTGCAGGAAAATGTATCCCCGTTTACAGGGGAATACAGTGTTTTTAGGATTATCACAAATTCAAGGGCACTTAGACCTACTTGAAGAAAGGGAGCAGGTTAGGTTTGAGGAACAAGATTCAGTAGTCATTTATCGTTCTACTCAGAAATAGAGTGAGCCCTGGGCCTTCTATCGTTCTATTAGAATCTTAAAAAAGGGAGCGGATGGTGTGAAGTTGAAAGACCTGCTTGAGAAAAATATCGCCGAATTTGGTGAATATCCTTTTTTATTTTTCAAAAATAAGACGTTTACTAACGTTGAAACGAAGCAATATGCGGACCAATTTGCCAGTGGCTTGTATGAATTAGGGATTGGTAAGGGTGACCGAGTGATGGTCTGTATGCCCAATTGTCCAGAGGTCCTTTTTTCCTATCAAGGAATAACGAGAGCAGGTGCAGTGATTGTCCCGGTTATGTTTACACTCCACCCGAAGGAACTTCACTACATCGCTCGAAATTCAGGGGCTAAAGCGGTGATTACCTCCTCCGCTGTCCGAAGTAATGTTGAAAAGTCTCTAGAAGGAATGCCAGAAATACCACAATTGATTGTTGTCGATCAGCCTTCAGATGATCGAGTGAAAAATTTTTATGATGTGTTGGTCCCCGGCAAATATCAAGAAGATGATGGGATAGCAGAGGATGCGGCTGTCATTCTGTACACCTCAGGTACGACTGGAGATCCAAAAGGAGTGCTGTTAACCCATAAAAATTTATACTCCAATGCCGAGAATTCAGCGAAACATAACGAAACAGAGCGGGGCACAACACTGGGTGTTCTGCCGCTTGCCCATGTGTATGGCCTTACGATATCAAATATCTGTTTCTTAACAGGCAGTTCTATCGTTATCTTTTCAAGCTTTGATCCTAAAGAAATATTTATGGCGATTGAAAAATATAAAGTGAAGACTTTCTCGGCTGTACCAGCGATGATTCATGCTTTGGTGTCCTACCCGCAGGCCGACCAATATAACACATCCAGCCTCGAATCAGTCAGTTCTGGGTCTGCGCCGCTTCCTGTTGCCTTGTTGCATGCGTTTGAACAAAAATTTGGTGCGAAGGTGTACGAGGGTTATGGGTTGTCAGAAGCGGCACCAGTTGTTACTGCTCACCGTAAAGGCATCGAAATAAAACCCGGTTCTGTTGGGATTCCAATACCAGGGATAGAGTTGAAAATAGTTGATGAAAATGGGATAGAAGTTCCTGCTGGTGAAGTGGGGGAGTTAATCGTCCGCGGGGATAATGTCACACCAGGATACTATCAAAATTCAGAAGAAACCAATCGGGTTTTAAAGGATTCGTGGTTATTTACCGGTGATATAGCACGGACGGATGATGAGGGCTATGTCTATATTGTTGACCGGAAAAAGGATTTAATTATTCGCGGCGGCTTAAATGTGTATCCTCGTGATGTCGAAGAAATATTGAATGCTCATGAGCAGGTTTTCGAGGCGGCTGTTGTTGGCATTCCCGATGAACGGATGGGTGAGGAAATGGTCGCCTGTGTTGTGAGAAAACCGGGGACCGAAGTAACGGAGAATGAGTTAATTCATTATTGCCAGGACCATCTAGCAAAAAACAAAACACCACGGAAAATAGTTTTTCTAGAGGCACTGCCACGGAATGGTGTCGGGAAAATATTAAAAACGCAGCTCCGTAAGCAAACATCAGAAATTGTAATAAAACCGTAAAGGAAAACAGGAGGAGAATATATATGGAAAAAAGAACCATATTAACAACCAGCAGTCGAGGCTTGCTCGAAGATTCTTTTCCGTACCGTTTATTCCAAAAAGCAAAACGGTTAGGGACATGGAACCCGGCTGATATTGATTTTAGTCAGGATCAAAAAGATTGGAAAGCGATGAATGCTGAGCAGCAAGCAGATATTTTAAGGTTGATTTCTCAATTTCAAGCTGGAGAGGAAGCGGTTACATTAGACTTACTTCCACTTATCATGGCCATAGCAAAAGAAGGGCGTCTTGAAGAGGAGATGTTCCTAACAACCTTTTTATACGAGGAAGCGAAGCATACTGAATTTTTTCGGCTCGTTTTGAACGCGATTGGAGAACGTGGGGACCTTTCCCACTTTCATACCGAAACCTATCAGAAGATTTTCTGTGAAATTCTTCCAACAACAATGGAGCGGCTTATTACCGACCAATCCCCTGAGGCCATCACCGAAGCATCGGTGGTGTATAACATGTTTGTCGAAGGTGTATTAGCAGAAACCGGCTATTTTTCCTTTTATAATGCCCTAGAAACGGCTGAGATTATGCCTGGGCTGCTCGAAGGAGTCGGAAATTTAAAAAAGGATGAGTCCAGGCATATTGGCTATGGAACCTTCTTATTGCAACGTCTAATTTGCGAACATCCACATCTCTTCGATTTAGTAGCTGCCAAAATGGGCGAACTCACTCCGTTAGCGATTAGGCTTAACCAAGAAGGGATCGCAGGAAGGGAGGTAATTGCATTCGGAGGAGATCCTGAGGACGTCATGAACTTTACATTAAAACAACTCTCTGTCCGGATGGAGATCTTAGCGCGGGCGAAAGGTAAAAAAATCGAAGAGATTTATAGATTTTCAGAAAGTGAACTTGGCGTACTCTAGCGATTTTTGAAAGAGGAGGAATTATCATGACGGTAAAGGTAGACGTACAAACATTTCCCCATTTTATTAATGGAAAGTGGGAGCCAGCAAGCAGTCAAGAAACATTTGATGTGCGTAACCCGGCTACAGGTGAATTAGTAGCAAGGGTGGCAAAAGGAACCGCGGAAGATGTGAACCGTGCGGTAAATGCAGCCCGTGCGGCGTTTGACCATGGGGACTGGAGAAACATGAAGCCCAAAGACCGGGCCAAGGTGTTATATGCCATTTCCTATCAAATTACCGAACATGCTGAAGAACTAGCATACCTAGAAGCGATTAGTTCAGGGGGAACCGTGCGACGAATTGGCAACAGTGATATTTTGCAAATGGTCGACTTGTTTCAAACACTAGCCAACTTTACGGTAGAGTATCCCTTCTCAGAAACACTGCCAGTCCCGCCATTCCCGGGACCTGCACACAATTTTATTTGGCGTGAGCCAATCGGAGTGTGTGCGGCAATCACACCTTGGAACTTACCTATGGTAATTGCAACTTGGAAAATTGCTCCAGCACTCGCCATGGGAAATACAATTGTCATCAAGCCTGCAAGTTATACTCCGTTGTCTACTTTGAAACTAGCAGAAATTATTTCAGCCGTGGTCCCTCCGGGCGTTATTAACGTAGTTTCCGGTCCTGGTGTGGAAGTGGGTGAAGCATTAGTCAACCATCCAAAGGTCGACAAAGTGGCATTCACCGGTTCGACTGAGGTTGGCAGACGAATTATGGGACTTGCTGCCGGCACGATTAAGAAAACTACGCTCGAGTTAGGTGGTAAATCACCTAATATCCTTTTAGAGGATGCCGACCTTAGCATTGCCTTGCCTGGAAGTCTGTTTGGCGTATTTCTCCATTCAGGCCAGCTGTGTGAATCAGGAACGCGATTATTTGTCCCGGATAAGCTTTATGACCAAGTGGTTGCAGGCTTAGTCGCATTAACAAGTAAATTAAAGCTTGGCAATCCGCTCGATCCAACCACGGATATAGGTCCTATTATTTCGAAAAAACAAAAGGAAACGATTCTTTCTTATATTGAAACGGGTAAACAAGAAGGAGCGACACTTTTGTGCGGAGGAAAGGAAGTTAAGGTGGCTGGCTGTGAAGAGGGTCATTTTATCGAACCAACGATTTTTACAAATGTCACGAATGATATGAAAATTGCCCAAGAAGAAATTTTCGGCCCAGTCCTCTGTGTGATTCGTTATTCAGACCTGGACGATGCCATTCGAATGGCGAATGATACGATTTATGGGTTAGCAGCAGGAGTCTGGACCCGCGACGTCAACAAAGCTTACGAGGTCGCGAGGAAACTGCAGGCTGGTGTGGTCTGGATCAATGACTGGCATATGCTCCGCAGTGATGCCCCGTTTGGCGGATACAAGCAAAGCGGCATTGGCAGAGAAATGGGTCAGCAATCACTCGATGCCTATACCCAGGTAAAGCATGTCCATACATCAATGTCGCCTGAACTCGAGCGACGCAACTGGTACGGAATACTGTTTGGTCAAAACTAATGAAGAGGTGAGGAAGAAAATGAAAACAACCTTATCACAGTTTATGTTACGGACGGGAATATACAGTGGTTCAAACTCAAGGGCAATGGTCCCGAGTCTTTTTGCAGGTTTAGGTGCGAAACGAGTGCTGCTCTTAAGTGACAGAGGTTTAGAGGCAGCAGGAATTGTTGAAAAAGTGGCCGATATTTTTTCGTTGACCGGGAATGGATCTGGACCAGAATTGGTCGGCCACTTTTTAGATATTAAGCAGGATGCCGAAAGCAGATGCATCAATGAAGCGGTCCGCTATGCTAGGGAGATAGGGGCGGATTCGTTACTGGCGGTTGGCGGAGGCAGTGTCCTTGATACGGTAAAAGGGGTAAAATACGCGCTCCATAAAGGATTGACTGATATTAAGGAAGCTATACCGGGCGGACTATTATATGAGCAGTTCCCTAAGGCAAATTACATGCAGATTCCACATATAGCCATCCCGACAACAGCGGGTACTGGTTCTGAGGTTTCACCGATTGCCGTTATATTTAATGAAGATATCCAAATGAAGACAAATATCATCAATCCATTTATCAATGCAGATATGGCGATCTTGGATCCTGATTTAACAGTTGGGCTACCACCTGTGATCACGGCATTTACTGGATTTGATGCCTTAACACATGCGATTGAAGCACTTGCTTCCCCAACTGCAACAGGTCTAACTGATGCCTATGCTCTCCATGCGATTCGCCTTATTGAAAAAAATCTTCCTGTTGCCGTGGCGGATGGTGCGAATCTTGATGCGCGCATGGATTTATTACAAGCCAGCTTAATGGGGATCACCGCTTTTAGTTTTGCCTTAAATGCGATTCCTGTCCATAATATGGCCCACGCATATGGGGCGTTGTTCCGGATTCCGCATGGCTTGGCAAATGCCGTCTTTTTACCAGTGGTTATGGAAATGGTTCCAGACTTATATCTGCCAAAGGCAACAGAATTGGCACAGGCATTAAACGTGGATGTAAAGGGGGATACCCCGCAAACGGCATTAGCAAAAGTGATTGGAAAAATTAAATTACTTCAGTATAAGGTAGGATTACCGGCTGATTTCAAGCAATTCAATATTACCGAAGAAGCCTTGCAATTGGCAATTCCGGCGGTCTTGAAGGACCCGGCCGCATTGAGTTTTCCAATGCCAAAAGAATTGATTGCCGCAATTGGGCAGAAGGTCGTTCCGTTAACAGTAAAATAGATTGATAGTGACTCAGCCGGTGCAAAAATATGCTGGCTGGGTTTTATGAATTGCTTATTTTAGCTATACATACCTAGGGGGAAAGCCTTTTCGCCAGAAAAGTAGGGTTATCCGACAGAAAGGAAGGACCATCCGCCAGTAAAAGAGGTTATCCGCCAGTAATCCAAACTATCCGCCAGAAAGGGTTGAAAATATGAAAATTGCATTTAAAAAATTAACGGAATGCACCATCCAAGATACAGTAACAGCGTGGAATCGGGGGTTTGAAGGCTATTTTGTGCCATTAGAAATGACAGCTGAACTATTCATTAACCGCATGGTCAATGAAGGTTTATCGTTGAAACACTCTTTGGTTGCTTTTGACGGGGAAGAACCTGTAGCAATCGTATTAAATGGATTCCGGATCGTCGACGGAAAAAAGATTGCCTGGAATGGCGGGACAGGAATTGCCGCAGAGTACCGTGGGAAAGGTGTTTCCGCCCGCTTAATGGAAGAGGCTATTAAGGTTTATTCCAATGCAGGAGTCGTTGTGGCCACCCTTGAAGCCATTAAAGAAAATGAAAAGGCGATTCGCTTATATGAAAAATTCGGGTATGAGATCACGGATTCGCTTGTTTATCTAAGTGGGACCTTAGATTTGAGCAACACTCCGCTAATAAGTGAATCGATTCGGCCCGAGCAGTTCCCAACTTTCTCTTTTTATAAAGAAAATGTTCCATGGCAATGTCAGTGGCAAAGTGTGAGGTCTGGTGAAGCTCAAATATATTTCGACAGCTATCAAAATACAATCGGATACTCATTATATAAAAGGACCTGGGATCAAAACGGGTATCTGGAAAAAATATTTTTATATCAGCTTGAACTATTCGATGAAGTGAATGAGGAAACGATAAAGTCAATTTTTACTTCTATTTCCGGAGAACAGCACAAGACAGTCAACTTCATTACTATTAATGCACCATTATCTAATCCTGTAATCCCATTGTTACTAGATTTAGGCTTTGAGAAAAAAACTGAGCAGGTACAAATGGTGAAAAAATGATTGAAACAATAAGCCAGATTCCTTGAAAAGTAGGAATCTGGCTTTTCATTGATATTAGGTTTTTCGCAGAATAACTATATTTACCCGGCGATTGGCTTGTTTATGAACCTTTGTATCGTTTGGATAAATTGGCTGGTATTCTCCATAACCAACAAATTGCAAACGGCTTTTGGCCACCTTTTTTGATTCAAAATAATGTAGAACACTAACAGCACGAGCAGAGGAAAGCTCCCAGTTCGAAGCGTAAGCGGCATTTTTGATCGGAACATTATCAGTATGACCTTCAATACTTATTGGATTATTCACCGTTTTAGTTAAGCCGACTAATACATTCAGTGTTTTAAAGGAGCTTGACTTTAAATTTGCTTTTCCAGGATCAAAGAGAACCACATCTTTCAAGGAGATTTCAACTCCTCGTTTGGTGTCTTGAAGTGTAATAACAGCTTTTAGATTATTTTCTGAAATATATTTGCTTAATTGTTTCATTAATTCGTTAAGCTCAATTTCTTCTTTACTTGGGGCAGGAGCTGCTTGTTGAGCTAGTTGTTCTTTTGGAGTTTGTTCATCTGTTTTCTTTTTCGATGGATTAACAGATAGACCTTTGTTAGTACTTTCTATTTTTGTCCCAGTTAATTCAGACTTAAAGGATTCCATGATCGTTTCATATTTCGCTTTGTCGACCGTACTAGATGCAAATAAGACAATAAATAATGCAAGCAAAAGTGTTAAGATATCCGCATATGGGATCAACCAAGATTCATCAATATGTTCTTCATGCTCTTCATCGAATTTGTTACGCTGTTTTCTCATGGACTGATTCCTCGTTTACCTTTACCTTATCGAACTTTTTCCGTTCATTTGGTGGAATGTAGACAGTTAATTTCTTTTCTAATGAGCTAGGTGTAACACCTTGATAAACAGCAAGTAATCCCTCAATTGTAAGAAGCTTAAACTCTTGTTCGCGCTTAGAAATTCGCTTCAATTTATTGGCTAAGGGATGCCATAACACATAACCCGAAAAAATCCCTAGTAACGTTGCAATAAAAGCTGCTGAAATGGAATGTCCCAATTTTTCAACATTATTTAAGTTACCTAGTGAAGCAATTAGTCCAATTACGGCTCCAAGTACTCCTAATGTAGGGGCATAGGTGCCTGCTTGGGTAAAGATAAGAGCTCCCGTTTTGTGCCGCTTGTCTATCGCTGCGACTTCATCCAATAAAACTTCTTCAATGAACTCAACATCATGGCCGTCAATAATCATTTCTAGACCTTTTTTGAAAAAAGGATCTTTTGTATTATTAGCCATTTCCTCTAGCGCTAATAACCCTTCCTTTTTCGCAATTTCTGCACATTTTACTAAGTTGACAACTTGATCTGACTTAGAGATAAGTTTTGGTTCAAATAGGGCGATCTTAAACAATATAGGAAACTTTTTAATCTCACTAAATGGGAAACCAATCAAAATTGTTGCTGCAGTTCCTCCAAATATTATGAGATATGCTGCCGGATTGTTTAATGCTGATAGTGAAGCCCCTTTTAAAACCATCCCGACCCCTACTGCTACCAATGCCAAGATAATACCAAAAATACTAGACATCATATTCTCCTTCAATGTTATTAAAAAGTTTGTAATGTAATTGTACGCCAATCGAGATATTTCGACAATAAGGTTTTTTGATTTAATCAAAATGTTTTTGATTAACTTTTTTTATTGTTAAAAATTTTTTAAGAATTCTATTTGACGGGTGACTATTTATCTAGTAATTTTATACTGAATTAATGTGTATTCGTTCGTGGTAACTGCAATTCCGTAAATTTTTTAACAAATAACATTCAACCTAGTAAACTAGGTATAAATAGAGCTGCTCTTCTAGTTGAAAGCGGAGCGAGAAATAGGGTGATGCAAATGCAAGAGAATGGGTTAGCTAATTTAAGCCAAATCATTTATGACTATTGTGGACTAGGTTTTCATGATCGGCTTTCAATTCTAAGAGATAAAATATCAAAACGGGTTAATCAACTAGGGTTAACGTATGAGGATTACTGTAAATATATTAATACATCGCCTAGAGAATGGGATGTGGTTGTAGAGCTATTAACGATCAATGAAACCTACTTTTATCGAGAAGAAGACCAATTAAACGAGTGCTGCTCGTTTGTACTGCCGCTGATGAAAGAGAAAAATAGAGATCGCCCTCTAAGGATCTGGAGTGCAGCTTGTTCAAGTGGTGAGGAGCCTTATACACTGGCCATGTTAATCCAAGAAGCGGGCCGCTTTTTACCAGGGACAGTTGAGATTATTGCGACCGATATTAATAAAAAAGTCCTCCAAAAAGCTGAAAAAGGATGGTATCAAAATAGTTCATTTGCTTTTCGGCGAATTCCCGAGGCTTTATTGAAAAAATATTTTATAGATGAAAACGGTGGATATCAAATTAAAGCTTCCATTAAAAAAATGGTGAAATTTCACCATTTAAACCTCCTTCACAAGGATAAAGTAGCTGAAATTGGTGAAGTGGATATTATATTCTGCAGGAATGTTTTGATCTACTTTGATCAAGATAAAACTAAACAAGTGATTCAAACTTTATACCGAAATTTAGCACCGGGGGGATACCTTTTTCTTGGTCATGCAGAATCGATAACTGATCCAAACATGGGATTCCAAAAAGTACGCTCAGATAAGAGTTTTTATTATCGAAAGGAATCTGATCAGGATGAAACAATACGGTGTATTAGTGGTCGATGACTCTGCTTTTATGCGCAGAGCGATTAGTCTAATGCTGGAAGAGGACCCACGATTCTTTGTGGTTGGAATCGCAAGGAATGGGATGGAAGCAGTCGAAAAGGTTCAACGACTCAAGCCCGATCTTGTCACCATGGATGTGGAGATGCCGGAAATGAATGGACTTCAGGCATTGGAACGGATAATGAAGAACAATCCTGTTCCCGTGGTGATGATTAGTTCACGTACCGGAGAGGGTGCACAGGAAACTTTACAGGCACTTTCATCGGGTGCAGTTGATTTCTTTTTAAAAGAAAACCTGATTAGAAACCAGAATGGCGGCAATCAGAGTAAGGAATTTACACAACGATTAGCAGGAATTATAGCGGCTAAACTCCCGACAAATGTGGAAATAGTTCCAATGCATAGACATGAAGTCTGTCATGTATACCAGCAGCATACGGAACTTATTTTTATAGGATGTTCCACTGGGGGACCCAAAGCTTTGCAAACCATTTTGCCCTGTTTCCCAAAGGATTTTCCCATTCCCATTGTTGTTGCGCAGCATATGCCGCCTGGTTTTACTAAAAACTTGGCCGAAAGATTCGATTCTCTTTGTCAAATGGATGTTAAAGAAGCCAATAATGGAAAGGAAGTCAAAGCTGGTACGATCTATATATGCCCATCAGGTTATCAAACACGTTTTGAAATACTAGAGGGGAAGATCATTTTCAAAGTGAAGAACCAAGATGATGAGCAAGAATTATACAAACCATCTATCGATATTACCCTCAGTTCAGCAGCACCTATTTTCAAGGATAGGCTGTTATCTGTGATTTTAACAGGAATGGGTAGTGACGGGACCAAAGGTTGTAGTTTAGTGAAGAAATACCAGGGAAAAGTATTTGTGGAAGCAGAGAATTCATGTATTGTATATGGAATGCCAAGAGCTGTTTTAGAAGCAGGATTTGCTGATAGGCAATATGAGTTGTCACAGATCTTTCAGGAAATTATATCTATTATATAATCAATTCATA
>JAANMP010000099.1 GCA_011250595.1 Bacillus sp. MM2020_1 | reverse complement strand
GTTTTGCACGATTTTGTTTGTTTAGTTTTCAAAGAACAATTCGTTATGTCAGAAGCGACATTTACTATCATATCAACTTTCTATCATTATGTCAATATAATATTTTATCTTTTTTTCTGTCACTTTTTGCTATAAAATATGTTCGGCTAAAAGCGACTTTCTTATAGTATCATCTTCGATTTACTTATGCAACAGAAAGTTTTTCTTTTATATTCAGCTGCAACTCCATTCAAATACTTTCTACTATTATAAAAGTCTATCAATATTCGGCTTCGACAAATATCGGGGCGTGACAGGCACAGGAAGTAATACAGCCTAAAAGAAAACCACCCAGATATGGCTGGGTGGTTTTCAGTGTTAACCTACCTTTTGGATACTTTGATTATTTTGATCTTTCTCTTTCATCCGGCTGAAAATATTAGCAAGTACGGAACCCGATAGATTATGCCACACACTGAAAATCGCACTTGGTACTGCCGCTAAAGGAGAGAAGTGAGCCGTAGCGATCGCAACTCCCAAGCCGGAATTCTGCATGCCAACTTCCATTGCCACAGCCTTTTGCTTAGCAAGGTCCATTCCGCACAAACGGGCAAAGAAGAACCCAATTAAGAAGCCTAGTAAATTATGAAGGATCACAACTCCAAAAATAAGCAATCCAGTTTCGGCAATCTTTGCCGCACTGCCTGCTACGACAGCAGATACAATTAACACAATCGCAGTAACGGAAACAAGCGGCAATGCTTTTGCACCAGCTTTAGCTTGTTTTCCAAAGAACTTTTTAATGATAAACCCAAGCGTTAATGGGACAATCACCACTTGTACAATCGAAAGGAATAAAGAAGCCACACTGACATCTACCCATTTGCTTGCAAACAGAAGAATGAGCAATGGTGTGACAATTGGTGCAAGAATCGTAGAAACAGAGGCAATGGCAACAGCTAACGCTACATTTCCTCTTGCTAGAAACACCATAACATTGGAAGCCGTTCCGCTCGGGCAGCATCCTACTAAAATAACACCTACAGCGACTTCTTTCGGTAAATCCAGTCCAACTGCCAATAAAAAGGCAAGCAATGGCATGATGATAAAGTGACCGATAACCCCAAGTGCCACTTCCTTAGGTCTTCTAAATACTTCTTTAAAATCCGATAACTCGAGTGTAAGGCCCATTCCAAACATAACAATCCCTAATAAAGGAACAATATAGCCTCCCAGCCATACAAAGTGAGCAGGAAAAGAATATGCAATGATTGCAAAGACCAAAACCCATAATGTAAATGTTTTCCCAGCAAAGGTGCTGATTTTCTCGATGACTCCCATAACAAAAACCCCCAAAAAATTATGTTAAATTTTCTAACATTTAGTTTGTAATTATATTAGTATAAATATTTATAAAAATCAATATTTTCTAACAAAATCAACAAAGCGCCAAAGGGAGGGTTCTCGGTATACTAAGGTAACTAAAAGACCTATTTACTGGTAACCTCAAGGAGGTAAAGTAAGTAGGCCTTTTAGGTAACCATAGACTAACTGTATTTAAAGCACGATCACTTCCACATTTTTATACCATACCTGGTATGGCAACAAGAGCCAAATTCCTAGTAACCAATAAAAAGTCAAAAGAACCGTCCCCATGCTTCCACCCATGATTCCCCATGACCGCCCATAATCCGGGGATGATTAATCATCCTCAATCTCGATTTCGGTGTAGTGTTCTTCCTTCTCGTCAGGAATGGGGGTTGGATGGTTTGAGGATTCATCTTTTTGGGGCTTGTCCGGTTCGTTTGTACTGAATTGCTGTTTCTCCATTTCCTCCTTGACGGCCTTCATTTTTTTTATTTCCTCTTTTACTTCCTGCGTTATCTTGCGAGGTATAACATCTTTACCATATGTCGCTCCAATATTGAGGGCACCGCTCAACTCATGAATGCCAATCTGGCCAAAGTTATTGGTTTGCTCATATTTATCTAAATAAAATTTATCAATATAAAATGTTTTCATAATAGGATTCTGCTGTATCGCCTCACTTTCTTTTTCCTCCCATTTTCTCTGCAGATGATTATGCTTTGCTACTAATTCTTCTATTTGAGTGAGTATCCCAGCTTGTACCTCATTAACCATTTCATATTTTTTCTCTAGCTCATCGACTCTCATGTTTATGAGCGAGGAGCGGGAGTCACTCTGTTCTTGCCCGTTGCTCCTATTTTCCTTGGGACGATAACTCCCCCCACCCATATCTTTTGCTGATCGATTAGCGTGTTGGGACAAAATAATTTCTTTCACCATTTTCTCAAGGCTGTCGATCCTTTGTGACAGCTCACTGACTTTTTGTACTTGTAGATTCAATTCTTTTTTATCTTCAACATTCCTTTTTGAGTGGAACTCCTGTTCGGACTTATTTGCATACACTTTTTTCTGCTCGGTCCATGATCGCTTGTCTTTCACAAGTTTGTCAGTTCCATACATCGATAGCCGAAGTTGTTTTTCAAATTCTAATAACTTCTTCATTTGGACTTCCAGTGTGTTTATCCGTAATATTTGCTTATCGTAATCATTTGTGCTGTTTAAGGAATTTTCCTTATTATTCCGGCCGAATATCACTTTAATAGGCATAGTAAATCCCCGCAAACTATGATTTATTTTCCCTTATTACAATCAGCGTATGAAATGCTTAAAGATTGACTATTCGATTGGCACCTGTTCTTCGTTAAAATAGTGCCGTTTATATGAAACGATCAACAAGCCATTGCTAAACCTTGCACTAACTTGATTGGGTAGCACGGGTTCCGGAAGCTGGATGATTCGCTCAAAATCTCCAGTATTTCTTTCTTGCTGTACCACCTCCCCTTGGATGAGGTTTTTCTTGCTTCCTTTTATTAATACCTTTATGCCTGATACAGACAACTGGATATCTTCCTTTAAATAACCAGGCAGATCGGCGACCAATATAACCTCTTCGTCAGTCAAATAGATATCGGTTGGTGGAAATTTTTTCTCCCTCACAGGTTCTGATTTTGCCTCTCCGGGCTGACCAAAATCAAAATTACTTTTCATAAATTCATCAAAGGAGGGCTGCTCAAAAATACCGCTCCAAAAGTCATTGGATTGATAATTCTTTGCTAAATCCATCCATTGTAACATCTTATTCATATCCATGTATGGATCCTCCTCCGAAGAATAAAGCTGGTCCAATTATAAATTTGCATCTTATATTCATCGTATTTATGATTTATCAAATCATTCATGGAAAAAGGATTTTTACTTAAAAAAATTCAAAAAAAGACGGAACGATGATCCGATTACTGGTTTCTAAACTTAATGTCCTAACATAATCATCATGTGCCCAGCATAGGCTTTAAGTATCCCGGGTTTTGAATAGAGAGGATTCTGGTCTATGTTCTTTTTACCAACTACAATAAATATAAAAGGCATTAAACTGAATAATGTTGATCATTTAAGTACAGTCTCATTTAGTTCAACGATTATTCATAACAAAAATGTAAGTGCAAAGAAAAACCAAGGAATGGGCCAGCAGCTGGCAGATGGTACACTGAGGGCTTTCACAGTCTCTTCAACAATGGATAATGAGCTTCAGGATAGCACGTCACAAAAAACAACGAATTAAAAAGGCTTAGGAGGGTTTTATGTCTGGTCCGGTTCCTTACATCAACATCAATATCAATATCATAAAGGTAAACTCTTTTGAGAATGCCTCAGCCATAAATGTCGGGCAAAACCTACTAGCTGAATGGCATAATTCAGACAAAAAAAATATGGGTTTAGGCCAAAATATGGGGGATGGAAGCAACTTTCTCGGTACAAGAAGTTTAGTTGATGACCGTGATCAACTGGATTCCAACTCTACCTTTGAAACGACGGCCAAAGTGCCAATTCCATAGGAGTGAGACCATGACATTTGCGCCTGCTACACTTAACATTTTGGGTATAAAAATTAATGCCATTGACCATGGAGCAGTTGTTAATCTAGGGCCAAGTCAGCACCTGGACTTGTTTGTCTCCTATAAGCGGAATCAAGGAATTGGAGAACAAAATGGAGACTTATGCCCTACTCTGGCTTCAACTTCTTGGGTGCTTGACAATGATTTAGTTGATAGTTCGTCCGTAAAATCAAGTATCCTATAGCATCTTGTTCCATTTGTCCTGGGCTTTGGGGTATACATTAAAAAATAGGAGTGTTTACATGTTTTTTATATCTCCGATGGTCATCAATGTGTTGGGCGTTAAAATTAATAGCATTGACAATGGAGCAGTCGCAAATACGGGTTCGTTACAAATAATTGACCAATTTGTTTCCTATAAGCGAAATCAGGCATTTGGAGAAGTACTCGGTGACTTGTCCCCTGTCAATCTCTCATCCAATAACATAGTTGACCCCGATGTCAGTGATAGCAATGCCATTAAAAATAGTGTCGTTTGACACCTTTCTATGTTGTCATTTATGTAGAAAAGGCGATTCCTAATTATTATTAGAAATCGCCTTTTTCTAACGTCATTTACTTTGATTCCACTTAGAAGAATCAGCCAACAGTTTTCCCATAAGGATTTATAGTAGTCTAGGAGCTCTACCCCAAAATTCGCAAATTTTAGTCAGAAATAACGAACGAATGATTTCTAAAAAGCTGACGGAGTTGATCGCTTGACCAATTTCATTCCAGAAAAGCTATCTATTGAATACATAGATGGTGTTACTGCCACGGAACCAGTAATTCCAAGATATTACACACTAACTCACTCTGATTTAACCGGTGATCTATTTTTAGCAATTGGAAAGCAGTATGCCTGGGATAAAATCAATCCTTTACGGGATGAGGTACTAGGAGAATGGAAAACAAACGGAATTTCCTTATCCTATTGTGTTTATTTATATATAGATCAAGGACAACTTAATCCAAATGTATCGGCAAAACGCACGGAAATATTTAGGCGTGAGTTACCGCTTGCATTATCAGCTATTCGATACGGCGATCGTTTTTTATTCGACGCATACCCAAATCTAAATCATGCCTCAATAATAGTAAATTTTATGTCGGCCTACCCTCAATTTGCTAAGCAAGAGAATTGGGGGAATTTCCGCAGTTTTTCTAAATAGCAAATAGAACCCCCTCTGAGCCTCTACTTTCAAGTAGAAACTTGGTGGTTTTTTGTGTTTAGAAGAATGAGCTAAAAAAACAGTTATAAACGGCCAAGAACCGTCCCCCTTGGGCATCAAAGTTTAGCTTTATTAAATGACTTTTGTTTAACAATTTTATTCACTATTTGATAAATCCCAATTCCTACAACGGCTCCAGCACTATCAATGAAAACATCCTTTACTTGCGGACCTCTACCCGGTACAAAAATTTGGTGGAATTCATCTGAAGCGGCATAAAGGACGCAAAGCCCAATAGCTAGAAGCAAGTTCTTACCTTTTGGGATTTCACCTTTTCTCAAAGCGTTTCGTACCAAAATAGCAAGGATTAAGTAGGCAAAGAAATGCGCATTTTTTCTTACGACATGATTTAATTGCTCCATATTCAAATCTACCCCAGGAGTAATTTTATTCAATAGTTCGATCAACTTTTCGGTTACTCCCGTACTAAGAGAGTTAGATTGAGTAGCTGGTTGAGCAGACATATTAAATATAAGGAACATCCAAAGGAATACTATAATCCAAGGTATGAGGTATTGGATTTTCTGATTAACTGACATTGTCTTTTCCATTTTATTTTGCACGTTAATTACTCCTAAAAAATTTTAATAAATCTTATTCTATCATTCTCGGTGGAGAAGTCCTATTATCTTCGGCAGATTACCAGTTATTTCAACACTAATCAATCGTTTGATTAAATATGTCTTCAACTTACTTTGAACGATAATTTGAATTATAGAAGCGATTTTAAAGGTGAAACGGTGGCCTAAAGGTTCCTAAGAAACTAGATTCTTTTAACCGTAAACTGCAAACGGCAGACCAATTTAGAAAAATGAAATAATAGGAGTCGATAAATAACGTTTTAACCACTTTGGTCACTAAACGACATCCTTTCGACTAAATACCGTATAGGCTATACTAATTAAACGTTTGGTTATAACAGCTGCAAGTACTGATCTATAAGCATTTCTACTAAAACAATAGTAGGAAGATTGTCGAAAAATTCCGCAGGAAATAACCCTCCTTTCTACAAAGAAAGGGGGATTTCTCTCAATCTTAGATAATTCTATTCATAGAGTACTTGTCATTTCTATTTAAATTGAAAAATTTGTATTTAAAAATGCTCATTTAAAGTTTTTAATAAAATGAGCTGTAATGAGAAAGGGAAAGAGTAAAATTTCACTCTTTCCCTCAATAATTATGCTGCTTGTCTTTCTTTAACTTTTCTTGCATTTCCTCGGTTTTTAACATAACCTGTTTTGCCATGAGGACGGTTCTCTTGCTTTTTCCTGAAGCAAGGGGAAGCAAGGGGAAGCAAGAGAAACGTCCCCTTGACCCTTGGTCCCCTAATTAAATGCTTTACTAACAAGCTCTTCTAAATCCTTTTCCGTTGGAACTCTTGGGTTATTTCTGACTAGCCGTGAGATACCTAAGGTTTTGTTGGCAATTTCTTTAATAGAATCTTCTTTAATTCCAATTTGCTCAAGTGTTGTCGGTAGGCCAATATCCTTTAAGAGCTGCAAGGTTGCTTCTGAAGCGGCATGTGCTGCATCGCTTTTATTCATCTTGTCGGTTTGAATACCAAACGCCCTCGCAATATTGATCATTTTTTCTTGAACAACCGGAGCATTAAATTCCATGACATATGGCAGCATGAGGCCCGTTACTTCACCATGAGGTGCTTTGACTAAACCACCGATTGGATAGGCAAGCGCGTGTGAAAGGGCTGTCCCTGCATTTGAAAAAGCCATACCAGCTAGTAAACTAGCAAGTAACATATTGGTTCTTGCCTCAATATTTCCACCCTGTCGAACCGCAATGGTTAAATTCTCAGCGACCAATTCAATCGAGCGTAACGCAAGCGCATCACTAATTGGTAAAGCACCTTGAAAAAGGATTTTCTCCTCTGTTTCAATACTGGAATATGGCTTTGCTGTATAGGCTTCGACCGCATGGGCTAAGGCATCGATACCGGTACAGGCCGTAACGTAGGCGGGAAGTTTCACCGTTAGTTCTGGATCTAAAAGCGCTACGGCAGGGCGTAAATGATTATCGGAAATGCCCACCTTTAGTTGGTTTTCTGTATCTGTTACAACAGCGACAGATGTCACCTCAGAACCCGTCCCTGCAGTGGTTGGAATAGCAATGAGTGGTGCAATCGGCCCTGGTACTTGATGCTCTCCAAAATAATCCTTTGGATTTCCACCGTGTGCCATTAACAAGGCGGTTACTTTGGCCAAATCAATACTGCTTCCGCCTCCTAACCCAATGATGACATCCGTGTCTAGTTTCGAACTTGCAAATTCAAAACATTCTAAGACCATTTCGATGGAAGGCTCCGCTTGTGCTTCGGCGAACACTTCAACCTGGTAATCTCCTTTTTCCAAGACACTTAGTATGTTATCGAGAATTCCAGCACTTTTTATTCCAGGATCGGTAATAACAAAAATCCTTTTTGCCTTTAAATCGTCTAAGATTTCATTTAGCTGATTAATGGACCCAGGGCCAAAAACAATTTTTTGAGTAGAACAAAACTCCCAAACTTTTCTCATGATTTCACCTAGTTTTCTTATAGATTAATAACAATAATTCTTTCGTCTGTCATTTCTTGAATCGCATAATGAGGACCCTCTTTCCCAACCCCACTATTCTTAATACCACCATACGGCATAACATCAGCACGGTAGGTGGAAACATCATTGATAATAACTCCACCGAAATTTAATTTATAGCTTGCATCCATTGCAATTGTGAGATTGGTCGTGAACACACCTGCTTGAAGACCATATGGTGTATCATTTGCCATGTTAAATGCGTCTTCAATCTCTTCATAGGAAGTTATTCCAATAACAGGGGCAAACACTTCTTCGCAAACAACCTTCATATCTTTTGAAACATTGGTGACAATGGCTGGGTGAATGATAGAACCTACCCTCTCTCCCCCATAGACATCTGCACCTTTTTCGCTTGCTTCCTTAAGCCATTCCTCCACACGAACAGCCTCATTTTCAGAGATCAATGGACCCACATCGTTTTGAGGATCTCTTGGATCTCCTACCTTTAATGATTCTGCTAATTGAATTGCCTTCTCCACGAAAGCATCATATATATCTTTATGAACATATACACGCTGGACTGAAATACATGCCTGTCCGGCATTGGTCACCCCTTTTGTCACGCAAAGTTGAACCGCCCTATCTAAATCGGCAACATCCTTATGAATAATATTTGGGGAGTTATTTCCAAGCTCCAATGTCACTTTTCGGATACCTGTGTTGTTTTTGATCTTTTTTCCAACAATCGGACTACCCGTAAACGTGTACATTGCAATCCGTTCATCTTCTAGTAAATATTGTCCTGTTGTATGCCCTAGACCGTTAATTAGATTCACATAACCCTTTGGCAGACCAGCCTCTAGTAAAATCTCAACCAGTTTACAGGCAATGATTGGAGTTTTTTCGGCAGGCTTAAGAACGACTGTATTACCCGCAGCAATCGCCGGACCAAGTTTATGTACGACCAAATTGAATGGGAAATTGAATGGAGTAATGGCGCCAATCACCCCAACGGGTACCCGAATCGTGAAGGCAAGTTTATTATCATTATCAGGCTGTCCCAAAGGAATTCCTTGTCCCGAAATTCGTTTTGCTTCCTCAGCAGATGCGATTAAGGTCTGGATTCCCCGATCAATCTCACCTCTTGCCTCTTTTAGAACCTTACCTGCTTCTTGAACCATTACAAGTGCTAATTCTTCTTTCCTTTGTTTAGCAATCTCAACGGTTTGCATTAAAATATCATATCGCTGCATTGGTGAAAGTTTAACGGTTTGAAAGGTTTCATAGGCATTACTTATCGCTTCATTTACTTCTTCTCGAGAAGCAATCGAAATCCTAGCAATTTCCTCACCTGTATACTTATCGAATACAGGTAAAGTCTCTTCCGATTCCACCCATTGTCCATTGATAAAATTACCATAGTATTGTATTTTCGTTTCCTGTGATAGGGCCATGCTAATTCCCCCTTTTATTGTAGAGTATTTTTTAATTCGCCTAGGGACTCAATAGAAATAACCATTTCATCGCCAGATTTTAACCAAACCTGTTCTTCTTTGGAATAGCCAAGAATTACACCATCAGGAGTTCCCGTATAAATAACATCACCAGGCTTTAATGTCATATATTTCGAAGCATAGCTAATGATCGTCGCACAATTGAAAATCATATCTTTTGTATGGGCTGATTGACGTAATTCACCGTTCACCCGGCATTCAACCGTTAAATTATTGGGATCAACCTCATCACTAGTGACAAGGTAGGGACCTACAGGAGCAAATCCGTCCGGACTTTTTCCTAGTAACCATTGCCCAGTTCTAAATTGTAAATCACGAGCAGAAATATCATTTCCCACACTATAGCCAAAAACATAGGACAAGGCTTCCTCTTCTGAAACATTTTTAGCCGTCTTGCCAATGACTAAAACAAGCTCTGCTTCATAGTCCATTTGTTCCGCTCCTTCTGGAATGGCAACGGTATCCTGGTGAGCAGCTAAGGCATTATTAAATTTACTAAATAAAACGGGTGTGGTTGGAACTTCCATTTTTGATTCTTTTGCGTGATTAATATAGTTTAAGCCGACACAAATGATTTTTTCAGGATTAGAAACCGCTGGAGCATATGTAAGCCCTTCCTCTTGGAGAAATAAATCCTCCAACCCATTTTCACTAGCACGGCCCACTAAACTATTAACCACTTCAAGACCCGTGCTTTCTTGTAAAATTAATTCCTGAAGACTAGCAGGGGCTGAAGTTTCAAACCTTTGTGCGGCTTTTTTTACATCTAAGATTCCTTGATCTGTTTTAACCCCTAAACGAACTTCTCCTTGGCTGATAAATTGTAATAATTTCATAACTCAATCTCCTTAAATTTAATTTTTTCAAAAATTTTAATAACAATGTGGTCTAACAGTTAGGAGGGGGGCTAGGAGAATCCCTCCATACCCCACTCCTCGTCCGATTAAACCAATAGTGAATTCTGCGATTCACTGATTAAATCATTATCAAGGTTGACTTCTTTTGAAAGTTTGACTAAATCATCGACTACGGAAATAGGTAAGTTAATACCTTCTGTCACATTTTTAGCCTTGTTAAGATGCTCAATTTCTCCTGGAAGGAAAATACCGTTTGCTCCTTCTGCTAATGGAGTATCTTTAATGAACTGAATATATTTTCCAATAGATTGATAGAATGCTTGTGGCTCGAGAAAGGCATCAATTCGAATAGCCATAAAGAAATGACTCACACAATTTGGATTATTTATATCATTGTACATAGAATTAATTTCTTTCCCAATCGCGCCTCCACTTAATAAGGCGGATAATACATCAACAATAATAGCTAATGCGTATCCCTTTGGACCCCCAACAGGATATAAGAATCCTCCATTGACAACCTTATCCGGATCTGTAGTTGGTTTACCTGTTGAATCAACTGCCCATCCTTCAGGAAGGGATTCGCCTTTACTTTTTGCATTTAGGATTCTCCCAAGAGGTACAGTACTTGTTGCCATGTCTAAAACAATTGGTTTTGAATCGCCTGTTGGTACGACAATTGAAATCGGATTGTTTCCAACTCTTGCTGCAGCCCCGCCTGGAGGTGGCATGAGCGGCTCAACATTGCTTATCGAAAAACCAATCATATCTTTTTCTTGAATTTTTGAAGCCCAATAGGCAGCAGCACCAAAGTGATTACTATTCCGAACAGTTACCGCGCTAATCGGACTATTTTCTGCTTTTTCTAAAAGAAGATCAATGGCTTTCTTTGAAACTATCTGACCTAATCCATCATGACCATCTAAAACAGCCGTGCTTTCCGTTTCTTTAATGATTTCGACATCAGCGCTGCCCGGGATTACACCATTTGCCAATCGACTTAGGTAAATAGGTAATCTAATGACGCCATGGCTGCTTACCCCACGAAGATCTGCATCAACTAACGAGGTGGCAACAACTTGTGCTTCTTCAAATGGAACGTCATGTTTTTGTAAGATTTCCGAACAAATCTTAACTAGTGTATCTGCTTGTACATTATGAAAGTTTTTCATTTCTCATTCCCCCAGTATTTAAATGAAGTGTGGTTTCAATTTTTTCATTTTTGAGTAACACAATATAAAGAATGACGGCAAGTGCACCAATTGCTCCGGCTACAACAAGGGCTGCAATAAAGCTATGTAATTGGTCAGCTAAGAAGCCTGTTAAAATCGGTGCAATCCAACCTGAAATGTTCCCAACAAAGTTTTGCATGCCCGCAAGTACTCCAACCATATTTTTAGGAGCAATATCTGCGACAACTGCCCAAGAACCACCATTTGCAAACATCATTCCACCTAATGAAACGGCGATAAAGGTTAGTGCCATGGTCGCGCTTGTCACGAAAGCAGCTGGTATAATGGCCAATGAAAGGATCATACCCGTTATCATAATTGTTTTTCGTGAAGCGATAGGATTCCAGCCCTTTTTTATTAGCCGATCGGATAAATAGCCACCTAGCACGGCACCGATTGAGGCAGCAATCCAAGGAATCATCGAGTTAAAACCAGCTTTTAATAAGGTCATGTGTCTTTCAATGACAAGGTAAGTTGGTAACCAAGTAAGCATTAGATACAGTAAATAATCTTGTGCAAAAAGACCGAATAGAATGCCCCAAACATTTCGATACTTAAGAAGCTGGTACCACTTTAATCTTGGTGCTGCTACTACTTCTTTACCATTTTCTACTTGACCATCAAGTATATATTCTAATTCTGCCTTATTTACTTTCGTATCCGCTGATGGTTTGTTCTTGAAGCTAATGAACCAGCAAAGAGCCCAAGCTACACCTAAGGCACCTGTAAATATAAAGGAGGCTCTCCACCCAAACGTTTGGACAATCCAAGCCACAAGAGGTGTTGTTAATCCTGCACCCACAGCGATTCCCATTGTAAAGATACCATTTGCAAGTCCGCGTTCTTTTGAAGGAAGCCAATCCGCAATAACACGTGTATTGGTTGGGAAAGCAGGTGATTCACCAATACCCATTAAAGCACGAATTCCTATTAAAAGACCGATGGAACGACCAGTTGCCGTTAAGGCACTAGCAATTGACCACCAAATAACGGCAATACCATAGGTGAGTCTAGGACCTAATTTATCAACAATTGTTCCAACCGGGATTTGCATTAATGCATAAGTCCAGAAAAATGCCGAACCTAGTAACCCAAACGCAGTCTTACTTAGTCCAAGATCTTTCATCATATCCGGACCAGCAATACCCAAGTTAGCTCTATCCAAATAATTTATGGAAGTTGCTAAAAAGATAAGAAATACAACAGTCCACCTTTTATTGGTTTTTCTCATAATTTCATCTCCTTTATGGCTTCGATCTATATAGAAAACGCTTTCACTTTATTTAAAAAGACACATCAAAGATACCAAATTATATCTAATGAAAATGGAAGTAACATTTGATATAATAGAAGAAAGAAGTATTTGGAGGACAACCTCCAATCTTCTAATCCCTGAACTTTTAAGGGACATTTACCCGAGAGTTTTGTGATGGGTCGCCAAACCAATAATCACAGGACTCTTTTTTTATTTGCCTTCTAGTTTTCTGAGACTCGCTTCTTTATACATCTCAATGAAAGACTCCTCTGTGAGATTCAGATGATTGATTAATTGAATTTTAGCCGTTCCATCCCTCAATCCAGCGATAATGGTTTTATGTTCCTCAATCACTTCTTCTCTCCTTGCCTTCCTGTGTAATACACGTATCCCTACTCTTAGCATGGTGTCAGAAATCTGTTCTGAAACGGCTATAATACGGTTATTTTCAGTTTGCTTATATAAGAGATTATGAAATTCCTGATCTAACAACATAAATTCAAAATCAGATTGGATACTAACGTCAGTCTTCATTTTGTTAACAATTACTTCTAATTTATTAGCACAATCTTCCACTTTGGATTTCTGAAATAAGTTATCAATAATAGAAGGCTCGATTAATAAACGAAGCTCGAACAGCTCCTGAATATCTTTTAATGTAATCGGACTCACAAATATCCCTTTATAAGGGATCGTATAGACCCACCCTTCTTTTTCCAACACTTGTATCGCTTCACGAAACGGTGTACGACTAATTTTAAATTTTTCAAGGACCATTCTTTCCGTTATAGCATCATTATCTTTGAAAACTCCATTAACTATCGCATTCTTTAAAATAGTAAAGGCTTGCATTTTCAATGGGGCTGGAACCGAAAAATCAATGTTCATATTTTCACCTCCTCTTTTTAGATTCATTATATATAATATTCGGAATATTATATATCATATATCATATATTACCC
>JAANMP010000098.1 GCA_011250595.1 Bacillus sp. MM2020_1 | reverse complement strand
CTATGTGCGGACGGGATAAGTGCTGAAAGCATCTAAGCATGAAGCCCCCCTCAAGATGAGATTTCCCATAGCGCAAGCTAGTAAGAACCCTGAAAGATGATCAGGTTGATAGGTCAGAGGTGGAAGCGTGGTAACATGTGGAGCTGACTGATACTAATCGTTCGAGGACTTAACCAATTTTTAAAGCGAACTCGTTTTTACAACTTCTTCTGCATTATCTAGTTTTGAGGGAATGATAAAAATTTATTTTTCCTCTTGAAAAATTTCAAAAAGGCATTATAATAAAATATGTCTTGAAAATAGTCTGGCAGTAATGGCGAGAAGGTCACACCCGTTCCCATACCGAACACGGAAGTTAAGCTTCTCAGCGCCGATGGTAGTTGGGACACGCGTCCCTGTGAGAGTAGGACGCTGCCAGGCTAAAATATTATTATTCCGCAGTAGCTCAGTGGTAGAGCTATCGGCTGTTAACCGATCGGTCGTAGGTTCGAGTCCTACCTGCGGAGCCATTTTTATGTAGATTGATATTTAGCTATGCTTCCATAGCTCAGTAGGTAGAGCACTTCCATGGTAAGGAAGAGGTCAGCGGTTCGAGCCCGCTTGGAAGCTTACCTATTTTAATAATAGTATGGCCCCTTGGTCAAGCGGTTAAGACACCTCCCTTTCACGGAGGTAACACGGGTTCGAGTCCCGTAGGGGTCACCAAGGTTTTTTCGCAGTAGCGAAAATAACTTTCATTCTGTGGAGGATTAGCTCAGCTGGGAGAGCATCTGCCTTACAAGCAGAGGGTCGGCGGTTCGAGCCCGTCATCCTCCACCATAATTTTATTATGTAAACTACATGCCGGGGTAGCTCAATTGGTAGAGCAACTGACTTGTAATCAGTAGGTTGGGGGTTCAAGTCCTCTCGCCGGCACCATTTTTTTAAAAGTTAATATGGAGGGGTAGCGAAGTGGCTAAACGCGGCGGACTGTAAATCCGCTCCCTCCGGGTTCGGCGGTTCGAATCCGTCCCCCTCCACCATTATATTTTAAAAAAAGTTGGACATACTATATTTTATCACATCATTATTGGGCTATAGCCAAGCGGTAAGGCATCGCACTTTGACTGCGACATGCGTTGGTTCAAATCCAGCTAGCCCAGCCAGAGAGCCATTAGCTCAGTTGGTAGAGCATCTGACTTTTAATCAGAGGGTCGAAGGTTCGAGTCCTTCATGGCTCATATAATCACAGTAAAGGACTTTGGAGATATAATCCAAGGTCCTTTATTCTTTCTATTTATACCTTAAACCAATCCGTGGTTTAAGGTTTTTTGTTTATATACGAGTTTATATCAATTTATCGTGATAACATTGAAATGGTTCTCTGAATCCAGCTCCAGCGCCCAGCGGCTAGTGGACTTCGCTCTCCGCCCTACGATAAGTCAACATCGAATCACTAACGCTCTTCGTGTTTCCTTTATCTCAGTTGGAGTGCTCCAGTCCTGTCGTGCGCTAAACGGGCGCTTCAGCTTTTTATTCCGTATATATATACATAATTTTGTCGAGTTGAGTCATTGGTATGAAAGCGGTTAAAATAGAATACATAAAGGGGTAGGAGGAATTAATATGAACAAGCTATCAATTATTGGGATGCCGATGGATTTAGGTCAAATGAGACGTGGGGTAGATATGGGACCTAGTGCAATCCGTTATGCTGGGATTGTGGAACGACTAAAGCCGCTATTTGATGAAGTACATGATCTAGGTGATATTCCAATTGGCAGACCTGAAGTAGTGGTGGATAAAGAATCCAATTTGCGGAATTTAGATTTAGTTGCTGAAAAAAGTGCTCTGCTTGCTGATAAAGTAGATAATGCAGTCCAATCTGGCGCGT
Source organism: Bacillus sp. MM2020_1 (assembly GCA_011250595.1). Taxonomy (GTDB): domain Bacteria; phylum Bacillota; class Bacilli; order Bacillales; family Cytobacillaceae; genus Neobacillus. Next base: position 11,746 of record JAANMP010000098.1, on the reverse strand, counting down.
TTCCATTGGTACTTGGTGGGGATCATAGTATTGCAATTGGTACGTTAGCAGGGGTCTCTAAACATTATAAAAACCTCGGTGTCATTTGGTATGATGCACATGGTGATTTAAATACGGCAGAGACAAGCCCATCTGGTAATATCCATGGGATGCCTTTGGCAGTAAGTATTGGGTTAGGTCACAACTTATTAACTGATATAGGTGGATATGGTCCAAAAGTTAAACCTGAAAATGTCGTCATTATTGGCGCAAGAGCGCTGGATGATGGAGAAAAAGATTTGATAAAAGAAATAGGAATCAAAGTTTATACCATGCATGAAATTGATCGGATGGGGATGGCAAAAGTAATGGAAGAAACCATCGCTTACCTGAAAGATAAGACAGATGGTGTCCACTTATCTCTTGATTTAGATGGCTTAGACCCTAATGATGCTCCTGGCGTTGGAACACCAGTCATAGGTGGAATCAGCTACAGAGAAAGTCATCTGGCTATGGAGATGTTAGAAGAATCAAAGATTATTACCTCAGCGGAATTTGTAGAAGTAAATCCAATTTTAGATGAAAAAAATAAAACAGCAAAAGTGGCTGTTGAATTGATGGGTTCCCTATTCGGAGAAAAATTATTATAAATTCTTAATGCTGCAACTCGTAAGAAAACAGGTGAACCTGTTGTTCTTACAAGTTGCAGCTTTTTTATATTCATTTTAAAATTAAAGACTAAAAAACGTTACTTTTCCTCCCTTCCTAAAATCCTTAAACTAATAATGGGCCCTTTTAGTAAATTTTTGTTAATATTAAAGGTACTGAGAAGTTTTTTCGTGTAAAACGAAACTTTTTTGCTATCGATTCGTATTATCGATTAGCAGCAATGGAGCTGAGGTAACTTAATGGATGCAATAGTCAAAAAGAGAATCAAACAAGTAATCAAAGGTGATCAAGATGCCTTTGGTGAAATCGTTGAAATATATAAGAACAGTATTTATCAACTATGTTTCCGAATGCTTGGAAACCGTCATGAAGCGGAGGATATGGCACAGGAGGCTTTTATCCGTGCTTATGTTAATATCAAATCGTTTAATCAAGACTTGAAATTTTCTACTTGGCTTTTTAGAATTGCTACCAATCTGTGTATTGACCGAATGCGAAAAAAGAAACCGGATTATTATTTAGATGCAGAAGTAGCAGGGGCGGAAGGGTTAACGATGTATTCACAGATTCCTTCGAACACACCGCTGCCAGAGTCAGAATTAGAAAGCTTACAGCTGCAAGAGGCTGTCCAGAAGGAAATCTTAAAACTGCCCGACAAATATCGGACAGCCATCGTATTAAAATATATGGAAGAGTTGTCCTTAAACGAAATAAGTGAAATTCTAGATTTACCCCTTGGAACGGTAAAAACAAGAATTCACCGTGGCCGGGAAGCATTAAGACAACAATTACGCTATGTGTGATAAGAGGTGAAACTGTTAATGTGTCCAGAACAAATCATCGAACTAATGCATGAATATTTAGATGACGAAATTACACCTGAGCAAGAACGAGTATTTAGAGAACACCTCCAAAGCTGTAAAGAATGCGAAAGTTTATTTTACGAACTTAAAAAGACGGTAGCTTTTGTCAAGAGTATATCTACCATGCAGGCTCCAGACAATTTTACAGCCAACGTATTATCCAGGTTACCAAAAGAAAAACGAAGGATTTGGATGCAGCGCTGGATGAAAAACCATCCCTTGCTTGCTGCCGCTTCCTTATTTTTCATATTAATGATGGGAAGCTTATTCTCTACTTGGAATCAAGATAAAGACTTTTCTGTTTCGAAGCAAAAGAACTTAGTGGTAAGAAATAATACGGTCATTGTTCCTAAGGGTGAAACGGTAAAAGGTGATGTTATTGTCCGAAATGGGAATTTGGATATAGAGGGCGAAGTCCAAGGTGATGTGACCGTCATAAATGGTGAGAAGTATTTGGCCTCGGCGGGGCATGTAACAGGGCAAATTGATGAAGTAAATGAGGTATTTGATTGGATTTGGTACCATATTAAAAAGACTACGCAGGATGTTGTGCAAATATTTGGAGACCAACCGGAAACTAAATAAAAACAAATCACTCTGGCGGAGTGATTTGTTTTTTTAAGCTTATACAAATAATAGGTACAAGAGGTATTTATGATATAATAAATAGATTGTAATTTATATGTGTTAAAGAAAATTACGGAGGAAGAACAATGCCGTTTGCTGATTTCGAATTATGGAAGTATTTAGCTAGTATTGTTGATATTGCCCTCGTATGGTTTGTCATTTACAAGTTGATTAATGTGATTAGAGGAACGAAAGCCGTTCAATTGCTAAAAGGCATTCTGGTTATCCTGCTAGTTAGAGTTGTCAGCGAGTTTCTAGGCTTCCAAACGTTAAGCTGGATGATGGAACAGGCGATAACATACGGGTTTCTTGCGATTATTATCATTTTTCAGCCGGAACTTAGAAGAGCTCTTGAGCAATTAGGAAGAGGGAAGTTCTTTTCGAGAAGTAGTAATCCGGATGAAGAAAATCCGGAAAAGACAGTTGAAGCGATTATTAAGGCAACGGACTATATGGCAAAGCGCCGTATTGGGGCATTAATCTCGATTGAGAGAGAAACAGGAATGGGCGATTACATAGAAACAGGTATTCAGTTAAAATCCAATATTTCTTCTGAATTGCTGATTAATATTTTTATCCCAAATACACCGCTCCATGATGGTGCAGTCATCATACAAAGAAATAATGTCGCGGCTGCCGCATGCTATCTGCCGTTATCGGAAAGTCCGTTTATTTCTAAGGAGCTGGGAACCAGGCATCGGGCCGCTTTAGGAATAAGTGAAGTAACGGACAGTGTTACAATCATTGTGTCAGAAGAGACAGGTCATATCTCGCTTACCAAGAACGGGGAGCTTCATCGCGCGATTAATACAGACCAACTGAAAGAATTACTTACGAGTGAATTGTTCACTCATTTGAAGACAAAACAATCTTCTTCAGCGCGTTGGAACTGGAGGGGAAAAAATAATGGATAAATTGATGGATAATCCCTGGTTTATTAAAATTCTTGCTTTGCTTTTAGCCGTACTTTTATATTCCTCTGTACCACATACAGGGAAAAAAATAACGGATGTAAATGTACCTGGCGAGCAATCAACAGAAACCTTAAAGAATATCCCTGTAAAGGTTTATTATGATACGGAAAATCTAGTGGTGTCTGGAATTCCAGCGACAGTTGATATCACCCTAAAAGGACCATTAACGCATATTCAGTCTGCAAAAGCGTTGAGGAACTTTGAGGTTTATGTGAATTTATCGAAGGCTAAAATTGGAAAACAGAAAGTGAAGTTAAAAGTCAAAGATTTATCTGATAAATTGACTGCCACTATAAAACCAGCTACCGTGAATGTGACCGTCCAGGAGAAAATCACGAAGGAATTTAAAGTAGAGGCAGAATTTAATTCGAGCCAAATAGAGGAGGGCTATTCTGCTGGACAACCAGTGGTCGAGCCCAATAAAGTGAAGATTACCGGTGCCAAAAGTGTCATCGACCGGATTACCTATGTCAAGGCAACCCTTGAGGAAAAGAATAAACTGACAGAAACCATTTCAGAGGAAGCCAACATCCAGGTTCTTGACAAGGACTTAAATAAGTTAAATGTTGAGGTCAATCCGGAAAAGGTAGAAATCACCATTCCAGTAAAAAGTAATAGTAAGACTGTTCCGATAAAAATTGTGAGGAATGGTACCGCACCAGAGGGTGTGACGATTAAATCGATTGAAATCGATGAAAAGGAAGCAACAATTTCCGGGGATGTTAATGTTTTAAACAAAACGGAAAACGTCCGGGTTGAGGTCGATATCAGTAAAATCACCGACAACACCACACTAACCTTACCCGTTATTATCTCTAATGGTATTACGAAGGTTACCCCGCAAATGGTGAAAGCAACCGTTGTGGTTGAAAAAGAAGAAGAGAAAACAGTTTCAGATGTACCTTTAAAAATTCAAGGACTATCCGCTGAATATAAGGCAACCATAAATGACCCTGATAATCAGTTGGTAAATATATTAGTAAATGGCCCCATTTCAGATGTTAAACGTGTGAGGTCTAAGGACTTTAATGTCTTTATTGATTTGTCCAGCCTTCAGGAAGAAGGGGTATATGAAGTGGACATTCAAGTGGAGGGCCCGACGACAGTTAAGTGGAAACCTAATAAGTCATCAGCGAAAATTACGATTGAAAAAAATAATGCATAATATCCAGCAATACATGTTGAAGGAGAGATTTTTATAATGGGAAAATATTTCGGGACCGATGGGGTACGCGGAGTAGCAAATAGCGAGTTAACACCTGAGTTGGCCTTTAAATTAGGTCGCTATGGCGGATATGTTTTAACAAAGGATACCGACCGTCCCAAAGTACTCATCGGGCGTGATACACGAATATCCGGGCATATGTTAGAAGGAGCACTAGTGGCAGGGTTACTTTCCATTGGCGCCGAAGTTATGCGTTTAGGAGTCATTTCTACTCCGGGTGTTTCATTTTTAACAAAAGCATTAGGTGCTCAAGCAGGAGTGATGATTTCTGCTTCTCATAATCCGGTGGCTGATAACGGCATTAAATTTTTTGGTCCTGATGGCTTTAAGCTATCCGATGAGCAGGAATTAGAAATTGAGGCACTTATCGATTTACATGAAGATCAACTGCCTCGTCCAGTGGGCTCGGATCTTGGTCAAGTCATGGATTATTTCGAAGGCGGTCAAAAGTACCTCCAATATTTGAAAAATAGTGTGGATGAAGAATTTACAGGAATCCATATAGCCTTAGATTGTGCACACGGGGCAACATCTTCTCTAGCGGCACACTTATTTGCTGATTTAGATGCGGACTTATCAACTATGGGTGCTTCACCGAATGGCCTAAATATCAATGCAGGTGTCGGGTCAACACACCCAGAAGCATTAGCTGCCTTGGTAAAAGAAAAAGGCGCCGATGTCGGTCTTTCCTTTGACGGGGATGGTGACCGTTTGATTGCAATCGATGAAAATGGAACGATTGTAGATGGTGACCAAATCATGTATATTTGCGGCAAATATATGAAAGAACAAGGTCGCTTAAAGCATGGAACGATTGTGTCCACGGTCATGAGTAATCTTGGCTTCTATAAAGCACTTGAGGCACATGGAATCCATAGTGTACCGACTGCTGTGGGTGACCGTTATGTGGTCGAAGAAATGAAGAAAAATGGTTTTAATCTGGGCGGCGAACAATCCGGCCATATTATCTTCCTAGACTATAATACCACTGGTGACGGTTTATTATCAGGTTTGCAATTAGTTAATATTATGAAGGCAACCGGCAAGCCTTTATCAGAGTTGGCAGGTGAAATGAAAAAATTCCCGCAAAAGCTTGTCAATGTAAGAGTAACCGATAAACATCATGTAACCGACAATGCTAAGGTAAAAGAGGTTATTGAGCAAGTGGAAGCAGAAATGGCCGGGAACGGTCGAATTCTCGTTCGACCATCAGGAACCGAACCATTGGTCCGTGTCATGGCAGAGGCATCAACAGAGGAGCTTTGTGAATCCTATGTCAACCGGATTGTTGCAGTTGTAAAAGAAGAAATGGAATTAAAGGAATAAGAATTTACTTAGGGGACCCACACGAGTGGGTCCCCTTATGCATATTTTATTATGAATGATTTATAGTTACTGGGGAATATTAGAAATCCCTTATTTTGGTTGACGTGGCCCCTTAATCATAGTAGTATTAATTTGCTTTGTTTTCTTCAAAGCAGAAATTATTTCTTTTAAAGAAAGGTGGGCAGCGTGAGAATTTTACTTTTTAAAAGCGCCTGGACTAACCCAAAGTGAAGGGGTTAGTTGACGAGGAGGAGGAGTATCGAATGTTCGGCGGATACCTCCCGGTTGAAACGCACAACCGAAAATTTCTTCTTTAAAACACAGGGGCAACTTTGTGCACAAAGAGAAGGAAATGCGCATACTAGCAGTAATGTTTCAAAAGGGTATAGACAGATACCTGACCAAAACATTGATCAGGGGGCAAGTAGGCCTCCAAAGCAATACTGCCCCCTGCATAGGGAGGAAACAGAAGAATGTGTGGAATTGTTGGATATATTGGAAATAAAGATTCAAAAGATATTTTATTAAAAGGCTTAGAAAAGCTCGAATATAGAGGCTATGATTCAGCGGGAATTGCTGTTAAGAACGAAAGCGGAATTCATGTGTTTAAAGAAAAGGGCCGGATTGCTGATTTACGGAGCATTGTTGACGAGGATGTCCTGGCACATATCGGGATTGGACATACACGCTGGGCAACACATGGGGTTCCAAGTAAAGGCAACTCCCACCCGCACCAAAGTGCTTCGGGTCGATTTACACTCGTTCATAACGGGGTTATTGAGAACTACGATCTATTAAAACAAGAATATTTATCAGACGTTACGTTTGAAAGCGAAACAGATACAGAAGTCATTGTTCAAATGATTGAGTTATTTGTAAACGAAGGTTTAAACGTATTAGAAGCGTTCCGCAAAACGCTGACTCTTTTACACGGTTCTTATGCACTTGCCCTTTTAGATGCACAAGATAATGAAACGATTTTTGTGGCAAAAAATAAAAGTCCGCTCCTTGTTGGTCTTGGGAAAGGTTTTAATGTGGTCGCTAGTGATGCCATGGCTATGCTCCAGGTCACTGACCAATACGTAGAATTAATGGACAAAGAAATTGTTATTGTCACAAAGGATCAAGTGACAATTCAAAATCTGAACGGCGAAGTGATCAGTCGTGCTCCATATAAAGCAGAACTTGATGCCAGTGATATTGAAAAAGGCACATATCCGCATTATATGTTGAAAGAAATTGATGAACAGCCGCTTGTGATGCGCCGTATTATCCAAACGTATCAAAATGAGCAAGGTGAGTTGACCATTGACAGTGAGATCATCAAAGCTGTAAATGCAGCAGACCGCCTGTACATTATTGCGGCCGGTACTTCTTATCATGCAGGTCTTGTTGGAAAGCAGTTCATTGAAAAAATGGCGAAAATTCCTGTTGAGGTTCATATCTCCAGTGAATTTGGCTATAACATGCCGCTTCTTTCTGAAAAGCCATTGTTTATTTTCATTTCACAAAGTGGAGAAACTGCGGACAGCCGTGCAGTTCTTGTGAATGTAAAAGAAATGGGCTACCCTGCCCTAACAATTACAAATGTACCTGGTTCAACGTTATCGCGTGAAGCAGACTACACGCTGTTATTACATGCTGGTCCTGAAATTGCTGTTGCTTCAACAAAGGCTTACACCGCACAATTAGCGGTATTAGTCATTTTAGCTGAAGTGGCTGCGAAAAGCCGCAATTTAACTATAGACTTTGACCTTGTAAAAGAGCTGGGTATTGTTGCGAACGCGATGGAAGTTCTTTGTGATTCGAAAGAGCTTATTGAGCAAATCTCAAGAGAATTTTTATCAGTCACACGCAATGCCTTCTTTATCGGCCGCGGGATTGACTTTTATGTTGGCTTAGAAGGTGCCTTAAAGTTAAAGGAAATCTCTTATATTCAAGCAGAAGGCTTTGCCGGCGGCGAATTAAAGCACGGAACGATTGCTTTAATTGAAGAGGGTACTCCTGTTATAGCGCTTGCTACGCAAGAAAGTGTAAACATGAATCTGCGTGGAAATGTGAAGGAAGTAGTAGCCCGTGGTGCGAATCCTTGTATCATTTCAATGGACGGCTTAAATCGCGACGAAGACAGCTTCGTCATTCCAGAAGTAAATAAACTATTAACACCGCTGACCTCTGTTATTCCAATGCAGTTACTATCTTACTACGCTGCATTGCACCGCGACTGTGACGTGGATAAGCCGCGTAACCTTGCGAAATCGGTTACGGTTGAGTAAAAAAAGTTTTTAAATGACAATAGATGTCCGGTGAAATAAAAGTATGGAACCAGTTAAAAATGTATGGAACCAGTAAAAAATCTGTGGAACCAGTAAAAAATGAATGGAACCAATTTCAGTCCCGATGACTATTTTTATCATCGGGACTTTTATAGATTGGAGGTTTGGAGATGACCTTAGGGCAACGAATAAAGAATATTAGAAAGAGAAATAAGTTGAATCAAGTTGAATTTGCAAAAATAATAGGTGTATCACAAGGAACCCTAAGTGAATTAGAACAAGATAAGTATAATCCATCAATTGAAACGATATTTTCAATATATAAGGATTTTAAGGTTGATCTAGAGTGGCTATTAATTAGCTCAAACGAAGACAATAATTCGAAAGATACATACGTATCTAAGGCTGAAGGAAAGGAGGTAGAACTACTCACATTATTTAGAAAGCTACAGGCTGAGGATCAAGATGAGATTATTGGAATAATTGAATTAAAACTGAAACGATTAAATAGGGGTTTTAGGTAGTAAATATAGATGTCGTTAAACTTAATTTGATATATAAGTTATAAACTTTTCAAAATTAAATTAATAATTATCCAATTGAAGGTTTTTTAGTGCCTTATTAGCCCAGTTTGGAAATATTTTAAAAATAATTCAATTTTAGTACTCAACTTTTAATCGTTTTAGGCAAATAAGTGTCAGAACAATTTTCGAATAAACTGCGACGAAACACCGCAGTTTTTATTTTGTTAAATATCACCAAAGAGTTCCTTGTGTATAAGTAAAAAAAAGTCGGAAATAGTATAAAAATGTTGGAAACAGAACAAAAAAGTCGGGAACGAAACAAAAAAGTTGGAAATAAAAAAATTTGTTAGTTCCAAGAATATTTATAAGATAAAGTGGAAATAAAATTAATATTTCTAATTGAGGTGAGAAATATGTTTTTCCAATTTCAAAAATCAAAATTTATTATTTTCAAGACTGTCCTTTAGGGACAGTCTTTTTTTATTGTGGTCCTTTAAGGTACATAATTGTGTACCTTAAAGGACCACAAAGGAGTTGAATATCAATCTGAAATGAAAAGAGAGAATTTACTATGGCTAAAAGAAAAAGGAATAACTCTACAGAAGAAAAAATTATAAGATGGGTTAAGGAAGGAAGAGGATAGGGAGAAGGGAGGGATCATAAACCATGGTTAAATATTCAAGATGTAGCTTCTAAGGGATATGCTACTAGGGGTAAAGGTTGGAAAACGGTCGTATTCATCATTTTCTTTCAGATTTAGAGCTGCATTATTTATATACTCTTGAATGGTCATCCTACGTAGAAGATATTAGAGAACAGTATCCATTGCTTCCTTTAGAAAAAACCATTTCTATAGCAGAAGAAATTGGTGTCGAGCACCCTAGAGAGAATGGAGCACGAGGGCCTTACAAGGTCATTACGTCGGATTTTTTCTTAATTATAAGGACAAAGGATGGAATAAAAAGTTGTGTTCGAACTATTAAACCTGTAGATAATCTCAATGTAAGAGAACTTCAAAAATTTGAAATAGAGAAAAGGTACTTTCAGGACTTAGATATTCAGGATTGGAATTTAGTTACTGACCAAGATTTACCTACTAATTTCATTAAGAATATGGATTGGCTCCATGATTGTAAAACGATTAATAATAGGCCAAATATTACTTTGGATATCATTAAATCTGTCTCACCTATTTTATATAGGGGTGTTAAAACGGAAAGTTTAGGCTTGTCAAATCTTGCTCTAAAATATGATGACAAATTCGGGTTTGAAAAAGGTTCCTGTCTTTTTATTGTTAAGTTTCTACTTGCTAATAAAATCTGGGTAACTGATATGAATGAACTCATCAATCCATCTAAGAAGTTGCAAATTTATGATTTAAGAGCCGATACTAATCAATTGTTGGGGTGATTATATGGATATTTACATTAATTCTTTAATTGAATATAGGGATAAGGACCTTAAGACGATTTCGATAGAAAGAGTACTGTGGATTTCAGAAGATATAGAGACCGTAGTAGTTATTAATATAGATGGAAAGGAGAAATCAACTAACGATTACTATTACCAATTAGTTGATACTCAAGAGGCCTGAGCATTAAAATATGGAATTACTTGGCTCTATCCCTTCGTTTGAAGGGCTTTTACGCATTCATTGAGACGAATTTAGCCGCAGCAGGCCACCCTTCTAAAGGTGATTTACACTGACATGTAAAAAGTTTTTGACAGACAATGTAAAAATGATATACTAATAATGTAAAATTCTTTTTACATATTGGAAAGGAGTAAAATTTATGAATACCTCTATACTTATTAGTTTAATGGTTATTTTAATTTCACTGGGGTTGATAGTGTATTTATTTATATCTCTATCAAAACAAGGCGATGAACTTCAAAAACACATAAAGGACAAATCAGTTATACAAACATTTTACTTTACAATATTTTATTTAGTAATCATTTCTATTCCCAAAATGTTGTATGTAGATTTTATTAGAGGTGGCAAATTCGGTTTAAATCCTTTTGCTGTCTTAGCAATGATTTCAGTTTATTTCCTTTTAGCCTTAATGATTAATAAAAAGAAATATGGAGTGTAAAATGGATAACCACATAAGATATCTGAGAAAAATTAAGAAATTATCACAAGATGAGCTTGCCCAACTATGCAACGTTACAAGGCAAACTATAAATGCTATTGAAAACAATAAATATGACCCTACCTTGTCTCTTGCATTTGAGTTAGCAAATCGCTTAAACACCACCGTAGATGAATTATTTGTATATAATAATTAAGTCTATAATAAGACTTTTTCCAAGATTACGATAACCAGAAATTGAACAATCATTATTTGAAGATGAATGCTTCTGTTTTTAAAATTTACATGTTAATACAGAGAAATCGAGTTGATATCTTTAATAAGGTTAGCGGATATATTGCCTGTTGGATAGTGCAGAAAATTGTCATCTGCATTCGACTTAGAAGTACTTTCGGAGATCCTTAATCATATATTCCAATTCTTTTGAATTATAAGTTCACAATCCTCTTAGTCTAAATCGCATTTTTTACTTAAGACGCAACTGAATGATGTAAAAAAAACATAAACAATGCAAGTTCCTAAACTGAATCATCCTATAGAAATCTAGATGAAGATTTTATAACTTAACTCAAATAAACCAGTGCAAAAGAAGTTAAAAGGTCCTTTGTGCTTATAAGGATTTTTTTCATAATAACCTTTGAGTGTCAAGTATGCCTTTGAAACTGTAAAATAGATTTTCGCAATACCCTTTACAAGGATAAAGTTTTTATACTTCAAAATTATTCTCTCAATATACTTTATCAAGATTGTTATAACTCTAATTTTTATGATAAAGTTAATATTAGGAAATTCACAATAATTTTTCACTAATAGCCACTTCAATTTAATAAAAATTCAATTTATTACTCAAATGAGTATCTACATAAATAAGATGATAATGGATTGCTTCCTGATATTACGAATCTAAAATAACTGTTGTGACTATTTATTGTGAAATTAAAGCAACATTTGTTCAAGGTCTAAAAACAATATATTGAAAGGGTGAAAAGGTTGCAGGAACAAGTAGATGAGAAGTTATTATTAAGAGTAAACGATGTATCCTATTCATTAAAAAACAACAATTTACTAAAAAATATTACTATGTCAGTAAAATCTGGAGAAGTTATGGGTATTATTGGACCAAATGGAGCAGGGAAAAGTACATTTTTCAAATTACTTATGGGTATATATAAAGCTACTACTGGTAC
>JAANMP010000097.1 GCA_011250595.1 Bacillus sp. MM2020_1 | reverse complement strand
GTAATATACAGATACACTAAGATTTGTTATATCTTTCTTATCTAAAAAATAGCCTATAATTCGTGAAACAGGAATGATAACGAGTGTCGAAACAATTAGACTGACAGCAATCGCACCAAGTAATCTAAGGGATAATTTATTTGTTAACTTAACAATCCTCATATTTTATAGCCTACTCCCCAAACTGTTTTGATATATATGGGGTGTTTAGGATCTCGTTCGATTTTATCCCTTATTTTTGTGATATGGACCATTACGTTATTATCAGATTTTAAGAAATCTTCCTTCCAGACTGCTTCATATATTTTTTGTACACTAAGTACAATCCCTTTGTTTTGAGCGAGCAGCTCTAAAATGTCAAATTCTTTAGGAGTCAGTCTAACTTCTTGTTTTTGCACATAAACTTGTCTAGTATCAACATTTATTTGAAGCTCCCCGATTTCAATCATATTTTTACTAATGCTTATTTTAGGATTATATTTATTAGTTCTTCTTAGCTGGGATTTTACTCTAGCTATTAGCTCTAACGGATTAAATGGCTTGGATAAATAGTCGTCAGCACCTGACATAAGTCCTTGAATTTTATCCATATCTTCCGACTTTGCAGAGAGCATAATAATGGGCATGTTTCTTTCTTCTCTAATTTTCATACAAGCTTGTATTCCATCCATTTTTGGCAGCATAATATCTAAGATAATCAAATCGACTTCATTCTTTTGTAGAAAATTTATGGCTCCAATAGCGTCTTCAAATTTTTCCGTCTCCATGCCTTCATTTTCTAAATAAATTCCAACAAGGCTTCTTATTTCTTTATCATCATCAATTATAAGAATTTTTGGTTGCATTGATGTCTCCTTGGTTTGTTCTATAATTTACATTTAAGTATATAAGCTGGGAGGATATTTCTATATTCCCTTTTAATTGTAATGATTGGAAAGTAGGTTTTCAGTAATGGTATTTTAACCTTAGTATATTGAAAAGTTACAAATTCTCCACCTGTTTTTAAAATTTTCAAGGTGCTTGATAATATCTTATTTGACACATACTCAGGTAAACTAGCAAACGGTAGACCAGAAATAACATAGTCTACATAAGGGATTCTGTAGTCATTTAAATATTGTTGAACATGTTCAGCAGAACCATGTATAAGTATGAAGTTACTTACATTATTGTATTTTTTCTTAAGTAACTGATAAAATTCTTTGTTATTTTCAATTACTACAATAACTGTGTTTTTATTTCTTTTTTCAAGGATTTTCTCTGTAAAAACTCCTGTACCAGGACCATATTCCACAATATATTTTGTATTCCTAAAGTTGATTCCTTCTACCATTTTATTACTAAGGTATCTTGAACTAGGTCGTATTGCCCCAACAGTTCTGGGATTAGTTATATATTGATATATAAAAGAAAAACTACTCATGTACATATTCCTCCATGGTAATGAATTTATAATCAAATCATAAAATCAAAACCTGAAGAAAACCTCGACAAAATTCTTAAGAATTCTTAAGTTTCACAAGTATATCCTTATTCCACTAAACTGCTACCGTTACTTCAAGAAGGCAAAAGGCGATCCTTCGTTATTTAAGAATAGCACCCGTTAGTTGTATATCTTTAATTGGTTCAATGCTTCGTTTACAAGAAAAAGGGTTGCCTCAGCAACCTTTTCTCACTTTTGTGCCCTTTAAGAAGGGAGTACATTAATTTTCTAGACTCTAGCCCTGATTCATGTACCAAAGAATTTCCCTGTGTTATAGAGAATCGGCCATTTCTTTCTTCCACTCCTGCTCCGTTACTTAAAGATGAAAAAAGCATTACCGTTATTCCAGTAATGCACTCGTTAGTGAAAATGTTTAAATTTCTTCTTGATATATTTCTGATTTTATCGGCATTAATTCCAAAGGCGTTTTAAACTCCTGAAGGGTTACTATATGATTTAAAAAATCATCTATATCATCATAATCCATTGACCATTCCGATGTTTCAAAATTTCTTAATTCATCTGTTGGTTTAAATAAAAATTCACAGTGAAGTTGTTCCATATGAGAATACTCATCTTCTTCATAAACAGTAAACTGACGTACAAAATCAAAATGAAATAGTTCCTCTCCAGTAAAATCATAAACACCACATTGAAATAGAATTTCTTTATCTTCTTCTCCCTCAACTGGTTCCTTACAAAAATCCTTAAATGTTTCCCAAACTTTTTTTATATCATTGACATCTTCACCAATCTTTTCTTTGAGGTAACTTTTAGCATTATTAACTGTAATCATTACAACACCTCCGTTAATATTTTGTAATTATTCTTATTACACTAAACTACCCCTTTAGCTCAATAAGAAAAAACGCTGCCGAAACAACGTTTTGTTCAACTCTTGCACCCGTTAGCTTAAGTGAAATTCTTCACAAAATCAAACATTGATTTCTTCAAAATAGTCTTCTCACTTTAGGGAGTATGCTATACTGTCCTTTGGATTAAATCTGGGGGATGACATCATGAAATTCAAGCAAAAGAAAAAGAAAATCACCACCGAATTCACGGCAGATGACAGGAAGTTTATCGAAAGAGATTTTCTTCAAGAGTATTTGAACGAGAATGCCAAAAAGAGAAGGAAAGAAAACATTATCTATTCTTTTATCCTTGTTGGTATTATCCTACTCCTTATGTGGGGTCTGAAAGGCTGTGTACAAGCCATACACGACGGCAGAATTGCTAAAGCAGGAAGATATATTGAGGTATGCGAAAATCCTTCTCTCTATGTACAATGGGATGTTAACGGGAAAGATTGTGACGACGCCCGAAAGATTTATAACAACTACACTGACGAGGAATGGGAAAAAGAAAAAGAAAATCTCGTTGAATTTGATGAAGTAACCGAACACGACGGATTGTACTATGTATTGAAAGAAAAACTGTATAAGCAGAAAGGCGATACCAAATAAGTCACATTAAAAAGCCCCTTCCTTCTTACAGTAAAGGGTCCATTTTGAGGTGATTTTCTAAAAGTTTATATCAAAATCACAATCGTTTTGAAATAGCTTTTGGCATATAAAAAAACTGCACCTCCATTGTTAGTTTTGTGTCTAACAATTTTGGAGCAGTTCATTATTGGCGAGTTTTCTTTTTTACGAAACTCCAGATCCTTCTTCAACTCTAGCACCCTTTACTTTAAGTACATTTCTTCACAATCTTTTATCGTAAAAGAAAAAGCTGCCGTTAGAACGATTTCCCCTCCCACAACTTTTACTTTATTCACCATTTAATTTTTGAATTTTTGGGAAAACGATGGATGTGTACGCTTTGGTTAGTCTACTTGCTCCCCAAACTTCTTCCCGAACTCTTCCATCAAATCAATAATAGGAATGAATTCTTTCCCTTTTGAGGTTAATGAATACTCTACACGAGGAGGAACCTCTGGATAAACTTTGCGATTAATTAAGCCATCTCTTTCTAGTTCTCGAAGTTGCTTTGTAAGAGAACCTTGTGAAATATCCCATAAAAAAGCTTTGATTTCACTATAACGACACTCTTTGGACTTTAAAAACCAAAGAATGAGATTTTTCCAACGTCCAGAGAGTATATTTTGGGTATAGGCAATGCCATATACTTCTCTTTGTTCCTTTATACACTCTTTGTCAAATCCATCCTTACATATTCTAGACACCTTTTCACCTGCTTTCTACTGTTAAGTACAAAAAAATGTACTACGTCAATTTTTATTGCCTACTTCAAAAAGATGAGAAATAATTTTATTCTAGTATATGTAACAGAAATACTCAATACGTTTTGAATATCTAATGAAGATATGTTTACGGTTTGATAAACATATGATTGTGTTACTTTAAGCAGAATAATTCTTTGATATACAAATTCTTTAGGAGGAATAATAATGAGATTTGGAATTATAGGTGCAGGACCAATTGGGTCAATTATTTCTAAAAAATTAGTTAAGAATGGACATGATGTCAAAATTGCAGATGCTCGAGGAATTGAACGTTTAGAAGGAAAAGAGCTTGCTGGAACACCTGTGAGTGTAGAAAATGTAATAACAAATATTGATGTTCTTATAATATCTATCCCTATAAAAGCACTGCCAAGCATTCGGAACATTATCGGTCAAGTCGGGGAGGAAGTAATCATTGTTGATACTTCAAATTATTATCCTTATAGAGATGGCAAAATTGAAGAAATCGAGAACGGGAAGGTTGAAAGTGTTTGGGTTTCAAATCAATTAGACAGACCTATCATTAAAGCTTTCAACAACTTATTAGCCTATACTTTAGAAAATGAAGGAACATCCGAAGATTCTAGTGGACGAATTGCGATGGCAGTTGCTGGTAATGACCAATCACAAAAACAAGTAGTCATGGACGTAGTAAACGAGCTAGGCTTCGACGTAGTAGATAGTGGTTCTTTAAGTGATTCATGGAGACAACAGCCAGGAACTCCTGCTTACTGCACAGAGCTAACAAAAGATGAACTAATGATAGCGTTGAAAAAGGCAAACAAAGAAAAAGCTCCATTACTACGGGATAAGGTGATGGAAAGGTTTGCAGAGCTCCTAGCAGAAAAAAAAGAAGTTGAATTTTCACATAAGGATATTGTGAATTTAAACAGAGAAATATACAATTCATAAAACAAGTGGTGCACTCAGTTAGAGTGCACCTTTATGTATATCCATATATCCTCATAAAGTTGGAAGAAATATGTTCGCCTCTTTCCTTTTTACCGCCAAACAATCCAGAATATTATTGATAGTTCTGAGAACTTACAAAAAGCCTTTCCAGTCCGAACTTAATTTTTTTCAAAAACTGAAATCTAAATAGGATTGTGTTTTAAATCCCTCTTCCATTAACCTGCCCCGTTAGCACAACAAGAAAAGTAGCCGCCGAAGCAGACGGTGTGATTAATTCGTCCTTCCTTCTTAATGTTGAAGGTTAAAGTTTTATATGTTTCGTTATTTCATCAGGGTCTAAGTCGGCCCCACGAATAATGAAATTAAAAGATCCTGCAACAAAACCCTCTTCCATTGATATGCACATCCCCAAAAATAATATTAAGTAATCTTCTCCCAACGAAAACTAAATTCCTTCTTCAACTAACCTGCTCCGTGAACAAGAAAAGCTGCCAAAATGACAGCTCCGATCTTAAACTCTTCCATTCGTTACTTTAAGTGTAATCATTCACAAAGGCCTTTACCAGCTCTTACGACTACACAAAGAAGTAATATGTGAAAGATGATGTCTACCGTGCCAAGCGTAGATTCCTATATTTTTACCTATTGAAACTTCCCCTGAATCTGGGTGTATAAATGTCTTTTCCATATCCGCAGGATTTAGACTTCGTAAAAGGTTTGTCCAGCGTTTGTGCATTGCTTCGAGTAGTGATAGTGAAATATCAATTGGCAATTTATAATCAGAAAGTTCCGCCCATTCCGATTCGTCATATGGCTTAATTACAGGTTTTTCTTCCGTAAGAGCCAATTTAAAGCGAACGTAGGCATTCATATGGCTATCCGCAAGGTGATGTATTACTTGTCGAACAGTCCAACCTCCTGAACGATAAGGTGTATCAAGCTGTTCATTATCTAAGTCTTTTACAGCAGCTCGTAACAAACTTGGTAATTCTTCAATCTCATTTATCCAGACCTTTGTAACACTATTAGTAATCTCTCCATCAAATTGAAATTTTCCAATTGGATATTTGCTATCCATCTACAATTCCTCCTATTAGATCCCTTGAAATGTTTTTGGTTAACTAAATGAAATGCATAAGTATATGTATATGTAATTTTTCTTTTTTCGCATAAAAAGAAAGAAAGCTACCATTATTGTTCCAAACTTGGATTGCAATTCCTTTTTTAGTTGAAGGTCTGTTTATGGCAATGTAAAAGTCATCGTTCCTTTTTTTCGAGAAAATGATAGAGTGCTCCGTATAGGTTTGCATCATTTCTAAATTTACATGTCACCACTTTTGGTGCGGCAGTATGCACTGGATTTTTCTCTTTTAATTCATTTATGGCCCATTCGATACGTTCAAGTACCATTGGTTGTGAACTAATACCTCCTCCAATTGCAACTATTTCTGGGTCCAGAATGTATTGTAAATTAAGAATCAGCGCGGCTAATTGGATACAGTATTCATCGAAGATCGCATTTGCTTCTTTGTCATGGCCATTAATGAACTCGAAAACAACCTCTCCGTTTGCTGGCTCTTTCAGTTTCTTCACTTCTGCAATGCGGGCGACCATTTGAACAGCGGAACATACAGTCCCGACAAATTCCCCCTCCCTTGTTTGGGAATTGACCTCGTTCATGATATAACTAACTTCTCCAGCAGAAAGATGGAAACCTCGATGGAGTTTACCATCGATAATGATTCCTCCCCCAACAGCACTTCCCAAAACTAGAACAACCGAATCTCTCGCCTCTTTCACACTTCCTAACCATAATTCTGCTAATGCTGCACATTTCGCATCATTCTCAATAGTTACATCTATCCCATAACGTTCCTTAATTATTTTTGCTAATTGAACTTCATGTAAAAATGGAAGAAGTCCCCCATGATAAATCGTCCCTTTATTTACATCAATCGTCCCAGGACAGCTAAAGGCAATCCCATTCAATTCTTTTAACTCTTGGTCTTCAATAATAGAAAAAATCACCTCTTTAAAATCGGATAAATTAGTTATAGGTGTTCGCTTTTGCCTTTTTGTGATGATACTCCCTGCTGGGTCCATAAGCGCATATTTAATAAATGTCCCACCAATATCGATTACTAAATACATGAGTTTTCTCCTTGTCTTTAATTCTTCTATGCAATACAACTGATCTTAAAAAGAAATGCCCCCGCAATGAAATTAATTAGGGGCATTTCCTTCCTTCTATTGATTAACTTTTTCTTTACAGTATACGATATTACCAATGCCGCCATCTAATCTTCTCATATTATCATCTGTTTTTTTTGCAATAAATGCTTGATATTCCATAAAGTGAAAAGGCACATCATCCGTTCTGCCTGCTTTAACGTCTTCACAAAGGGCTATAACTGATTCAAGCATCTCCTTAGGTGCATCTCCATCCCCATGTGAGAGATATACTTTGTCATAACGTCCCTTTGTCTTTTGGTCTAACTCGATTAAATTTTTCTGATAGGATGTAACACCTAGCGAATACTCATCAAACAGGAATGTAAAATAGTTGCACGCATCACCAAGAATTAATGTTCTTTCCTCTACAAGTAAAATCGTTATCAAACCAGGGGTATGTCCCGCTCCAACACAAATTTCCAAATGGATCCCACCGAGGTCAAAAATGTCTCCTGGCAAAAGAGATTTATAACGCTCACCTGATTCAACGGGAATATAATCCTCTTCTTTTACCTTGGCATAGGTTTCTCCCATGCTCATCTCAAGAAATCCCTTTCGAACATGAAAATCACTATGACTCTCAAAGACTTCCCTCTCAGCTGGATTCATGTAGACTTCATCAAAGGCCGGCGCCCCCATTGCATGATCCACATGTCCATGAGTTAGTAGAACAAAATAAGGTTTCTTTGTTATGTTTTCAACGAAGGTCCTTAAATCACCTACACCTGTACCTGTATCGATTAAAGCTGCACGTTCATTCCCTTCTATTAAATACATTAATTCTCCTGCAGGTCCAAATATTCTGGTTACACTATCTGAAATTTTTTCAGATTTAAAGTACTTAAAAGGATCCATCATAACTTCTCCTAAATTAAATATATCTTTGAAAAGTTTTCCCACTTACAAACTGATTCACCGTTTCTTATTGCGAAAATTTCAACCATATAAGTCTATATACTCCCAGTTTTTAAGGATGTTTCATCTATATCCGTTTTATTTCTATTTTGAGCGCCCATTTCCGATATTGGAATAACTGCCAGAGCTGAAAATATAGCCGATACCGCAAGAACCAAGAAGAAGAAGATATAGCCATCACCACCAAACCAGCTTACCCCTAGGGCAATGATACCTGGTGCTGCGAAGTTGACAAGTGAATTTGCCAAAGGTGCACTATTATTGATAATGGCTAAATCTTTTCCCGCACTTTCTTTTGATGGAAGGATTCTGTTAACTAGCGCGTTATCGACTGCTGAAAACATACCAAATCCAAAGTTAAGTACAAAGTTTCCTATGATGATCCAGGTTATGTTAAAGGAGAAAGCAAATATAACCCAGCAGATAGCTAATATTAAAGCTGCTCCAATAACAAATGGCTTCTGTTTCTTAACCTTATCAGATAGAAATCCACCAATTAATCCTGCTAAGACCATAATTATTATGGATGGGGATGTGATCCCATTTATTTGAAAAATTTTCTCCTCACTAAACTGAAACCTTGCAAGATAAAAAAGTGTCATTAATGAAAGTCCCGCATTTGAAACTTGAATAAAGATTTTTGTAAGCAATGCCCATGTAAAGGAAGGATATAGTTTAAAACTAGGATAAAAGTTTCGAAATTCTTTCCAAATGATGCCCTTTTTCTTGGTATTAACTACACGTGCAAAATCGTTATCTTTTACCAAGGACGCAGCTAGTACTCCACTAATTAATTGAACGATTATGATGGCAATAAGTTTACTTTGTACAGTCGAATCAGCAAATGCCCCCATTAGCATTTGACCAATCATAACAAAAGCTGGGAATGCAGCACCGATTAAACCTGAAGCACGCCCAAATCTCTCAGGTTCTACTTGTTCCGCAACTATGGCATAACAAGAAAGCGATACCATACTATAAAAGAACTGTAAAAGACACCAAGCAATAACAAGCATCGGAATGGAGGTTGCATAGGTTAAGCCTAACATGGAGAGAGCACCGCCGATGCTGCCTGCAATCATCCAGAACCTCCGTCTTCCAAATTTCAAACGGGTTTTATCTGCAATCACTCCACCTATAAGTCCTAATACAACTACCGCTAAACTACTTATTCCAGATGCTATTCCGAATACTTCTGTAACCCGTTCAGGCCCTACCAGTCTAATGATATTAAATTGAATTAGCCCGAAATTTAATATGACAATTGCCCCTATAGAAGTACCTATACCAAGAAACGCAGCAATTATCAGATTAATATAAGGAGTTTTTTTCCATTGGTAATTCTCCATCTTTATATAACCTCCATTATCCTTTATATTTATTAACTGGATTATTTTTATTACGTTAACTTTTTCTTCCTAGCACTTTATCATCAATATCTCATTAGCAGCCCTTTCAATATCGTTTGGATTTATTCCGAGGAATTCCATTTTTCTTAAAGTATTTAAGGACTGAGACATTCCATCTACATCTCCAAGAGAAATGAATTCAGAAACTAAAGGTACTCTGCTTTTCAAGATTTCAAAGGCCTTTTGGTTTTTTGCCAATTCCGAAATGCGAGTATTGAGGGTAAATAAATTTCTAAAATCCTTCATCGGATTATAGACAAGTTCATGAATTCCTGCCTCTAAAAATAGAGTATCTCCATTATACTCAGGAAGGTGCACTTCTGCTGTACGTTCGAATGGAACCTCAAATCTAACCCAAACACTTCCGTCCTCATTTACTCTCCATTGTGAAACATATTTACCACTAATGGAATCATACTCAGCTGAAAAATGTTGAAACTTCCCATTAATTTGTGGTGCAAACAAAACCTTTTTAAATCCAGGATCTAGAGGTCGGATCCCACCGAGATCTCTATACAGGTACTCAATCACTGCTCCGTATGCATAATGATTTAATGAGTTCATGGTGGTTCCACTCATAGTGCCGTCTTCTAAAACGG
This sequence comes from Bacillus sp. MM2020_1, assembly GCA_011250595.1. Lineage (GTDB taxonomy): Bacteria > Bacillota > Bacilli > Bacillales > Cytobacillaceae > Neobacillus. Next base: position 4,091 of record JAANMP010000097.1, on the reverse strand, counting down.
AATTCCATCGCTCCCAAATCGTGGTAGCACCCAAATTGACTGAATATAACCAACTCGGGAATTCCTCTTGGAGTACGAAATCCAAGGCTTCTTCCTCCATACCATTCTCAGCGAGAACCCTACACAGAATAGGCGCCCCAACGAAACCTCCGGTCAATTTAAAACAATCTTTATAAAACCTTTCTCGAAGACCTTCTACCAGTTTCTCCTTGTCAACATAAATACCAAAATTTAATGCCACTAAGTAACCGGTTTGAGTGTCAATACTTAATCTCCCTGATGGAGTAAAGAACTCATTTAGAATGGCCTCTTTGATTTTTATTGATAAATTTCTGTATTTCTCTTCCTCTAGTGCTTTACCTAATATCTTCGCAGCTTCTGCCACCAGCCTAGTCGATTCAAAATAGTAACAGGAGGCGATAAAATGGTCATCTGTTCCTCCTTTAAAACTCTGTGGAGACCTTCCGTCTTGCGCTAACCAGTCACCAATTTGAGAGCCAAAATCGTACAAGTATTTTTGGCCACGCTTCACGTCTTCTTTTGTTATATAATCCACCCAATCTATCATCATCGGAAAATTTTTTTCTAGAACATCCTTATCTCCGTAATGATGGAAGAGGACTGTTGGTAAAAAAGTTCCTATATCGCCCCACACACTACATGCAATCGGCTGACCAAAAACCGGAATAAATCCTGGGACAATTCCATTATGTTTCGTTTGCTCTGTTCTAAGGTCCTGTAAAAACTTGTTGTAAAATGCCCTGGTATCCATGTTATATGAGGCTGTTCCCGCAAATACCTGTGCATCCCCAGTCCAGGCCAAACGTTCATCCCGTTGTGGGCAATCGGTAGGAAAATCGATAAAATTAGACTTTTGCCCCCACAAACAGTTTAGAAATAGGCGATTAATTTTTTCATCTGACGTCTGAATCGAACCGACTTGGTCTAAATCAGAGTAAATGACTTTCCCAACTATATCTTTTTCGGTTAAATTTCCAATCCAACCGGTCACACGAACATATCTAAATCCAAAAAAAGTGAAATGCGGTCTTACGATTTCATTCCTACCGTCAGATACATAAATAAATTGGGATTTCGCCGAGCGATAATTATCATTATAGAAGTTACCGTTTTGTAGGATTTCACCAAAGTCAAAAATCAACTTGGTTCCTCTCGGAAACTTATTATGAAACTCAATGAATCCAGCAAAATTTTGCCCCATATCTAACACCGTTTCTCCTGCTGGTGTATTGATAATCTCTTGAATAAAAATTTCTTCTTTTTCAATGACAGGTAGACTATATCGACTGATCAGCTTATTTTTGTCCAGATTTAATATACGGACCTCTTTCTCTGGGTTGCTTTCTCCATCCCAAAGCAGGCGATTAAAAATTTCTCCATCGTAAATATCACTTAATTCCACATCAGAACCAACGTACCGCCAGCTTTCATCTGTGATGATTACTTCTTCCTGATCATCGTGATATAAAAGATGAAGTTCCGCTATACAAGCAAATTCAGATCCAAAATTCTCTTTTAAATCTCCTAACCCAAATCTACCTTTATACCAGCCATTTCCGAGCATGATTTCCATCCTATTGATACTTGAGAGCATACTAGTAATATCATAGGTTTGATACTGGTATTCGGTATGGTAATCACTGTAAAGAGGGGTAAGATATTCATTACCAGCCTTTTCCCCATTTATGGAAACCTCATATAATCCTAACCCACAAATGTAGAGTCTTGCACTTTTAACAGACCTTTTCAGATTGAACTCTTTTCGAAAAAGCGGATGAAATTTATCTTCTTGTTGAGTGCCAATCCAATAGGCATCCCATAGCTCATTCATTTTTCCAGTTTCAAAAGTAGCAATCTCACTAGACGTCGTTTCACCCTCGTCTGTTTCAACTTCCACCCGATAAAAATATTTAGTCTTAGGTTCACAATAAATTTCGATTTGCTCCCCTGTTGAGTCTAAAGTTTCGGACTCTTTTACATAAAGAATATCTTTAAAACTCACATTTTTACTTATTTCTATTTTTGCTCTTTTCTGCCGCCTAGAATTTGTGCCAGTCACTTTCCAAGAGCACTTTAGCAGATCATAGGAAAAGCCTAGGGGATTTTTTATTCCATTAATCCGTAAATCTGTTATTTTCATTTGTGTCTCTCCTCACACAACTCTTGACTAACGTTTCAAACATTATTATCGGGTACCCTATACCGCTATATTAAAGCATGTAAACACTTTCACCAATATCTCAAGCTGTTGTTTTGACTAACCAAAAGTGATATATTGTAACTGGAGGAGTTACTATGAACTATAAAGAATTAGACGCATTCTTATTTGAATTAACCGATAAAGAAAAAGAGCTTCAAAACTCTGAGGAACTCTCAGATGAAACACTGAAAGTATTAATCCTCACACCCTACTTAACTAGTGAATTACCTTTGAATAACGCGAATACTTGGTCAAACCTTTCTGGGACTTCTAGAATCAAGCATGAGCCTAGTTATACTTATACGCTTGAAAACGGTGTTCTAAAATTAAATGTGACCGATGACATATTTGTGATTTCCAAACATACTCGTTTTGCGAAAATGATTACGCATACACATAATCTGTTCGAAATGAACTACATTTACAGTGGTCAGTTTATTCAGGAAATTCAGGGTGAAAAATTTGTATTAAGCGAAGGGGATATTCTGATCCTCAACAAAAATGTGGAACATTCTATTAATAAGGTAGGAAAAGAGGATATCCTAATTAACTTCTTGGCAAAAGAAGACTTTTTTGACAGCCAGTTCATATATCGGATTTTGGGGGATAATGTTGTCGGAAGAACAATTGCTTCCATTATAACCAATCAAGCTAGGGAAAAAAATTTCCTATTATTTCGTGCATCTAAAAATTGGCAAATCAAGCAAACCATTCAAAATATCTTATGTGAAGCATTTGATAATAGTAAAAACACGAATCCTGAAATCATAAAGGCTTATATCGTTATCTTATTTAGCAGGCTTTTGGAAAGTGAGAATTACGAGTTATACTTGAAGAAAGGCATAAAAGATACCAGTATATCCATACTTGAGCTATTGGCCTATATTGAGAAGAACTTTATGGATCTCACACTAGAACAAATGGCTGAGCATTTTAAATTTTCGTCAACGCATTTAGGCAGAGTTATTAAAAAAGTAACGGGGAAAACATTTTCGATGATTGTTCAAGAACAGAAATTTAAACATGCATCGATGTTATTACGTTTGACCGATAAAAGTATAGATGATATTTCTAGAGAAATTGGCTACAATAACTTAACTTATTTTTATAAAAAGTTTCATGTTCTATATGGAGTTACTCCTAATGAGTATCGGAGTTCATTCAAAAACAATAATAAAGAAGATTAATTTTCCAAGTTTCAACAAAAAAAGGGTGTACGGATAATAATAACGGGTTCCGTTTCCTATCGCAAAAAGTGACCTTACATCCAAAAATGCATAGTAAAATGTATATCAATTTGCACCGTAATTGGGTGCTTTTTTGTTTATAAAAAAATAGCTAGGCTCATATGAACCTTGGCTACGCAACAGCAATATCCATTATAGGTTTGGCACCTAATCCATATACCGACGTGCAATATTATTAAATTTTTTAGTTTTAATTAAAAAACATAGAATACATAGATACAACTAGTTTTAGCAATAATAATTAAAAAATAATGGTGGTGTGACAACTATGTTTAATAAGTTGATTCTATGGTTGCTATTTATTGCTCCTTGGTTAAGCTTGTTCTTTATGAAAAAAGAAGGAATCAAAAGGTTTATGCCTGTTACAATATTTACAGCATTATTAGTAACTATCATTTATGAAATAGCTTATACCTATGAATGGTGGGAATTAAAAGTGAGTATAGTGCCATGGGGGCATATAACAAATGTGAGTTATGCTTATGGTTCTTTCTTAATAGGGACAATGTGGATTTTTTATTTAACATTCAAGAAATTTTGGTTGTATCTAGTCTCAAATATTGTTGTTGATGGTATTGACGCTTTTCTAATAAGAGAATTTATGGAATCAAGGAATATCATTC
>JAANMP010000096.1 GCA_011250595.1 Bacillus sp. MM2020_1 | reverse complement strand
AAGTATAGCAGATATAAAAAGTATATCAACAGATGAGTGTCAGGCACCTGTTCTTTAGAAAATCCAATATATTTTCTGATATAATGAAAATAAAAAAAGGAAGCTTTTTAATAGAACGGATGGGAATTTTATTTTATTTTCTATCATTCTCATACAGAGCTGTAGAGGATTAAAGCATTATTTGGGGAAGGGGGAAAACTTATGCCGTTAGAAATTGTTCGCCATGATATTACCAAGATGAAGGTGGATGCAATTGTGAATGCTGCGAATACCTCACTGAAAATGGGTGGTGGCGTTTGTGGTGCTATTTTTCGCGCAGCAGGTGTCGATGAGTTGCAAGATGCCTGTGATAAAATGGGAGATTGCAAGGTTGGAGAAGCGGTTTTGACAGATGGCTTTCACTTGGAGGCAAAATATATCATACATACACCCGGACCGATTTGGCGTGGTGGTTCACATCAAGAAGCAGCACTACTGTTAAAGGCATCCTACAATAACTCCTTGGAGCTGGCAAAAAACCATCAATGTGAATCGATTGCCTTTCCGTTAATTTCGACGGGCATTTATGGTTACCCTAAGGAGGAGGCATTACAGATTGCGGTTTCCACCATTAGCTCCTTTTTATTGCATCATGACATGCTCGTTTATCTGGTTGTTTTTGATAAAAATTCTTTCGGTTTAAGCCAGAAATTATTTACATCGATTCATCAATTTATTGATGAGCATTATGTGGAAGAGGTAGAAAGCACGTTTGCTCGTAATAGGGAAGAAGATTTTATATGGGAATTCCGGCAAGAAGTCGATATTTTTCAGAAGGATCAGTTAAAAGAGGCAGAGAGTTCCTTAGTAAACCTGTTGGACCAACTCGATGAGTCTTTTTCCGAGCGGTTGCTTCGTTTAATTGATGAAAAAGAAATGACAGACGTAGAGACGTATAAACGGGCGAATATTGACCGTCGCTTATTCTCTAAAATCCGGAACGGAGCCGAGTATACTCCGAAAAAGAAAACGACGATTGCTTTTGCCATTGCTTTACGATTAAATGTGGAGGAAACGATGGAGCTGCTGGCTGCTGCCGGCTATACCTTGTCTCGCAGCAATAAATTTGATGTGATTGTTGAGTACTTTATTCAACAGGCGAATTACAATATTCATGAAATCAATGAGGCCTTATTTGCTTTTGACCAGCCCTTACTCGGAGCCTGAAATGTCGCTTCCCAAGCGACCATTTTGTAATCGATATTTGTTATTCTTTGTTTATCACATAACAAGGGATGATGAATATGAAAAGAAACCTAACAGAATTAGTGTTTATTTTAGATAAAAGCGGCTCGATGGCAGGACTTGAGGCCGATACTATCGGTGGTTATAATGCGATGCTGAAGAAGCAGCAAAAGGCAGAAGGAGAAGCTGTTGTTACGACTGCATTATTTGATCACGATTATGAATTATTACATGACCGAATAAATATAAGGGGCATTTCTCCTATCACTGAAAAAGATTATGAGGTTGGCGGAACGACTGCATTACTGGATGCGATTGGTTTTACGATTCAAAAAATCGTCAATGTACAAAAGAGAACGAGTGAAGAGGAACGCGCTGAAAAAGTCCTTTTCGTTATTACAACCGATGGGATGGAAAATGCCAGCCGTGAATTTACAACGGACAAAATCAAAAAAATGGTTCAACACCAAAAGGACAAATATGGTTGGGAATTCCTGTTCCTTGGGGCTAATATCGATGCCATTGCAACGGCTGCCCGGTTTGGAATCGGTGAGGACTTTGCGGTTGAATACCACGCGGACCATGAAGGAACGCAATTAAATTATGAAGCGGTCAATGAAGCCGTCGTCAACCTTCGAAGTGGCAAAAAGATTGATCGCAGTTGGAAACAAGGAATTGAAAGAGATTATAATCGCCGTTCGAGGAATAAATAGGTTTATTTCCATTAAAGGGGCACCTGCTGTTAAGAGTAACAGAGGTGTCTTTTTTCTTGGCTGTTTTCGTAAAGAATGTTGTTATTAACTACCTCTCAGCTCCAATATAGTGTAAAATTACACCACATATTACAAGCTAATCTGATTTATCAGCGGATTTCATGAGTTTATCAGCGAATTTTATAAGTTTATCGGCGAATTTCATGAGTTTATCAGCGAATTTTATAAGTTTATCGGCGAATTTCATAAGTTTATCAGCGGATTTTCAATTTTATCGGCGAATCTCAAAAAGCACCAATCTTTTAGAAAAGAGCCTTTATCTTTCATAAAGTTCTTTTCTGTGATGTAGGTCACGAATCTAGAATTTAGTTTACACTATACTAATAGTAGAAACTACTTCTATTAAGAAAAAGAGGGAATGAATAATGACTATTGCATTAGAACAGGAGCAAGTGAATGAGTTGGTTGACCGCTTTTATGATAAGCTGTTAAAGGATACATACTATATCAACATGTTTAATGAAAGAAACACGGATATTGAAATGTTGAAAAGTCGGCAAAGAGTCTTTATAAACCGTCTTGTTTCCGATGAATCTGCTCAGGAAGAAGGAAATCAGGTATCACAGGTAAAAGAGAGACACTCCTTTCAAATAGCTCCTGAAAGGGCCGCAGTTTGGTTTGGTAAATTGAAAGAGACGATGGAAGAAATGGACCTTGATGTTCGTGTGAAGGAACTTCTTATAGAGAAAGTTGATTTTTTGTTGAATAAGATTGTAAAATGATTTCCAAAAATCTATCTTGTTTAGCAGTAGCGTTTTGCAAATTACCTAAGCGGCAATAATGATGCCAGGACTAATCCGAATAATGGATCGTTCCGGCATTAATCCCTTTGACCAAAAATAAAGGCAGCATCCTATCAAGGGGATGCTGCCTTTATTTTTTGGATTAGTGTTTCACCAATCTCGAACTTTCCCTGGAATTGGAATAATAGGAGGCTTTTACTTTAGTATTTTCATGATTTTTAGGGCAACGAAGATCTTTAGCATGTCTTCCATCTGATTAAAATCTACATTTAATATCGTTTCCAGCTTTTTTAAGCGTTTCCGTAACGTGTTTGGGTGAATATAGAGCTGCTCAGCGGTTTGATTAATATCACCATTGTGATTATAAAATGCTTCCAATGTGACCATATAAAAATCATCATTCTCTTCATCTAAAAGAATCAGTTCTCCTAATGTTGCTTCATAGTATTCAAGCAATAAGTCATTATGAACATTTGAGAGGAGTCTTGCGATTCCAATATCTTCAAAATGTCGCACGGAACGATGTCTAGATTCATACTTTCCTAATTCTAGTGCAACCTTTGCCTCATAAAAACTACGAAACAATTGCATATTGGAAGGGTAATGACGACCTAACCCAATTTGACATTCCATTGTATCCAGAGAATGTTCGATTTCCTTGTGAATTCTATTTGCTAAAACAAGCATTCGCTCTTTCCGTTTTTTAGGCGTATGATCAGGCGTATCAAAAACAATAATGACGATATTACCTTGAATGGGGAAGATAATTGCCTGTAACAACACGGGGATAGGTGTTCCCCTTTACACAAAGGCGTCCTATGTACAACCGTTTGTCCAACGAGTGCTATATCATCGCAGCGACCTTCACTCAATCAACTTGTAACGGATATTATTCAAAAGTGTGAAAAAAATGAACGAGTCTACCTGCACTGTAAGAGGATGCCGATTTCCGATTCAGAGATTACTTCGGTCGCCGTTCCTTGCTTGGGGATGATTCCAAGGTAGGTGTGGGTGTCGATTAGCAGGATGAGTGATAATCTTGCTGTCTATCACCCTGATGAGAGTTGCCGCCATTGTGAAGTATCAAAGGGGGAGGAAGTATGGAGGAAAGAGTTGGGTGGAGGAGAAGCAATGTCAGGGAAGACGTTTTTGATCACTGCTGGGATTCAAAAACCTAAACAACAAACTCTGTATGATCATAATCGGCGATCCTTCTTTACGACAATATTTAATGAAATTAAAGCAACGAATAAGCTAGCGATTCAGGAAGCAATAGGTGGTTCAGAAATTCAATCGTACCGGGAAAAGCTGCAGGAGGAACCCCTTTCTAAAGTGAAAACAGAATGGTCCGCAGTAACCAATCGTATTGTGGAAAAAGTGACAAATGAATCAGCTTTTCCCTATATGAATAAACGAAAACTTATTTTTAAAGAAATACAGAAAAGTGCTTCGTTACAAAAACGGAAAGATTATCGGCTTCCAACCATTCTACCAGATTGTAATTTCTGCGGTGCCTGCACAACTCTCTGTCCGACGAGTGCAATAACGAAAGAGGAAAAGGATGGCAGCACAACCATCACACTGCAACCACAAAAATGTGTCGATTGTCATCTATGTGAAGATATATGCTTTTTCCAAAATATATTTCTACAAGACGAACCGAATATCAAGCAGCTTTCCAAAACCATCGTCCTTGCCTGACCATGGGGACGGTTCTGCCGGCACAATAATTATTTACATTTATAGGGAGCGCTCTGATTGGCGGAGCGTTCCCTTAAAACCGCTGAATGTTAATGTATATGACTCATGAACCATCAAGATAGTTTCTTAACAGTTATATATTTTCCACTTTTAACCCCTCTAAATAGTTTGTATAATTCAATTGTACCTTAAATTCCTAAGTGAATTCAAAAAGTGTAGTAAAGGAGGATTCCTATGAAAATCAAGATTACCGATTTAAAAAAACAGTTAAAAACCTATGAACAAAAGGAATTGATTGAACTCATTGTCGAGATGTTTAAGTCAAACAAAGATGTTCAAAACTACTTATCCAGTAAATTTCTAGGGGACGAAGTAATCGATGAGCTGTTTCAGCAAGCCCGAAAAAAAATAAAAAATGAATTTTTTCCAGATAGAGGCGATGGAAAACTACGGTTAGCAGAGGCGAAAAAAGAGATTACTGCTTTTAAGAAGGCCACAAATGATGAGAAACGAACAGTTGACCTTATGCTTTTTTATGTGGAAATGGGTGTTGAATTTACGAATGCATTTGGTGATATAGATCAACAGTTTTATTCTAGTATGGTGAAAATGTTTGACCAAGTGGCTATGGAATGTGATGGCGATGAAGATCTATACAAAGTTTTTTCGAATAGATTAGAAACCGTTCTGAACAAGACAAATGGGACAGGTTGGTGGTTCCATGAATCTTTGGAGGAGATATATTATACGATTGAATGGGTCCATGATGAGGACGATGATGAAGATGATGATGAATAGGTAATTCCTTTGCTTATTAAAAGTGAGGATTTATTGAAGAGTCCTTAGTTAGAAAGGCTGTTGTTATGAAAAAGGTATTAATACTTTGTGGAATTGGTATTTTGCTAGTGTTCCTTTTATTACTAGGAACCTATAAGTTAATGAATGCTAGAACATTTCAGTTATTTGGCGGGATTACCGACCATGTGGAGACCAACCAAAAGGTAGTCGCATTGACCTTTGATGATGGACCAACAAAGAATGTCGATAAAATTCTACCGTTGTTAAATCAATACCATGTAAAAGCGACATTTTTTCTAATTGGTAATGAAATTGAAAAAAATCCAGAAGAAGCAAAAAAAATTGTAAGTGCCGGGCATCAAATTGGCAATCATACTTATTCTCATCAGCGGATGGTATTTAAATCACCTTCTTACATCAAGGAGGAAATTGAAAAAACTGATAAACTTATTCGTGAAGCGGGGTATAAAGGGAAAATAGATTTCCGACCACCAAATGGAAAAAAACTCGTAGGCTTGCCTTTTTACTTAAATAAGCATAAAAGAAAGACCATAATGTGGAATCTCGAACCAGATACCTACTATTCCACTGTTACTGACAAATTAAGTTACGTGAAAAAGAACATAAAACCTGGTTCTATTATCTTGATCCACCCAATGTATGATGATTCTAACGAAGAGATAAAAACAATTAAAGGAATCCTGCAATCATTATCAAACGAGGGTTACAAGTTCATAACTGTTAATGAACTTTTGAAGTTAAAGAAAGCTCAATGAGGGTGTAACCTAAAACTTCTTTTTAAAATATAAATTGATTATTAATAGGGGGTGTTCACTTGGAAACAATTAAAAATATGTTTGAGCATTTACATTGGGGAAATCAACGAATTCTTAAAACTTTGCAAACTATCGAGGGTGAGAACAAACAGGTTTACAACTTGTTCGCACATATCCTTCTGGCAGAACAGGTGTGGTTTACAAGGTTGAAAGGATTAGATAGTTCAAAGTTACCTATTTGGGCAGAAATCAATTTAGAAGCATGTGAGCAGCTGGTTTACCAAAATCATCAAAACTTTAAAGGGTTCCTAGCTGGTTTATCGACTCCAAACCTCGAGAAAATTGTGTCTTACAAAAATAGTAAAGGCAAAGAGTTCAATAATTCGGTAGGGGACATCCTGACTCATGTTGCACTACATGGCCAATATCACCGAGGACAGATCAATCTCCTTCTGAGAGCAAATGAATTTGAACCTGTGAATGTAGACTTTATAACATTTGTGAGATAGATAATGCAATTTCAAAAAAAATAAAAGCCCTTCCACCTTTGGTTTTGTATTTAACGAAAAATAACACTATTGTAATATATCTAAATATTCTCTATAATACTATTTAGTAGATAGAAATACAGTAAAATATGTTGAAAGCAACCTTGCACATCTCAATTGGCTCTGAATGCTGCAACGTGACTCTAAACAACTGGGGGAATATTTATGAAAAGTGTAATGAATAAGTGGAATCAAATTAGTCTGGTAAAACAAATAATTGTAGGTTTAATTATTGGTATTATCTTGGCTGTAGCGATCCCGGAAGTAGCAAAACCCGTTGTAATTTTAGGTTCTTTATTTGTCGGTGCTTTAAAAGCTATAGCACCAGTGCTAGTCCTCTTCTTGGTTATGTCAGCGATTGCTCAGCACAAAAGTGGTCAGCAAACGAATATGAAGTCGATTGTTCTCTTATATCTCCTAGGAACCTTTTTAGCTGGTTTAATCGCTGTTATTGTCAGCTTTATCTTTCCTGTAGGCTTAACACTGGCTAAGGGTGCTGAGGGCTTGGCAGCTCCAGGTGGTGTGGTAGAGGTTCTTAAAGCATTATTGTTGAATGTTGTGGATAACCCTGTGAAAGCTGTTTTTAATGCGAATTATATCGGTATACTAGCTTGGGCAATCGTCCTTGGAGTGGCTTTGAAAAATGCCCCAGATACAACAAAAACAATGATTTCTAATTTTTCAGATGCAGTATCCCAAGTTGTTACATGGGTCATCAAGTTTGCACCATTTGGCATCATGGGTTTAGTCATCGATTCGATTACTACTAATGGTATTGGATCCTTATTAAGTTATGGAAAATTACTATTAGTTTTGATTGGCTGCATGCTCTTTGTGGCACTTGTAGTTAATCCAATCATTGTGTTTGCGGCCATTCGTCAGAACCCATACCCGCTTGTATTTATGTGCATAAAGGAAAGCGGTATTACAGCCTTCTTTACACGCAGCTCAGCTGCAAACATTCCGGTCAACATGAGATTATGTGAAAAACTAGGTTTAGATAAGGATACTTATTCTGTCTCTATTCCACTGGGCGCAACCGTCAATATGGCTGGTGCAGCTGTTACGATTTCAGTTTTGACACTGGCAGCGGTTCATACATTAAATATCCATGTGGACATTCCTACAGCCATCATCCTAAGCGTACTTTCAGCTATTTGTGCTTGCGGTGCTTCCGGTGTTGCTGGTGGATCCTTATTACTAATTCCGCTCGCATGCAGCTTATTCGGAATTCCAGCTGATGTGGCGATGCAGGTAGTTGGTGTTGGCTTTATCATCGGAGTTTTACAGGACTCTTTTGAAACATCCTTAAACTCATCCACAGACGTTCTATTTACAGCTTCTGCTGAATTTAGAAAACTGCGTAAAGAAGGAAAAAGCATAGATATCAAAAAAGCATCCTAGGTTTTTATTGAAAGAATGGCTAGAGGGTTTTCTCCTAGCCATTCTTTTTTTTTGCAATAGAGCCGTTATTTATCCAGTTGATGAAATACTATTAAAATGGTAAATTTAAAATACCTTTAATTCGTTTGCTAAACTTACAAAAATGAGAATAATTCATTAAATATTTAAAATATTTCAAATCCAACCTAAAAAAATCACAAATTATCCTAAAAAAAGGACATTCAAAAACCTTCATTAGTTTCTTAAAATGAAAAAGAAGAAACCGTTTTCAAATGGGGGGAATCAAATGAATGTGATCAAACGAGTAGGTCTAGTCATCGATACTATTTTCGAAAAATTCACTCTAGTTTCGTTAATCGCGTTAATTTTTGTCGTCACTACTCAAGTTTTTACGAGAAAATTATTTAATTTTGTTTTCTTTTGGTCAGAGGAAGTTACGCTTTTGTTATTAGCATGGTTTGCTTTTATGGCTATAGCGGTGGGCTTTCGGGAGTATATCCATTTAGGAATTGATTCTTTCACAAATCTATTTCCTAAAAGTTTTAATAAGGTTCTAGATAAAATCATCAGCGCCTCTATATTTGCTTTCGGTCTCTACTTAGTGATCCAGGGCTGGGAATTTACAGTATTGATGATGGATTCAACCCTGCCGGCGACAAAATGGCCAAGTAGTATTACCTATGCGGTGATGCCGGTCACCGGAGTGATGATTTGTGTTTATTCGCTTTTGCAATTCTTTAACATTAACACCACTCGCCACAAAGATATAGAGGAGGGCATGTAACTTGGATAGCAACACAATTGGTATTATCATCTTACTTTCAAGCTTTGTCATATTAGTCCTACTCCGTTTTCCCATTGCCCTAACGCTCATTGTATCGTCATTATTAACGGTAATCTATCTAGGTATCCCTCTACCGGTGGTGGGTCAGCAAATGATTCAAGGGATGAATTCCTTTTCATTACTTGCGATTCCGTTCTTTATTTTAACTGGACAAATAATGAGTGAAGGGGGCCTTGCAACTCGAATTGTGAATCTGGCAAGTTTAATGGTCGGAAGAATTCGCGGTGGGCTAGCCATGGTTAACAGTGTAGCAGCATTGTTCTTTGGAAATATTTCCGGATCTGCTGTTGCCGACGTTTCCTCCGTTGGGTCTGTTATGATTCCGATGATGAAAAAGAAGGGCTACGAAGCAGACTATGCGGTCGGTGTAACGATTGCCTCTGCGATTCAAGGTGTAGTAGTCCCGCCGAGTCATAATCTTGTTTTATATTCCTTAGCAGCAGGTGGAGTTTCCATCGCCAGTTTATTTATGGCAGGTATTGTACCCGGATTTATTATGTTAATTTCCTTAATGATCACGGGTTACATTATTGCCAGAAAAAGAGGCTATCAAAAAGCGGACCCTGTTCCAAAGTCTGAAATTGGCGGTATCCTTTTCCATGGACTTTTATCCTTAAGCCCAGCAGTCATTATTTTGGGAGGGATCATGAGCGGCTGGTTTACAGCAACGGAATCGGGGGCATTAGCTTGTTTGTATTCTTTTATTCTAGCGTTTGTTGTCTATCGGGAAGCAAAATTCTCTAATATATGGAAAATATTAACCCGGACGATGAGAACAGTTTCGATGGTATTTTTCTTAATAGCCGCATCTGCTTCATTCGGCTGGATCTTGGCTTATTTGAAAATTCCTTCGATGGTAACGAACTTATTTCTAAGTATTTCTGATAACCCAATTATTATTCTATTGATTATTAATATTTTGTTGCTGCTCCTTGGAGCACCAATGGACATGGCGCCAATGATATTAATTATGACACCCATTCTCCTTCCAGTGGTAACCAGCTTTGGAATGGATCCGGTGCACTTCGGGATTGTCCTTATTTTAAATGCCGGAATTGGTCTATTAACGCCGCCGGTAGGAACCGTTTTGTTTGTCGGATGTGCGATAGGAAAAGTCTCGATACAACAAGGGACAAAAGCGATGATGCCATTTTTCTACGCGTTACTAGTTGTTCTGTTGGTTATTACCTATATTCCTGAGGTAGTCCTTTGGCTTCCCAATATGTTAGTCAAGTAACCGAAGGAAAGGTGAAAATAAAATAACAATTTTTAAGGAGGGTTACAGAGAATGAAGAAGAAAAAGATCACAGGAATTCTTGCAGCAACGCTTTTAATGGGTAGTATTCTAGCTGCCTGTGGAAAAGAGGCAACGACAGGGACAAAAGATGGTGGATCGAAAGCAGAGGAAGCAAAGTATACGTTCCGCTTGGCAGATAATCAGCCGCCGGATTATCCAACTGTGGTTGGCGACAAAAAGTTTGCTGAATTGGTTGAAGAAAGAACAGATGGACGCATTAAAATTGAAGTATTTCCATCTGCACAATTAGGGGATGAAAAATCCGTGTTGGAACAAGTTCAGCTTGGAGCGATTGAGTTCACAAGAATCAATTCAAGTCCGCTAGCTGAATTCAATGATCAATTCACTGCACTAGGACTCCCATATGTATTTGAAAGTGAAGAACATTTATGGAACTTCCTAAATGGTGAGATGGGAACCAAACTGTTAGATGGTTTAGAACAATCAAAAATGAAAGGGCTTGCTTATTACGATTCAGGTTCGCGTAGTTTCTATTCTACTAAACCACTAAAAGGTGTAAAAGACTTAAAAGGGCAAAAAATCCGTGTGCAGCAGAGTAAAATCAATATTGACTTCATGGAAGCTCTAGGTGCAAGTGCAACGCCAATGCCATATGGGGAGGTATTTAGTGCCCTTCAAACAGGAATTATTGACGGTGCAGAAAATAACATTCCAAGTTTAGACTCTTCTAACCATTATCAGGAAGCTAAAAACTTTATTTTAGACCATCATCAACGAATCCCTGAAGTCCTGCTTATTAGTAAAGCAGCTTGGGATAAGCTTTCAGAAGAAGACCAAAAGATTGTTAAACAAGCAGCACTTGATTCCGTTCAAGCTCAAAGAGAAGAATGGGATAAGTGGGAAGAGCGTTCCACTAAGAAACTGAAAGATGCCGGAGTGACATTCACAGAGGTTAAGGATATTACTCCTTGGAAAGACGCTGTTAAATCCATGGTTGATCAATACTCAAAAGATTATAAAGAAGTAATGGATGCCATTGATAAAGCACGTCCATAATTAATAGCTGGCAGTAAGCCTAGCTGGTGAATTTATCCATTTACCAGCTAGGTCTTTTCTGTTTTAAAAATCACTTATAGATAGGATGAATAGCAACAATGATGATCTGGTGGAGAAAAATGACAGAATTCCTTGAACGATACCTTTTGTTAAAAAATCAATCATTAATGATAAAGCTTGTCGTATTCTCAAGTTTTCTGGTTATTTTTCCAGTCATTTCAGTTGGGGTTATTTCCTACAATCGTTCAGCGGTTGAACTCGAAAATGTACTTAGACAATCGAGCGGCCAGGTAATTGATCAAGTAGAGTCACATATTGAATATTATTTACAAGATTTTGAGATTACCAGCCTTAAAATTATCAACTCTCCGGAAGTATCTAGTCTGTTGAAATTAAAATCGTCTGAAAGTAAGGATACCTTGATTGAACCAACTCGTAACACCTTAAAAGCGGCAGAGTATTCACGAGCAGATATCTCTAATATTACGATCATCCTTGATAATGATCAGGTGATTGATACGTTAGGAAAAAGTAATTTCTATCCAGCGATGAAAATGAAAGAGGAATATTGGTATTCGTCAGTCCCGCTAAATGGGATGAGTATGTTAGTAACGAGAAAACTAAAATTAGAAAATAAGGAACAGCCTGTCATTTCACTTGTAAGGAGACTCTATAACCCCCAGACGCTCTTACCTGTAGGCATGCTTATTATTGATATCAATTTTAGGAGAATTGAAGAAATTTCTAACAAAGTTACCATTAGTAAAAATGGCTATTTTTTTATATTAGATGCGAACGGACATTATGTATACCATCCTGACTATTCGAAACTCGGGAAAAGGGTTGAATTCAAACAACTTTTAAACCTGAAAACAGAAGGAAACAGCACGGAAATTTTAGAAAATGAACGAAAAGATTTTGTTACCTATACCTTCTCTCAAAACCTCGGCTGGAGATTTCTATCGGCAGTCCCATACCGTGATTTAACGGGGGGGATCATTCAAATTGAAAAAGCGATCTCTTTCACCATTTTTGTCTCTTTGATCATCGCTTATTTGATTGGTTACGGATTCGCCACAAGCATCATTCGGCCCATCCGCCGTCTCCAGCATTTTATGAAGGAAGTTGAAATTGGAAAATTAGATGGCAGAGTTCGAGTGGATTCCAATGATGAAATTGGACAATTGTCTGCTGGTTTTAATAATACGGTTGAGAAACTATCCCATCTCCTTGAAGAGGTATACATCTCTAAGTTAAGGGAAGCAGAAATGTCACTTAAACAAAAAGAAGTAGAATTAAAAATGCTCCAATCACAAATGAATCCCCACTTTTTATATAATTCTCTTGAAACGATTAGGGGAATGGCATTGGAACAAAATCAGGAAAATATTGCATCCATGTCATACGCGCTTGGAAAACTACTCCGATATAATCTTAATAACCATTCATCGACTGTGAGTTTTAGAGAAGAAATAAATTTTTGTGAAATGTATTTGCAGATTCAAAAATTTCGCTTTGAAGACCGTTTTGAGTACATGGTTGATATTCCGCAATGGGTCATGGCACTGAAGGTGGTTAAGTTTTCGTTGCAGCCATTAGTGGAGAATTGCTTTGTTCACAGTTATGGTCCTGATACGAGAAAACTAAAAATTATGATCTCCGCTTACCGTCAATCTGAGTCTTCCTTTGTCATTCGGATTTTCGATTCCGGTAAGGGAATAGATGATGATACTTTAAAAGAAATCAAGAAAAGAATGGACTTAAAAAAGGCCACTAGTGATGGGGAAAATATCGGAATCGTCAATGTTCATCAGAGAATTCATTATTTGTTTGGAGCAGAATATGGCATAACCATACAAAGTGAACAGGGTTCTGGAACGGAGATCTTGATTCATTTACCAATTATAGAATATCACGTGGAAGGAGAGAGAGAATGAAGCAAAATATCTTGCTGGTTGATGATGAGAGATGGGTTCGAACAGCTCTTAAGTGGACGATAAACAAGTTACAGCTTCCTTTACAGGTCGTCCACGAATGTGAAAACGGTTTAGAGGCACTCGACTGGATTAAGCAAAATGAGGTAGATTTAGTATTAACGGATATTCGAATGCCTATTATGGACGGGCTTTCGTTAGTAAAGGAACTAAGCCAGTTGAAGAAGAATCAGGATGTCATCGTGATTAGTGTTCATGACGAGTTTCAATTTGTTCAGCAGGCGATTCGAACCGGAGTAACGGATTACCTTCTTAAACCAGTAGAGGAAACTGAGTTAAAAGAGTGCCTTGAAAAGTGGTTAAACATGAAATCAAAAGAAGTGACAAAAAGGAATACTGAAAAAAAAGAGGATGAAAATCTTCCTTCCTCAACGATTGAAAAGGTTTTGCAGTATTTAGAAAAAACACCATTAGATCAAATTACACTGAAAGATGCGGCAGAGTATGTCCATATGAATCCTAGTTATCTTAGTCAATTGTTTAAACAACAGCTAAACAAAAAGTTTGTTGATTATATTACGGAGCAGCGTATTGAGGAAAGCAAACGTTTGTTATTAAATACAAGTTTACGAATGTCCGAGATTGCAGAGCGAGTAGGATACTCGGATTTAGCCTATTTTAGTAACAACTTTAAGAGGATAACAGGCTTTTCACCATCCGAGTTTCGGAAATCAGCCATTTGAAAGGTAAAAAACTTAATGATAGGAAAACGACCGACCGAGCCAATAATCTATCCTTGGCTTCTTTTTTTTGCCAAAATTATATTAATTTTAGATTCCTAAGTGGTCTGATAGTCAGGACTTTAGCACTAGGTATATATAGCTGAATATTTAGAATCTTAAAAAAAC
>JAANMP010000095.1 GCA_011250595.1 Bacillus sp. MM2020_1 | reverse complement strand
AATCTTAATATAGATTCTAGGAGGATTATTACGGTGGATAAAAAGTTTACTACACCAAAAGGTTTTGGAGAAATACTCGATCATACCTTCCAAATAACCAAAAATCGCTTTAAGGACTTTTTTATGATTTTATTGATTTTCATGGGTCCGGTTTACTTGCTTCAAGCTATTTTACAGCTCTGTTCTGGAACGAGTTTTTTTAGAGAGGTCGGCAGTGGTGAGGTTTGGTTTGAGCAAATCCTTTCGAGTTTTGAAGAGACAGGAACTTTTGATTCTAGCAGTTTGGGTGCTGACATTGGATTAATAGTGGTGGGGTTAATTAGTGCGATCTTGGCTCCTGTTGCGGAGGCGGCCATCCTGTTTACCATCAACCATGTCCGAAAAAATGAAGATTATACCGTGGGTTCCGTGATTAAACAAGCCTTTTCTCGATTTTGGCCGATGATTGGAAGTAGTATCCTTTTCTTTCTTATTACGATAGGGATAATTATTATTCCTATCGCGATTGTAGGTGTCATCGGTGGTGTGGTTGCGACGATGGTGAATACGGTATTAGGGATTCTTTTAGGCATCGTTCTATTTCTAGGTTCCGCCCTTGGCATTGGCTTATTATTAACCCGCTGGAGCTTTTATTTCGGCTCTGTCGTATTGGATAAGGATTCACCTGGACTTGGCAGAAGTTGGAGATTATCAAGGAAGCGTACATGGGCATTGATGGGTCTCTATATCGTGTTTTATTTTATTATCTCAAGTATAAGCTTTGGAGTCCAAATGACGCTAGGGATCGTTTTAGGTAATAGTGTGTTGTTAACACTGATCTCAAACCTCGTCACATTAGTTACGACGATGATTTTCTCTGTGGGTTATGGGGTCATGTATCTTGATTTAAAAACAAGACATGATGCAGATGATATAAAAGAAATGCTAGAGGACTATAAGACTATTTAATAAAAACCTATAATGTTAGGTGATGGTTATGGTAGATACAAACAAGGCACGCGATGACCTTGAAAAAATTTTAAAAACAAAAGAATATACAGTTTATCACGATTCAAAGGGATTCATTGCAACATGGTGGGATCAAGCAAAGGAGTGGGTGGCGGCGCAGCTGGAAAAATTGTTTCCTGCGATGGATTCAGCAAGCAGTGCTTCCGGTCCGATTCTTATTTCAATCATTGTAGTTGTCATTATCCTGTTAGCAATATCAGCATTTTTGCTAATTCGTAATTCTAGACGAAATCGTCATTTGCGCAAACAAAACCCACTTCAATCGAGGAAAGACATGATTTGGACGTACCAAAGACATCTGGAAGAGGCAGAAAAACACGATAGGAATGACGAATACACACTTTCAACCCGTCATCTGTTCTTAGCTTTACTGCT
The DNA here is from genome assembly GCA_011250595.1 of Bacillus sp. MM2020_1. Classification (GTDB taxonomy): domain Bacteria; phylum Bacillota; class Bacilli; order Bacillales; family Cytobacillaceae; genus Neobacillus. The sequence continues at coordinate 12,770 of JAANMP010000095.1, read as the reverse complement.
TTACTTCCATGAGAAGGGATGGTTAGAGGCAAGGATCTGGAAAACGAATTGGGACTACTATGATGAGCTAAGAAAGGGAAATCAACAAAAAGCTGAGAATTTTTTTAAGCTGGCACGCTTTTTTGAAGAAGTGACCTACGGGGAACGCAAAGTGCATAAGGACGAATACCGGCAATTTCACAACGAGGCTAGACAGGTGCTTAGCGATAAGGAGGAGGAGAATCGTTTATGAAACCTCTTTCTAAAATACGCGCATGGATGTGGCTTATTATCCTGCTCGCCTTATTTTTGGTCTTTAGTTATTTGAGCTATTCGCCAAAACCTCAGTATTACCCGGATTATGTTACCAATTCACCTTCACCAACGGGTGTAAAGGCGTTATATACATATATTGATAAAGAAAAATCAGGGGAAATGTGGAATCATCCACCAGAATTGTTAAAAGCAACAGTTGATCGCCAATTACTTGTTATGGTCGAACCCTCCTTTATTCCTGAAAAGGCAGAGATGAATGCCTATATCCGTTTTATGAAGGCTGGAAATACCATTGTATTGTTACAAAACAATCCACAAGGGATGTTTGATGTAAAAACAGGGTCAGTTGAACCCAACAAGGAAATGAAGATTTATACACAAGAACATACTTCCTATCATGCCCAAATTGATTCAGCTGTCCGATTGCAGACCAAAAAGGAAGATCAAGTTTTACTTTCTGATCAGGCTGGTCCCATTGCGGTGAAAAAGTCGTTTGGAAAAGGTCATTTAATTGTAGCAGTGACCCCTGAGTGGATGACCAATGATAGCCTCTTAAAAAAGGATCATTTACCGCTGCTTTTCTATTTGCTAAATGAAGAGGAAGCGAACACAATCCTGTTTGATGAATACATTCATGGCGGGGAAAACGCATCAACTTTTTGGAATGTGTACCCGATGTGGTTTTTACTGCTTGTTTTGCAGGGAATACTTTTGATGGTTCTCTGGTTATGGGCAAAAGGAAAGCGATTCGGACCTATTTTTGAACCAAGAGAAGCGTCGGTTCGCTTTAGTGATGAGGGTAACCATGCAATAGCAGCATGGTATCTCCGTGGCAAACGGTATCATGATTCAATTAAGGTTCAGGCAGACTATATCAAACTGGTTCTCAAGGAAACATGGCAGATCCCATATAACAGAGAATGGAAGGATTTATCGAGTACCTTTGAGAAAAAGTGGATTGGGTTGTCTGCTTATGAAATCAATTCCTTCTTAACAGGATTAGTCAACATTCTTGAAAAAGAAAAAATCACGAAACAAGAATACTTATTATGGTCGAAAAAGCTTGAGGAATTAAGGAGAGAGGTTGAAGAATGAAAACAGAATTAACAACTTTTTTGAACAAATATGAAGAGAGGATATTAGGTCAGAGCCTAAATCTTAGACTCCTTTTATCCGCTATTTTAGCAGGAGGTCATGTTCTTCTAGAAGGAGTGCCAGGCACCGGCAAAACACAAATGGTCCGAACCCTTGCGAATCTTCTAGGAGGGACCTTTAACCGGATTCAGTTTACACCGGATTTATTACCAAGTGATATTACCGGGAGCACGATTTACAATATGAAGGAGAGCACCTTTCAAACATTGAAAGGACCTATTTTTACGAATATCCTTCTAGGTGATGAAATTAACCGGACACCTGCGAAGACACAAGCTGCTCTGCTAGAAGCAATGGAAGAAAAGCAGGTGACGATTCAAGGGGAGACATATCCGTTACCTGATGTGTTTTTTGTGGTTGCGACCCAGAACCCAATTGAATTTGAAGGCACCTATCCACTTCCAGAAGCACAGCAGGACCGTTTTTTATTTAAGCTGAAAATAGAGTTTCCTAGCTTTGAGGAAGAGAAAAAGGTATTAAAACAAGTGATTGAAAACAACTTTGACGAAAATCCTGTTCCATACATCCTAGATATGGAAGATTTTTTAAGGATTAGACGAGAAATTGAAAAAGTCACGGTGAGTGAGAATGTAATAGACTATATGATGAAAATTGTTAGGAAAACTCGTCAGGCAGAAGCGATCCGCTTTGGGGCCAGTACAAGAGCAAGCATTTCCATTGGAAAGGCAGCACAAGCGTGGGCATACCTTTCAGGCAGGGATTATGTTACACCCGATGATATCAAAATGGTTGCTAAACCTGCGTTAAGGCATCGGATTCAGTTATCCCCACATGTAGAATTGGAGGGAGCAACCGTTGACCAAATTATTGAAGAGCTGGTGGGCTCGGTTCCTGTTCCAAGATAAAGGGGTTTTACCAACGAATCGATTATTGCTGGTTTTCCTCCTGCTATCGATTATTTTATGTATTGGAACGGTTTGGAATATCTCTTGGGGGTATGTTATTGCAGCAAATATCATTGTATTTTTGATAAGTCTGGTAGACTTGCTTTTTTCGCCCTCTAAAAAGCAGCTTTTCTTTCAGCGATCGGCCGCTGATGAATTAGAAAGAGGAATACCATATACGGTAAAGATTGAAGTGCAGAATTCCTCTGTATATCCTATTAGCTACCGGTTGGTCGATAGTTTGCCGCAGACCTTCGAAAGACCGTTTCCTATTGTTGGTTCTATACCTAAAGAAGCAACGGCCGAGATTTCGTTTGATACAACTGCCAGGATCCGAGGAAAATACGAGCTTAACAAGCTTTATTTTCGATATACGAGTTTGCTGGGCATGTGGGAAAAGCAAGTAACCGTTGAATTGAAGGATTCTGTGAAAGTCATCCCTGATTTAACCGAGACCAAGCAATATTTAGAAAATGCACAAAAATATTTGGTTTACGAAGGGTTAAAGATTCGGAGGCAACGCAGTGGTGTAGGCGATTTTTCCAAGATTAGAAATTATGTCGTCGGCGATGATCCGCGTAAAATTAACTGGCGCCAAACAGCGAAGCTCCAAGAAGTAATGACGAATGAATATGAACCGGAGCACGGAAAGTATATTACTATCTTAATGGATTGCGGAAGAATGATGGGGGCAGAATTGTCGCAGGGGAATCGCTTAGAAAAGGCGTTAGAAGCGGCCTTGACCGTGACAGCGGCAGCCCTCCAAAAGGGGGATTATGTGTCTGTCCTAGCCTTTTCAAAAAATATTAAAGTCTATGTACCGCCAGCAAAAGGAATGACACATCTAAAGACCATTCTCCAAGCTATCTATGACGTAAATGTGGATGCAGCTGAGTCCAATTATGCTGCTGTATTGCAATATTTAGAAACGGTTCAAAAGAAACGAAGTCTGCTGCTATTATTTAGTGATGTCCGTACCTTCCTACATGAGGAAAGTGCTCTTGTCCTTTTAAAAAGACTTCGCAAGCGACATTTATTTTTTATGATTGGAATAGAGGATCAGACACTTTTAAGTAGAGTTAGGGAGGAGCCGAATTCTCTCCAAGCAGCCATGCGAAAAAGTATTGCGCAACAACAAATACTTATGAAGAAAAGAGAAAAAATTAAATGGGAAAAACAAGGCCTCCAAATGATTGAGGCCCGAGAGGACAAGTTGGCGGTTACAGCCGTATCTCATTATATTGAAATTATGAATCAAAACCTTTTATAATCTTAGTAAGTTTTAACTTACCAATTACCATATAGAGGATCAAGCCGACTACCGTTAAGAAGGCAACGATGTACTTTGCTTCTAATGAAATAGCTGCCGGGGTGATGAATCCTTCGATGATACCAGCAATGACAAACAAAGGAATGGTTCCAAGAAGAAGTTGAACAGATCTTATTGCTTGCTGTTTTAATTGATAGCTTCGAGAAAATTGTCCTGGTACAAACAGCTTATAACCCATAAGAAGACCAGCGCCACCCGCAATAAAAATGGCTGTGAGTTCAATCATTCCATGGGGAACGATATATGCCCAAAAATCATACGATTTTCCATGATGCCAAAACAAGGCAGCGAGCGCTCCAATGATAATACCATTGTATACCATCAAATAAACGGTCACGAGCCCAAAGGTGATTCCCCCTGCAAAAGCAAAGATTGCCACTTTGATATTATTTGTCATGATACTTGCCGACATGAGGGAGGAGTCCACAGCTTCATGGCCCTTCCCAAGTTGATCAGGGTCAACACCTTTGGCGATTTCCGACGGGAGAATGGCATAGATGTGAAGAGGATCATTCATAACTGAAAGAAAACTCCCCAAGGCGCCAATCAAAAATAAAATCATCGCAATGATGACAAATTTCCATTGCTCTAACAATAGTCCAATAAATTTTACACTAAAAAAGTGACGGATTTGTTTGAGACTTGATACTTGGTCTTTATAGAAAAGATTATGGGATTTGGCAACAAGTCCATTCAAATATTGGGTAACTTCATCATTAGGAAAATAGGTTTGACTGTAGGAAAGATTTTGGGCAGCCTTTTGGTAGAGTCGATGGTATTGAGTGATACGGTCACCTGTTATTGTTCTTCTGTGCTTGCTTAACGTCGTGATTAATTCTTCAAGCTGTTTCCATTCTTCACGATGCATTTTTACAAATTGTTTAACATTCATTTTGACACCTACTTTATATTAGAGCTATATATTAATTAGTCTTTATTCTCCTTATTATAGTAAGATTGTAGAAAAATAGAAATAGAAATAATCAACCATGTGACGGGGGCAGCTAATGAATGAGGATCAAGTAGATATTAAAACACCAGAATTTGTATCAATTCAATTTCAGATTGCTGGTTTAGGCAGCAGGTCTGCTGCTTTTATCATCGACCAGATGCTATTAATGGTCATTAACATTTTGTCCTTGATTGTCCTTTTTTTCGTTCTGGACGGGATGTCGAGGTTGGAATTTATTTTCATCGGGAATTCGATGCCTATTGCAATCACTGTTATAGTTCTGTTTATTGTGAATTGGGGTTACTTTTTTGTGTTTGAATTTTTCTCAGGGGGCAGGACGCTTGGGAAGAAGCTTATGGGAATCAGGGTCATACAGGAAAATGGTCATAGCATTACATTGCTTTCGAGCTTTATTCGGAATTTAATCCGAATCATTGATTCCTTGCCGACAGCGTATTTTCTCGGAATTATCATGATCTTTTTCCACTCCAAACATAAGCGGCTCGGTGATATTGTCGCAGGGACGATTGTCGTTCATGAGCGTAAGGTAAAACGGAAAAAGAAACAATCTCCGTTTGAAAACGAAATTACAAACAGAGGGCTTTCCAAGGATGATCTCATCATTGATGAATGGACGATGAAATCTTTAGGGATAAAGGAATGGAAACTCGTCAGTACATACGTCCATCGTTTTCATCAACTCCCATTAGCCGAAAGAAATCAACTAACAATCCAAATCGCCGAAGTATTATTTCCGAAAATTGGACTGGATCCTGCAGGGAAAACGACTTCAGAGTTAGAAAATATCCTTCTTGTGCTTTATTTAATACTCCGCGAGGAATGGGAGTTTGAACTGTAAGGGTGAATGAATTACTGACAGTTGATGGATATTAATAGGATGAACCCAAATTCGATAGAGGTGTATGAGATGAGTAAAGATTTACAACGGAACACCCCAGTTCCGTTAAAAGTTAATGGAAAAAGCATGACCACACCAGCAATCAATATAAATACCAAGCTACTGGTGCCATTAAAGGAAGTGTTTGAAAGCGTTGGTGCTAGGGTAAATATAAATGAAACTTTTACAATTGCTAGTGTTAGAATTAATGATTTCTCATTCCAAGTGGCAGCCGGTGAAACTCAAGTGACGATCAGTGAGCCGGATTCTACGACACTTAGTTTAGATCACCCGGTCCTTTTTGAAGATGATGAACTCTTTGTCAGTGTTCGTTTAGCATTGACCGTATTGAAAGCTAAACTAGGCAGGGAGGCTGAGGCGGGGATTGTAACAATTGAGACGCTGCATGAAAATGACTTAAAAGTAACTTCACCAGCATTCGAGGCTTGGGAAAATATTCCCCACAAATTCGTCCAGCATAGCGTTGGCGGTGAAAATATTAGTTTACCGATAAAATGGACAGGGGCACCGACAAACACGAAATCATTTGCATTGGTAGTTTATGATGCCCATGTTCTGCCTGAATTTTGGGTTCACTGGGCCGTGGTTAATATTGACAGTAATACAGCGGAAATTGCAGAAAATGCGGCTGAGAGTTTGACAGGGCAGCAGCAGATTAAACCGTACTACGGGATGCAGCCCGCTGAATTAACAGGAGATCATGCGTATCAAATCGCTGTTTATGCTTTAGATATTGAAAGGGTTGAGGTTCCGAATCAGGTGGTATTCTTTGATGACCTAGCGCCAATTTTGGATTCACATACGCTTGCGAGTGGAACTTTGGTTAGTTTTTTTCAAAGTTAATAAATAGGAAAAAAGCAATGCATATATAACTGCATTGCTTTTTTCCTTCCTTTTCTTAGCTTTCACAATTAATAGCTGGGGTACATTTATATGTTGTAATTTTTTTGAAAGAGAGGTTCAATTTCCCAAAACATCCGACTTGTGTCTCATTTACTCGAAATTCGTCGAATTATTTTCGGTTTGGATGTATAATAGGGAAATGTGGATTGTTATGTAAAATAAGGAGGAAACTAATATGATGGAATGGACATTAATTCTGTTAATTGCGATATCAGCTGTGTTGCTAATCGTTTCAATAGCATCAAATCGGAACGCAGAAAAACAGAAACATAAGGAAATTGATATGGTCCATGTTGCTGTTATGAAAGATATCAATAACGTGAACGAGCAAATTCGCAATCTGGAGCTTGATATAGAGGTTGTTACAAAAGAAGCAGGCGTTCAACTGACTCCGGAAGAAATGATCTTTAAGCGTGAAGTACTAGATTTATATAAGCGCAAATATTCGATTGAGACGATTGCTCAGAAAAAACAAGTTTCAGAGAGCGAAATAAACCAATTACTTGCCCCGTATCTGGCAGCAAAGGATGGAAGGAGCAAATTAGCCCATGAAATTTAATGTAGTGAGCAGCTTTGCGACCGGAATTCTTTTAGCAACGACCATTTGTGGTGCTGTTTACTTTACTGAAGATCCTGTCGTCACAAAAGCAGCATCCAAACCCACAAAAACCGTGGAGAAAATAGTTGCTCAACCAACTGAAACAGAGATGAAAGATAAACTATTAGCAGCGGGGTATGTTGTGCAACCAAAGGCAGAATTTGATAAGACTATAGAAGCAGCCAAAAAAGCAGCAGCAACCGCTCCGGCAGCCAATAATAATTCTAAAAAGATTGCCTATCGAGCAGTTATAACTGTAACACAGGGAATGACTAGCATTGATGTCGGTAAAATGCTTGAAAAGGCAAAAATTGTACCTGATGATTTTAAATTCTCTCGAGATGTGGAGAAAAAGGGTGTCGAGAAAAATTTGCGTCCAGGCACATTTACAGTCGATACGGAAATGACCTATGACCAAGTCATCGCGACCATTTTTAAAAAGTAAATATAGATAAAACAAAAGCCGGACAGCATGGTTAGATACTGTCCGGCTTTTATTTTTTATTGTTTTTTTACAAATTCTTGAATCATTTCGCCCGTAACGTTTTTCCTCGTGGGTATAAATCGCAGGTTTATCTTATTAATCCTATTAGTGACTGCATTTATTTTATCGGTTGAAAAGGGTTGGCCTTGTTTACATAACTCAATCGCTTCTTCAATATATTGTTCCCGTTGTTGGTCGAGAGCCAGGAATTCTTGATAAGTTTCATGTTGATTTGCCGCATGTTTAATTAAATCTTTATGTACACTCATGATTTCACTCCTTAAGTAATTAACTTAATTAATCATACCATAAAAGAAAAGGGAAGAGAGTACATCACCTTTTAGTATAAAATTGTGGAGTAAAAAAATGAAGCCGGATTAAGTTAAGCTTATCTTAAGATTCACTCGATAATATAAGAGTCAGTTAGAGTAACGTTTTGAATCAGGGGGAAAATTATATGATAAAGAATTATACAAAAATTGTACTGGATTTGATGCTGGCAATCACTTTTGTATTGCTAATGAATCCGAGAGTATTTGACGGATTACCGTTTCATGAAATTGCTGGTCTAATAATAGGGGTGGCCATTCTTTTCCACATCGGCCTGAACTATCAATGGGTTGTAAACACGACTAAAAAGATTTTGGACCCTAAGCTTCCCAAAAAAACTCGATTTAGTTATTTGTTAAATGTACTGCTCTTAATTTCGATGGCTGCTGTCATTATAACGGGTATCTTAATATCGAAGGTAGTTCTTCCAAGCCTTGCCATTCAAGGGAGTCATACGCTTCGTGAACTCCACGGTTTATCTGCGGACGCAACACTGGCATTTGTTGGTCTTCATGTTGGGGTACATTGGCAATGGGTAATGAGTATATGCAAAAAGGCTTTTAAATCCAAGACAGGACAACTAAGGACGGGTGTTCTTGTTTCAGTAGTTCTTTCAATTGCCATTTTGGCAGGGGGAATTCAATGGTTTTCCTCAACAACCTCTTCAAACAACAGTTTTAAGCAGGAACAAATGCAACAAAGTGGACAATCCTCCAGTGCGAGCACTGGGAATACAACAAAAACACAGCAAGGTCCGACTCAAGAAGATTTTCGTGAAGGAAAAATGCATGGAAAAGAGGGGCATGGTGGTAGCAGCAACCCGTTTCTCGTAGTTCTGAACTATTTTGCGATTTGGGCAGCTATCATCATTCCTACTTATTATCTAGAAAAGCGACTGTTAAGGAATAAACGAAAATCAAAACGGTTGGATCCGCAACCTTTATAAATCTGTTTGAACCGAGCCCTACTAAATATATGGTAGGGCTTTTTATGTTTTTGTAAAAGTATCTCTGGTTTAGAAACGAATGGAAATTCTAATACTACAGATAACTATAATACTGTTGTGATGTTTGATTAGGTGGAGAATGGCTAAGGAGAGATGCAAATTTGGATTCATTTTACCGTGCATTATTGATTTTTGTGGTAGGATACTTGTTTTTAAGGTTAACTGGAAAAAAAGCCGTTGCTCAAATGCACTCTTTCGACTTATTGTATATTCTTGTCCTCACCAATATTATTAGCAGTCCAGTAGAGGTTAATAATACAGGAAAGGCGATTATCTATGCTGGAATCGTAGTCATTCTATATAAGGTATTTACACGTTTATCCCTACATAATAAATTAAGATGGATCTTATATGAAAGTCCAACAGTATTAATCCAAAATGGGGATATTGATCGGAAAGGACTTAAAAAGGTGCGTATGCCTCTCAATCAATTATTGTCCCATTTAAGAGAAAAAGGGTACACCGATACTCAAAACATTGCCATTGCAGTGATGGAGGGAACAGGGAGTATTAGTGTGATTCCCAAATCGGACTATCGACCAGTTCAACCTAGTGATTTAAAGTTACATGTAAAAAAAGAATACCTTCCAATCCCACTGATAATGGATGGTCAAATCGTTCACCATAATTTAAAATATCTGCAATTAGATCATAGTTGGTTAATGGGTGAAATTGAAAAAATGGGTGAAAAAATAGAAAATATTACATTGGCAACTTTTTTAGCAGATGGAAAGTTATTTATAGATAATAATAAAATAAAGGACCATAAAGGCGATCCATATTACTACATGCCAGGGAGGGATAATTGATAATAAATGTGGGATAGGAATTCTTTATATAGGTTAAGGAAAATGAAAAGTACCCGGTAGTCAAAATTAGGCAGGGAATATAAACAACCTTTTACCATTAACATGGTTGGATTAGAAAAACTGCAAGCAATAGGTGAATAAATACAGAGCGATAAGTAATGAGTTTGTCCTTATAAAAATCATAGTGAAAGAGCCCTTCCCAATTTAATTGACTTAACATAAATTGTAAGGAATAAATCTAAAGGGGGTCAATTAAATGTTTGGATATGGTGGATACGGCGGATTTGGTGGTTGTTGTGGTGGCTATGGCTACGGCGGTGGCTACGGGGGCGGTTTTGCTTTAATCGTTGTATTATTTATCTTGTTAATCATAGTTGGAGCATCGATCTGTTTTTAAGAAAAATAATTACACGTAGCTTAAAAAAGCCCTTTATGGGCTTTTTTTTTGAACTTTACCACATTATCATTCATGTGCATAACGATTGGGATAAGTCTTATTTTGGAGAGTTTTTTTAATTTTAAATAAGCACATGTCTATACACTTTTAATAATTGAAAATATGTTATTAGTACACCAAGCCAAATATTTATTAATTTTTTACCTCCAAAGAACGTTTGCCAATAAGGCAGACGTTTTTCTGTCTTTTATGTATCAACTTTAGTATCGCTACATTTTTGTCGAAAATGTGAAGTTTTCACCATAGGACTTTACATATTTTTTAAAGATTATATAATACCCCTATAGGTATAAAACCCACAGGGGTATACCTCATGAGAAATAAGATTATGAAAAAAGTAATTAACATATAAATTTGGAGGGAATAACATGACACAAAAAGTCATCATCGTAGGTGGAGTAGCTGGTGGAGCGACAGCAGCTGCAAGATTAAGAAGAATTAGTGAAGATGTGGAAATTATACTAGTTGAACGAGGAGAGCACATTTCATTTGCCAATTGCGGTTTGCCTTACTATATTGGTGAAACAATCAAGGATCGAAGTAAATTATTAGTGCAAACTGTAAAAGGAATGTCGGAACGATTTAACCTTGACATCCGCAATTTAAGCGAGGTAGTAAACATTCATCCTGAAGCCAAAAACGTAACTATAAAGAATTTACAAACCGGTGAAGTGTACGAGGAATCTTATGACAAGTTATTATTATCACCAGGAGCAAGACCAATTGTACCCCCTATTCCAGGATTAAATGAAAATCAGACATTATTTACCTTAAGAAATATTCCTGATACGGATAGTATTAAAAATTATGTTGATGCTCATAATCCTAAAAAAGCTGTTGTAATTGGTGGAGGATTTATTGGGATTGAAATGGCTGAAAATCTTGTGGATAGAGGGATAGAAGTTACGATTATAGAAATGGCTAATCAAATTATGGCTCCGATTGACTTTGAAATGGCAAGTATTTTACACACGCATTTAAAAGAAAAGGGAGTAAAGTTAATTTTAGAAAATGGTGTGGAGTCTTTCACTGACAATGGAAAGAAGGTTATCCTTTCTGATGGAACTGAAATCGAAACCGATATGACAATCCTATCAATCGGAGTCAGACCGGAAAATGAACTAGCCAAGATAGCTGGATTGAAGTTGGGCGAGCGCGGTGGAATCGTTGTAAATGAATTTCTTCAAACTTCTAATGAGGATATTTATGCAGTTGGGGATGCAGTAGAGGTTGTTGATTATATTAGCGGTACAAAGGCAATGATCCCACTTGCAGGACCAGCAAACCGACAAGGACGCATTGCGGCTAATAATATGATGGGCAAAAAGGAAAAGTATCAAGGGACATTGGGTACTTCAATCGCTAAGGTGTTTAACTTAACTGTTGCAGCAACTGGTAACAATGAAAAAGCACTTAGACGCTTAGGGGTTCCATATGAAGTAGTTCATATTCATCCGAGCTCTCATGCAGGGTATTATCCGGGAGCAGCACCAATAGCTTTAAAACTTATTTTTGACAAAGAAACAGGAAAAATTTTTGGTGCACAAGCTGTAGGAGCTGATGGGGTTGATAAGCGTATTGACGTTATCGCAACTGCCATTATAGGTGGATTAACGGTTGAAGATTTAACAAATCTTGAATTGTCTTACGCACCACCATATTCTTCAGCAAAAGATCCTGTAAATATGGCTGGATATGTGGCAAAAAATATTATGGAAGGTGAATTGGAAACTGTTCAGTGGCATGAAGTTGACAAGACCGTTTCAGATGGGGGATTATTAATCGATGTTCGCGAACCAATGGAGCGCGAATTTGGATTTATTGAAGGATCAATCAATATTCCTCTAAATGATTTAAGATGTAAAATGATTGAATTACCTCATGATAAACCAATTTATGTTTCATGCCAGGTGGGCTTAAGAGGATATCTGGCAACACGTATCTTGAATAATAGTGGGTTTAAAGCTATTAATTTAGATGGTGGATGGAAAACTTATTCCTCTGTATACGGGAGCAATCTAAACAAAAATGTTGAAACAACAACAAATGATCGTGGAGAAACAGCTATAGAAGATAAAAATGAGATAAAGGTTGATACAGTTGTAGATGTTACTGGATTAACCTGTCCAATGCCAATTATTAAGCTTAAAAAAGGTATTGAGTTATTGGATAGTGGACAAATAATAGAGCTCCATGTTACTGACAGAGGTGCACTAAATGACCTTCCAGCTTGGTCGAAAAATGCCGGTCACATCCTGCTAAAAACAGAACAAGATGAAAATGCCATTAAATTTTGGATTAAAAAGAAATAAAAAGGCCTATCCATTAAAGCATGCTCCAATTATAGGGCCATGCTTTTTATATTGTCTTAAAAATATTTGGATTAGGACGTGAAAAATATGGTAGGTACCATACAGCATGGAAAGATAATAATCAAGAAAGGAGGTAAAAGCTAATGGAGGTTACTTTCGATATAAGACTCTAAAGCTGGATGAAACTCTTTTTGATAGTGATTATCTGGACAAGTTTTAATAACAATTGCTTTTAAAAATTTTGATTGTTTTGTATCTAATACTTTCTTACAGGTCGGACATGTATCAATAAACAGGCGTTTTAATAATTTCATAACTGACCCCTCCCTAATTCCTTTAATTCCTATATATATAC
>JAANMP010000094.1 GCA_011250595.1 Bacillus sp. MM2020_1 | reverse complement strand
GTGTACCCATTTTTAAGTCAATTGTCATTATTTCTGCATAACTTTTTAGAAAAAATAAAAAATTCAATAAACTTAACTCTTGACAGATAGGTTGTTTATCTTGCATAATCACTAGTAAAATTTGATTCGTTAAAGCGATGAATAAGACCAGTAAATGAGAAATGGCGCTAGAGAGTGAAGTTCGATGGCTGAAAGACTTCACCGCCCTCTTAATCATTGAACCTACCTTAGGAGCACTTAGGAAAACCTAACGCATGTCCGGCGTTATCGGAGTCGAGTAAACCCTTCTTGAAATTTAAGCAAGGGTAAATGAAGGTGGTACCACGGAAGCTAGACCTTTCGTCCTTTACGGATGAGAGGTCTTTTTGTTTTTTTCGGAAAAAGAAGAGGAGGAATATACATGAAAAAAATCGCAATTATTGGTGCAGGATCGATGGCTGAAGCATTCATTTCAGGAATTCTCGAAAATGGTTTTATAGATAAAAAAAATATCTGGATTACAAACAATTCCAATCAAGAAAGATTAGCTAACTTAGAAACACGGTATGGAATTCAAACGACTTATAATCTGAATGAACTTTTTAATCAAGCTGACATTGTCATGTTAGCTATGAAACCAAAGGACGTCGCGACTGCCATCCAATCGATTCGTGAACACTTAACGGAGCAAATGCTCGTCGTCTCTGTCTTAGCCGGGGTCTCCATGAATACAATTGAAACATTGGCAAAAATTCCCCTTCCGATTGTACGGTCGATGCCGAACACTTCGGCAGCTGTTGCAAAATCGGCCACTGCCGTTGCCGTAAATCAGCGCGTGACCGAGCAGCAGCTGGAAACTATCAAAAAACTATTTGGAACAGTTGGCTTGGCCTCATTCGTGGAGGAAGAGCAGTTGGATGCCGTTACGGGCCTCTCCGGGAGTGGACCCGCCTATATTTATTATCTAATCGAAGCCATGGAAAAAAGTGCCGTTGAAGTGGGCCTGGACAAGGAAATGGCCAGTGAATTAATTGTTCAAACACTACTTGGGGCAGCAGAGATGGTGAAAAACTCAAGCAAATCATCTACACAGTTGCGCAAAGAAGTAACAAGCCCGGGAGGAACAACCGAAGCTGGCATTAAAGTTCTAGAAGAACACGGAGTCCAGCAGGCCTTTATCTCGTGCATTAAAGCAGCAACTGCCCAATCAAAAAAAATGGGAGCTGAATTAAGTTCCAAGCTTCAAACTGCAGAACAGCCTTCCTAAATTTGATTTTTGCCCTGATTACATTACACTAGTAAAAAAGGCAATAGGGAAGTGTCAGGCATGCTAACCATCTTATTTTCTTTAGGAATTCTAGTCTGGATTGTTTTTCTTTTCGATGGATTGGTTGGGTTACGAAAATTAGATCCACTGGAAAAAGAAAAGGACTTGGAACTTGGACCACTATTATCGGTAGTCGTTGCCGCTCGTAATGAGGAAAAACAAATAGCAGCAAGTATCCTCAGTCAGTTGGAGCAAACCTACAAAAATGTAGAATGGATTCTTGTCAATGATCGGTCAACTGACACAACTGGAACCATCATGGAAGAATTAACAAAAAAAGATCCGCGAATAAGGGTCATCCATATTGAACAATTGCCAGAGGGCTGGCTTGGGAAGAATAACGCCTTATACAGGGGCACGCTTCAGGCATCAGGTAAATGGCTGTTGTTTACCGATGCCGACGTAAAATATGAGCAACAGGCCTTCGCAAAAGCACTTCATTATTTTGAAAGACACCAGCTGGACCACCTAACCGCGGCTCCAAACTTAAGCGCGAAAGGATTTTGGTTAAAGACTTTTGTTGCTTTTTTCCTGTTTGGTTTTTCTTACTTTAAACGCCCTTGGTTAGCAAATGATCCAAAATCAAAAATTGGCACAGGGATTGGTGCATTTAATCTGGTTTTGAAAGAGGCGTATGAATCGTTCGGAACACATGAGAAAATAAAAATGCGTCCGGACGATGATTTGCAGCTCGGGATGAAAATGAAAAAAGCCGGCTACCGCCAAAGAATTGTGACTGCACTGCATTTAATCGAAGTGGAATGGTATGGAAGTTTAAAAGAAGCTTTCATCGGTCTAGAGAAGAACACATTTGCGGGATTGCATTATCGAATTAGTATGGTTTTCTTTGCAGTATTCGGCGTTTTCATTACCAATGTTCTCCCCTTTTTGATGATTTTTTCAGGGAATAAAGCGGTTGCTCTTTTAAGCTTCGGAAATATCGTGCTTTGCGGAATACTTTATGTGGTGGTCACAAAAAAGTTAACCTTATTCTCCCCTTTGATGTTTTTAGTCTTTCCAATTACTGCCTTGCTGTTTATTTATTCGATCATACGGGCAAGTTTTCTTACCTTTAAGCGCGGCGGAATTGTTTGGAGGGGGACCACCTATCGTTTAAGTGAACTAAGGGAAAAAGAGTAATAGCTTGATTTTTTTGGGCTGAGGTTTCCCTGTTTATATCAAATGCACTTACCTATTTTTGGTAAGTGCGTTTTTAAATTACTTTAGTGGCAGGGTTATTTCTTTAAAATCCTCGGCAATATCCGTATTCGGAAATACTTCCTTTGCTTCAGCTACCAATTCTTGCCAAGCACTTCGATCATAACGAGAGCTAATGTGAGTTATGCACAATTGCTTACAGCCAGCCTTGATTGCAACTTTCGCCGCCTGGTGCGTGGTCGAATGAAAATAGTCGTGGGCAAGTCTTTCTTCACCCGCTGAAAAAGTCGCTTCATGAACCAAAAGATCTGCATTTTCAGCCAATGAAATCGCATTTTCGCAGTACCGTGTGTCCCCTAATATCGTGACAATTCTCCCCTTTTGTTCAGGACCAAGAAACTGATTCGGATCAATGGTCCTGCCATCTTCAAGGGTAACGGTTTCACCATTTTTAATTTTTCTAAAAATAGGTCCCGGTTGTACACCCGCTTCCTTCAGCTTATCTGCAAGTAAGGTTCCGGGTCGATTCTTTTCGACGATTCGATAACCATACGAAGGTATGCCATGATCAAGCCTGAGGGTTTCCACCGTAAACTGCTCATCTTCAAAAATCATTCCCTCGTCAATCTCAATGACATCAAGCGGGTATTTCAAATAGGTCTGGCTTAATGAAAGGCTGACATGAATATAGTCTTTAATCCCCTTAGGGCCATAAACCGTTACCTCAGATTCCCCGCCTTGAAAAGAGCGGCTTGATAATAACCCGGGCAAGCCATAGATATGATCACCATGAAGGTGGGTAATAAAGATTTTTTCAATCCGGCGTGGTTTTATCGATGTATATAGAATTTGATGCTGGGTAGCCTCCCCGGCATCAAATAACCAAACCGCTCCCCGCTCTTCTAACAATTTCAGTGCGATTGACGTTACATTGCGAAGTTTTGCCGGCATTCCAGCCCCTGTTCCCAGGAAAAATATGTCCACTAATAATAGCTCCTCTCAATCCGTTCCTTTTATCCAATATTGTTAATATAGCACAAAAAGAAATCAATTTCTCCCTAGAGAACCTTTAAGAAATAAGTGAATAACACTGACTATTAAGTGAAAAATAATCGTGACTTGGAGTTTTATTTTTGCGAAGGCTAGCGGAATACTATAAAATCAATGAATGCGATATTTATTGAATCAACAAATTACATAACTAGAAAAGAGGTCTTTACTTTGACGCAAACTGGAAACGTGACTTCATTAATTATGATTTTTGGTGCGACTGGTGATTTAGCAAAACGGAAGTTGTTTCCTTCCTTATACCGGTTATTTGAGAAAGGTAAATTAAATAAATTTGCGGTTGTTGGCGTGGCAAGAAGATCCCTTTCTACCGAAGAGTTTCAACATTCTGTTAAAGACTCCGTCTTATCTGCATTAGGAGAAAAAGACAGGATTGATGAGTTTATCTCCCATTTTTATTATCAATCACATGATGTCTCTGATTCCAATTCATATGCCAGGTTAAAAAATTTAGCAGATGAGATTGATGAACATTATCAATTAGAAGGCAATCGCATTTTTTATCTCGCCATGGCCCCTGAATTTTTTGGAACCATCGCTCTGCATCTAAAATCAGATAAACTGACAAATGTAAAAGGCTATAAACGACTTGTGATCGAGAAGCCATTTGGACATGACTTAGCATCTGCAATCGAGCTAAATAAGCAAATCAGAAGTGCGTTTAAAGAAAAAGAAGTATATCGTATCGATCATTATTTGGGCAAAGAAATGGTTCGAAACATCGAGGTAATCCGTTTCGCCAATGCTATTTTTGAACCGCTTTGGAATAACCGCTATATCTCGAACATTCAAATCACCTCCAGTGAGGTCCTCGGGGTGGAAGAACGCGGCCGTTATTATGAAACAAGCGGAGCTCTTAGAGATATGCTGCAAAACCATATGATGCAAATGGTGGCATTGCTTGCGATGGAACCGCCTATTAACCTTACTACCGATGAAATCCGCTCTGAAAAGGTTCGTGTATTTCGAGCTCTTCGAACGGTTGAGGGTGAACAAGTAAATGAATATTTTGTTCGCGGACAGTACGGTGAGGGCACAGTTGAGGATGTCCAGGTTCCTGCCTATCGTGAGGAAACAATGGTGGACAAAGAATCGAATACTGAAACCTTTGTTGCTGGTAAAATCATGATTGATAATTTCCGTTGGGCTGGTGTGCCATTTTACATTCGAACTGGAAAAAGAATGTCGACAAAATCAACAAAAATTGTCATTCAATTTAAAGATATTCCGATGAATTTATATTACCAAACAGAAAAAATGTTAAATCCGAACCTCTTGGTCATTCATATTCAACCCGAGGAGGGAATTACCCTGCATTTAAACGCCAAGAAAGCGGGTGGACATTTGGATGCACAAGAAGTAAAACTAAGCTTTGCCAATACAGGCATCCATGCGATGAATACACCTGAAGGTTATGAAAAACTCCTTTTAGATTGCATGCGCGGTGATGCCACGAATTTCACCCATTGGGATGAAGTCGCCTATTCGTGGAGCTTTGTAGATAAAATTTCGGCGGTTTGGGAAAGCACAAAGGCTGACTACTTCCCTAATTATCAATCTGGAACGATGGGACCTAAAGAGGTGGATGAGCTGTTAGAAAAAGACGGTTACTTCTGGTGGCCTGTAACTGATTTAGAAGTTGATATATGTAAGTAAATATCAAAAGCACCACTTTGTTTTAACAGCAAAGTGGTGCTTATTTAATCTGGATCCTTATTTTTATTAGGAAAGGTTCGGAGAAAATCTTTATTAAAGCTCGTTCCTGTTCCGATATTTTGAGAACCCTCCGTTTGGTGCGACCCTGCATTTTCTATGATACTCTTCCCGTACTTTTCACGAAGACTAGAAATCGTATTTAGTAACGGTTCTTTTTTCACATCCTTTTCATAGGAAAATAAATCTAACTGTTTATAGGCATGGTCAGAATCCACTAAATCAGTGCCTGTGATTCCCAACAATCGTATCGGGTCTCCATTCCATGATTTTAGAAAAAGCTGCTTTGCAAACGATGAAAGATCTTCTTTATGACCGATTGGGTTAGTAAGTTTTTTACTTCTCGTAATCGTCTTTCGATCTTTATAACGTATGGTTATACCGAGCGTAGACGCAAGGACTTTCTTTCGCTTCAGCCTTACAGAAACCGTTTCAGCTAGTGATTCTAACACATGGAAAAGTTCAAGTTGATTACTAACGTCCTTAGGCAGGGTTGTTGAATTGCCGATACTTTTAAATTCTTCAATCGATTCCGGGTCAACAGGGCGATGATCAATCCCATTGGCTCTTTCTTTTAATCGAATTCCATTAATGCCAAGAAGCGTTTTAAGTTGAAGTTCATTGCCATTTGCTAAATCACCAATTGTGTGAATCCCAATGGTCGCTAACTTTTCGGCTGTCTTTTTTCCAACACCATGCATATCGTTCGTGTTCAAGGGCCAAAGGACTTTCGGTATATCACGCTTTCGAAGAACGGTAATCCCCATTGGCTTTTTCATATCTGAAGCCGTTTTTGCTAAAAACTTATTTGGAGCGATCCCAATACTGCAAGGTATATCTAGCTGTTCATGAATCCTTTTTTGAATACTTTCGGCAATTTCTATCGGACTGCCGAATTCAAAGCTTTCCGTTATATCTAAGTAACCTTCGTCAATCGAAACAGGCTCAACGAGGTCAGTATAGTGTCTAAGAATTTCAAACATCGCAAGGGAAACGGCACGATAACGTTCAAAATTTGGCTTCATGACAACTAACTGCGGACAAAGTTTTCTCGCTTCCCACAGTGGCATCGTGGTTTTCACACCAAATTTTCTCGCCTCATAGCTGCAGGTAACTATGATTCCTCTTCGCTCCTCGACATTTCCTGCAATCGCAAGTGGTTTCTCTTTAAGCTTAGGGTCATAAGCCATTTCAACCGATGCGTAAAAGCTGTTCATATCAACATGTAAAATGACCTTTCCATTTTTAGGATACATTTCCTTCATGCCGGCACTTCCTCAATACAGTTTCATCGCTAATTATATCAAAAAGGAGAACCATCAGTTAGGTTCTCCTTACAAAGTATTATTGATTGGCCACTTCTTCGATAATGGCAAGTGTCATTTCGGCTAGCTTATACAATTCTTCCACTGGCATCCGTTCGTTAGTTGTATGAATTTCTTCATAACCGACAGCAAGGTTAACTGTTGGAATGTTAAAGCCAGCAAATACGTTGGCATCACTGCCGCCTCCGCTATGCTGCAATTCGCAGCTGCGACCGATTTTTGCTGCAGCCTTGCGTGCAACTTCAACGACGTGATCCCCTTCACCAAATTTGAAGCCAGGATACATGACTTCCACATTCACTTCGGCTCTGCCGCCCATTTCTGCTGCAACCGTTTCAAATGCTTCCTTCATTTTGCTGACTTGAGCCTGCATTTTTTCAGGGATAAGTGAACGTGCTTCCGCTAAAATATCGACACGGTCACAAACGATATTGGTTGCCTGACCACCTTCAAAGCGGCCAATGTTTGCCGTTGTCTCGTGGTCAATTCTTCCTAACGGCATCCTTGCAATCGATTTTGCTGCAATCGTAATCGCAGAGACCCCTTTTTCTGGTGCTACACCAGCATGAGCTGTTTTACCGTATATAACAGTTTTTACCTTTGCTTGAGTTGGGGCAGCTACAACTATGTTACCAACTAAGCCATCGCTATCAAGGGCATAGCCAAATTTTGCTTTCATCAATGAAGAATCAAGCGCTTTTGCACCGACAAGACCTGATTCTTCCCCAACGGTGATGACGAATTGAATCAAACCATGCGGAAGATTCTGTTCTTTTAATTGCCGAATGGTTTCTAGCATGACAGAAATACCTGTTTTATCATCTGCCCCCAAAATCGTCGTGCCATCAGTAACCACATAGCCATCTTTAATCGATGGTTTTACACCCTTTGCTGGTGTAACTGTATCCATATGGCAAGTAAAATAAATCGGGTCCACACCCTCTTTAGTTGCTGCTAATGTGCAAACTAAATTGCCTGCCCCATGTCCTGTCACAGAGGTCGTATCATCTTCAAAAACTTCGAGACCAAGCTCAGTAAATTTTTGTTTTAATACTTTTGCAATTTCTGTTTCAAATTTCGTTTCTGAGTCAATTTGCACAAGTTCCAAAAATTCATTCAAAAGACGCTCCTGATTAACCATTCTATTGAACCCTCCAATTATGTACTCACTATATCAGTATACCTTTTAATAAATGTATCATCAAATGAAAGGGAGTTGGCTAATTGGTTTTGATTTACAGCGGGATATTTCCATGCTTTTTATATGGTCTTGACTCTTTTTTGTTTCTAAGCATTTCTAATCCTTGAACAATCTTCATTCTAGTTTCTCGTGGGTCAATGACATCATCGACCATGCCTCTGCTTGCCGCCACATATGGATTGGCGAACTTTTCACGATATTCATCGATTTTTTGCTGCCTTGTGAGTTCAGGATTTTCGCTATTATTAATATCCTTAGCAAAAATGATATTGGCTGCCCCTTGGGGACCCATAACAGCTATTTCCGCATTGGGCCAGGCAAATACCAAGTCAGCACCAATAGACTTACTGTTTAACGCCACATAGGCACCACCATAAGCTTTTCTTAAAATAACCGTCAACTTCGGCACGGTCGCCTCGGAATAGGCAAATAATATTTTAGCCCCGTGGCGAATGATTCCCCCGTGTTCCTGTTTAACACCCGGGAAGAAGCCAGTAACATCTTCAAACGTTATGATTGGGATATTAAAAGAATCACAGGTTCTGATAAATCGAGCCGCCTTATCAGACGAATCGATATCCAAGCCTCCTGCCATCACCTTAGGCTGATTACAGACAAGGCCGACTGATTCACCTTTGATACGAGCAAAGCCTACAACTATATTTCTAGCAAAATCCCTATGAATTTCCATGAAGGAGTCTTCGTCCACAACTTGTTCAATGACATTTCGGACATCATAGGGACGAACAGTATCAAAAGGTATAACATCCATTAAATCCGGTCGATAATCCTCATCTTCCAGTACCTCTATCATAGGAGGCTTCTCTTCATTATTCTGTGGAAGATAACTCAATAGCCTGCGGACGTTTTGTAATACCTCAACTTCTGAATCGGAATGAAAATGAGCATTGCCACTGATTGAACTATGGACATTTGCACCGCCCAATTCTTCAGCTGATATTTTCTCACCTGTCACGGTTTCGATGACCTTAGGTCCAGTAATAAACATTTGACTCGTTTTTTCAACCATAAATACAAAATCTGTAATTGCTGGTGAATAGACGGCACCACCTGCACACGGACCTAAAATCACTGAAATTTGCGGAATGACACCCGAATAAATGGCATTTCGGTAAAAAATATGCCCGTATCCATCTAACGAAACGACGCCTTCTTGAATGCGCGCTCCGCCCGAATCATTTAGACCAATAAAAGGTGCTCCATTTTTCGCAGCTAAATCCATCACATTAGCAATCTTCTTGGCATGCATTTCCCCTAATGCACCGCCAAAAACAGTAAAATCCTGCGAAAAAAGATAGATGGGACGGCCGTTTACTTTCCCAAAACCGGTCACAACCCCATCCCCGGGCCCCTTTTGTTCATCAAGACCAAAATCATTGGTCCGGTGCTCAATGAAAGGATTTAATTCAAAAAACGAGCCTTTGTCTACTAATAGTTCGATTCTTTCTCTAGCAGTCAATTTGCCCTTTTCATGCTGCTTATCAATTCGCTCATCACCACCACCCAGTTCAACCTCGCGACGTTTATCATACAATTCATTTATTTTTTCATAGATGTCTATCATTACCCCTTCATCCCCTTCTTCTCGCATAATTCAAATAAAACCCCAGCTGCCGATTTTGGATGCATGAAGGCAATATCCGCCCCACCGGCACCGCTTCTTGGCTGGTCATCGATCATACGAATTCCCTTTTCTTTTATTTCTCTAATTCTTTCCTCAATCGATTCCACACCTAGTGCCACATGGTGAATGCCCTCACCGCGTTTTTCGATAAATTTGGCAATTGGACTTTCCTCCGAGATAGGCTCAAGCAATTCGAGTTTTGTACTCCCTGCCTGTAAAAATGCCACTCTTACCTTTTGAGTTTCAACCTCTTCGATACCTATCAATGGCAGATTTAACACATCAGTATAAAAAGGAAGCGTTTTCTCGATAGACTTCACAGCAATTCCAATATGGTCGACCTTTTTAATCATTCTTACCCCTCTGTTCTAAATATTAAAATTAATTAGACAAATTACTTATTCGTGAAAAAGTTCATAAATCCTTCCTAAAATGCTTAGTTGTTCCGTTGTTCATTTTTGTTTTTCCTTGTACAATAGATATAAAGCTCCAAAATGTTAAGGGAGGTACCCATAATGAAAAGTAAGAAAACGAGAAAAATTATAGTTATGCTAATGTTATTCGCTATGCTTGCCTCAACTCTCCTAATAGGAATTGGTTCATTCCTATAATAAAAAATATATGAAAAAGGGACTGTTCCAATTGAACAGTCCCTTTCCCTATTTTATTGCGCCGCTAGCTTTGGCAAGTGCCTCAAATGATTTACTTGAAGAGATAACTAATACCTTTGTTCCTAATGGAATGAACGGATAAAGCGAAGAAACTACCTCATTCTGTGTGCGAATACAACCTTGAGAGACGTATTTTCCGATGGATGCGGGCTGATTCGTCCCATGGATGCCATAGGTTCGACCATCGGTTCCTTTTGCATCAAAGCCTATCCATCTCGCCCCAAGAGGATTCTTCAGATCCCCACCAGCAATATTCCCTTTCCGAAAATAAGGATCCTTTGCTTTTACCGTAATCGTGAAAAGACCTTCCGGGGTTAATTCTTGTGTTTTACCGGTCCCAACACTTACCACCGTTTGGACTTTGTTTTCATCAATAAACGCCATTTCATTGTTGCTTTTGTTAACAATAACAAATGGGCCACCCGGCATAGGATTTGGCCCTAACGGCCAAAGAGGTGAAAGGAAAAAAGTAATCAGGATTGGCGATAAGATTTTTATCAAAGCAGCCACCTGCCTTTTTTTCCTAGTTTGCTTCAATCTTTTTCTGCTCATTCACTTTTGAAGAAGTTTTTACACCTTTATATGAACTTTTTATAATCAGATAGTCATTCATTTCATTTACTAGTTGAAGTAGAGCTGCCCGCGTTTCAAATTCTTCTCTTGTCTTCGGGAGATCCATTTCCACAAATTCCTTTTTCATTTCTCTTAATTTTTTAAGATAAATATGAGCTGTATTTCCTGGATGAACATTTTCAGAAAGTTCTTCCAAAAACTCCGCCACCATATGCCCTTGCTTAACTGTACGAGTAATTGAGGTCACAATTGGTAAAACACGTTCAATAATTTCAAACTGTTTTTCTCTCATATTAAAGTAATGAAAATAAATATTCTCATCACGTAAAAAGTGATTTTCAACATCCAGAAGGGCAAGTGTTATCGCTTCTTCAAGTAAACGAGCACTAACTGTAATCTCTTTTCCATCCCAATCACTGGCTCCAGTCCGTAAATAACGAACCATTTCACAGAAAATGATCTTAAAATTATCCTCTATTTCACTTTGGTAGACTTTAAGTTTTTTATCGACGCTCGGCATATAAAGATTAATGAGTAGTGCCACACCTATACCTATAGTGATAACTCCAAGTTCATTATAAAACATAGCCATAGTTATTTTCTCTGCCAAATAGATATGTAAAATAATAACACTGCTTGTTACAATTCCATCCTTCGCCTTCATCATCACGAGTGTTGGTATAAAGAAAAACAACATAATCCCGATAACAATTGGGTGATAGGAGATACCTTCAAAAAATAAAGCCGAAAAAGGCATCGCTAATACACAGGCTAAAAATCGATCCCAGGCTGTTCTAAGTGATCTTCGCTTCGTAACCTGAATACATAAAATGGTTAATATTCCCGCAGAAGCAAAATTAGCCAGTCCAAGCTGCTGAGCAATTAAAATAGAAATGGCGGTTCCAATAGCTGTTTTAATCGTCCTGTATCCGATGCGAAATTTCATATTAATCTCCCCATAATAAAAAAATAAAAAGATGATCGATAAGACCATCTTTAGCATATCCTTATTAAAGCATTTTTTGCAAGAAATCTTGTGCCCGCTGGCTCTTTGGCTTAGTAAAAAATTCTTCTGGCGGGGCATCTTCTACTAGCACTCCACCATCTAAGAATAAGACCCTGTCTGCAACCTCTCTGGCAAACCCCATTTCATGCGTTACAATCGCCATGGTCATTCCGGTATGGGCAAGTGATTTCATAACCTCCAACACCTCTTTTACCATTTCAGGGTCTAGCGCGGAAGTGGGTTCATCAAAAAGCATCACTTCGGGCTGCATCGCTAGGGCACGTGCAATCGCCACCCGCTGCTTTTGCCCTCCGGATAACCTTGTTGGATATTCACCTGCTTTCTCCGTCAGACCCACTTGTTCTAACAGTTCATAGGCAATCTTCTCCGCCTGGTCCTTAGACAATCCTTTTACCTTCATTGGTGCATAGGTAAGGTTTTGTAGGACTGTTTTATGAGGGAATAAATGAAAGTGTTGAAAGACCATCCCTACATTTTGGCGGACCTTCATGATATTTGTTTTTTTATCGGTCAGCTCATGATTTCCTACCCAGATTCTACCGCTAGTTGCGTTCTCGAGAACGTTCATGCAGCGTAGAAAGGTCGACTTTCCAGAGCCTGAAGGTCCAATTATGGCGACAACTTCCCCTGCTTTTATGTTAGTCGAGATTCCTTTTAATACTTCAAGCTTTCCATAATTTTTGTGCAAACCCTCTACCTTAATCACTGCGTCTCATTCTCCTCTCAAGCGCTTTTCCTAAGAAAGTTAACGTGATAACCATCAGGTAATAAATTAATCCGGCAATTAAAAGCGGTTCGAAAAAGGAGTAATTTTCTGCCCCTACTTGGTAGGAACGGCGCATAATATCCATAACCCCGATTGTTGTAACAATCGCTGATTCCTTTGTAAGTGTGATAAATTCATTCATTAAGGCTGGTAGAATATTCTTCAGGGCCTGAGGAAGAATGATGTCCCACATCATTTTTCCGTATGGAACACCTAACGCCATTGCTGCTTCCTGCTGTCCCTTATCAACGGCAAGAATTCCTGCCCGGATAATCTCTGATATATAGGCCCCTGAATTAAGAGCAAATGATAAAATCGCAGCTGTATAAGGCTCGATTTGATAACCGATAATCTGCGGTGATCCATAATAAATCAACATTAACTGTAAAACAAGCGGTGTACCGCGGAAAATCGAGGTATACAAGTCAGCAAGCCAGTTTAGAATTTTAATCGAACTAATTTTAAATAAAGATAAGATAATCCCTAATACAAACCCCAATATCCCCGCTAAGATAACAATCTGAAGGGTAACTAAAATACCTTTTAAAATATATGGCATGGAGGGAATGAATTGAGTAAAGTCTAAGTTCATTCATCATCCGTCCTCTCTATAAGAATAAGAATAAAAATCTTAGAGACGTTCAGAGTGAACGTCTCTAGGTAATGTAGCATTACTTTTCCCCACCAAACCATTTAACAATCAATTTTTGTAATTCACCGTTTTCTTTCATGTTCTTTAATTCTTTGTTGAACTTTTCGGTTAAATCACTGTTCTTAGGGAATGCGATGGCTGAACCTGCTTCTTCTGGATCGTCACTAAGAGTAAATCCTTTGAATTCCTGTTCTTTTTCAAAATAACCCTTTGCTACTGTGTCTTCAATAATAGCTGCATCAAAACGTCCTGATTTAATTTCTTGAATAAGGTCTGGGATACGGTTACGATTTTCAATTTTAATAGGAATTTGCTTATTAATTTCCTGTGCTTTTCCTTCTTGAATAGAACCTAGCTGAACTCCAACTGTTTTCCCTTTTAAATCCTCAACCTTTTCAATTCCGCTGTCCTTTTTAGAAACAATCATGTGCTGAGCAGTATAATAAATATCACTAAAATCAACGTTTTTCTTTCTTTTTTCAGTAGGTGTCATTCCTGCTAATACAAAGTCTGCCTGTCCTGATTTAAGCGATTGTACCAACCCGCCAAAATCCATATCCTTTACTTGAACCTTATACCCAAGTTTTGAAGCGATTGCTTTTGCCAAATCCACATCAAATCCGATAATTTCATCACTTTTCTTTGTATCAACATATTCGAATGGTGGGTAGTCAGCAGAGGTTGCCATTGTCAGTACTTTTTTATCTGCTGTTTTCTCTCCATTTGCCCCGTTATTATTATTTTGGCCGCAAGCAGCCATAACCACTAATGTCAGAATCAAGGTAAAAAATAAAATCGCTTTTTTCATTGTGTTTCCTCCTATGTTATATAAGTATTTGCTAGATTGTTTTGGATTTTTATTCAACAAAATGAATAATAACACATAGGTCTTATTTTGAGAAGATACTTTTTTAATATAATAATATTCCGAAAATTCTGCACAAAACTATATGATATAATACTACCAATAAAAAAAGCACCTCATCTAAAAGAGGTACTTGATCGTATGAGACTAGCTAGCTTTCTACTGATTGCCTAAATTCATTTTTCATTTTTTCCAATACCTCTTTATTGCTAATTAAATCAAATCCAGTTAAGGCAAGAGCCAATGCTCCCCTAGAAAGTGCCTGATGAGAGTTATCAGTGATGGTTAAATCGGCAAATTCCCTTGTGTGAGCAATTAATCCAGGCGAATCAAGACCAATATAGGGATGAATAGCAGGTACAACATGACTGACATTTCCCATATCAAGCGAACCATATGAGTCTTTGGCCTTGTTAACTTTCTTAACTCCAGTTGTTAAGAGATTTTCAGTGAATAAATTGGATAATGTTTGATTTGTAACCATATTATCATAGCTCAATTCATAATTTTCAACAAGAACCTCTGCGCCTGTCATGGAAGATGCACCTTTCGCAATTCTTATGACCTTTTGAACGACCTCATTTAAATAACTGCGCTCCTTGGCACGAACATAAAACTGAGCGACTGCTTTATCTGGGACAATATTAGCTGCTACTCCACCTTCTTTAATAATCCCATGGATTCTAACATCTGAAGTCACATGTTGACGCAGGGCATTGATCCCATTAAATAATTGTATGACAGCATCTAGTGCATTGATTCCCATCTCTGGAGAAGCTGCCGCATGACTTGTCATGCCTCGAAAATCAAATTGAATCGCATCCATGGCTAACGATTCACCACTCTCATAGGATTCATCAGCAGGATGTAAAATCATTGCAGCATCGATATCATCAAATATCCCTTGTTCTGACATCGGCACTTTTGCCCCGTTTGTTTCTTCAGCAGGTGTTCCTAAGACAACAACACGTCCGCCAATTTCATCTACCACTTTACTTAAAGTCACTCCAGCCCCGGCGCTCATTGTCCCGATTAAATTATGACCGCATCCATGCCCAACTTCAGGTAAAGCGTCGTATTCAGATAAATACGCAATGGTTGGACCATCCTTCTTGCTGTCATAAACAGCTTTAAACGATGTAGACCTGCCAACGATTCCTTTTTCAACAACAAAATTATGTTCTTCAAGGAACTCTATTAAGTGTTTACTAGATTCATATTCTTGATCCCCTAATTCGGGATGATGGTACAAGGAATCGCTAATCTCCCATAATCTATTTTGAATGGTTTCTAAATAATTTTTCAATACATATTTCATGATGAAAACACTCCTAGTTATGATT
>JAANMP010000093.1 GCA_011250595.1 Bacillus sp. MM2020_1 | reverse complement strand
GCAGCAATGGCGAGAAGGTCACACCCGTTCCCATACCGAACACGGAAGTTAAGCTTCTCAGCGCCGATGGTAGTTGGGACACGCGTCCCTGTGAGAGTAGGACGTTGCCAGGCACATTTAAAGAACAGCCTTTTCAGGTTGTTCTTTTTTGTGCTTGTGCCCGTGAAGGAGAGGAAAAAGGCCCCCGCCGGTAACAAAGGAGCGTCTTATGTTACCGAAGGAGAAGAAAAAAGCCCATGCCGGTAACAAAGAAGGGTCTTAAGTTACCGAAAAAGGGAAAAAAATCCTTCAACGGTAACTAAAAAGTGTTCCATGGTTATCCCATCAAATACTGATAAACCAAATACGGCCCCTTTTGCATGGTGACATCAAGGAACGAACAAATAAAGGGGTAATCCTGGTTGGGCATCATCTTCGTCAGCTCACTCCACCATTCCGTTTCATAGCGGGCGATCATACTTAAATTGTAAAGCAATAGGTAATGAATCAGCAGCTCAGGGAAATTAAAATAATTGCCTTTATTAAGGGGCAGCGCGTAATAATTTGCCTCCAATTGAAACCTTAATGGTGATTTCCCAAACGAGGTTGTATTCAACATGAAAGATAATCCCTCCTCTGAAAACTCCACCCCCTTCTCAAACTTAGATGCAAGAAACTCCTTAAAGCGATTTTCTGTCATATGAAAATGGTCTAATATGGTGTCAGGCACCACAAACTGTTTATTATCAGTTTGTAATTTAATAAATGTCCTTTTCCCTTCAAGTAAAAAGAATAAATCATCTAGTTCTGGTATAAGCTGTAGTAATTCCTCCATAATGACTTTCTCCCCTTCCAATTGTTTCATGTGAAACAATTTTTCAGAGATGAAGGGGAAAAGTCCATTTTTTTGAAATTTAACTTCGTCTTGAAAGAAATGATAATTCTGCTTCTTTCTTTTCCTGGTCGAAACTCCGTGGGCTAAAACAGCTGTAGTTTCTGGATACGCGGGATCAATCGTTAATATACATGCTTTAATTAAATGGACAAGACCATAAAAAAGCATAATTGGTTTAATAATAAGTGGGGAGCTTGCTGCTTGTTGATAATAAACTTGACCGTGTTCAAGATAATAAAGAAAGGCATAACAGTTTTCATAGCTTTTTTGTTCGGGATTTTCAATATTACGCTTTTGGTAACAATTTTTCAGAAAGCGCTGACAGTATTCTGCTGAAAAGAAGCAAGCGTAGCTTTTCCAGTCCTTATATTCAATATCCAAGTCAATATCACCTTTTTCAGAAGAATCAGACTAATATTTATTCCTTGACAGTATTTTATCCAATTGATAACCTACAAATAATATTTTTTTTCCTGGGGGCTATAAAAATGTGGGAAAGTAAGTTTGTAAAAGAAGGTTTAACGTTTGATGATGTACTATTAATTCCTGGTAAATCTGAGGTACTGCCTAGAGATGTAAACCTGCAAGTTGAATTATCACCAACTGTAAAGCTAAATATTCCCATCATTAGTGCTGGGATGGACACTGTAACAGAGTCCGAAATGGCCATTTCAATGGCTCGTCAAGGCGGTTTAGGGGTCATTCATAAGAATATGACCATTGAGCAGCAAGCAGAGCTGGTGGAAAAGGTAAAGAGATCAGAGAGCGGAGTTATTACTGATCCGTTTTTCTTAACTCCGGAACACCAAGTCTTTGATGCGGAGCATTTAATGGGGAAATATCGTATTTCCGGCGTACCAATTGTTAATAACCTTGAAGAACAAAAACTTATTGGGATTATCACGAATAGGGATCTTCGCTTTATACAAGACCAAGATTATTCATTTAAAATTTCTGACGTCATGACTAAAGAGAATCTTGTTACTGCCCCGGTCGGTACTACGTTAAAAGAAGCAGAGGAAATTCTGCAGCATTACAAAATTGAAAAATTGCCTCTTGTCAATGAGCAGGGTGTGTTAAAAGGATTAATCACAATTAAGGATATCGAAAAGGTGATTGAATTTCCAAACTCTGCAAAAGACAGTCAAGGGCGTTTATTGGCCGGAGCGGCAGTTGGTGTAACGAGTGATACGATGAAACGAGTAGAAGCACTTGTAAAAGCCAATGTCGATGTAATTGTCCTTGATACAGCCCATGGACATTCCAAAGGTGTCCTCGATATGGTAAAGGAAATTAGAACTACTCATCCAAATCTCACTATTATTGCTGGGAACGTGGCAACAGCTGAAGGAACCAAAGCCTTAATTGAAGCAGGAGCCGATGTTGTCAAAGTAGGAATTGGACCTGGTTCGATTTGTACAACACGAGTTGTAGCGGGTGTCGGTGTACCACAAATTACTGCCGTTTATGATTGTGCAGGAGAAGCGATGAAGCATGGCAAGACGATTATTGCTGATGGCGGCATCAAATACTCTGGAGATATCGTAAAAGCTCTTGCAGCTGGCGGGCATGCCGTTATGCTGGGCAGCTTATTGGCAGGGGTAACAGAGAGCCCAGGAGAGACGGAAATTTTCCAAGGGCGTCGCTTTAAAGTATATCGCGGCATGGGTTCAGTGGCTGCGATGGAAAAAGGATCAAAAGACCGTTATTTCCAAGAAGATAATAAGAAGTTCGTTCCAGAAGGAATTGAAGGACGGATTCCTTATAAAGGGCCATTAGCAGAAACTGTTTATCAACTTATCGGCGGACTCAGGTCCGGTATGGGCTATTGCGGAACCAAAGATCTAGAGGAATTAAGAACCAAAGCACAATTTATTAAAATGACCGGTGCGGGGTTAAGAGAGAGTCATCCACATGATGTGCAAATCACAAAAGAGGCTCCAAACTACTCGTTATAATCTTTCAAGCAGAGAAGCAACGTCTTCTCTGTTTTTTGTGTAAATAGACCTAAAAAAGGTTAGAGAAACTTCTAAAATTAGCCATAAGATGGTTCATAGCTCCGTCTATGATTTGCTAATGAGTTATGTTAAAATAACCAAAGTGTATAAATTCATGGAGGGCGTTAAAGTGAACAAAAATTTTTATCAGAAATTTGTTGCCAGTGCGCTGGCACTTATTATGTTTTTTGGGATTTTTGCCGGGGTCGATACAGTTAAGGCCGAAGCAGGACTGAATGTAAATGCAGATGGTGCAATTATGGTTGATGGAGAAACAGGTAGGGTTTTATATCAGAAAAATGCTGACAGCCCATTAGGAATTGCCAGTATGACGAAAATGATGACGGAATATCTTTTACTTGATGCAGTGAAACATGGAAAGGTGAAATGGGATCAGGAATATACGGTAAGTGATCTTGTTTATAAGATTTCGCAGCCTACCGGATTATCGAATGTCCCTTTACGTCTTGGTGAAAAATATAATGTGCGAGAATTATATGAGGCAATGGCCATTTATTCTGCAAATGGGACAACCATTGCTCTTGCTGAAGTGATTGGCGGTTCGGAAACGAATTTTGTGAAGATGATGAATGACAAAGCCAAAAAACTAGGCTTGAAAAATAGTAAATTTGTGAACTCAACGGGTTTGAATAATAAAGATTATAATGGGGAGCAACCGCAGGGAACGGGTGCGGAAGAGGAAAATGTTATGTCTCCGCGTGACGTGGCGACGTTGGCCTATCATCTCATTAATGATTATCCAGATGTACTAAAAACGGCTAGTACGCCAAAAAAGGTTTTTCGAGAGGGCACAGATGATAGAATAGTCATGCAAAACTGGAACTGGATGCTGCCATCATTGGTTTATGGTTATCAAGGCATGGACGGGCTAAAAACAGGTACAACTGATTTTGCGGGTTATTGTTTTACCGGGACAGCCAGCCGCGATGGAAAACGATTTATTACGGTTGTCCAAAATGCTAAAGATGTGAGCGGCAAAAACGATGGTTATAAAGCACGCTTTGGTGAAACAAAAAAAATGCTGGATTATGCTTTCAGCAATTTCACAAAAGAAACACTTGTTCCTAAACACTATCAAGTAAAGGGACAGAAAACAGTTCCTGTGATTAAAGGAAAAGAGGACCAAGTAAAAATCTATACGAAATCAGCCATTAACATGATTATTCAAAACGGTGGAAAACAGGATTACAAACCAGTCCTTGTTCTGGATAAAAATAAGCTTAATAAAAACGGCGAGTTAACTGCACCTATTAAAAAAGGGGAAAAGATCGGCTACTTAACCGTTGCACCAAAAAATGGCGAGAAGGTAAGTTTCTTAACGTCTGAGGGTGGGCAAAAGGTTAAGGTTGATGTAATTGCTGTAAATGGGGTCGAAAAATCCAATTGGTTTGTATTAATGATGAGAGGCATCGGTAATTTCTTTGGCGATGTCTGGCATGGAATTTCTACCGCTGTTAAAGGATGGTTTTAATTAAGCAGTAAACATGGGAATATTAGGATTTAAGTGAAAGGGATTCTTGTCTTGACAGGAATCCTTTTTTGTTGCTTTAATGTCTTTATGGGATTAAAATGCTGAAGAAGCAGGCGCAGTAGCAGTAATGGCTTTAGAGCGTGTTCCTTCTGATATCCGAGCAGCCGGCGGTGTGGCAAGAATGACAGACCCTAGAATCATTGAAGCGGTTATGGGCGCTGTTACGATACCTGTAATGGCTAAAGGAAGAATTGGATTTCAAAGGATCTTGGAACACCGATGAAAGGGATCGAAATTTCATCACTAGCACCTGAAGCTCGCATGCAAGAAAGAGGCTGGTAATCAATGATTAGAATCGGCGTTCTTGCCTTGCAAGGGGCAGTCCGCGAACATATACGCTCGGTTGAAGCCTGTGGTGTTGAAGCGGTTGCCATCAAAAGAAAAGAAGAACTAAAAGAAGTTGATGGTCTCATTCTTCCCGGCGGAGAAAGCACGGCAATGCGGCGTTTAGTAGACAAATATGATTTTATGGATGCCTTAAAGGAATTTGCTCACGAAGGGAAACCAATGTTTGGAACATGCGCTGGTCTGATTCTTTTAGCAAAGGAACTTGTTGGCTATAATGAATCACACATCGGTGTTATGGACATTAAGGTGGAACGTAACTCGTTTGGACGTCAAGTAGCCAGCTTTGAGGCCGACCTCGCGATTAAAGATGTGGCGGAAAGCTTCCCAGCTGTATTTATCCGTGCACCGCACATCGTTGAGGCAGGAGAGAATGTTGAAATTCTGTCCAAACATAATGACCGCATCGTGGCCGCACGGGAAGGTCAATTTCTAGGCTGTTCCTTCCATCCGGAATTAACAGACAATCATGGCCTTACGGCGTACTTCGTTGAGATGGTGAAGGAAGCTAAAGCTAAACATCTTGTATAATTTGGTTGCATTTGGTTAAAAATTATAGTAAATTAAGAAATACAAAATCCTAAATAATGATTAAAGCAATGAGAGGAACTAGTAACAGGAAAATCATTCTCTAGAGAGCCGGTGGGTGGTGCGAACCGGTGGATGAAGCTTGTGAATCCCTCCTCGAGCAAGGTATGGAACGCCTCAAGAAGAGGTAAGTAAGTACTTTCGGTAGAAACCGTTAACGTTTTTCGAGGTGGACAGTTTTTTCTGTCAACCAGGGTGGTATCGCGAGTAACTCTCGTCCCTGTTTTAGGGGCGGGAGTTTTTTGTTTTTCAAGCGGAAACCTTCCACTTGATATTTTTCTATAAAAAGGAGTGCGACAAGTATGTTAGATATTAAAGTGTTACGAGCTAATTTTGAAGACGTGAAAGCTAAGCTTCAAAATCGCGGAGAAGATTTATCTGCTCTCGATCAGTTTGAAGAACTCGACCAAAGAAGGCGCGAATTGATTGTTGAGACAGAACAATTAAAAAGCCGACGCAATGAGGTTTCTCAGCAGGTGGCTACTTTAAAACGTGAAAAACAGAATGCAGATCATTTGATTACGGAAATGCGTGAGGTGGGTGACCAAATCAAAACGTTTGATGATGAATTACGAGTGGTGGAAGAATCATTAGAACTGCTGATGCTGAGCATTCCGAATATCCCTCATGAAAGTGTTCCCGTGGGTGAAACTGAAGAAGATAATATTGAAATTAGACAATGGGGCAAGGTACGTGATTTTGAGTTTGAAGCAAAGCCGCACTGGGATGTTGCCGATCACTTAGGTATTCTTGACTTTGAACGGGCCGGAAAAGTAACCGGAAGCCGCTTTGTCTTTTATAAAGGGTTAGGGGCTCGTTTAGAACGGGCGTTAATCAGCTTCATGTTAGACCTCCATGTCGATGAGCATGGTTATACAGAAATATTGCCGCCTTATTTAGTTAACCGGGCAAGTATGACTGGAACGGGACAGCTTCCAAAGTTTGAAGAAGATGCCTTTTTGATTGAAAATGAAGATTACTTCTTGATTCCAACCGCTGAGGTTCCTGTTACCAATCTTCATCGCGATGAAATATTAAGCGGCGAAGATTTGCCAATCCGCTTTGCTGCCTATAGTGCGTGTTTCCGCTCTGAGGCGGGCTCTGCAGGTCGTGATACACGAGGTCTGATTCGTCAGCATCAATTTAACAAGGTAGAGCTTGTAAAGTTTGTTAAGCCTGAAGACTCTTATCAGGAGCTTGAAAAGCTAACCAACGACGCGGAACGGGTATTACAATTACTAGAACTGCCATACCGTGTGCTAAGCATGTGTACAGGTGACCTTGGTTTTACCGCAGCGAAAAAGTACGACATTGAAGTTTGGATTCCAAGCTATGGAACATACCGGGAGATATCTTCTTGCAGTAACTTTGAGGCCTTCCAGGCAAGGCGGGCAAACATTCGCTTCCGCCGTGAACCTAAGGCAAAACCAGAGCATGTTCATACCTTAAATGGATCTGGCCTCGCGATTGGCCGCACGGTGGCTGCCATTTTAGAAAATTACCAACAAGCTGACGGCAGCGTCGTGATTCCTGCTGTTTTACGTCCTTATATGGGCAACCGGGATGTCATTACATTGAAGTAAATAACAAAAACTGGACAGATTAAAATTTGTCCAGTTTTTTTATTTAGTATGTTGACATAGTAAAAACTATATGGTAAATTAGTTTTTGTTGATACGGAGGAATACCCAAGTTTGGCTGAAGGGATCGGTCTTGAAAACCGACAGGCGGGTAACACCGCGCGGGGGTTCGAATCCCTCTTCCTCCTCCATTAATCTTAAAATCGCGCATAAAAACTGGAGATAAAGGTCCGTTACATTACATGTAACGGATTTTTTTTATGTCTAAAAAGAAAACACATATCGGATTAGCCAATATGTGCTGTTCTCATATTTAAAATTTCTTGTAACTTATCTTCGACCTCACGGCAGACTCTAGTGGCATCTTCATCGCTTTTTACAACATCAGTCGTATCCATATCAATCACTAATACTTCGCTTGCCGCATACTGATTCATAACCCACTCATCATAACCCTTCCACACTTCAAAGTAATACTCCTTCAGCTCAGGGTTAATTTCGAAGCTTCGACCGCGCGCCATAATCCGGTCAATGACTGTATCAAACGAACCTTTTAAGTACACCATTAAATCTGGAGCTTTTCTTGGCAGTTCATTTAGTTCTTCAAGCATATTTTCAACTAGGTCTTCATAAATTTTAAATTCCAAATCTGATATTCTGCCTAACGATTTATTTACATAGGCAAAATACCAATCTTCATAAATGGACCGATCCTGAATGGTGTAAACAGGCTCTTCCCAACTGACACATTCTTTAACTGTTTTAAAGCGTTTATTTAAGAAAAATAATTGAAGCAGGAAAGGTATTCTTCTTGCCTCTAATTCTTCAGGTGTTAGTTCATAATAGAGAGGCAAAATCGGATTATCATCCACCGATTCATAAAACACCTTGCTCTCAATTCCTCTATTTTGAAAGTGTGCATTCAATGTGTCAGCTACACTTGTTTTTCCAAGACCAATCATACCACCAATAACGATACTCACTAACATTCCCCTGTTCTATAGTGTTTTAGTCCAGCTGCTTTTTTTTAATGCTAATGATAACTGACCAATAATATGTTTTAAATCCTGTTCATTTTTTACAAAATCCAATTCATCTCCGCTAAAGCGAAGGACTGGTATTTCTGGATGTTCTTTTTCAAAAATGGTCATTGTTTCTTCATAATCAAGCGATAATTGCTCTAAATATAAGGGGCTGATATTCTTTTCCACTTCACGCCCTCTTACTTTGATCCGTTTTAACAGCGTGTCCAGGCTTGCATTCAAATAAATGATCACGTTTGGCTTAGGCATATCTTCGGTTAGAATTTGATAAATTTTATAATATTTTTGATACTCGTCAGTGCTTAATGAACGCTTTGCAAAAATTAAATTCTTGAAGATATGATAATCGGCTACTACGGACTGATTTTGACTTAAGAAATGGGTATTGATATCCCCTAATTGCTTAAAGCGATTGCAGAGGAAAAACATTTCCGTTTGAAAACTCCACTCCTCAATATTTTCATAGAATGTCCCTAAAAATGGATTTTCATCAACAATCTCTTTTAGTAATGCAAATTCAAATTGCGCTGAAATTGCCTTTGCGAGTGATGTTTTTCCTACACCAATCGGCCCTTCAACGGTAATAAAGGGTGTATCCCCCATTGCAAGTCCTCCTTCGAAAGCTGCCTTCACTCTATGTTTCACCGGATAAACCGGATTTTTAGTCTATTAAAAACATGCAGTTTTTATTTTATCATAATCTCACTCAGGAAGGGATAAGGAATATTTAGAAGTCATAAGTTTTATGTCAAAAATATGAAAAAACTGCCGAATTAAGGCAGTTTTTGTAGAAAAAATATTTACGACCCATGCTTGGTGACAGTGAAATTGTCCACGATTAATAGCCAGTTTTGCGGGAAGGCTAGACCTAGTTTCCAATAGCTCATTCCCCTAATATTTAACTCTTTAATTAAATTAAACTTTGCTTGGATGGAGCGGGCATCCTCAAACCAAACCTCATGTTGCTTCCCGGCATCTGAGTATCTAAAAAAAGGTGCCTGTGCCTTCGTGTCATATTGAATGGGAACATGGTGGCTTGCGGCGAGCTGTATCGCTTGCTGCGGGCTTACAGCCTTGGCCACAGATCCCTGCACGAATGGTAAGGTCCAATCATAGCCATAGAGGTTTTGCCCCATCATAATTTTATTTGACGGGATCTCGGTTACGGCGTATTCCAAGACTCTTCTCACTTGGTCAATAGGCGATACCGCCATCGCAGGGCCACCACTATAGCCCCATTCATAGGTCATAATGACAACAAAATCGGCAATTTCCCCGTGTGCCTTATAGTCATGCCCCTCATACCATTTCCCTTTTTGCGTGGCACTGGTCTTAGGTGCAAGGGCTGTTGACATAAGCCAGCCTTGACTTTTGAATCTTTGCTTTGCCTTTCGTAAGAAGCGATTATAGGCCTCGCGGTCGGCAGGGCGTAAAAACTCAAAGTCAAAGTGGATGTCACGGAAGCCATACTTATTGGCAGTTGAGACAATGTTATTAAGGAACTTATCTTGAATGGCTATGTTATTTAATAATATTCGGCCGAGTTCATCACTGAACTGGTCATTTTCTTGATTGTTTATGACCATCATTAAGACGTTGCGGTTGGCTTTAGCAATGGCAGGAAAGTTATTTAGTAACGGTGCTTTTAATGTGCCGTCACGGCGGACTTGAAAGCTAAATGGGGCCAAATAAGTTAGATAGGGTGCGGCCTCACGAGCACTGGTTTCCAAGACCGGGGCTACAGTGGTGCCGCGCGGTTCAACGTACGCATTAAATTCAGCGTTTCTCTTTTTACCTTGGGGAATGTAGAGACGAAAACCCACATTAAGGTGCTGATTTACATTCAAGCGATTGATGGTGGCAAGCTCCTGAGCGGAGACGCCCACCTTTCTCGAGATTGAGAATAGGGAATCACCCGGCTGGACGAAGTAAAAGTGACCGATAATCGGAATGACAAGTGACTGTCCAATGACAAGATTGTTTGGATTGGGTAAATCATTGGCTTCAACGATATCTTGGACGGTTGAATGATAAGTTCTCGCGATCGTAGTTAACGATTCATTAGGTTTTACCACATGGATTTGCATCCTAATCCCTCCCTGGTAAATATGCGTTGCAACTATTTTATGAGGGAGGGTACGGATAAATGATATAATGCTGGTAAATTTCATCTGTACTAGGGAGGATCCTTGCCTTTAAGACATTTTCCATCATCGTTAAGGCGTACTGATTATCGTTGTCGTCAGCAGAGGCAATACAATCTTTGGGAACAATTAATTCATATTCACGCATATAAGCATCATTTGCTGTGAAAAGTACACAAATATTTCCGGCAATCCCTGTAAGAATTAGTGTCGTTACTTTCAGTTGGTGCAGCAAGGTGTTGAGAGCTGTTCCATAAAAAGCCGAATGCTTCGGTTTGATTAAAAATAAATCCTTCTCCTCGGGAAGCAGTACTTCAAAAACAGGCGAGCTACGTTCGTTTGTGCATAGGTCAATAATTTTATGTAAATCGGCCTGCCATAAATTATAATGGTCGTTAATGAAGATAACGGGTAAATTTCTTTCGTTAAATTGATTTTTTATATTTTTGATAGAACCGGCAATACGGGCAGCCTTTTTGGCAAGAATGGGACCATGGGTAAAATCAAAGTTATTAATCATATCGATAATAATAAGCGCGGGACGAATCTGGGTCATTTGTCTCTCTCCTTCACCTCCTATTTTGCTGTGAGGGAGTCCGTTTTATCCTGCTGCTCAGATAAGTAAAGGGGAAATAACATGGCAATCGAGCATTTGCAAGATGAAGATTTTATGAGAGAAGCAATCAAAGAAGCGAAAAAAGCAGAAGAGCGGAGCGAGGTGCCGATTGGTGCGGTCATTGTTATGGAAGGAAAGATTGTTGCCCGTGCATATAATTTACGTGAGAACGAGCAAAATGCCATTGCGCACGCCGAACTATTAGCTATTGATCAAGCCTG
This sequence comes from Bacillus sp. MM2020_1, assembly GCA_011250595.1. Taxonomy (GTDB): domain Bacteria; phylum Bacillota; class Bacilli; order Bacillales; family Cytobacillaceae; genus Neobacillus. The sequence continues at coordinate 4,438 of JAANMP010000093.1, read as the reverse complement.
CAAGGACATAGGTTCGTGGCGTCTAGAAGAGTCTACATTATATGTCACATTAGAGCCATGTCCAATGTGTGCAGGTGCCATCATTTTAGCTAGAGTGAAAAGGGTGGTTTTTGGCGCGGCAGACCCTAAGGGCGGTTGTTGCGGAACTCTCATGAATCTATTGGGGGATGAACGTTTCAACCATCAGAGTGAGGTTACGAGCGGTGTATTAGAAAAAGAGTGCGGGCAAATGCTCTCAGATTTTTTTCGAGGAATAAGGGAACGAAAAAGGCTGGAGAAAAAAATGCAAAAGGACAGCATTACAGAAATTGACAGTGAATAGTAATTGCTTTTTTACAAGAATATTTGTATACTAAGAAAGCGTCATAGAGACGCACTAAACTTTGGTATCAACTTTGCCGTGCTAGGTGGGGAGGTAGCGGTGCCCTGTACCCGCAATCCGCTCTAGCGGGACTGAATCCCTTCCCGAGGCTAACGACCTGTAGGGTCTGCCTTAAGTAAGTGGTGTTGACGCCCGGGTCCTGCGCAATGGGAATCCATGAACCATGTCAGGTCCGGAAGGAAGCAGCATTAAGTGGACGCTCCCATGTGCCGCAGGGTGGCCTGGGCCGAGCTAACTGCTTAAGTAACGCTTATGGGCGTTAGTCGACGGAAGGTGCACGGCAGTTATATTACATAAATTAACTCATCTCAGACCTGGGATGAGTTTTTTTGTCTATTCATATAGATTCATTTTGTAAAATGCAAAATGGTTAAGGTATAATAGGAAAAGTGGAAAGTTGAAAATTTTGAAGGGGGCGATTGTCAATTGGCTTATCAGGCTTTATACCGTGTTTGGCGGCCTCAAACATTTATAGATGTAGTAGGACAAGAACATGTAACCAAGACATTACAAAACGCCCTGCTTCAGCAAAAGATCTCACACGCTTATCTTTTTTCAGGACCGAGAGGAACCGGGAAAACAAGTGCGGCTAAAATATTAGCAAAGGCCATCAACTGTGAACGTTCGCCTGTTTCAGAGCCATGTAATGAGTGTGCCGCCTGTCTCGGGATTACCAATGGGACCATCTCGGATGTGTTGGAATTTGATGCTGCTTCAAACTCACGTGTGGAAGAAATGCGCGATGTTCTTGATAAGGTCAAATTTGCACCAACTTCAGTTCAATACAAGGTCTATATTATTGATGAAGTACATATGCTCTCCATCAGTGCATTTAATGCTTTGTTAAAAACATTAGAAGAACCGCCGAAGCATGTTATCTTTATTTTAGCAACGACAGAACCCCATAAAATCCCATTAACGATTATTTCTAGATGTCAGCGCTTTGACTTTAGGAGGATTACCGCTGGGGCAATCGTCAAACGGATGAAATTAATCGTTGAGGAATCTGGGATTCATTGTGATGAGCGAGCACTGCAACTGATTGCGAGGGCAGCTGATGGCGGGATGCGTGATGCACTTAGTCTTTTGGATCAGGCCATCTCGTATAGCGAGGACCAAGTATCTATCGAGGATGCGTTAACGGTAACCGGTTCCGTATCGCAGGGATTTTTGAATAAGCTAGCTTTAGCCTTCCGAGAAAAGGATGTTGCGAGCGGGCTGGAGGCATTGGATGAACTTTTATTTCATGGAAAAGACCCGATGCGCTTTATTGAGGATTTAATCTTATTTTATCGTGATATGCTGTTGTATAAAACGGCACCTAACTTGGAAGAATCGTTGGAAAGAGTGATGCTTGATGAGGATTTTCGAGTCATGGCAGAAACGATTTCGATGGATCAAATCTACCAGCTCATCGATCTCTTAAATAAAACACAACAAGAAATGCGCTGGACGAACCATCCAAGGATTTTCCTGGAAGTAGCGATCGTAAAGTTGTGCCAAATGGAAGCAAAACAAACCGTGCAGGCACAACCGGCACAAATGGAAGAATTAATCGCAAGAATCGGTCAGCTGGAGTCAGAACTGCAACACTTAAAGGCAAACGGTGTGGCGGTTGTCACGCAAGAGACGGCACCACAAGCACAGAAGTCTGCGCCGAGAACTTCTAAAAAGACCTTTCAGCCAGCAGTTGGAAGAATAAATGAAGTGTTAAAGCAGGCAACAAAAAGCGATTTAAATGCCATTAAGACCAATTGGGGCGAATTGCGGGCAAGTCTTTTGAAATCACAAGCTGCCTTGTTAAATGATGCAGAGCCGATTGCGGCGTCCTCTACTGCTTTTATTATAAAATTCAAGCATGAAATGATTTGCCAAATGGCGATGAGTCGAACTGACTTTCTGGATGCAGTTGTCGCAGCTTTACATAAATTAACAGGAATTAGATTTACAATCTTAGGTGTCCCGGAAGACCAGTGGCTGCCAATTCGCGAAAGCTTTTTGAATAGTCATGATGGTGCTGAAGGTGAAACCGGTGAAGCAACGAAGGAAGAAGAACCTCATATTGCAGAAGCCAAGAAATTATTTGGCGCTGAATTTGTAGAAATTATTGATTAATAACTAATTATTTGGAGGTAGATGGTAATGATGCGTGGTGGCGGAATGGGAAATATGCAAAATATGATGAAACAAATGCAAAAAATGCAAAAGAAAATGGCGGAGGCACAAGAAGAATTGGGTGAAAAAAAGATTGAAGGTTCTGCAGGAGGCGGGATGGTTACAGTGGTGGTAACAGGCCATAAGGAAGTCGTCGATGTAATAATCAAACCGGAAGCAGTTGACCCTGATGATATCGAAATGCTTCAAGACCTTGTTTTAGCAGCAACAAATGATGCTCTTAAAAAGGTAGAAGAGTTAACCAATAGCACGATGGGGCAATTCACAAAAGGAATGAACCTTCCTTTTTAAGAGAGGAATAGAAAAACATGCATTATCCTGAACCAATCTCTAAGCTGATTGACAGCTTTATGAAGCTGCCGGGTATCGGTCCGAAAACGGCCGGTCGTCTGGCTTTTTTTGTCCTAAGTATGAAAGAGGATACGGTGCTTGATTTTGCCAAAGCACTAGTGAATGCTAAACGAAATTTAACTTATTGTTCTGTCTGTGGTCATATCACGGATCAAGACCCATGTTATATTTGTGAGGATGGGCGGCGGGATAAGAGCATTATCTGTGTTGTCCAAGATCCTAAAGATGTGATAGCGATGGAAAAAATGAAAGAATTCAACGGATTGTACCATGTACTCCACGGGGCAATATCCCCAATGGACGGAATCGGTCCTGAGGATATCAATATCCCTGACCTCTTAAAACGTCTTCAGGATGAAACGGTAACGGAAGTAATCCTTGCGACTAACCCTAATATTGAAGGGGAAGCTACTGCTATGTACATTTCCCGGTTGTTAAGGCCTTCAGGGATCAAAACGACGAGAATTGCCCATGGTCTGCCAGTCGGCGGTGACCTAGAATATGCGGATGAGGTCACCTTATCGAAAGCAATTGAAGGGCGAAGAGAATTTTAAGAAGACGCGGAGGAATCACTCATGTTTTTTCAGCGTAAAGGGCGGCTTCGTAAAGAGTATAATGAAAAGCTGTTAATGCAGTTGAATCGATATAAAGAACATTGGCAGCAGGAAAAGCTGCTGTTGGAAAAGAGTTTCGATCCTTCCGAAGAAGTGATTTGCCAAACAAAAATCGCTGAGGCAAAATATATCTTTCTATTAAGAGAAGCGAAGCAGCGGAATGTTACCTTAATGAGATCATAAAACAAGCTATTGCCTTTTTTAGGTCTATTTTTCTCAACTTGTACATAAGTTGAAACAAAGTGACTTATGAAGGGGGATAGCTTTTTTGGAACCAATTATTGTAATATCCATCCTCGGAGGATTAATACTTATCCTATTATTTACTGGTGCACCCTTTAAGCCTGCCAGATACGTTGGACAGGCTGCCATTAAATTAGTGATTGGAGCGCTCTTTTTATTTTTCTTAAACGCGGCAGGTAACCGCTATGGCATTCATGTGCCCATTAATTTTGCTACCTCCGCTATCTCGGGCTTTCTGGGAATTCCGGGACTATTCGCCTTGGTTGCCATTCAACAATGGGTAATTTAAGTCACTGAAACCGCTGAAAAAAGCGGTTTTTTCTATTAATAAAACTATTTGTAAAAAAAGTGTTGACCAATGTATAGATATGCTGTAATATATGAAAAGTCGTCACAGAGACGATGTGAAACAAACGAAAAAAAGTTATTGACTTCTGGTTGGTAACTTGGTATGATAATAAAGTCGCATTTGGCGATTGAGAAATTGTTCTTTGAAAACTAAACAAACAAAATCGTGCAAACAAACAATTAATTTTAGTTTCTTTTATGAAACTAAGCCAACGTAACAAATGAGCTAATCAACTTTCTTGGAGAGTTTGATCCTGGCTCAGGACGAACGCTGGCGGCGTGCCTAATACATGCAAGTCGAGCGAATCACTTCGGTGGTTAGCGG
>JAANMP010000092.1 GCA_011250595.1 Bacillus sp. MM2020_1 | reverse complement strand
GGATTAAGTGATGTAATTGAAGCGATTTTGGATAAGGATGAAGCAAAAGCGGTAAAAGCAATGGAAGACCATTTATACTATTCACGATCGTATTTACAAATAAAGCAATTAATGAAATAAAAGACAGAGTGCCTATAAAATGTTTGTTTTATCATTTATGAAGATTCCTTCACAAAAAATGATTCCCATCTGTTCAAAATCTGATGGGGATTTAAATATTGTGTATTTTTGAGGGCGGCGGTAGACTTTAAATTTTCTTATCTTTATTACAAAAAAGGTTCCCAGCATAATTTAAGCTGGGGAACCTTTTTCTGGTTTATTTAGTATGGTTTGAATCCATTATATCTAAGACAATTGACTCCTTATAAACAAATCTGCCTAAACGTTTTACCTCCTAATTCCCTAAAATAGAGATACTACAGGCTCAGGAACAATACTCCTTTGTTGTTTTTCCTTTAGTTGATCAAATAACTTCTGCACAGTCCCGATTCCTACATTTGAATACTTAGCCAAAATGACTAGCTCCTTTGGCAGCTGTCCAACTGTTTCAATTTGATCTTCATTAAGCTGCCTTAAAAGGCTCGGTATTCCTGTGAACTCAGCTGCGGTAAGAGGTATTTGTGATAATTCTTCCGTTACGACAATGTTGTCAGCTTTATAAAAGAAGAACAGTTCCCCCGGCCGTTCCAGTGAAAGTTGTCTTCGTATTTTCTCTTCCTCAATAAATAATGTCAGTTCTTTAAAGAAGGTTTCATCATTTTTTTCATTATATCGTTTTACATGTTTATGCAATCCCTCAAGAGTGTTTGGTAATTCACTCATGATCCGTGCTTGTTGCTCAGCTCCAAGTCTAATGAGAAATGTCTCAGAAATAGCAAATCGCTGAGGCAATAGAAATGCATCTCGTAAGAAGTATGGAACTTCAAGTTCTTTTCCTTTATAGATAAGTGTACGAATAGGTGTAAAACCCGGCTGTTCAGGTTTAGGTGAAAAATCTTCTGTAGACTTTCCTGCATCCCCTTCTCCTTGCTTACCTTTTTGTTTTTCAGTTGATGCAATAAGAAGTTCTTCCAACGATTTGAGCCGCTTTTGTATTTCTATTATGTCAAACGTTTGTTTCACCTGTGGTGTTGGGTCTTGATAACTTGGAACCGTAAAATCTAATGAACCGTATACCTCTACATACCATTTAACGATTTTATAAATAGCTTCCCAAGATAATAACGCTTCTGAGAAACGAAACGTCCGAGTATCATGTGCTGCTTGGTTACCGATTTGTCGAACATGATGAAGTGCATCTCGAATTTCAGGTTTTATATAACCGTTTACATTTAGTAAATCGATACGGTCTTTTATATTTGACCATTGCTCATCAGGCAATTTTTCTGCTCTAATGACCTGTTTTAAAATATTTTCTACAAATATTCTTGCATGTGTAAGCATTGTCCGTGGGCTACTGAAAATACTATTTTCAAGTTCATTTGCAACTAAGGCTAGCTCTTTTGACATTGGTTCAAGAAATTGATAAAAATATGGTTTCTCCATTTGTTATTTCCCCCGGTTATATTAATCTAATTATAGTATTATTTTACCATATGATTTATGATTTCGTTTCAGATTATTCCAGTAATGTATTACAAAAATTGAATTTCAGGTACAGAAAAAGTCCAAGATTAACCATATAAAAGTTAATTTTGGACTTCTTTCTTCAACCTTTTTGTTTTCTACTATTTAGGGACCAATTATTACATCTAACCCCATAAATGTTACAAAAAGTCTTTCCCCTTTTTAATTTTTTTTCAAAAAGATGACGAATGTAATTATTATTCATTTTATGAAGATGTTATATTAAAAGAAAAATCCGCCTAAGAATGGTGATATAAATGAAAATTATTTGTTTTGGCGATAGTTTAACACGTGGGGTCTCCGTAGTAAAAGGGAGATTGCGAATCCTGAAGGAAAATTATCCTGCTTTCTTGCAAGAGTTATTTAATCAGCAGGAAGAAAATGATGTTACCGTTATTAACAAAGGAGTTTTTAATGATAACTCTGATTTAATGTTGTCAAGGCTAGAAAAGGATGTACTTAATGAACATCCCGATTATACGATTATTGAAGTTGGCGGAAACGACTGCAATTTTAACTGGAATGAAATTATCGAAAAACCCAAGGAGGAACATCAAGCAATCGTTTCTCTCCAACGGTATTTAGCGAATATCAGTGAAATTGTTAAAAAAATGCGAGATAGTGGTATTATACCAATCATAGCTACCTTACCACCATTAGATCCAGTTAGATATTATCAGACCATTTCCACCCAATATAGCCCCTCTATTGGGAACTGGATCGGTAAATTGGGGGGCATTCAACACTGGCATGGAATGTATAACTACCATTTAAATAAATTGGCAGATGAGTTAAAGGTACCCAAAATTGATGTAAGGACAGCAATTAAAAAAGCCGGTGACTCGATTAATTTAATCAGCGAGGACGGCATCCATTTAACTGCAGAAGGCTATAATGCTTTTAGTATGGCAGTCTTTAATTATTTAATTAAGTGGTCGGATGATCAGATTCTGACGTCAAATAGATAGGGTAGTTAAAACGTAATCCAAACTAGATAAGTAAATATGTAATTAATAGAATATCCGGGGTATCAGGTACCTTTTCAGAAAAATGTCTAATTGTGGTACCAGCCCCCTTTTTTCTATGAACCTATTGGTTCTGCAAAATCTAATTTTTCTCTAAATATATCATTCAACATTTCCCTCAACCGTTCCTCTTCCCTACTGTCAGTAGTTTTCATTCTGATGATAGGAATCCCATATTTCCGCAAAATTTCATCCTTCATTTTGTCACGCTTTAACTGGGCAGGATTGTCGGCATGGTAGGCATGTCCATCAACCTCAACAACCATGACAGGCATTTTGTCCAGTTTATTAAAAATAACAAAATCAGTGTGCGTTAGTATATTCATTGCGTATCGGCGTTCGTCTTCCGTCAGCTTAACCGGGTCTTTTATTAGCATCCGTAATGGCTGATGCAGTATCCAGTCAAGACTTTGGAATTCTGGTAAACTCAACACCTTATCAATTACAGTATATTTGCCGTTGCAGAATTATTATTACTGACCACTTCAACAGTCTTATCATTCATTACTGCATTCGCGATAATGTTCAAGATGGTTTGAGTTTTCCCAGTCCCCGGAGGTCCCTCAATGACACTAACCTGGTTTTTTAAGGCATTTTCCTTTGCTGATTTTTGGCTGATATTAAAGCCAAAAGGATAAAAAGTCTTATATTGCCTATTTTCAAACCCAAAAGGATTCCCAGATAAATATGTAGCTAAAACACTGCGGGGACTAATCATCGTAAGCTTTTCATACTGCTTACTGAGAAAACTATTGTCTTTCTCATCCTTTACACTCACGTAACTGGCTAATGTTTTTAGATAATCAAAAGTACCACGTGCTGAATTATTAGATAAACAGGTTTCCTCAATTACTAGACTTGACCGCTTATACGTCTTTTTATATCCATTTTTAAATACAAGTTTTATATAATCACCAAAATCCAAGATTTTCGTCATGCCTGTAATTGTGTGATTATTTTCGTATATCAAAACAGTCGTATGATCTATCACCTTTGGGTCTTTAAGCCAAGTTATATTTTCATAATTATATGGATAAACTTTATTACTATTCAGGAACTTTACCTGCCATTTATCCTTAACAGGTTTACAAAAGTCAATCTTTCCAGTGTTATCTATCCCATTTGCAAGAATAAGATTATTACCCTCGTCCACGTTGCTCCTCCGTCCCCTGTTTAAGTGACTATTTTCCTACTAAATAATACCATAATTATCTCATTCTAAGGGAAATTGTTATGCTTGAATAAATGGCCAGCATTTGCTGAACTCCATCCCTCATTATTTTTAAAAGGAACACTACAAAGAAGTGACCATGTTAGAAAAAAGTGCCAGTCCCCTATTAGGAACTGTCACTTCCAAAAATTTTATTTCACAACTCTCTCAGGTCCATCCACCAGCACCAGGGCAGCTATCTGACACTTTTCATTAATTACTTAACAACCCTCTCTCGAACAACATCACTCTTTAAAAGTTCCTTCACTTTCTGATCAATTCGCTCGACTTCCGCCGAAGAGTTCTTCCACCAATTTCGACTCCAAATCCTTTCGATGGTCCAACCTCTACTTTCGAGGAACCGCTGTCGGTAGACGTCTCTTTCCTTCACATTTGCGGAGCTGTGATACATCGCTCCATCACACTCGATTCCCAATATATATCGAGAAGAATCATTCGGATGTACAATGGCCATGTCAATTCGGTACCCAGACATCCCTACCTGGGTCGTCACCTCATAACCAAGATTTCTTAATTGACGATACACTTGCTCCTCAAATGGAGAGTCAAAATGTAATTCTTTTTCCTGTACATGAGTATTTACATTTTCATTCACTTCTTGGACTACTGCTTTTATCTGGTCAACTTGGGAATTAGAAACAGCCCGGACATATTTAAGATAGGCTTTTAGTAATTTCGGTCCCATTTGCGAAGTGTTGGCAACATTTAGTTCTTCCGGTTCAATACTAGTAACAACTGTGATTGCTTCTTTTGCCCGTGTAACCGCGACATTCAGCCGTTTTTCTCCACTTTTTTTATTCAGCATCCCAAAGCGGTTATACACTTTACCTTCCTCATTTTTTGCATAAGCAATCGAGAAGAGGATTATATCCCGTTCATCCCCCTGTACATTTTCAATATTTTTAATAAAAACTCGTTCATCAAGATCTCTGGTTAGCATTTGATTGTATACAGAGCCAAACTCTTCGTCTTCACTAACTTGCTTATCAATCTGATCCTGGATTTTCGTTTGCTGCTTGGAGTTGAAAGTGATAATCCCAACGGTTTTTCCAGGCTGACTGATTTCAGCCACAAGAATGTACCACTTCTGCCATGTTTTGTACCATCAGTTGCCATGGAATTTACCACTTGCTGTCAGCGCATTTACCAATAGAAAAACTTTAGAGACATTGAAATGAAAAAGCCTAATCCTCCTATTTTTGCAAGGATTTAGGCTTTTGTTAAGCTTTCCGCAATAGTGCCTGATTTTCGGTCTACCAGCTTCTATTGCACAGAATCGTTGTACTGCGCAACAAATCACTCTGTTGTTTTTCATCATTCTTATTCTACAGAAGTCACCTTTAGTAAAAGTTCTAGAAATAACAAAAAAGATTGACTGTGTAGCCAATCTTTTTGCGAAAAGTGCGTTACTTAAAAGTACATTATTTACCTAGTAAATAATGTGTCCTTGATAATCGATTTTAGCTGAACAAGGGCACCGCAGTAATCTACCTAACTTTTACTTAAATAGTTTAATTGTGTCAATATTTTCTAATATAGAGAATATTAGTTTTAGATTAAATTTTTTTGGACGCACTTGAACTAACGCATATATATTAGTACAAACAAGAAGTAAAAAAACTCTCCTTAACTTCTAGTGTTACCATTTTATCTATTAGGTCTTCAGATAAGTTATGTCTTAGCGGCACGTTCAAAAACCTTGTCCCACAAGGGCTATGATTTATGAAATTTACTCACTTATGAAGATAATGCTTATTTTATAAATTCCACCACAAATGCACTAAGCAGTAACAGTACCAAACTTAAAATTTGTTGCTGCGTAGTATCAGTCAAATATGAAAGACGACCACCCTAAAAGTGATCGTCTCTAGATTTTATTACCAGTATCGTTGTAGTGTGGAGTAGTGGTTAAACAAAATAAGAATCAGTAATCATTTCAAACTTCCCCTGAATTTTTATAACATTAAAATTATGTTAGGTGTAGACTATGTCCTCACATACCATATGTGAGGTAACGGATATATTCTTATGGACGTAATTTTATTTGTTTCTCAATAGTATCTACATCGCGTTTTTCTGCTTTATTCTCATTTCCACTTTCATCAGCGACAATTAATGTTGTATCAACATCCCAATATTTGTAGTGGGCATGATGTTTCAAACCATTCACTTCAAAATCAATACCATTATTAAAGTCACCAGTATAGGCACTAGTATAAATATAAGTATATTCTTCTGTTGTATCAAACACTGAAACTGTATGTGCATCTTCATCTATCAGATAACAAATGTCATAATCCTGAAATCTAACCCTATATGCTTTTTCATATATGCTTCTTTCAGTGTTAGGCTTTTCAGTATCGGTTTTTTCAGTATTGGTTTTTTCAGTATTGGTTTTTTCAGTATTGGTTTTTTCAGTATTGATTTTTTCAGTATTGGTTTTTTCAGTATTGGTTTTTTCAGTATTGGTTTTTTCAGTATTGGTTTTTTCAGTATTGGTTTTTTCAGTATTATTTTCACCATTTGAGTTGGTATCGCTTTTCTTTTCTTCTGGAGACATATGATAAGTAATAACTACTTCTACGTCATTAGGATACCAATCATCTGGTGAATAATCTTTATCTCCATCAACCGAAACAGATTTAACTTCGCCATCTCCTGTTACCCAACCAGTAATCATATCATCAAGTTTTTTTGTTTTAATATTCTTGAAACCACTATCCTCAAATTCTTTTACAACATCTTTGTAATCTTTACCTTTTTGTATACTTGAACCTGATGGTGTCTGTGCTTCACCCTTGTGACTTTTCGATTCACCACCATCAGAAAAAGCTAAGTTAATAAAAACAATTAAAGCAATAAAAATACCTACAATTCCTATTATTTTTTTCTTTTTTTCCATTTCCATTTTATTTCATTCCTCCTCTAAAATACGAATTTATCGTTACTATTGATTATGTAAATAATCTTTTCTGCAAGATGCCTGATAAATTCTAATTTGACTGTTTTTCCCTCTATTTCCATTATATCAAATCAATCAAATTCTCTCTTCAAATTCCTGCTATTGTATCTAAACAGGACAAATCAATTAACTTCAATGAGAAATTCTACAATTTCCCTAAGATTAAAGGGGGTATTTGTAAAAAAGTATTTACTTTACCAACTATTTAACATTGTTTCAGAAAGTTCTCTAAAAATGAAAAGCTTTACTGCACAGTAATGGTCTACTATGTAATACAAGAGTTAATCTGGACCGTTTGCAGAAGACTGATCTAATTGAAAGTCAATTTTTTTATAACATTTTGATACTCAAAACTATGGTTTTATATCTTTTATCACAAGATGGATTGCAGTGGTAAACAGTCTGTCATTCTTTGGTACATTCTTTGTCATTCGGTGGTAAAAGCGATTTCAGAGGTGGTACATTTCAATGGACGTAATCACTATGTTCTATGTTTATTCTAAAAACCCCAAAAAATACTGTTGCGACGTTCGCGTGAGTAATGAGTATAGGTTTCACAACTTTCTTATACCAAATTGTTAGAAAAAAAAAACGCTAAACACCATATTAAAATGGAGTTTAGCGTTTTGAGCTTTTAGATCTATGTAATAGCCCACACAATTTCACTAGTTATGGCTGCTGCGTTCCTGCCCTGACCCGTTCCTAGTGTCTTTGTTGGACTAAACTCCGCAGGTAGGACTCGAACCTACGACCGATCGGTTAAACGCCGAATGGACTGCCACTTTACTACTGCGGTAAAAAATTAGTTGTTTTTTTAGTGGAAATGACGGGAGTTGAACCCGTGTGCAAAGATCTTGGCACTTATACTTCTACGAGTGTAGCCAGTAGAATTAGTTTTCGCCCACTTCTTTAGCCTACCGACAGGCATTGAGGCAGCTAGTCTGGTTATTCTCTTCCTTCATCCTCAGACGGTGGAATTCGGCGTAGTCCACTTAGAATGAGTCCCTTACCCTACCACATGGACGATGGAGGGAGGAACCGCTATCGACTGCTATTAGGCAGCGAAAGCGAAGTTGTTGTTTTGTTTGCCAGTTATAGGCTTTATCGTTTTAACGAGGCCGAATCCCTCGACTCGCAATATAAGCTCAAACGATCCCTGTCGATACCAAGACATCCCCATAATATAATGGCAGAGAAGAAGGGATTTGAACCCTCGCGCCGGTTATCCGACCTACACCCTTAGCAGGGGCGCCTCTTCAGCCTCTTGAGTACTTCTCTGTAATGAAAGCTTACTCGTAAGTCCGTTAAGAACTTACAAGAGAAATATATCATGTCTGCCAAATGGAAGATAGCTGTAAATTTTGGTAGTTCTAAAGACCTATTTTTAACATTAGAACTACGCTGTGCCCCATAATCCATTCAACATATTCCGATAGGTAACAGCTGCAGGCGGGACTGGTGGTGGAGGTATAAATGGAACTAGAATTGGTCTATACCAAGGATGGTAGTGATGAAAAATAATGTAGTAATACATTAATATCCTCCTTTTTTATAGTCAATGTAATTTATGAGCGTTTACCTAAATAGGATTGGATGGAAGCCTAACTTTATCATTAATAATTAGCAACAAATAGACAATCTCCTTTCGACTGTTATTTAAACTTCATTTTATATTCAGCTAGGAATGTTTCTCCTGCTTCAAGCTTATTCACACCCATCTTCTCCTTCAAGTTCCCAGATGTATTATACGTATCGGCAATACCGTATAGTGTCCATATATTTCGACCAAATTCCAACAAACGGGAATTTTTCGAACAATACTTCTATTCCATGACCTGATTTATTAGATTTCAATGTAATTTGATCGATATTGCTGTAGACAAGAGCATCATTGGCAAATAGAGTGTGCTTGAGTTGAATCGTTGAAAGATCATTTGCAGTACCTCTCTCATGGATCAGAGAATCCTTTAGCTCATATTCCATTTCATGTTTATTTGCTGCAGGAGTAAAGTTTAATCGGTAGTCCTCAATGGTTTCATTTTCTACAAGCGGAATCTTAAATGCAGGATGAGCACCTATTGAAAAATACATTTCTTCCTTGTTTTCATTCACAATTTCCCACTGAACCATTAGGGAGTCCTCTATAAGTAAATAACGAATAATCGCTTTAAATTCGAAAGGATAAACATGACTGAAGCGTCCAGCAGACTCAAGCACAAAAGAAACGGTTGTTGCTGTCTGCTCTTCTACATTAAATACAACGTCACGCAAAAAACCATGCTGTGACATCTTGTAGGTATGATCATCCAGTTGATACCGATCTCCTTTTAACCGTCCAACAATCGGAAATAAGACCGGAGAGACTCGTCCCCAGTATGCGTTATCCCCTGTCCACATATAGTCTAGCCCATTTTTCTTATGCTTCACTTCTCGTACTTCTGCACCGTTTCTTACTATACCTACCTTTAACCAAACATTTTCAATTACAAGCATCATATTCCCTCAACTCTCATGTTTAAGATGAATCATGGTGTGAAGTTATCCTTCATAATCCCAAGGACAAATCTCAAAAAATTTCCTTTTACAATTTTATATGACGACTTTTGTTTCTGTGGAAAATATTGAATGAAATATAAAATTGCCCTTTGGAAAAATTAACCTGAGGATACCAAACATAATTGGAAACAATGGAATTAATCTACTAAGGATTTATCATGGTATCCTTGATATAGTATGTGTTGTCGCTTATGAACGAATTCATACACATGAAATGGTGAGTAGTCGCGGTTCCTTTACAGGAGCTGAGGAAAGTCCAGGCTCGCACAGTGCTGAGATGCCTGTAGTGTTCGTGCCATCTGCAAAGGTGGGCAGCCGATTAAACGTTTCGGCTGACGGCGGTGAAATCATGCTAAGTCCTTTTGGATATGCTGAGAATAACCTGAAAGTGCCACAGTGACGAGCTTTTCTGGAAACGGAAAAGATGGAACGGGTAAACCCCACGAGCGAGCAACCCAAATTAAGGTAGGGGCATCATCCTGCGGGAAATGAACCTAACGGATGAATCGGCCATTGGCCGGTAGATAGATGACTACACTTCTAGTACGAGGCTTGCTGCCGATTGGAGTACGGAAGGACAGAACCTGGCTTACAGCCATTTCACGCGCATTTTATCGTTCAAAGCTACAAATGATTGCGGGTTGGACGAGCCATATGGCTTTTAAAATAATTGTCCAAGTTTAATATCCCCGCACAAATTACATAAATTTCGTCCCATTCAGATAGCATTTCGTATTTTCATCCATTTTTTCATCTGCTGGTAAGATCTAGTAAAACCTACTTACGCAGGTTGTAAGTAGGTTTTATTTTTTATTCGCTGTTTTGTGTGGTATTAAAGAAATCATCAGCCTGATCTTTTTTGTTATCTTTTACCTTATTATGGTTTTTACCCATTTTCCCATCGGACTCATAACTTAATTTCTCCGATACTTTTTTATTCTTTTCCATAACTTCACCCTTTCATATTTAGTTTGTCCCACTCTGTTTTTTAATAAAGATTTTTTCTAATAACCTTAAAAAGCGTTTCTCAACTATATCCAATAAAACTTAGGTTTTTGTTAAACACTTCTATTTCTTAATGCTTCTCAGTCCACATTTGTGGCGGTTGCTCAAGAATTAACAGAAGATAAATAAAGGAGAACACATTCGCGAAATGTGTTCTCCTTTCATTTTTTCTTAGGTGCTGTCCGACTAATTAGAAAAACGGATCAGCATAATTAAAGAAGAAAAACTTAGCAAAGATATGTCTAAGGCGACAACTGTTATTCATCACTCCTTCTTGTGTACCGCCGCGCATACATTCCAGCACGGACGACATCGACATACTCTGGATTGACCAAGATTGAATCGTGTGTGAACGTAATTTCGTCAGACCGTGTTCTTCTGACTTCCCCGATGTATGCTGTATTTTCTAAGATGACGGAGATTGAACTGTACTGCCAGCTTGTATTCCCTGACGGTGTCGGAGTGCCGCCGGCTTCCAACGAATCTATAATTGACTTCACACTTACTTTCTTAACGTAGTAATCAGTCAATATTCTACATACCGTTTCAGCGCTTTCTGAAGGCACAAGATAACCCTCATCGGAAATTTTGTAGCCGAACGGAACACGCCCGGTGAACCATTTTCCAGATTTACGCAATTTATCCCTCGCGTGTGCAGTTGACCTCGCATGATTTACAAATAGTTTTTCATTTCCATGAGCAAAACTATGACATTTTTCGCACAGCCGAACCAGGTTAGTAATTCGATTAGTACCGAAAGGTTCCAGCGGAACAATGTGATGAATGTGGAGATCCGTCTTGGATCCGCAGTTTGCGCATTCACGAGGCAGTTGTTTGTCGAAGAATGAGTGCATTTGATTGAATTCTTGCCGTTTGTCCATAAAAATTACCTCCTAAAATAGAGAACGCGTAGTAACGGTAGATTTACGCTCGAAGTTTTGTGTAAATTCCAGATAATGGTACATATCTGGATTATTTAATGACCATATTCTCGGGTTTATCGAACATTACGAGACAAGGAACTGAAAAAACGGCATCAAAAATATGCTCCAACAAACTTCTTATTCAAATAATATGGCTCGTGGAAAAATGGGTCAGACCCGGCACGTTAAAACATTAGTTCACCGGGGGACTGAACCCATAGCCTATTATCCGAAATCCATTCCATTATACATCCACATACCTACACCCTTTATCCCGCCAGATGCTGCATAATTTCCCAGCGTTTATGTATAATGAATGAAGGTTAGAATGCGGATAGCTGCGCGTTAAAATACCCATTGGCATCCGATTCTACACCCCGTGAGTTCTGGTCGGTAGTCACCGTCGGGTGCCTCTTGCTACTGTCAACGCAGGTCGCAGTGCTATCCGTTACCCCTCCGCACACCCCCGGTATCTATATCCTCCCTTACGTACCATTACCCGCTCCGCCACTATCGTAATATACCGTGTTCCTTCTATTATATACCCCAGGTAGGTGATCGTAATGTTCTCTATAATTCCGTCAAATAAATAATACCAAGAAGGAAAAAGCTTACAATATAGCGAATATATACTTTGAGTTACTAAAAAAAATACACGGAGGGATGTCTTTTGATGAACTGCAAAAAATGTGGAAAAGAGTTTTATTTCCAAGTTACGGAAATGAATGTCCCTGGAGGCAAAGAGCGTGAGTATATAAATTGCCCCCATTGCGGTGAAACAAATGGTTCAGTTGTAACGAGCGGTGTCGTGTATATTCATAAAATTGAGGAAAACTCTAAGAATTAATTATCGATACTTTACACGACAATTGGGCCCTTGAACATAGGGCTTTCTTTAATTTTTTGTACAAATAAAAACGTCACCACGGGATGACGCAATAGTTAACGCTTCACTCTTTGACCACCACTCCGATTACATCATCGAAAGCAATCCGTTCAAACTCACCAGGCTTAACTTCAATACGGAGTTGATGTGTTATAGGATCCACGTAATGAACGCGGCCAGTAATATCGGATGTGAAGCCGTCTTCCCATGTCGTTACTTTAATCGCCAGGTTATACTCCTTTGCGTAACATATCCGCTGATCAAACTCTTCCGTATCGAATTCGCTTAGTAGCGGCCGTGGCTGGCGCTCCTGGTCCTTAAACATAGCGCGCTGTTGTTCGAAGACTTGCGGCATAAAGGACGCTGCATTCCATTTAATTAAACCGCGATCTCTTATCGTCATTACGGTCAACTCCTTCGTTCTTATTATACACAAACAAACGTTCTGTATGAATAGAAAAAAAGACCACTTTCTTCAACGGTCTTATAAATTTTATTTAATTAAAAGCTTTTCTAACTGGTTAAGGTCCATTACATGATGGACAATTCGATGTATCCTTTAAATTAATCGATAGTTTAATTATATTTTTTCCCTGATCAATCCATTATTGTATTCAGGCACAAGCCTCCCTGAGTAAGGAAAGGTTGCTGCAGTCTAGATGATATCAATAATTCTACGAGCAATATTACTAACGTATTCTTCGGTATCGTTAGTAATGTAATTACATAATTCTTCTAAATCCTTTTCAGCTGACTCTGACCATCTTAGCTCAACCATTTCGATAATTTCTCCTTGACATCATTATGGGAAAAAGTTTTTCCAGTATTAAGATCTCGAAGCCCTTTTTCAATTTTAGCTACAACATACTGTTCTTCCAAAATATCCTCTAAAGTTACATTCTCAATTAAGCCCTTGATAAACCTTATCACTTCTTCTTTAGTACTCATTCGCAACTCTCCCTTTCCATACTTTTATTTACTTTATAATCAAAATTATTATTATCACTATCCCAGGGTCTTTCTTTTTTACACCGTGGAACGTAATTGTGAAACAAGAATATTCGGGTTGTCACAGGCACTTTTAGCAATATGAAATTTATGAAGCCATCGAACAGAAAAAACCCGATCTTGCTGCTGAGAAGATGGAACAACATCTTAGACTTTTCAATAATTTTTTACCATCAACAAATTACTGAATAACCAACAAAATAAAGCAGGACCCCTCTCACTAGGCCACACTCTAATACTATATACGTTTTTGACTGTACTCGATTGTTCAAAGATTCTTATGAATCTCTGGAATTCTATGATTTACGAACAAAAGGTGTGGGTCATTTAGCTTTTACTCTATTGTGAATGGACATATAAAAAAGCCGGAATACCTATCGATAGTTTCCGGCTCATTTAAGCCTCTTATTTACTAAATTTAATTTATTGTAAAAAATCGCGAAAACCTTTAGTTGTCAATAATCCTGTTTTCGCTCCATTACTTGTTAAGACGGCATTAGTAGTAACCGTTGTACCGTGTACAAACAAGGTTGTATTTTCTAATAGTTCCTGGATAGTAATGATTGTTTAGTCCATTTGGATGATGTTTTATCAATGATTTGTTCTTTTGTATTACTATTGATCAATAATAAATCAGTAAACGTACCACCAACAACAATCCCAATTGTTATGACAAATCCATGTCTTAAAATGGGATAATTGTAGCCAAAATAATACAAATTTGATATCCATTTGCCCCAATTTGTTTGACCTCGTTTATGTATTCTAAATTTACAAAATATTCCGTCATCATTCAACCCATTTTGCTGTACAACTAAGTCTTAGTAAGCAGTTTGGTGTAAGTAGACCCACGATGGAGGAAGCCTTTATTTATCTTGTAGATAGTCAAATTATTAAACCAATGACAGTCAGTTAGGAGGTTATAAAGTAAGTGATTTTCTACCAGAAGATGTAAGTAACAATATCTATGAATTAATTATGCTTTCACTCTATTCCAAAACGATCACGCATCCTGATATTTTTGAATTAAGAAAAATGATAGAAATTCCCTCTGCTGGTTTAGCTGCTTTAAGGAGGACAGAAAAAGATTTGGTATTTTTGGAAAGTTGCTTAAATGAATTTCGTAGTAAGGACCTAAGTGTACAAGAAATGTTACAAATCGATACTTCTGTGCATTTTTTACTAGCAAAATGTACACATAATCCATTAACAGAAGCCATCATGAATGCCATCATTTTGACCTATCAAAAAAATACACCCCCAGAAGAAGATAAAAAATATATATTAATAGGATTGAGTGATGTAATTGAAGCGATTTTGGATAAGGATGAAGCAAAAGCGATAAAAGCAATGGAAGATCATTTATACTATTCACGATCGTATTTACAAATAAGGCAATTAATGAAATAAAAGACAGAGTGCCTATAGGATGTTTGTTATATCATTTATGAAGATTCCTTCACAAAAAAATGATCCCCATCTGTTCAATCCAGGCGATATCTGCTCCGTTCATATATTTTGCGATTCTGCCCACATATAGCTCCGTATTCATAATCTTTTTCTCTGTTTTATCGCATTTGACCCAAAATGTACAAAAAAAGTTAATCAAATAACATCATTTATAAAATAATCGTATAACAAGTAGTTCAGAGGAAATACTTAAAATACTTCAATAAGGAAAGGATGTCGTGACATGGACGTACAACGAGCACAAGAAATTACGAATTCATCGACTATGGCTAATGTAACGTATAACGGAAAACGGATCTATATTGAGCATGTAGATCAAGGAAACGGGACAACTACAATCCATCCTCTCGATGAACCAAATAATAAACAAAGTGTTACTGTATCAAGTCTGTTAGAACATTGACTAGGCAAATCTTCTCCGAGTGAAAGCATAGTATCTAAGAAGACATCACCTCAGAGTGGTGTTTTCTAGCTCCGTGTAGCCTGTTATCCCTTTTAAAAACTAAAAAAACCTTACCCTGATTATTAATCAAGGTAAAGTTACATGGCTATTTTTTATACCCTTTTGTGAGATTGTCTTTTTATTGAGATTTGATTAATAATATAATACATTTACTTTATTACATTTCAAACATTTTTCATAATATTGATCTCCAGCAAAATTATGATCACAATTTTGCTGAATTTCCTTTAAACGATCCTCTAAAAAAGCAAGGCTAGTTTTCATTTGTATAATTTCCTCTTTAATCTTTTGAACATTCATCTGTATAACCTCCCAAGAAAGTTACTGATATATGCTGCCTCCAGATTGCTTAAACTCTTTAGCTTTTTCCTTCATACCTGTTTCAATAGCTTCCTTCGTATCAAGTTTGTTTTCCTTCGCATAATTACGAATATCTTGAGAGATTCTCATGCTGCAAAACTTTGGTCCACACATTGAACAGAAATGTGCTGTTTTTGCACCTTCAGCAGGTAAAGTTTCATCATGATATTCTATTGCTCGTTCAGGATCTAAAGATAAATTAAACTGATCTTTCCAACGGAATTCAAAACGAGCTTTTGATAAGGCATCATCTCTTTTTTGTGCTCCTGGATGCCCTTTTGCCAAATCAGCCGCATGAGCAGCAATTTTATAGGTTATAACCCCTACTCGAACATCCTCCTTATTCGGTAAACCTAAATGTTCTTTAGGCGTTACATAACAAAGCATAGCTGTTCCATACCACCCGATCATGGCTGCCCCAATCG
>JAANMP010000091.1 GCA_011250595.1 Bacillus sp. MM2020_1 | reverse complement strand
ATTTTTAGGTTCGATTTTAAAAAAATGACCCAATCACTTCCTGAAGGGTCGACTATCTGCATTATTTTAACGAACACAAACAAAGGATTAATAAATACTGTCTTTTATTTTTCACCACATCTCCCAAAAAAAATGAACAAAAATCAGTCGGTCTCCTTCTCGCTTTTAAACATTTTCACTTTATTCATGCGAAATTCTCTTGGAGAAGTACCTGTT
The DNA here is from genome assembly GCA_011250595.1 of Bacillus sp. MM2020_1. Classification (GTDB taxonomy): domain Bacteria; phylum Bacillota; class Bacilli; order Bacillales; family Cytobacillaceae; genus Neobacillus. Next base: position 15,873 of record JAANMP010000091.1, on the reverse strand, counting down.
AATTCCTTAAACATCCGGCTAAAATAATTAGAATTTTGATAGCCTGTAAGGTTTGAAATTTCATTAATTGATTTGTTCGTTTCAATCAGTAAGCGTTTTGCCTCCTTCATTCTTATTGCCGTCAATAATTCTGTAAAGCTTGAACCGGTTTTAGTATTTATCATATGGCTGAAATAGGAAGGATTTCGGTCAACATACAAGGCCACATCTTCGAGTCTGAGTGAACTATTGGAAAAATGAGTCTCCATAAAGGATATGCCGCGTTCAATCGGATCTTGTTTATGTCTAGTGCTATTCGCGGCACCTATAAACAATTTTTGGATAAATAAGATGAAATTTTGAACCGTACGGTAAAGGACCTTGTCGTACAAAATTGAATTGAAAATATAGCGATACTCAAGTTCATAGTTTTGGCTCTCGTCTAAGTTATTGGTCTTCATAAATCTTCTCACCTGGGCGAGAATACTCGTAAGCTGAATTCTTACTAATCCTGGATCCGGAAATGGTTCTTGTAATTGCAAAAATTCCTCGTATAGCCACTTCTTTATTTTTTCTAAATCGGCGTTTGTTAGCATGTCGACCCATACTCTTTGTTCTGGAGGTGCTAAAAAAGGGTCAATATGAATCCATTCGGGTGATTGTTCGAATTCAACTACTTGGCGATAGCCTTTATAATAGGTGAAATCCAGCATTTTTCGGGTTTGGAGGTATTTTTGATTCAAACTCATTTCCGCAGAATTACCTTTATGGACAACGATGGCAAGCGGGTCAGAAAATTCCTCCTCCCATTTTCTCATTGCCTTTTGACACTGCTCTGTTAAATGATGACCTGTTTCCTTAAACAAACTCACGACCATATCGTCCATTGCAAAAATACCCTGGACTCCCTTGAAAGGAAATTCTTTTAAGAAAGAATGCAAAGATTTAATTTTTTCGTTACTTTCCGTTTGAAAAGCCGCGATATGAAAATTTGCTGAATCAGAAGATTGCGAAATAAATAACGCTTCATATGATATGTCCTTATATGTATTGGGAATGAGTAATCCGTCTGCTGGATTTTTTGTTCCAAGTTTTCTTGAGGCTTTATGGAAAGCAGATGTAACCTTAGTCGGCGCTAAAGGTTTAATCATTAAATCTAACGCTTGCATGTCAATGGCGAGGCGAGCTTTTTCAAAGGTTCCCTCTGCGGAACTTAACAGTAATACCGGATTATAGATGTGAATTAGGTCACGGAAAGTTGACCAATCCTCCTTAGAGATCATATCAAGTTCGATTAAGACAACGTCCGGCCTTTCTTGTTCAAATCTAACGACAAATTCTCGGTAATTAGAAGCCAATCCTATATTTGTGACAGGGATCGAAGACGTTTTTAACAGCCATTTTAATCCCTCACGTTCATTCAAATCGCGATCGGCTATCAGCCACTTTCCTTCCATCGTACTGCCCCACTTTCTTTCCCATTTCTTATAAAAAGATCCAGTTTATTCACTAAATTATATCTTTGCTGTCGATACTATACCTTTTTTTGCCGATTGGAGAAAATTATCCCGAAAATCATGCTGATTAAAATAGCCATTAAATAAATAGTTCCTGTGGATATCGCCAGGAAATTGATGATCATTCCGAAGCTTTCATTAACCAGACTTAACATAATTCCCTTAAATACAGGTGAGTAAATGATAAGATAAGGGATGAGCACTAAAGGAACAGCCAGCCAATTATGACCGATTATACTTTTGGTCAATAGAAAAGAAATGATTGCTAGCAACACAGCCAATCCGTAAACAAACCAATTGATGTATTGAAGAGCACGTTCCGGCTGGTCGAAGAAAGCTAATATATTGAGACATACAACCCAAATGATTGCAAGAATAATCGCGAGAACCTGTGCTTTAAACAAAATTTTCATTTTAAATCCATCCTCAAATCAAAATAAAATAGTTATTTCCACAATACCTGAAACCCAAAACCCTGTCCATTTAGATAGTCTTAAACAAAGAAAAAAGGACAAAATGGTCAATCGACCTTTTTGTCCTTTTTGTCTTCAACATCTTAGCCTACGTTTAGGCCGAAGTCTGTTGCGATGCGTGCTAATCCGCCTTGATAACCCGAGCCGACGGCAGAGAATTTCCACTCGCCATTATGGCGGTATAATTCTCCTACAACGATGGCAGTTTCAATCGAGAAGTCCTCCCCTAAATCATAACGAATGATTTCCTGGTTAGTTTCTTCATTTACGATGCGGCAGAATGCATTAGAAACCTGTCCAAAATTCTGACCGCGTGCTTCTCCATCATGAATCGTAATAACAAAAGAAATTTTCTCCACTTGAGCAGGAACAGCGCTAAGATTTACTTTTACTTGCTCATCATCCCCGTCACCTTCTCCAGTGCGGTTATCACCTGTATGTACCACGGAACCATTTCCGCCTTCAAGCTGGTTGTAAAACACAAAATCCTTTTCAGAAGTTACCTTTCCATTAGCACCTAATAAGAAAATACTTGCATCTAAATCGAAATCATTTCCACCGTCATAACGATTTGTATCCCAGCCTAATCCTACTACAACTTTCGTTAATCCGGGATTTGTTTTCGTTAAATCAACCTTTTGTCCTTTAGACAATGAAATAGCCATAAAAACACCCTTTCAACCTAAAATTTTATGTCACCTTCTATTATAAATAGAAAGTTACTAAAAATCGAACTCAACGAAAGATTATTTTACTTAAAAGGAATAATTTTCTACCATTATTTACACACATTAAATTCAAAGAGTTAGTCTTCACCGGTTTTGAGTAATGAAAAATGGTTAAAATAAGATTGTCAAATATAATTGAGGTAGTTTGTGCTATAATAAACTGTTAGCAAAACGGGGACACCGTTTATTTTAAGCAAGGAGCGATTTTCTTAATGATAAAAATTGAAATACCTAATCCTGATATAGTGATTACTAAGAAAAATCAAGTTGGAGAAAAAGTGGAGGCACCAATAAGCAGCGTTTATGGATTTACTGATTATAATAAAATCCCCAGAGACAAAGGCGGAATTATTTTATTTTCAAACGCAAATGATGAACTTTTATTTGTAGGTAAAGCAAGGAAATTGCGCCCGCGCGTAAAGAAACATTTTGAAGATACCGTTTCACCAATTAAGTTACATCGAGATGAAGTTTATCGGATTGCAGTATGTGTTGTGGAGGATCCAGTGGAAAGAGAAATTTACGAAACTTATATTATCAATACATTACAGGCAAAATATAACATTGATAAAGTTTTTTATAAATAAAATAGTGAAAAGAGCGGGTCTGAAAAATGCCAACCTGCTCTTTTTTTTGATCAAAATATTTACTTAACTAATATCCCCATATTTCAGAATCATTTCTTTTTCAATATGACTTGCCCGGATGCCAAACCTTGGCTTGACCAGTTTTACCTTTTCGCCAAGTAAAATCTTCATAGCTTGGTAAGGAATATTAATCCCAGACAAACAGCTAATATGCATCCCTCCGCTCATTCGGGGATTAACTTCCAACAATTTTGGGACACCATGGCTGTTGTATTTTACCTGAATATTAAATACATATGGCAATCTAAACTCCTGATGGAAATCGTGAGCTAATTTAATGAGTTCCGTATGCTCCACGAGTTCCCTCACTCTTCCATCCCCCTTCATCCGAGGAATCGCAGCATACAATTTTTCATGGGAAGATAAGCAATCAATACTATATTCTCTTCCTTCGAGGTATTCCAACACCATTAAATCAGGAAATGTATCTTGCTGGCTCAAAATTTCGCAAGCATGGGCATAGGGAATACGGAAACCAATTCCATGATTGAAAAACTGGTCAATCGAAACGATTTGGTCGATTATGACCCGAAATCCGTTGGCACCTTCGCCTATTACCGGTTTAAAACAAACCGTATGGTCTTTTTCCTTAAGTTTTCTATATGCCATCTTAAAATCATCAATATTATTGACAACATAATAATCCGGTATTAGAGAATTGGCTGCCCCGTTTGAAAAAATTTGATAGGTATCCGCTTTATTATCCATTGTCTCCATAAGCTTTGCATCCGGACAAACAAGCACTTTAACACCCAAAGCCTCAAACTCACTTAGCCTTTTTGAAATGAGGACATTTTCTTTCCGTGGGACAAAAATATCAATTCCGTGCTTCTTACAAAATTCAAGACAAAAACTAATATATTCCTCACCAGATATTTCCGGCTCGACGAAGGCGTAATCACAATTTTGTAAATATAGAGCATCTTTGTTCGGATGTGTCCCATATATGATAAATTTCCGGTTATCTTCATTGACCCGAATCATATCAATGTAATGGGAAACCGTTGTAAACCATCTGTTAAACCAAATCTTCATTTGAATCCTCTTCCTTGTTGTATTAAGACCTTTTTCATTATTATCCAACTTGTTCTTTTTTATAAGCGAAATTTGACAAAAAAATCCAACCCAAGGGGTAACTCGTCGAAAAATAGCATAAAAACCCTGTAAATAAACATAAAAAAACGTCCTGCAAAAGCAGCAACGTTTAATACGTATAAGCCTCAATCTAATCTCTATACCAGACTTTTAATATGATTTAATTTGGAGGCAAATTCCTTGATGGCCTCATAATCTAAATTGGATTGATCGATGGTTGCACCGCTCACTTTTTTGACAATTTGTTTTTCTAGAAAGTTCATCTCTGATAAGAGAAATTCTCCGCCAAATAACCCCATTGCAGCAGAATTTTTGCGCAATTCTTGTGGAAAAGCATGGTTAAATTGCTCAATGGCGGTCTCTCCATCATGCATGCAGCAAAGAAAAAGGCCGATGTTTTTTTCCAAAAGGGTATCCAGGTTGTTTCTAATAAACTGTTTTATTTTACGTTGAATATTCCCTGCATGAATCGAGCCGCCAATGATAACGGTATCAAATTTAGCCAGATCAAACTTTTCTTTGTCCCGCTTCAAATCCACCGCTAAAACTTTACCTTCAAGACCTTCACTTAAAAATCTAACTGCTTTTTCTGTAGTCCCATGGGATGAGCAATACACAATTAAACATTTCATGTTCTATACCCCTCCTTCATAATCCATTACAAAAAAACCGGCCACATTTACGTGCAATCGTGCCGAGCATGAAGATTTACTCTAATTATATAACTAAATTAAAACCCATCCTGTGTAAATATTGGCAATATTATTACAATTCAAATAGGTGTCAGGCACCGCCTTCATAAATAAATAAAGAAGAAGACTCAGTTTACTTAGAGCCTCCTTCTTTATTGGTGGTTATGTAGTTTTAAATCCCCCTTAACCAAATAAACCCGTTCAGGACGACCCACGGTTCCATAGGATAAATCCGCAGCAATTTTCTCCTCGGCCATTAGATGTTCTAGATATCTTCTGGCTGTTGTTCGGCTGGCGCCTATTTCTTTGGCCACCCATTCTGCCGTTAACCCGAAATCAACCTTTGAAAGGACCTCCAAAACCTTTTCAAGTGTAAGCGGATCAATCCCCTTCGGCAGATAAGGTTTGTCGCTCACTGAACGTTCGATCTCTTTTCTTAGCAACTTGTCCACCTGCTGTTGGGTAACATCGAGATTTTCATTCCTCATTTCTACTAGCTTTGTATGAAATTCCTGATACCTCAGCAGCGATTGTTTGAATCTCTCAAAAACGACCGGTTTAATAATATAATCAAACACACCAATGCTGATTGCCTCTTGAACCTTATCAATCTCTTTTGTGGCGGTAATCATGATGACATCCATTTGTTTACTTTGCTGCTTTGTTTCCTTAAGCAAATCAATTCCATTCATGTCTGGAAAATATACATCCAACAAAATAAGGTCTGGCTGTAATAAATCAAGATAAGTCTTTGCTTCTAGATAACTAGCCGCAATTCCGACTGTTTGAAAACCGGCAATCTGTTCAATAAATCGTTTTTGAATTTCTGCGATCCGTAAGTCATCCTCAACTATTAACACTTCGATATCCGAGTTCCGTTTCATTCAAACACCCCCTGTGTTTTGGTATCGCTACAGTGAAAATTGTCCCTTCACCTTCTTGAGAGGAAAAAGTAATATATCCGCCTAATCCCCTTATCGATTCCTTAACAAGACTTAACCCGATTCCGGCATTGCTGTGACGACTTTTCGTCGAAAAGCCAGCTTGAAAAATTTGTTCACCCATGCTCGTGTCAATACCTTTCCCGTTATCCTCTATTTCGATAATCAGGTCTTTTCCTAAGTCCGTTAGAAACAAAGAAACTTTCTTTTGTTCCTTCTCATTCTCTCTGACAGCTTCAAAAGCATTATTAACAAGGTTACCGATTATTGTCACTAACGCATCTCTACTGATTTCCGCTGGAATATCCTTAAAGCTGCTCTCGCGGTCGATCGTAAAATTAATTTTTAACTCACTGGATAAACTAGCCTTGCCTAAAATGAATCCTGCAATAATTGGGTCAGGAATTTCCTTCATTAAGAAGCTAATGAAACCTTGTGTAACATCCACTTCCTTGGAAATGAAATCAATCGCTTCTTTATAGGATCCAAGCTGAATCAAGCCAAGAAGTGTATACAGTCGGTTAGAATATTCATGTGTCTGAGCGCGTAAGCCTTCTGCATATGCCTTCACATGGGACAATTCCTGCATCAGATTGGAAAGCTCTGACTTATTTCTGAAGCTGGCAACTGCCCCAATTACCTCTTCCTTTTTATTAAAAATAGGAATACGATTCACCAAGAATACCTCGTCTGAAATGGTCAATTCCCGATCATACTCCGCTTGCTCCGTCCGAACAACCTCATAAAGGTGCGTATTTTTAAGTACATCATCAATCCTTTTGCCACGGAGCAGCACGTCACTCGGAACATTGAGAATTTTATGCGCGGTTTCATTGACGACTGTAATTCGCCCGTCCGTATCAATGGCGATAATCCCCTCATGGATGGATTCTAAGATGGCATGTTTCTCCTGGTACATCCAGGCAATTTCTTTTGGTTCCAGTCCGAAAATCGCTCGTTTAATATTTAAAGAGATTAATAGTGCGGCTAGTAATCCCCCTAGTAAAATAATCATCGTTGTGATAAAAATTTTACTTCTTATTTTTGCAACTTCTTTTTCAATATCCGTTTGAAGATATCCTACTGAAACGACACCAATTACTTTGCCAGCGCTAATAATTGGAGCTTTTCCCCGTAGAGATGGCCCAAGGGTTCCAATCGATTCAGAGATGACCGATTCTCCTTTAAAAACTCGGACATTATCCCCGCCAACCATTTTTTGTCCTATTCGGTTAGGATCTGGATGGGAATAGCGTATTTCGTTTCGATTTCCGATAACAATAAATTCCGCACCAACCTGTTTTCTTATTTTTTCTGCTAGCGGTTGAATAATGGCTGCCGGGTCGGAACTAGAAAAAGCTTTTTGAATCTCAGGCATATTGGAGATGGACTGTGCCACAGATAAGGCCTTCGTTCCTTTTTCGTGTTTAAGATTGGATTCCATAATATTTTTAAAAGTTATTTCAAAAATCCCGCCAATAAGGATGATTAATATAAAAATACCTAACATTAATTTCGTATGTAATCGCATACAAGCACCTCTACTTACATCATATAGAAAAAAACTCCTTAGAAAAAGGAGTTTTTTGTAATAATCTGAAATTTATATTATTTAAGCTTCTTCATTTATAACGACATTTTTCCCTCTCATCTTCATGATGACTGGAATAACTAGCCAAAGAACAGTCATAATTAAGAAACCTAAAGAAATCGGCCGGGTGAAAAACGGTCCAAAATCTCCATTTGAAATCGTTAAAGCTCTGCGCAGGTTATTCTCAAGCATTGGACCTAGGACAAGTCCTAATACCAATGGGGCAATCGGGTAATCATGTTTATTTAGAAAATAGCCAACTAAACCGCATCCTAATAGAAGTAACAGATCATTAACCGAAACTTGAACCGCATAAACACCGAAAATTGAGATGGCAATAATAATTGGAATCAAATATTGCTTGGGTGTCTGAATGATTTTTGCAAATACCTTAACAAGCGGGAGGTTGAGAATTAACAGCATAATATTTCCAATAAACATACTGGCAATCAATCCCCATGCTACCTGTGGATGATCTTCGAACAATAACGGACCTGGCTGCACATTATACATCATCAGTGCCCCCATTAGGATCGCAGTTGTACCTGATCCAGGGATACCTAAAGTTAATAATGGTATCATTGCTCCACCTGAGGCGGCATTGTTCGCAGATTCAGGTGCTGCCACACCGGCGATTGCTCCTGTTCCAAATTTCGATGGGTCTTTGGAAATCTTTTTTTCTAAAATATAAGAAAAAAAGGATGCGAGAGTTGCGCCTGCACCGGGTAAAATCCCGATAAAGAATCCTAAGATCGACCCTCTGGCAATCGGTCCGGCAGACTCTTTCAACTCTTCTTTAGAAGGCAGCAAATTATTAATCTTTGCCATTTGTGTATCTTCTTCATCTTTTTCTAAGATGGTCTTAAATACCTCACCCAGGGCAAATAAACCTACGGCAATGGTCAAGAATTCAATTCCTTGGTAAAGCCAGGGAATATCAAAGGTAAAACGGCCGATCCCTGAAACATTATCAATGCCAATCGTAGCTAGCAGCAGCCCGCTTACGGTCATTATTAACGCTTTTGTAACCGACTTTCCAGCCAACCCACTAACAGCTCCAAGCCCTAGGAGCATAAGCGAGAAATATTCAGAAGGTCCAAATTTTAGGGCTAGATCTGATAAAGGTTTCGCTAAGGCAATAAGCGCGACCAATGTAACAATTCCAGCTACAAACGAACCAATCGCTGCAATCGATAACGCACTCCCTGCTCGTCCCTTCTTTGCCATCTGATACCCATCCAATGTTGTCACTACCGACGAAGACTCTCCCGGCGTATTTAATAGAATAGAAGTAGTTGAACCTCCATACATGGCTCCGTAGTATACACCGGCAAGAAGAATAATGGCACTAGTTGCCGCTTGCTCCGGAGGAAGCCCTCCAGTAATGGAAGCGGTAACAGGAATAAGCAAGGCGACACCGCTCATCGGACCAATCCCAGGTAATACCCCAACAGCGGTCCCAATCAAAACTCCAACAAAAGCAAAAAGTAAATTATACCAAATAAGTGCCGTACCGAAACCGTGCAGCAAATAATCAAGAGTATTCAATCTATTTCCCCCTTTCATCCGAAAAAAACATGGTGCCTGACACCATCATTACCTCGACTAAAACCAAATTGGCCACCCTGGAAGTGTTCCTTTTAATACTTCGACAAATAGGAAATAGACAATTCCTGAAAAACAGCCGGCGATGATCAGCGAGGTCAGCCATTTTGCTCGTTCCATTGTCTGAAAGCAGACAAAGAGAAATACAAAGGTGGTGATTACATAGCCAACAGATTCTAGTGTTAAAATATAAACCAATGTTGCGATCAAGATGATGAAAAAAGGCTTATACTGCAATTTTTCGTTTTTCTTTTCCTGCTTTTTTCCATTAAATGTTTCATAAAATAATCGAATGCTTAAGATTGCTAACAATATTCCGAGAAAAAATGGAAAAATATCCGGGCCAACGACACTTCCATAGGAAGAGCTTGCAATACTTCTGCTTCCGATAATAAATAAGACGGCTACAGCCAGAAACAATATCGCAGCGATACGATCAAATTTAATGTCCATCCAAGGGTCCCCCCATCCAACTTTTTCAAAAAAATAAAAGGGAAGGAGAAAGCCGTTCCTTCCCTCTTGGATTACTTACTTCTGCATTCCTAATGCTTCTAATAATTGTTGTACTTGTGTTTCCTGATCAGCTAAGAACTTTTTAAAATCTGCCCCATTTTTATACTCTAATTCCCAGCCTTGTGTCTCGACTTCTTTTTTCCATTCCGGTGATTGAACTAACTTATCAATTGATTTTTCCCAATAAGCCTTTGCTTCTGCAGACATTTTTTCCGGGCCAAATACACCACGCCAAATCGTAAATTCCGCATCTACACCTTGTTCCTTGGCAGTAGGTACATCTTTAAAATCTCCTGACAAACGTTCGGATGAGGTAATTGCCAGCACTCGAACCTTCCCGGCTTTAAGGAATTCTTTTACACTTGATGCATCTGTTCCAATGACATCTGCGTTTCCTCCAAGTAAGGCTGTAATCGCTTCGCCACCGCCGTCATAAGAAACATATTTAATTTTGGTCGGGTCAACCCCATATTTAAAAGCTGGTAGAATGGAAACTAAGTGGTCCATCGAGCCTGGTGCGGAGCCACCGGCAAACGTTAACTTCGTTGGATCCTTCTTCACTTCTTCAAGGACTGATTTTAGATCTTTAAATTTGGAATCAGCTTTAACAACAATTGCACCGTAGTCTTTCGTAAGCTGCGCTAATGGTGTTGTATTTTTATACCCGTATGGGCTATTTCCTTCCTTCTTTAAATTGTTAATAATAATCGGCGGCGAATTGACAAAGAGCATGTCGTTATTTTCCACCTGCTGGGTTGCATATTCAGCCATAAAAACCGCTCCACCGCCGCCAGGCTTATTCTCAACTGTTAACGGCTGCTTGACTAGTTTTGTTTCAGCTAGCACTTTTGTGAACGAGCGAGCAGTTAAATCCCAGCCTCCACCAGCTCCAGATGGTGCAACAACGCTAATGGCTTTGGTTGGATAACCGGTTCCTTCCGCTTTTTTACCAGTACTTGCTGTTTCCTTACTGCTGCAAGCCCCCAAACTTAATGCCAAGGCACCTGCACACATTACTGCTGAAATTCTTTTGATCGAAAACATTTCATTTCCCCCTTTGTAAACGTTTTCGTAACGTTTTCTTAATTTTACAAAAATTACGATGATTTCATAGATTATTCATTTAAACAGCATTAAAAACTTAATTTCCATTTTGTTCATAATGTTCATGGCGGTAAATAGTGTTGAACATGAAAAACTCCTGCATCATAACGTAACGTTACGGTGCAGGAGTTTTTGGTTTTCAGCTATTGAAGACTTTCTTTATATAATCACCCATCTCACTGATAGCTTTTTTCGCTTCAGGTAATCTAGGACCACTAATCTGCCAAACATGCCACATACCATCCCATACCTTTAAGGAAACCTTTACACCTGCCTTCCGTGCTTGGTGGGCGAGCAATTCCGCATCACTTTGCAATATTTCATGATTGCCTGCCTGAATATATAAAGGCGGTAAACCAGTCAAATCGGCAAAGACTGGGGAGATGAGCGGATGATCGAGGGGGTTCTCTTTCCCCGCATACATACGTGCAGCGTCTTTTACGCCTGGCAGCGTTAAGTAAGGATCCACTTCGTTGTTCTTCCGGTAGCTTTCCCCACTGCTTGTTAGGTCGACCCAAGGAGAGAGGCAAACAAGCGCACGCGGGAGCGGTTCATTTTGATCTCTTAATACCAACGCAGCCACCACGCTTAGCCCCCCTCCTGCAGAATCACCGGCAAAAATTATATTAGAAGGTTGATAACCTTGACGGAGGAGCCAATGATACACATTTACAGCGTCGTCAATGGCTGCTGGAAATGGATGTTCAGGCGCCAGACGATATTCCGGAAAAAGGACTTTTACTCCAGCCGCTTTCCCAATACTTGCTGCCAGTGGTCTATGCGTAGTAGCTGAACAAAATGCATAACCTCCCCCGTGTAAATACAGGATTACCTTGTCCTCCACTGTGTTTTCGGAAGAAATCCACTCAGCGTATAAGCCTTCAATCTGAAGCTTCTCCACCTTGCAGTTTTTCGGGAGTTTCCCTAATTTTCTTGCCACCGTGTCGAGCATCTGCCGCTGTTCATCCATCGCCCGATTAGATAGACCCTTCCTCAGCGCTCTTTTTACAGATAGTTTAATTCCTTTTTCGAAAAAATAACTTCGAATACTTGGCATCTCCATACCCCCTTTATCCAAAATTTTCTAATATCATTATACTAGAAAAACCTTTTGATAAATCTATGCTTTCAAAGTATTTTGTAAATATTCTGTAACAAATCTCCCATTTCCTCCTGCCTGTAGTACAATTATAGTAACTGGCAAATATTTTCGGAGGTATTCATTTCATGAATCGATTGACCGACCATTTAATTATCATTTCCTTTGATTGCCTTTCATCCTTAGATATTCCCATCTTAAAAGAACTTCCCCACTTTCAGACCCTATTAAAAAACGGAGCTTATGTAGAAAAAGTGGAATCTATTTATCCTTCAGTCACCTATCCATGTCATGCCACGATCGTAACAGGAAATTATCCAAACCGACATGGAGTAATCAATAATACTCTTCTGCAGCCGGGCATGGCATCTCCCGATTGGAATTGGTACAGAGATCGTATTCGTTGTACGACTTTATATGACCAAGTAAAAAAAGCAAATATGACGACAGCAGCCTTATTATGGCCAGTCACTGCAAAAGCAAAGATTGACTATAATATGCCCGAAATTTTTGCAAACCGCCCTTGGCATAATCAGATTCTTGTTTCGCTGCTGAGTGGCAGTCCCCGCTTTCAGTGGGAGCTAAATAAACGCTACGGTCATATTCGTAAAGGCCTTAATCAACCGGAGTTGGATGATTTCGTCTTGGAATCAACTGTTGACACGATTAAGTCAAAGAAACCGAATTTATTAATGGTCCACTTTACCGATTTAGATACCCAGCGCCATTATCACGGCTTTTCATCTGAAGAAGCAATCGCAGCCATTCATCGCCACAACCTGCGTCTCGGCAGAATTCTTGAAGCGTTAAAAGAAAGCGGAATCTACGAAAACTCCACTGTAGTGGCCTTAGGTGATCATAGTGCGTTAGATGAAAATAAAGCAGTCAACCTTAATGTTCTTTTCTGTGAACAAAATCTAATCACCTCTAATGGAAAAGGGAGAATAATTAATTGGAAGGCTTATTGTAAAAGTTGTGATGGCTCTGCATATATTTACATTAAAGATCCACACGATTTAGCAACATATGAAAAAGTAAAACGATTACTAGAATCTTTATGTGATGATCCTAAAAATGGAATTGAAAGCGTACTCACCAGTGAACAGGCTGCTTATAGAGGAGCCGATAGAACATGTGCCTTTATGGTCGAGGCCCAAAAAGGATTTTACTTTTTAGAAGACTTTGAGGGGGAATTTATCAAAACCATCACAAAGGAGGACGTAATCACTGATCATAAATACACGTTAGCGTGTCATGGCTATTCACCCGAGAAAGAAAATTATGGGACTATTTTTATCGCAGCAGGAAAAGGGATAAAATCTATCACCCTGCCTTCTATCCGTCTCATTGATGAAGGTCCAACCTTTGCTAGGCTTCTAGGAGTAAATTTAGGCCAGACAGATGGAAGGGCTATTGAAGAGATCTTGGAAATTTAAAAGGGGGAAAATCTATGAGTCGGATGTCAAAGCAAGAAAAAGGCTGGGTGTTCTATGATTGGGCTAACTCTGCTTATTCAATCCTAATCACAACAGCCATCTTCCCGTTGTATTTTAAAGCGGCGGCCAATCAGGCTGGACTTGAAGGCTCCACTTCGACCGCATATTGGGGGTATGCAAATTCTTTTGCCACGCTGCTTATTTCCCTTTGTGCCCCAATATTAGGAAGTATCGGGGATTTCAAAGGATTTAAGAAACGGTTTTTCACTTTTTTCTTTGCATTAGGAATTATCTTTACCTTGCTGCTTGCGATTGTCCCCACAAATCAATGGCTATTATTATTAATTTGTTACATGATTACCGTTATAGGTTTTGGGGGAACCAATATTTTCTACGATGCATTTCTTGTCGATGTAACAACGGAAGATAAAATGAATCAGATCTCTTCACGAGGTTATGCGATGGGTTACATTGGAAGCACTATACCGTTCATCATCAGTATTGCACTGATAATATTATCGCAGCAAAACATTCTCCCCTTCTCTGTTACAGTCGCAAGTAAGGCTGCGTTTGCGATTACAGCCTTATGGTGGGGCTTATTCACGATACCGATGCTGAAAAATGTCAAGCAGGTTTATTATAAAGATCCGGTACGTAATCCGATTTCAAATGGATTTAAACAACTGTTTGAGACATTTAAGATGATTAAACTGTACCGTCCATTGTTTCTATTTTTGATTGCCTATTTCTTTTACATTGACGGAGTGAATACGATTATTACCATGTCTACAGCCTACGGGTCTGACTTAGGAATCACTTCTAATAACCTGCTGATTATTTTGTTTGCGACACAGGTTGTAGCAGCACCGTTTGCCATTTTATATGGGAAGCTAGCTGATAAATTTAAAGGCAAAACCATGCTACTGACTGGAATTTTTGTGTATATAGTCATTTGTACGTATGCTTATTTCTTAAAAACTACGTTAGACTTTTGGATCTTAGCAATGCTCGTAGCATCCTCACAAGGTGGTATCCAGGCGTTAAGCCGCTCCTACTTTGCCAAACTCGTTCCAAAGGAACATGCTAATGAGTTCTTTGGCTTCTATAGTATTTTTTATAAATTTGCAGCGATATTAGGTCCATTTCTGGTTGGATTCACCGCACAGATGACCGGAAATACGAACAGCGGAGTGTTCAGCTTAATTGTCCTTTTCATCATTGGCGGCGTCATCCTCCTTCGCGTACCTGAAACAAACAATATTTCTAAATCAAACTCTATCTCTTTATAAAAAAACTAACTAGACCTCAGGCTGAGGTCTAGTTTTTTTGAGCGCGGATTCTAAAAGTTGTACACTTTTGATGATTCGCTGATAGAACATGGAAATCCACCGATTAGATTTGGAAATCCGCCGATAAAACCTGATAATTCGCCAATAGAATCCCTCAATGAGCGGATTTTTGAATTTTATGAGCGAATTTCATATCTCAATGAGCGGATTTAGGGCTTTTATGAGCGAATCCCGCGTTTCAATGAGCGAATACAAATCTACGAACTTACCATCTTTAAGAAAAAGCGGTTATTTTTTACTTTTTATAAAATGTACGATTCCCCCACCAATAATGGAGCCGGCTGCAGCTGCCCCAAAAATCATCACATAAATGCGCTCAACTAAATCCGCCATTCCTTCGCCAGGGAAAATAAATGCCTTTATAACTGTAATAATTGCTGCTAAGAAGAAGATAATTGCTGGACTCCAGATGATCCAGCTGGCGTCAATTTTTATTAAAATAAATGGTAAGACCAGTCCTATAAGAAATATCACAAAGAAATACATATCCAGCCACCCTTCCTTGTAGATAGTATATTCTTGAATGGATTGGCCGTTCTATCAATGTTTTTATTCTTCACAAAATAAAGCCGGGAAGCTACTCAGACAGTAGCAACTTTCCAGCTTTGAGATTAGTAATTATTATCCTAGGAACATCAATAGTCGGGTTACTTTTTCATTAATTTTTGAATCGTTACCAGCACTTCGTCTAAGACTTCAAAATCACCTTCCTGAATTCTTTCGACAACACAGCTCTTCATATGACCTTCCAGCAGAATTTTGGCTACGCTATTTAAGGCGGATTGAGTGGCTGAAATCTGGTTAATCACATCATCACAATATGTATCTTTTTCAATTAAGCCTTTTATGCCGCGAATTTGGCCTTCTATTCGGTTTAGTCTTGTGACAAGATTATTTTTTACTTTATCCGGATGATGGCTCTTCCGATCACTGCCTTCATGTGAGCAGCAGGTATCATCAAAAAGTTCCTGTTCATTCCCAACTTCATTTGACATACGTCCGCCTCCTTTTTGGGATAATTATAACATAACTCGGGAAAATGTCGGGATGTAATATAAATTCCTCACCTTTCCTTCAATTCATACATATGTATAAAAATAATTT
>JAANMP010000090.1 GCA_011250595.1 Bacillus sp. MM2020_1 | reverse complement strand
ACTCTAACCCATAAGAGTCAGTTTGTTAATAAACTTAGTAAATTGGTATAGACATCTATAAATATTTAGTGTTATATTAGAAACGGAAAAGCGCTTACACCTGCAATAATTTTTTTAATGAATTATTTTATAGTTATTTTTCAGATTATATTAGGAGGTAATGTGATGAAGAAATATTTACAAAGAATTGGTCGTTCATTAATGTTACCTGTAGCTGTTTTACCGGCTGCAGCTATCTTGATGGGTATTGGTTATTGGATCGACCCTACGGGTTGGGGGGCGGATAGTCCGCTAGCGGCTTTCCTAATTAAAGCTGGTTCATCGATCATTGATAATATCCCTATCCTATTTGCTGTTGGGGTAGCATTAGGGATGGCGAAAGAGAAAGATGGTTCGTCTGCGTTAAGTGGTTTGGTTGCCTACTTAGTTGTGACAACCCTGCTTTCACCAGGCTCAGTGGCATTGCTCGAAGGGATTAAACCAGAAGAGGTAGATCCTGCGTTTGTAAAGATTGGAAATGCTTTTGTTGGTATTCTTTCTGGTATTGTTGCTTCCACGATGTACAATCGCTTTAGCCATGTTAAATTACCGGATGCTTTAGCATTTTTCTCTGGTAAGCGTCTTGTCCCAATCATGACTGCGGTATCTATGCTTGCTGTTTCTGCAATACTATTCTTCTTATGGCCTGTTATCTTTACAGGACTTGTTTCATTTGGTAAAGGTATTGCTCATTTAGGCGCTTTTGGCGCAGGTTTATATGGATTCTTTAACCGTTTATTGATTCCAACTGGTCTGCACCATGCCTTAAACTCAGTATTCTGGTTTGACGTAGCAGGAATTAATGATATTGGTAATTTCTGGGCTGGGAAGGGAACAAAAGGTGTTACTGGTATGTATCAAGCAGGATTCTTTCCTGTCATGATGTTTGGATTACCAGCAGCAGCTTTAGCGATGTACCATACTGCGAAGGACAAGAAGAAAAAGGCAGTGGCTTCCTTAATGTTAGCAGCAGGTTTCGCAGCGTTCTTTACTGGTGTAACAGAGCCAATTGAATTTGCCTTTATGTTTGTAGCTCCAATGCTTTATGTGGTCCATGCTATTTTAACAGGTATTTCCTTAGCCATTGCAGCTGCATTCCATTGGACGGCTGGATTTGGTTTTAGTGCTGGACTAGTTGACTTTATTTTAAGTTCTAGATTACCGTTAGCAAACCATCCTTATATGTTAATGGTTCAAGGCTTAGTGTTTGCAGTAATCTATTATTTCTTATTCAGATTCATCATTACGAAATTCAACTTGATGACTCCTGGACGTGAAGAGGATGATGAAGAATCTTCTGAAATCACTGTTGCAACAGGGGAAAGTAAATTTACTGTTATGGCAGCACAGATTTATGAAGGATTAGGTGGAGATGCCAATGTTACTTCTGTTGACAATTGTGTAACCCGTTTAAGGATGGAAGTAAAAGACATGAACGCAGTCGACCAACAAAAAATTAAAGCAACTGGTGTACCTGGCATCAATATAGTTGGGAAGCAAAGCATCCAAGTAATTGTTGGAACCAATGTACAATTTGTAGCAGACGAAATTATAAAACATCGTAATGGGACTACTAAATTTGATAAGACTAGAATTAATTCGGATTTGACACAAAGAGTGACGGCTTCGATTGAATCTAATGAACTCTCACCACTTTCTGAAAAAGATTTTGTCATGCCAATCGAAGGGGAAATTATTTCGATTACTGAAGTGCCAGATCAAGTCTTCTCACAAAAAATGATGGGTGATGGTTTTGCAATCGTTCCATCTAAGGGAACTGTAGTTTCACCTGTTGATGGTGAAATTATGAACGTATTTCCTACTAAACATGCTATTGGTATCAAGTCAAATCAAGGATATGAAATTCTCATCCACGTCGGCATGGACACTGTAAATTTAAAAGGCGAAGGTTTTACAGTGCTTGTAAAGGATGGAGAAAAGATTACAAAAGGTCAGGAGATTTTAAAATTCGACTTAGATTTCATTAAAAAGTCAGCACCATCAACAGTTACTCCAATTATCTTTACAAACTTAACAAAATTAAATGTAAAGAAACAGGGACACTCAGACCAAGGTCAAGACGGAATCCTATCAATTGAATAACAACAAAAATCGGCAGGTGCGCACCTGTCGATTTTTTGATATTTTTGGTTGAACCTCACTATAGCGATATTCAAATTGTTTATTTGGAGTCAGCAACTTAACAAAGCTCACCAACAATTTTTGTCCCGTGAACTTCACTAATATTTATCATACTTGCGATATTATTTAGGTTCATATCAGTAATTCCCCCGCCGGGAAGAATAATAATTTGGTCAGCCGCAAAATTCACAAATTCCTTCAATCGGCCAAGGTTTTCTTCGATTGATTTAGAACTTGGTCCTCCGTGTGTTAAAATTCGATTCACTTGATGTTTCACAAGCCAATTAATAGCATCAAACTGATATTCACTTTTTATCTGATCAAACGCCATGTGAAAGGTTACATCCAGCCCTTTCGCAGATTCTAACAGTTTGAGCATGGCATCCTCATCAATCCAATCAGAATCATTTAAACAGCCAATCACCACTCCATCTGCCCCTAACTGTTTGAAATGGGAAATATCATTTTGCATAATCTCAATTTCTTCGTTAGTATAAATAAAGTTTCCACCTCTGGGCCTGACCATGGTCATTACCTTCGTAGTCTTGGAGTGACAATATGTAATGGTTTTTGCAGCTACCCCGTGACTAACAGTAGTCCCTCCAACAGATAAGTTGTCACAAAGCTCAATGCGATGTCCTCCCTTTTCAATAGCCACAGGAACTAATGTAAAATTCTCTACACAAACTTCTTTTAGCATATACACCCACCTTTCAAATACACCCCAAAGAATGCCCCCGGAACACTAAGCAAATCAAATCTTCTGCTTTCTTTCCCTCCTTTCATCTTTACCAGTTTAACAATGCTTAATGTATAAAATTGAAGCAATAGCAAAAAAACGACTGGTGCCTGACACCAGTCGTTTTTGTTAAGCGAATAATTTTTCTTCTTCGGCTTGGAAAAAGCTCTTCATCGCATGAAATACATCTGCTTTTTGCTTAAGGATATAGTAGCGGAATTGGTCATCTTTAATGTTTTTATAAGCTGACATTAAGGTAGAGTGACGATTATATTGATTTACTTCACCGTAGCCAAACATATTAGATACTTTCATTAATTCTTCAACTAGCTTCACGCAGCGAGCGTTATCCGATGTGAGATTATCACCGTCAGAGAAATGGAATGGATAAATGTTGAACTTACGTGGATTGTATTTGGCATCAATAATTTCTAGCGCTTTGCGGTAAGCAGATGAACAAATCGTTCCACCGCTTTCACCTTTGGAAAAGAAATCCTCCTCACTAACTACTTTTGCCTCAGTATGATGAGCAATAAACTCAATTTCAACCGTTTCATATTTCGTTCTTAAAAAGCGTGTCATCCAGAAGAAAAAGCTGCGGGCCATATATTTTTCCCATATCCCCATTGAGCCACTCGTATCCATCATGGCGATGACGACCGCTTTTGAATCCGGTTTGATTACCTCGTTCCATGTCTTGAATTTTAAATCATCCTTGTAAATAGGGTGAAATGCAGGCTTCCCAGTCATTGCATTCCTTTTAAAAGCAGACATCATCGTCCGTTTCTTATCGATATTTCCCATTAATCCTGTTTTGCGAATATCATTGAATTCAATGTTTTCAACAAGATGTTCTTGTTCTTCTTTTCTTTTTAAATTTGGAAGCTCCAATTGTTTAAATAATGCTTCCTCAAGTTCCATTAAGGATACTTCTGCCTCAAAATAATCTTCACCCGCTTGGTCCCCAGCCCCTTGGCCTTTACCAGGTCCCTTTTGACCGCTGGAGCCGTCACGTGCTACTACATCACCTACTTGACTGTCACCATCACCTTGGCCCACGTGTTTGTTTTTGTCATAATTATAACGAATTTTATATTCGTCCAATGAACGAATCGGAATTTTTACTACATCTCGACCATTAGACATAATTATGCTCTCTTCTGTAATCAAGTCTGGAAGATTGTTGCGAATT
Organism: Bacillus sp. MM2020_1; assembly: GCA_011250595.1. Lineage (GTDB taxonomy): Bacteria > Bacillota > Bacilli > Bacillales > Cytobacillaceae > Neobacillus. The sequence continues at coordinate 12,155 of JAANMP010000090.1, read as the reverse complement.
GCCTCCTGGACCTTTTCCTGGTGTCGCTGCTGATCATCGTGGCCTTTGCGGTGGAGGGACCAATCTTCTCTTGAAATGACATATTGATGGTTGTTAACTGACAATGTAAACCCCTCCTTATTAATTTTTAGTTTCCAAAATGCACACATTTTTATCAAAAACATACTATAACTCGAGTGAAAAAATGAAGGTAAATATGGATTACTTTATCCTATGCAGAAACATAGAATAATTTACAAATTATTTCGACAATTGTGCTTATGCCTATGAAAATGGACAAATTATCAATGTAGATGCAACACGGGTTTCTGTTGCCCTTTATAAGGAAAAAAATAGACTGACAGATTACCTTCTGCCAGTCCTAACTATTTTAATCCACTTATCTGTTTAATAGACTTCCAACATAGCGCAGTAATTCGTTAGCTGATGTTGTATTATAGCCATGCTCATCAACTAGCCTAGCAACCACATTATTAATCTTTTTCAATTGCTGTTCATCAGGAGTTTTCGATGAAGTAGTAATTTTTACAACATCCTTTAAATCGGCAAACAATTTCTTTTGAATCGCTTCACGAAGGCGGTCATGGGAGTTATAGTCAAAACGTTTACCTTTTCTTGCAAATGCTGATATTCTAATTAATACTTCTTCCCTGAAAGCCTTTTTCGCATTTTCAGAAATTCCGATTTGTTCTTCAATCGAACGCATCAGCTTTTCATCTGGATTGATTTCTTCTCCAGTAAGCGGGTCACGAAGTTTAGATTTGTTGCAATAAGCTTCAACATTATCAAGATAATTATCCATTAACGTTTTCGCAGACTCTTCATACGAATATACAAAGGCTTTTTGTACTTCCTTCTTGGCAATATTATCATACTCTTTCCGAGCTAATGAGATGTAATTCATATAACGTTCGCGTAACTCTGCCGTGATGGATGGATGTTGGTCAAGCCCATCTTTTAATGATCTTAATACATCAAGTGCATTAATGGATGGTATTTCCTTACGAATAATAGTAGATGAAATTCGGTTGATCACGTAACGAGGGTCAATACCACTCATACCTTCATCTGGGTATTCCTTCTTAAGTTCATCCACATCCGCCGTATTAAAACCTTCCACATTTTCCCCATCATAAAGGCGCATTTTCTTAAGTAAATCAATATCGCCTTTCTTTGGTTCCTTTAAACGAGTAAGAATGGTAAACATGGCAGCAACCTTTAACGTATGCGGTGCGATATGAACATCAGAAACATCACTTTCATTAATCATCTTTTCATAAATTCTTTCCTCTTGTGAAACCTTCAAGTTATAAGGTATTGGCATGACAATAATTCGTGAATGGAGTGCTTCATTTTTCTTATTGGAGATAAACGAACGATACTCCGTCTCGTTCGTATGAGCTACAATTAGCTCATCAGCACTGATAAGAGCAAACCTGCCTGCCTTAAAATTTCCTTCTTGAGTAAGAGATAGCAAGTGCCACAAGAATTTCTCATCACACTTTAGCATCTCCTGGAACTCCATCATTCCTCTGTTAGCCTTGTTTAGTTCACCATCGAAGCGGTAGGCACGCGGATCTGATTCAGAACCAAATTCTGCAATCGTTGAAAAATCAATACTCCCTGTTAAATCGGCAATATCCTGTGATTTCGGATCGGATGGGCTAAACGTTCCGATTCCAGTTCGTTTATCCTCGGAGAAGAAGATTCTTTCCACTAAAACATCCTCAATTCGTCCGCCATACTCCTGTTCCAGTCTCATCATATTCAATGGTGAAAGATTACCTTCGATGCGAATTCCATACTCATCATGGAAGTCCTTTCGCAAATGGTGTGGAATTAAATGCAATGGATCTTCATGCATTGGGCATCCTTTAATGGCAAACACAGAGCCTCTATCAGTGAGAGAGTAGGCTTCAAGTCCCCTTTTCAGCATAGTAACAAGAGTGGACTTCCCGCCGCTAACAGGACCCATTAACAATAAAATACGCTTCCTTACATCGAGCCTTTTTGCTGCCGGATGGAAGTATTCCTCAACAAGCCGTTCAAGCGATTCCTCTAAACCAAATAATTGATTGCTAAAGAATTCATACTTTTTCGTCCCTTTTTCTTCAGTAATTCCTGCATCTTTAAGCATATTATAAACTCGTGAATGTGCCGACTGTGCAACCCATGGCTTCTCTTTCAACAACTGTAAATAATCTGCGAATGACCCTTCCCAACGTAACTTTTCTTCTTCTTCGCGATACATCTCGATTTTTTTTAGAATATCCATAAGGCCCTCCCCCTGTAGGTTAATCAGAGACGATTAATATACTCTATGCTGATAAGCTATTGAACATGCGTAACCAATGCGAGTTAGCGTCTATCTTTTTTGTTACAATAAAAAGAATCTTCCTCTTTTCATTTTTCTAAGATAGGCTATAATAAAACTATATGTGTGATAAAAATGAAAAATGTATGACAAAGGGGGCAATACATAAACATGAACACTTTCATAGTAATATTAGTAATGATCACGTTTTTGACTGCAATCTTAACATCAGGTTATAATGACAAACCAGGTTCTTCAAAATAAAAAAAACTGCCGCTTTGGCAGTTTTTTTTATTTAAGATCAAGTTTATTTTTTTGAACAAATTCCTTCATATACATCCTGCTCTTTCGATCAAGCATTTTTGCCATTTGTTCACTCCAGCGGTCCTTTCTTTTCCCTTCGGTCCGCTCATTGTAATAGTTTGAAATTAAATCATCGTATTTTTGAAGATGACTAACATATACCTGTTTATCTTGTTCATATTCATCTTCATGGTAGATATGTTCAAACGGGAGCCTTGGTTTTTTATCTGTCAATTTAGTTGGAACTCCAACCGCAAGTCCAAACAAAGGAATCACCCGTTCAGGAGTTTTTAACAGCTTTTTAACCTCTTCAAGATTATTGCGAATTCCACCTATGTAGCAAATTCCCAAACCCATCGATTCGGCTGCGATCGCGGCATTTTGTGCCGCCAAAGATGCATCTATTAGAGCAACCATGAACTTTTCCGTACTTTCAATAGAAGGAGTAACATCTGTTTGTACCATCTCCCCTATAATGGAATGACGATTAAGATCCGCACAAAAAATTAAAAAGTGGCCGTTTATTTCAACATATTCCTGGTTACCGGCAATCTCGGCCAATTTTTTCTTTTTCGCTTTGTCTTTAACACCAATTATCGAATAGGCTTGAATAAAACTCGATGTAGACGCTGATTGGGCACAAGAAACAATCGTTTTGATTTGTTCCTCTGTTAAGGGCATGTCCTCAAAATGACGGAGGGAGCGGTGGTTCAGAATCGTTTCAATTACTTCATTCATAAAAAACTTACCTTCCTTTCCAAAGAAAAGCGCAAGCGCCCTGTTCAGCGGCGTATGTCCTGGAGCGCTCCAACTGAGATAAAGGAAACACGAAGAGCCGAAGGGCGATTCGATGTTGACTTATCGTAGGGCGGAGAGCGAAGGACACTAGCCGTTAGGGTGCTGGAGCTGGACAATTTTCAAAGTCAAAATTTTCTTATCTTTACAAAAGGAGGCCCGATGGACCCCCTTCTATTATTTTAGATGCGCATAATTTTGTTGACGCAGCGCCTCATAGATAAGAATGGCAGCTGTATTAGAAAGATTTAAGGAACGAATATTTTCATTCATTGGAATCCTTAAGCTGACTTCTTTATTGTTTTCAATGACATCTTTCGGGAGTCCTGTCGTTTCTCGTCCAAAGATAAAGAAATAATCTTTGCTTGAATTACTATAATCAAAGCTGCTAAAAGCCTTTTGACCAAATTTGGTTATATAAAAAAATTCACCGGCAGCATTCTTTTCATAAAAGTCCTCTAGTGAATCATAGTAGACAATATTGACGTATTGCCAATAATCCAAGCCTGCTCTTTTTAACATTTTATCATCCGTCGAAAACCCTAATGGACGGATTAAATGTAAGTTGGTATCTGTTCCTGCACATGTCCTTGCGATATTTCCAGTATTGGAAGGGATCTGTGGCTGATATAATACTACATTTATTGACACGTTGCTCACCTCGATAAAAAACTCTACATGCCATTATACCACGAGGATTTATCCTTTCAATAAAGATGCAATTTTAACCGAGGATTGTATAAAACTTATATTTTATTTTAGGTGTATAGGCAGATGAATCCTCATACGCCCAGTACCTCATCCGGCTATTATACGTATGGGCATTCACTAACGGCATTCCGTCTGCATCTTTACCCGTTACAATTGTATTATGATTAAATCTGCCATCCCCTTCGAAATCGTAACAAATAACATCGCCTAATAACAATTGATCGGGGCTTCTGACTTCCCTTGCATGTAAACCACTTTTTGAAAGAGCAAAGTATAGCTTTAAAGAATTTGCCACTGCCCAGCTATAGCTCCAAGTTTTATTTTGGAGCCACCAGCCTGAACCCTGGACGGGATAACCTCTCATCGGTGCCCCGCCCATATGAAGGCATTGCGAGATAAAGTTGGTGCAATCATTTTCAAATTTTATATACGCAGGATTATAGCTATTCCACCACCGTTCGGCATACTGCACAGCTTTTAAACGATCGTACTGAAAGCTTAATCGCTCATCCGTCACCTCTAAGTTCAGTGGAGTTGGCAGTTGAGGAGGTTTTTGATACTCATAAGGGTTGATTTCCTCATCCATTACCAAAGCACTTTTATAAAACTTTGCTAATCTTTCTTCTATTTCTTCTTCCATGTATAGAATCTCTTTTTGCTTAATTAAATATTGATAATGGGCTTGATATTTTACCGTTTGAAATTCTTCCTCCTCATTCATCTCTATTATTCGGCCTGCCGCTTTAACCTTGACAATTTCTGCATCCCTTTTTGATAATGCACCTTGTTTCTGTTCAGCCTTTGGAAAAAATACTTTATGAGTTCTTTTATCGGAAACAAATTGATTTACTCTCTTTTCAAATAAATCTTGAATTAAATGAAGCATACTCTCCACCCCTTTCTTTCATACATATGAGAGAAGGCAGGGTTTAATCAAAAAAAATAAGCGAACTACTTGAGTTCGCTCATTTTTACCTATAAAAACTTAAGCCTTTTTCTATTTCACTTTGTACTTCAGGATCTTTTTCATGCGCCTGAGCCCTTTCAAGTGCAGAAAAGGCTGTTTCTCCACCTATTTTGCCCAAGGCCCAAGCAGCTGTTCCTCTTGAAACCGGGCTTCCCTCATTTTCCAAAACTTCAACTAAATCAGGAATCGCTGTCTCATCCTTAAAATGTGCCAGCGCAATAATCGCATTCCGCTGAATGGGTTTTTTCCCTCTCCAAGAACCAGCTACGTTTCCAAATTTAGATTTAAATTCCCGATTGCTTAATTTTAAGATTGGCTTTAGCAGTGGTTTGGCAATATCAGGATCCGCTTCAAGTTCCTCATGGAAATGAAAGTGCTTCCCCTTGTTAACCGGACATGCAGTTTGGCAGGAATCGCAGCCATAGACACGATTACCAATTTTATCTCTAAACTCATCGGGGATAAATGTTTTTATTTGAGTTAAAAATGAAATACAGCGCTGGGCATTTATTTGTCCACCTTGAACCAATGCCCCTGTTGGACATGCATCCAAACACTTGGTGCACGACCCGCATTGGTCTTCAATCGGTGTATCCGGTTCAAAAGGAATACTCGTAATCATTTCTCCAAGATATACATAGGACCCAAACTCAGGTGTAATAATCGCACAATTCTTCCCGCTCCAGCCAATCCCTGCACGCTCTGCCACAGCGCGGTCAGAGAGCTCCCCAGTATCTACCATCGATTTTAACCGAGCTTCCGGCATTCTTGCTAAGATAAACTCCTCAAGTTTATTTAAGCGATCCTTTAGAGCATGATGATAATCGAGACCCCATGAGGCCCTGCTGAAAATCCCTCTTCTCTCACCCTTTTTACTTTCTACGCGGTGATTCATTTTTGAAGGATAGGCAATCGCAATGGCAATAATCGAACGTGGTTCCTCTAATAATAATGAAGGGGTCACTCTTTTCTCAATATCTGGTTCTTCAAATCCTGATTGGAAGTTAAGCTCCTGCTGTCTTACTAATCGATTTTTCAATTCAGTGAACGTGTCAGCGGTCGTAAAACCAATTTTATCAATTCCAATTTTTTTACTATATTCAATTAATTCTTCCTTTAGCTTGTTTATATTCATAGAGTGAACCTCCCTTCTTAACTAGAATGAACGACATGGATATTTGTTTTAACATTTATATGTTTTATTCCAAAATAAAATAGGAAAAAACGCAATGCATCGTTCTCCTATGTAACGATACACTGCGTTAGTTAGTATGTATGGAGCGGGTGAAGAGAATCGAACTCTCATCATCAGCTTGGAAGGCTGAGGTTTTACCACTAAACTACACCCGCAAAGAATTAATATTAAAGTCATCAACTGACCTTTTCAATATTACACACTATTTTTAACATCGTCAAGGGAAAAATGCATATTTTGTCGAATTTTTTTTTAGTGATGAAAAAATCTTACAGCACTACTCTAATTCTTTAAGCTGAAAAAAACCGGTCACTGACCGGTTTTTCGTTATATACTCCTTACAACTACTTAGTAACGGAAACTTGTTCAAAAGGCCATGCTGGCAATTGTTTACGAAGCGGCTTATCTTCCCTATAACCTAAAGCGTACTCACCTTGCATAATCGTATGGATTTCTCTCGTACCTTCATAGATGACTGGAGCTTTGGAGTTCCGCAAAAAGCGTTCTACTGGATATTCATCGGAATATCCATAGGCCCCATGGATTTGAACGGCATCATTTGCTGCATCAAAAGCAGCATTACATGAAATCCACTTAGCAAGTGACGTCTCCTGGGTATTTCGTTTCCCCTGATTCTTTAACCAACCCGCTTTAAAAACTAACAGTCTGGAAATCTCAAGATTTGCACTCATTTTTGCAATCATTTGCTGTACAAGCTGGTGTTTTCCAATCTCTTTCCCAAATGTTTTTCGTTCATGACAATACTTTAGGCTTGCTTCAAGGCTGGCTTCTATTAAACCAACTGCTCCTGCGGCTACTGTAAATCGACCATTATCTAGGGCGGCCATGGCAATTTTAAACCCTTCGCCTTCTTCACCCAATCTGTTCTCAATAGGTACTTTTACATCGGTTAAAAATACTTCTCCAGTATTTCCTGCGCGAATACCCAACTTACCCTTGATCGCCTTCGTTTCAACCCCTTCAAAACTACGTTCTACAATAAATGCAGTGATTCCCTTATGCCCAATATCATGGTCTGACTTGGCAAAAATCAAGAAATGGTCGGCAACATCACAGAGAGAAATCCATGTTTTAGACCCATTCAGAATATAGTAATCTCCCTTTCTAGCAGCAGTTGTATTCATCGCAGCCACGTCAGACCCCGCATTCGGTTCTGTTAATCCGAAAGCACCAATTTTGTGCCCTCGTGCTTGAGGGACTAAATACTTTTGTTTTTGTTGCTCAGATCCCCATTGCAATAGCGTCATACTATTTAGCCCTGTATGAACAGAAACGGCTGTCCGATAGGCAGTATCTCCTCGTTCTAGTTCCTCACATACAATAGCCAGTGTATTATAATCCATGCCAGCCCCGCCATACTCTTCAGGGATACAAACACCCATGACTTGCAAATCCGCCAATTTTTTCAAAATCGCAGGTTCAAAATGACCTTGGCGATCCCACTCCTGAATATTTGGAATGATTTCCTTATCGACAAATTTTCTAACCATTTCCTTAACACTTTGCTGCTCATCTGTTAATTCGAAGTTCATCATTTAATATTTCCTCCCTAAATAATATTTTTTTGTTTTAAACTAGATATTTCTTCGGAATTGTATCCAATGCTCTCTAATAGTGTTTCTGTGTGTTCGCCAAACAGTGGGGGATGTCTCCTCATCGTTACTGGTGTTTGTGATAACTTCAACGGTGAGCCCGTTAATTGAAGTTTATCAATTAATGGATGCTCCATTTCCACTATCATCTCTCGTTCCTTTATCTGTGGATCTTCAAACATTTCAGCAAGGGTGTTGATTGGGCCATTCGGAACCCCTGCTGCATCTAATCGTTCTTTCCACTCTTTTTTCGGCTTTTTTGAAAGCAGTTCTTCACAAATGGCAATCAATTTATCGATATTGTTTAGACGCTGTTCATTATGAATAAATTCTTCCATTTCCGCTAATTCAGGTCTACCCAAAACAGCAACAAATTGCTTAAACTGCTGATCATTTCCTACGGCAATGACAAGCTCCCCGTCCTTGGTCTTAAACACCTGATATGGGGAAATATTGGGGTGCCGATTCCCCATTCGCTTTGGAATCGCACCACTACATAAATAATTACTCGCCACGTTAATTAATGAGGAAACCTGGCAATCCAGCAGTGAAATATCAATTTCCTGCCCTTCTCCAGTTTCGTTTCGATGCTGCAAAGCCGCTAATATCCCTATACAGGTATATAATCCCGTTAAAACATCTGCGATTGCCACTCCGACTTTTACAGGACTCCCATCAGGTTCACCAGTGATGCTCATCAGCCCACTCATGGCTTGAATGATATAATCATAGCCAGGTAAATCCTTATATGGACCCGTTGTCCCAAACCCCGTAATGGAGGCCATAATCATCCCGGGGTTATTGGCTTTTAGTTGCGAATATCCTAAACCCATTTTTTCAAGTGTTCCAGATTTAAAGTTCTGAATCACGACATCGCTGTTTGAAGCCAGTTTGGCAAAAATTTCTTTTCCCTCTTCTGATTTAAGATTAAGTGTCATACTTTGTTTATTCCGATTGGCACATAAATAGTACGCACTTTCTCCATTTACAAACGGTGGTCCCCAGCCTCTTGTTTCATCACCTGAAGCATAGTGTTCAATCTTTATTACTTCTGCTCCCAAGTCCCCGAGAATCATGGAGCAAAATGGTCCTGCCAGTACGCGTGAAGCATCCAAAATTCGGATTCCATCAAGTGCCCCTTTCACACTTATCACCTCTTTCCGACTATAAAAAAACAAAAAGGAGCCAGCAAAACAAACAATGAAATATCCCATTGATTGCTCTACTGACTCCTACTCATAGCTCGTCTTCCCGCAAAGGAAAATCAAGTGAATATAGTCAATTTTAATATAATCATTTTTTCATACGATCATCTGGTCATGCAGCAAGGACTTTGCTGTCACCCAGTTGTTATTTTAACTATATACCAATAATTAGAATTTTTCAACAATTACTTTTCAGTAGATTTGATTTGCTGATAATGGAGATCTAGATCTTTTAACGCCGCCACCAAAGCATTAGCAGCCTTACCACGGTAATACATTTGCAGCGCAGCGATTGCTTCATCAATACCGTCGTTTAAACTCATCCCCCTTAACACCTGGCCAACAAATTCGCGGGCATGTTCGGTAGCCAATGTACAAGAGGCCTCGAGTACGACCCCATATTTTCTATCAATTTCAGCGGTAATCGTCAATGTTTCAAATACACTTTTTGCTGCGATCCCTTGGGGTAACCGAGCATGCCCTGCAATAAACAAAGTTTTTCCGTTCATCAATTGAATCTACCTTTCTATTAAAAAAATGTAGTATAGGATGTATTTTACATTAGTTACTGATCATTTGGAATAAGGGGAACGATGAGGAGCTGGGGAAATATTCATTACCCTTTTTATGAATTTTCAACACCGAGGAGCACGAATAATGTCTATTCGTTACCGTTATCATGGTTTTTCATTTCTGATGGGCACAAATAGCTTCTATTCGTTACTATACAAGAGTTCTACCATCAATTATAGTAACGAATAGATTCATCATTCTTAAACATAGGAAAATCACCTAAGTTAAGATGTCCATAAAGCAATAAAATTCGTAAAAAAAAAACGCCTCTCAAAGTTATCTGAGAAACGTTCTTCTTAAAACAAATTGATACCGGTGATCGGGGTCGAACCGATACTCCTCACGGAACACGATTTTGAGTCGTGCTTGAACGTCAGAACCCTCAAACCATTGGTATTATGCAATTTATCCAACATCTCTTAAAATCGTGTCATACGACCTGTCAATTTATGTACCTATTATATCAAAAACACCAAGAAAAACACACGTTAAAATGCTGTTAATTAAGAGTATTTTTTTATGTTTTATACGGTTGTGTTTTTTAACTCTGATTGCGGAAGAGGTACAGCTACTACACAATTCAATCTGTAAATCATTGTATATGGTTAAAAGCACCCCGTATCAAACAAAAAGACACTCCGTTAAGTGCAGTAATTGTATGAAAAGTCTACTCTTTCATGCTAACTACAAGAAAAGAAAAAGAGCAGATATATCTGCTCTTTTTTCCTTTTTAATTATTTAAAGGAATGTATTTACTGTTTAAGCATTAAAATTAAATCTTAGAATGGATTTGATCTCGCCCATTTTACTACCGCTTTTTCAAGCTGATCTAATCTAGGTTCTAATGACTGATACCAATGCCTTCTCTCATCAGTTGGTAAGCAACTACCTCCAGCAATGATTGCTCGTCTTATCCAAGAATTAAAATCAAAAAGGTACCTCTTCTTAGAACGGAACCAATGCTCTTGTTTCGCCCTACCCATTGATAATATAATTTTCCTGCGAGAAAATGGGTCCTCAAATCCATTATAAAGTTCTACAAATCTATCAACATTATTCCACTCAGTATCTTCTATGAATAAAGATATTGCCCACTGTCTATGAAATTCTAAATGAGAAACTATTGAATCCGAAGATAATATGTTTAACAATCTTTCACCCAAATGATGTTTGTCCTCTTCGCTCAAATCTTTTAACATAGAAAAGTATTTAGCAACATCCTTAAAAACAGGATAGAATTTGTCGATATTTCCCAATATTATGTCGACATTATTATACTCAAGTTGTGCTAATCTTCTTAGTATAAACTTTGTAATCGGAATATCTAATTCTTCAGATTCAATTTGTTCTTTTAATAGCTCCTCTAAGTTGAGATTGACAATCTCCTGCTGTACAGAAGGTGCCAAATCGTCAAAATTAATAGGATCATAAGGATTGTTAAGACCTATTCTTGAAATTATTTCGTAAAAACGATTTGATAAAGTATCAAGCTCATGATGCTCAACACCTCGTATGTAATTTTCATTGAATTGTTCTACCGTTATTATTTTTGTTTTACTTTGCTGTAATGTTAAACCGTGGTTTTCAAACAAATCATGAGCCAATAACGCTAATGTTTCATGAGCATCCCTATAGGAAGTACAAAAGATTCTAAAATCATCACTATAACGGACATATCTTTTTCCTTCTGATAGTAATATTCGATCAACATCGTCAATTGCTATTTCTGAAAGTAAATTTGAAGCAGATGGGCCAATAGGTATTCCATATGAAAAGTGCTCATTCCATTGCGACATAATATTTATTAATGCCTTTGCATGATTTGTTTTTGTTGTAGCACTCGTCAAAGCATTTTCTAGCCTATGAGAATATAATTTCGCAAAAAAATCTGATATATCAGCTATTATTACATAAGAAAATTCTCCTGTTTCTACATGTTCTTTTGCTGTGTTTGTAAATGTTCCAAAATTTTTTGTTTCATCGAAAAACTTTCCATTTCTATCGGGACTAAATCTGTATGAATGAACAATGTTTCTTTCAGCAGGCACTCGTCTTCTTTCAATATCAGTACCAATCTCATAAACTAAAGCAGTATAAATTAGATAATCAATAGGGTCCAATTGTGTAGAAATTCTAAAGCCAAATCGATTTTTTGGAGTTAAACAACGACGAAATGGTCTAGTAGTCCATTCCAATACATTGACATCTTGAAGCCAGCGAATAATATTCTCCCAATCATGTTTTATTGCTTTAAATTCAAAAGGTACAGGAAAAATATCAGTATCGCCATATTCCAACGCATGATTTAATGCCCATTCTAAACTTCTTGGTTGAAGTCTTAGCACTATTTAGCACCACCTATTATTGTATAAGTAAAAAAATTTCCATAATGAAACAATTTTACCACAAAAAAGTTCCTTTAGTTTTATAATACAACAAAAATTAATTACTTTCTCTTTTTTCTAAATTAATTCATACG
>JAANMP010000008.1 GCA_011250595.1 Bacillus sp. MM2020_1 | reverse complement strand
GTTATCCCAGGTTCCATACACTCGTATCACATCCCCTACTTGAAAGGACTCTTTTTTGAAGTGGTTGGTTACGGGTGTTATCTTCTGAGTTGTTATTAATCTTGTTTCTGTTTGCAGCTTTAATGACTGGACATAAATGTAGCGGTGATAATAAAAACGTTGTTTTTCCTCTGAAAGGTCTTTAATTTCCCCCGTCAAGATCGCCTCTTGATTTACAGAACCAGAATTAAGCCACTTTCTATCATTCTCCCTCATTTCTTTTTTTGTAAGGAAAAAAAAGTAAAGGCAAATTATTGGGATAACAATAGCGGTGACCATATTTGATCAAACTCCTTCAGTCATTATTTACTGATGGTAAAGAAAGTACCTGTTGCAAAAGCGATTTTTTTCCCGTCAGCACGATAAGCTTCCCCTGAAATAACCATCGTTTTAGTGCCTTTATGTACAACTTCTGCTGTACATCGAAGTGTTTCTCCAATACCTGGTGCAATGTAATGGATATTTAATTGATTTGTTACAGCCCCAAATCCTTCTGGCTGAAGATAATTAGCTAAACTCCCCATCGCTGTATCAAGGACGGTTGCCGTCATTCCTCCATGGAGTATATTTAGGTTATTGTTGAGAACTGGGTGTAAAGGGATCGTTATTTCACAGCTTGTCTCATCTATTTTTCTCTCCATGTGGAGAATCCCGTCAATATAGGTGCTGTTGTTCTGAATTTTTCTTTGGAATCCTTCTAAAAGTTGGGCTAGGGAATTTAAGTCTTCCTCTGAACCACCTTCGATACAAGTTTCAAATAATTGACGTAATTCATCTTTCAAAATCTTTTCCTCCCACATTTCTTTGTCTTTTGACATCTTACCATTTACCAGAAAATTATTAAATATATTCAACTTGGTGGGAGCAATCACATTTGTAAAATTATTTCATATTCTATTATTGGCATTAATATGGGCTGAGGTGAGAAAAATGACGGAAAAAAAATTACACCCTTCCGTGTTACAATTTAAAGAATTTGTAAAAAATAACCCGCAAATTATCCAAGAAGTCCGGAAAGGGAAGTCGACCTGGCAGGAGTTATATGAAGATTGGTATTTATTAGGTGAAGACGATAGTCGCTGGGAAACAATTGGAACTGTCAATGTTTCAGAAAGTGACAGCAGCATAGAATCTAAAGGGGATTGGATGTCCAGTATTGTTGGTATGGTAAAGAAAATGGACCCAAATCAAGTGCAAAACCATATTAATAACTTAAGTCAGGCACTTGGTGCAATTCAAGGTGTAATTACACAATTTCAAGGAAATAATCCGGCAGTGGGGTCTGTGAAGCCGTCTGAAGGACCTAAAAATCCATTTGCATTTAGAAAAGATTGAGAGAAAGGAACTTTAAACTTATGCGAAGAGATGTGCTTGAATATATCGAAAGTCAAAAGGACCTAAAACAATTTATTCGTGAACAGCCGATCTGGTATCGAAAGCTTTCTCGGAATCCCTATGAATTACAGACACTTGAAATTGAATCGTTACATTATTATAAAAAGACCATTCCAGACCAGGTTAATAAATTTTCAAATAGTGTACAAATGGCCTCGATGATGTATAACATGTTTCAAGCGATGAAAAATCAAAATTAACTTAAGTCACATTATCCATCATGTGGCTTTTTTTGTGCGAGAAGAAGGAGTGGAGACTAAAAAATTAGATGAAGGCGAACAATACAAGCAAAAGAAGGAGTGAAATTAAATGAAAAAGCGTTTTCCGTACCTAATCCTACTGGTCTTATTGATAGGAATACTTTCGGGATTTAATCATGTATTGCCAAGCACAGAATTTCCTTCGGTAGTCGTTCACCATCAAATAAAAGGTGAACAAGTATTAATTGAATGTATCGTTACAGGAGTCAGTTTCCGGGAAACAGACCAATCCAAGCAGAGAATTGGTAAGATTTTGGTTTGGGTTGATGGGAAGAAGAAAACCGAAGTTAATTCAGCAGCATTTATTATTAGTGACTTATCACCAGGTAGCCATAAAGTGAAGCTCGAGGTTGTCAACTTAAAGAATGAATCCTATGGAATTGCAAAAGAATTTATGGTAAATATCCCTAGATAATAGGAAATTTTCGCATTACTAACACTTTCATGTTAAAATATCAGTGGAGGTGGGCGTAAAGTGCTTGCTACGTTAGAAAGTGTTGAATTATTAGAACAAGCTGAGCAATTAGCAAAAATGGTTTTAGAATCTGATATAGCAGAACAATATCAAATTTGTTTATATAAATTGCAAAACAACAAAGAATCACAACGGAAAATAAACCGATTTGTGAGTTTAAAGGAACTATATGAAGAAGTTCAGCGCTTTGGTAAATACCATCCTGATTATAAAAAAATCATGACTCAGATCCGTGAAAATAAGCGGGAAATGGATTTGGATCCTCTTGTAGCTGAGTTTAAATTAGCTGAAAATGATTTGCAAGACCTGCTGGATGCGATTAGTATCATTGTCGGCGGTTCGGTCTCTGAACATATAAAAGTTCCAACAGGCAACCAGTTTTTTGAAACACAAACCAGTCATAGCAGTGGTTGCGGCGGTGGCGGCAGTTGTAATTGCGGGTAAAAAAATCAGCTAATTAAGGCTGATTTTTTCTTTATAATTGCAGTGTTTATTCTGTTGCAATCATAGAATATTGAAAAGAATCAAAGTTTGAATTGAAATGAAGCGTTTTAATATGCTAGACTTAGTTAAAATGATGGTTCTGTTGAAGGGGAAAAAAGTATGTTTGTTCAAAGACAAGGATTGGTTGTTTGGCTTTATTCTTTAAAACAAGCCAAAATGCTTAGACGGTTCGGAAATGTACATTACGTTTCAAAAAAGTTGAAATATGTCGTTCTGTATTGTAATCAAGAAGAAGTGAATGAAATAATGGAAAAGTTGAATTCTTTTTCGTTTGTTAAGAAAGTAGAACCTTCCTATAAACCATTCTTAAGAATGGAATATGAGAATTCAGCACCAGATAAAGCAAAAGAATACGATTATAAAATGGGTATTTAAAAAGGTGAGGGTGAAATCCCTCACCTTTTCCTATTGTAGTGGCAGTAAATAATGATTTAGCCGGAGAATACCAATAAGGTGCTGGTAATATAGTTCTTTTTCATAAAAGATGGTAGATGGCTTAACAGATAGCTCATGTATATTCTTACCATGTTTATCAGCTGCAGCAGCAAAGAGATCATATCTTTTATTAGGTATAAAATTGGGGTTTGGAACACCCTCGCGGCAAATATATAGTGCTTGGAACTTACCAGGGTCAGTTGGCTTTAAAACCACAACCAGGGAGGTTCTCTCCTTATCATCAATCTTTGTATTTAGTGCGAGCATGTGTTGAAGACGATGCTGATTCGCATTTGTAAGCTCTAGCAATTCATATAAATCTGAATATCCTTCTCCTAATTCAATAAAACGCTGGATCACTGAAAACTCTCCTTTAAAATGGGGCAATTAATCAATACTTTATCATGTATGATACATTTTTAAAATAAAAATAAAAAAAACCTGCAGAAAATTCTGCAGGGTCCTTCCACATCCTCTTAAAGGATAGAAGGCAAAGGGAGAGGAGAAACCGGAGGAAGAACTTATGGGGAAACGTAAGTCTTCTCCGCGGTTGGCAACAACATCCTCGAATTGATGTTGTTACTTACATTATTTCCACAACCCAAAAGCTTATACGTACTTTATAATAAAAATTCGTAATGAAAAGATATCATCCACAGAATTGTCTACTTTTTATAAATTATGGTAGGATGTACTAAGAAATTATTTATGAAAAAATGTGGTGATAAGTACGTGAGAGTGGTTTCAGGCGTTTGTAAAGGTAGACCTTTAAAGGCAGTTCCAGGAAATACAACAAGGCCGACAACAGATAAGGTAAAAGAAGCTTTATTTAATATGATTGGTCCTTATTTTGATGGCGGCATAGGGTTGGACCTATTTGCTGGCAGCGGTGGATTAGGTTTGGAGGCACTTAGTAGGGGATTGGATAAAGTGATCTTTATTGACCGGGAATCCAAGGCTATTCAAGTGATTCATGAAAATATTAAAGCTTGTAAATTTGAGGACCAAACCGAGGTTTATCGCAACGATGCAGATAGAGCATTAAAGGCTCTCATCAAAAGAGATATCTGCTTTGATTACATATTTTTAGACCCACCATACAAAAAACAACAACTGGTCAGTTTAATGGAAAAAATGGATAAACAGGATGTTGTAAAAAAAGATGGAATAATTGTCTGTGAACATAGTTTTGATGTGGAGTTACCAAAATCAGCGGGGCGTTTGACACAAATAAAACATGAAAAATATGGTATGATCGCGGTAACTATTTATATAAAAACAGATATTGAATAAGGGGGAGTCAATTTGCCAAGAATAGCTGTCTGTCCGGGAAGTTTTGATCCAATTACATATGGCCATTTAGATATTATTAGAAGAGGTGCCAAAGTATTTGATACTGTTTATGTGAGCGTTTTAAACAATTCGTCGAAAAATCCTTTATTCACTATTGAAGAGCGAATGAATCTAATTAAGGCTGTAACAAAAGATCTTACTAATGTTAAAGTAGATGTCCATTCGGGCTTACTGGTGGATTATGCAAAGGCTGTTAATGCTAGTGCTATTATCCGTGGATTAAGGGCGGTATCAGATTTTGAGTATGAAATGCAAATCACTTCGATGAATAGAGTACTAAATGAGGATATTGAAACCTTCTTTATCATGACCAACAATCAATATTCGTTTTTAAGCTCCAGTATTGTAAAAGAAGTAGCAAAATATAATGGCGATATCTCGTCACTTGTCCCGCCAATTGTGGAAAAAGAACTAAAAAAGAAATATAAAGGTAAATAAAAAAAGAGCTAGGCTCTTTTTTTATTTAAGCGGGAAAACAAAATAAGCACATACACTAAAAGGGAACAGATGGTGACAAGAGGACCGACTTCAATCATTTTATGATAAAAATGGTTTGACCATGAACCTTCCTCAAAAAAACCAACGGGCAGGGCATTTGAAGGCTGCTCTTGCCTACTGAAGCGCAAGTAAACGGGTTTCCACAAAATCAAGGCAAACAAGCTTGCGAAAATACCTTGAAGGATTCTTGCAACAAAAAAGGGCTTAAATCTGATATCTGTTTGGGCCAGGATGCTTGCAACCTGTGCTTGGACACTAAATCCACTGAAGGCCAGGATAAAGCTGGTAATCATTGCTTTCTGCACTAGAGTAGCATCCTGTACCAGGCTAGTTAGCTTACTGCCTAATGTGATTTCAAATAAACCGGAAATAAAGGGGATACTTAACATATCCGGGAAAGAGATTGAGGATAACAATATCTCAACTGCTTTTGCCAGTGCCGCTGTGATATGTAATTGATAAAGTAATTTATTAATTACGGAAAATAAAATAATAAAGCCGCCAACCATTAATAAAGTTTGAATGGAAGAATTGACTGCATCGCCTAGAAGTTTACCAATGGGTCGATTATCTTTTAATCTGGTTTGATGTAAAGCAGAAAGAGCCGATCGTATTTTGAATTTCTTATTTTTCGTACTAGGTTCGTCAGGAGATTCATTCCCATAAAAACGCATGATTAATCCAACGCAAATATTTCCTAAATAGTGGGCTATGGCAAGGAGCACACCTAATTGTGGGTTATAGAAAAATCCAACGGATACAGCTCCAAAGATAAATAAAGGATTTGAAGAATTAGTAAAAGAAACGAGTCTTTCTGCTTCGATTCGTGTTAAGTGGCCTTCCTGCCGCAGCCTGGCGGTAAATTTCGCACCAGCAGGGAATCCTGATGCCATACCCATCGCCCAAACAAATCCGCCAACACCAGGTACCTTAAAAAGAGGCCTCATCAATGGTTCCAATAATACGCCAATAAATTTGACAACCCCAAATCCAATCAACATCTCAGAAACGATAAAAAAAGGTAATAGGGAAGGAAAAACAATCTCCCACCACATATTTAGTCCTCGTATGGAAGCATCTAAAGACTCTTGTGGAAATGAAATAAGTGAAGCAGCTAAAATGGTGACAGAAACGGATAAAAAAATAGTTTTTAGTTTGGACCGAAACAATGAGGGGGCCTCCTTCCGAGGGGAATCGTTGAAACTGTGCAATCAATAAATTGAATGTTAAAATAAGAAATATTCTTATCCTGACTTGTCCTCATATAACACAAATATACTCATAGAACGTATATTTAGACCATAAGATTGAACGAGAATTCTCATTTCCGTGGAATAGAATTTGGTTGGTCCATATTGATAAGAAGATTAAATTTTCAATCGCTTTAAATAGGAGGTCTTTCGTTATGGAGCACCCTAAAATAGGCTTGGCGCTTGGTTCAGGTGGTGCACGCGGGTTTGCTCATTTAGGAGTTATTAAAGCATTAAAGGACGCTGGAATTCCGATTCATCTGATTGCAGGAAGCAGTATGGGTGCGCTTGTTGCGAGTTTTTACGGAGCAGGAATTGACATGGAGCGGTTATATAAATTATCGACTGCCTTTAAAAGAAAATACTTTTTGGATTTCACTGTTCCGAAAATGGGGTTTATTTCAGGGAAAAAAGTAAAGGAATTTATTAAAGTTTTTACACATGGAAAAAATATTGAGGAGCTAGACATCCCAATTGGTATCGTCGCCACTGATTTGCTGACAGGGGAAAAGGTTGTTTTTCAAACAGGACCAGTCGCTGATGCAGTTAGAGCAAGTATCTCTATCCCCGGGATTTTTGTTCCGGAAAAATATAATGGAAGAATCCTAGTGGATGGTGGTGTATCTGACCGGGTTCCTGTGTCTGTTGCTAAAGAGATGGGGGCGGATATAGTGATCGCAGTAGATGTTTCCAGGGTGAAACGAAACGCAGAGATTCTATCTATTTATGATGTTATTATGCAGAGTATAGACATTATGCAAGCGGAAATAATTAACAATAGGGAAATTGCAGCTAGTGTAATGATTCGACCTCCAGTGGAAATTTATAGTTCACGAGCCTTCACAAATATTGATGAAATCATTAATCTTGGTGAGGAAGAAGCAAAAAAATCTTTAAATCAAATAAAAACCGTGATTGACCAGTGGAAGGGGTAGAAATTACCATGCGAAAAAAAATATATATAGGATCTACACTATTTGTTGCCATTATTTTAATCTGGGGAATGTTTTATTCCTTACCTTATTATGTTTCAAAACCTGGAATGGCAAAAGAACTTGGACCAATCATCACGGTTGATGGTGGTGAAAAGGATGAAGGCAATTTTATGCTTACAACAGTAAGGATGGGCAGGGCAAATATTTACTCCTATTTAGAAGCAAAAAGCCGAAAATATGAAGAACTTTATCCATTAGATATGATTTTAAATAAAAAAGAAACAGAGGAAGAATACAATACAAGACAACTTCATTTGATGGCCGGGTCGAAACTTAACGCGATTGAGGTTGCTTACCGTAAAGCAGGATTGCCTGTGAAATATAAATATAAGGGGATTTATGTTATGCAGGTGATTCCAGATATGCCTGCGGATGGGAAGCTTTCAGCAGGGGACCGCATATTTAAGGTAGATGGAAAGCAATTGCCTTCTTCGGAGAAATTTATTGATTACGTAAGCAAAAAACAAGCTGGTGACAAAGTAAAATTAACTTATCAGCGAAATAAAAGCACCAATACTGTTACATTAGAACTTCAGCCTTTTAAAGAGGATCCTCAAAAGGTGGGTATTGGGATTTCGCTTGTGGACGATAAAGAAATAGTTGTGAAGCCGAAGGTTAAGGTAAAGACGGATGAAATAGGTGGACCATCTGCCGGCTTTATGTTTTCATTAGAAATCTATAACCAGTTAACAGAAGGGGACTTAACTAAAGGCTATCAAATTGCTGGCACTGGAACGATTGATGGGGATGGTACAGTCGGACCTATTGGAGGAATTGAACAAAAAATTGTTGCAGCTGATAAGGCGGGTGCAGAATATTTTTTAGCCCCTAATGAAAAGGGGATTAAGAATTCTAATTACCATGATGCTGTAAAGACAGCTCGGGATATTAAGACCAAAATGAAAATCATTCCAATTGATACCTTTGATGACGCAGTGAATTATTTAGAAAAGCTGAAAGAAAATAAAAAATGATGGTGCGGCTGCATCATCTTTTTTATTTCCCTTTTATATATACAGGCGGCTGCTCATATTCTTGCCGAAGCATCTTAGCTTTTAAATGACCGGGAATCCCAAGCGAATAAATACGAGCAGCTTTAATATCAAGGTTTATTTCTTTTTCCTTAAACGAAGCTAGTTTCGAAATAAGCGGCAAACTAAGGTGAGATTTCTTTTTGTTTAAATATTCCCTACCAGTAGAGGTCATTCCTAGAAGTCTTAAATAAGTAGCTTTTTCCGAATGTCCTGCCATTTCCTCTTTTTTTGTGTTCGTTAAAATATGAACACATAGCCTTTGCAGTCTTGTCCAAGTATAGCGTTTCGTTTTAATTTTCTGCATGAATTGATGAAAATTATCTGCCTCAAGAGCTGCAGCTTGAAGCCTGTTTTCAAGCCCCTCTTCCACCTCGTAGATTTCCCTAAGTTCACTGGGGCTAGAATGAATCAAGCGAAATTGGAGGTAGTTCCAATAATTCTCCCATTGGTGAAATCCATGATATTGCTGAATATACTCTTTTAACAAAATCTTTGTTTGCTCTGGCACATATTGATCAATATTTGTTTGGCTATTGTCATTTGTAAAAATAGCTTTACGGATACTTGTTGCACTGGCAATTGTTGCCGAAGCGAAATGCTCATCGTGATAGTCAGCATTTTTCCGAGCGATTGTCAGCGGTCTGACTGCGCACTTTTGCTGTTGGATTGCTTTTATGTATTCAAGTCCCAGAATATTATTGGGCTTTGCTAGATCCAAATAATTATCTGCAGCAGGCAATTGTTGAAAAGCCAGGGATAGGGCTTTTGGATAGCTGACACCAGTATCTAAGTGACTTTTGATATTTTCATTATATGGGTTTTGCTGTTCTTTTAAGTAATCAATCGTTTGAAGAAAGTCGGATAAATCTCCACTTTCACTACCAAAACAAAGGGAGTCACAGTGGGCAGCATCTAAAATTGACACAGCCCCGAAGGCAAAGGTTTCCGCTTTTTGAGTAGCAAAACGATACGGAAGTTCAAAAACAATATCAACTCCATTAAGCAATGCCATCTTAGTGCGCTGCCATTTGGATACAAGGGCAGGTTCTCCGCGCTGCAAAAAGTTCCCACTCATTACGGCAATGACAACGTCTGCCTGCGCTGCCTCTTTAGATGCTTGCAAATGATAAGCGTGTCCATTATGGAAAGGATTGTATTCCACGATTAAACCAACAGATTTCATATCTTCTCTCCCTTTTTTAAAAGTACTAATATTATAGCAAAATTTTAAGGTAATCAATCAAGTTATATGATAAGATATTAAAGATGTTTGCAAATAGCTTATCTGGATAAACTAGTATAGGAAACTCATGTGAGCGTTTTGCCTTTTTTAATCACCTGACGGGGTGTAAAGAAAAAACATTGACAAAAAATTTATCGAAGGCTATAATTATTTTTGTTGCCTTGGGGTGATTCAATTGAAATGGACATTAAGTCAATTACAAAAATATCGAAACAAGGATTTTTTGATTGATGAAATAGTTCGTGTGGATGAGATTATACAAGATGATCCAACCATTCGGGAAGTTTCTCCGATGCATATTACCGGTCGGGGAGATATTGATTCAACAAAAGTAACTTTCCATTTAAAAATTGAAGGTTACTTAATACTTCCTTGTTCTCGTACTTTAGTGGATGTTAAACTTCCAATTAATGTCGAAACAACTGAAACGTTCCTCTTACAAGCTTCAGTATATGAAACTAAAGAGGAAGCATATCAAGTAAATGGTGATGTGATTGATATTATGCCAATCCTTCGAGAGATTCTTTTACTTGAAGTTCCAATGCAGGTTTTTTGCGAAGATGTTAATCATGAAGATGCGGCTCCACAGTCTGGCAAGGATTGGGAAGTTGTTCATGAGGAAGATAAATCTAAAAAAATGGATCCAAGACTTGCAGGTCTTGCAAAGTTTTTTGACGAAAACAATTCTTCTTCGTAAATCTAATCGACAAATCTAAGAAGCAAAGTGAAGCCCAGTGTTCCTGGTCTTCATTACTTTCTTAATACTCTTTAAGGAGGTGGGAAGAATGGCTGTACCTTTTAGAAGGACTTCTAAAACTGCAAAAAGAAAACGTCGTACTCATTTTAAATTAAACGTACCTGGTATGGTAAGCTGCCCAAACTGTGGTGAAATGAAACTTTCACACCGCGTATGTAAAGCTTGCGGAACATACAAAGGAAAAGATGTAGTAAACGACTAATTTTAAGGTAAGATAGTAAGCACAAGGACTTAAGAGTCCTTGTGCTTTTGTCGTTTTTAGATAATACATACATAAATAAATATATAATGAAAGGTTGCGACAGTTTGTCATATTCGATTGAAAAACAGGAAAAGGGTTATTTATTATTTACGATTAATAGAAGCGAAAAAAGAAATGCTATTAATTTTGACGTAATGGAAGGCTTGGCAGAAGCGATAAAAAAAGCAACTGAACCTGATATTAAGGCACTTGTTATTACCGGAAAAGATGATCAGGCTTTTTGTTCAGGTGGAGATTTATCTGTTTTTCACCAACTTCATACAAAGGAAGAGGCATACTACATGCTCTCAAAAATGGCAAATATCCTTTATTCTCTACTTACCTTGCCTATCCCTACTATTGCTCTTATTAATGGAACAGCAGTCGGTGGGGGGTGTGAACTTGCAGCGGCTTGTGATTTTCGTCTTGCCCGAGAAGGAATAAAAGCAGGGTTTGTCCAAGGGAAGCAAGCAATAACAACGGGTTGGGGAGGAGGTTCAATTTTAGCAGAAAGGCTGCCATCGGCGATTGCTATGAAACTTTTAATGGAAGCTGAACTCCAAACAGTCGCATATTTAAAGGAAATTGGCTTTATCAACTCTTTATATACGGATAACTCTCTTCAGGCTTGTGAATCATATCTTGAAACAATGCTATCGAACGATTTAAGTGTGCTAAACTCCTATAAAAAGATCTGGATTAGAAAGTGGGAGGAAACAAAACTGCGTGAAAGAATTGAGGATGAGGTAAGGAATTGTGCTGTTCTCTGGGAAAGCGATGCTCATCATGAATACGTAAAAGCTTTTATACGAAAAAAACAATGACTTAAGATGAAAACACAGGGCTTGATTAAGTCTATCTTTTCTAGTAGATGCATATGTATTATAAAAACACTAGGAGGGATGATTTTATGTCACCGACTCGACAAGATGCATGGTCTCAAGACGAAGACTTGTTGCTTGCTGAAGTTGTGTTACGTTACATCCGAGAAGGCGGGACACAACTGCAAGCTTTTGAGGAAGTAGGGAAGCAGCTGACGCGTACCTCAGCAGCCTGTGGCTTTCGTTGGAATTCATTTGTCAGAAAACAATATAAATCGGGAATAGAGCTAGCCAAAAAGCAGCGTAAAGAGTTGAAAAAGCAACCAGCCTATAATGAAGAAGAATCCGTTCAAGAAGCCGTTAAGGAAGAAGTCGTTCTATCACCCGCAGTAAATGAGCAAGGCAGCAAAATCACGTTTGCGACTGTTATTCATTTCTTAGAGGGTCTCCAACAAAAAGCGCAAGCCTCAACCAGTTTTGAAGCAGACCGGAAGCGTTCTACTGAAAAAATCAAAGAGTTGGAAAAGAAGGCATACCATTTGGTTGCGGAGAATGAAAGATTAGCCAAAAATTTAAAAGCGATTGAAGAGGATTATCGATCTTTAATTGAAATTATGGAAAGAGCTCGGAAAATGGTCGTCCTTCAGGATGAGGACCGACAACAAAAGGTGAAATTCCAAATGGATAAAAATGGAAACCTTGAAAGAGTAGAAAAGTAGAAAAAGCGGACTATTCGTCCGCTTTTTATTTTATATATTAATTATTATGCTGTGCCTCGACACCAGTTGGATACCAAACCAATGGATTTTCCCCACGGTCACGCTCCATATCGTATTCTACATTGGCGAAGTCCATCTTTTCCCAGAAGTCTCTTGATTGGACTCTAGGGTTTGTCTTAATTGGGAGACCAAAGCTCTTCGCAAATTCTACAAGTACTTTCCCATACCCCTTACCTTGATATTCAGGTAAAACTTCAAGCTTCCAAATCTCTAAGTAGTTTTGCGGTGGATAGAAGTAGCGGTCAAATTTTGCTTCAATTTGATATAAACTCATCCGTGCTACTAATTTGTCCCCAAAGTAAATTCCGTAAAATGGAGAGTCGCTATCGTTATCGACCAAATTTTCTTCAAGGTCTTCCGACATTGACAGTTCTTGAATCCCGTATTCTTTAAATTTTTTAAACTCTTCTAGTGTTTTAAAGTTTACTTTTAGTTTTTCCACCTTTGTTACCATAGCCAAACCTCCTTATAAATGAAAACCTCATAACCCTGTATATATTCATTTGTCCCTGAATATCATGATATGAAACAATTTTTTGGATTATTCAAATGAATCACTATTATTATATAACAAAAACTCAAAAAATTCTTCAAATAAGTTCAAGGCGTTTTCATAATTTGCGTGGTAGGTAGAGAATGATGCAGAAACATATTAACGGAAGTTTTTTGAGGAGGGGAATTATGGCTGTAAATAACACATGGAATAATCACTTAAACGAGAACCGTAAGATGATTGAGGCGGGCGGACATTCAAAATATCATGAGAAGGCTAAAGAACAAAAAAAGCTTTTTGTTCGAGAGCGTCTTGCCTTATTGTTTGATGGAGGAAATTATGAAGAAGATGGTAAGTTTGCCAATTTTAAAGCCGGGGATCTTCCTGCTGATGGTGTTGTTACGGCGATTGGTAAAATTAAAGGCCAGACGGTATGTGTCATGGCAAATGATTCGACAATCAAAGCAGGTTCATGGGGAGCAAAAACGGTTGAAAAAATTATTCGCATTCAAGAAGTAGCCGAGAAATTAAAAGTTCCGTTATTTTATCTGGTCGATTCTGCTGGAGCAAGAATTACAGATCAAGTTGAGATGTTTCCAAATCGTCGTGGTGCTGGAAAAATCTTTTATAATCAAGTGAAGCTTTCCGGGATGATTCCTCAAGTGTGTATTCTGTTTGGCCCATCCGCTGCAGGTGGAGCTTACATCCCTGCATTTTGCGATATTGTGATTATGGTCGATCAAAATGCTTCTATGTATTTGGGATCACCCCGTATGGCTGAAAAGGTTATCGGCGAAAAGGTAACGCTTGAAGAAATGGGCGGTGCCAAGATGCATTGTTCCGTCAGTGGCTGTGGGGATGTACTCACCTTTAGTGAGGAAGAAGCGATAGAATCAGCAAAAAAGTATATCAACTTCTTTCCAGGCAGTTTTAAAGAAAAAACAAAGATGACTAATGGGATTGCTGCGAAACAGGGACGTGAATTAGAAGCAATCATTCCAGAAAACCAGAACGCCCCGTTTGATATGTATGAATGTATTGATAGACTTGTGGACCAAGATAGTTTTTATGAAATTAAAAAATTATTTGCCTCAGAATTGATAACTGGATTAGCTAGAATCGATGGAAGAGCGATAGGAATTATTGCTAATCAGCCAAAAGTAAAAGGCGGCGTTTTATTCGTTGATTCTGCTGATAAAGCTGCAAAATTTATTCAGCTTTGTGATGCATTTCATCTCCCGTTATTATTTTTGGCAGATGTACCTGGCTTTATGATTGGAACAAAGGTTGAACGTGCTGGGATTATCCGTCATGGAGCAAAATTTATTGCTGCAATGAGTTCAAGCACCGTTCCGAAAATATCTGTCATTGTTAGGAAAGCATATGGTGCCGGTTTATATGCCATGGCAGGTCCTGCTTTTGAACCGGATTGCTGCATAGCATTGCCGACTGCACAGATTGCTGTTATGGGGCCGGAAGCTGCTGTCAATGCCGTTTATTCAAATAAGATTAATGAAATAAAAGACCCAAAAGAAAAAATTGCTTTTGTCCTAGAGAAGCAGAGAGAATACAAAGAGCATATCGACATTTACAAGCTAGCATCAGAGCTTATTGTAGATGAAATTGTCGCTCCCTCTGAATTACGAAATGTGCTTATTCAACGTTTTGCTTACTATGAAACGAAAGAAATTACTTTCAGCGTCCGCAAGCACCCAGTTTATCCTGTCTGATTGTAAGCCCGATTCGACGATTATCGAATCGGTTTTTTTTCTAATCTTTCTAACAAACTATCGACAGCTTCTGATAAAATATGGGTAAAGTTGACTAAAAAGAGGGGTTTCCATGAGGGTAGGAATTATAGGTGCTGGTTCGATTGGCTTATTATTTGCCGCTTATATTAGTAGAGTATTTGAGGTTACGGTCTACACGAGAACGACAGAGCAAGCATCTGAGTTAAATAAATATGGGATCGTTCTAAAGAAAAAAGGAGAACAAACGATTTCCTTTGTAAACGCCCTGCCCATTTCAGAGTGGACGGGAGCGGAGGATCTAACAATAATCGCCGTTAAACAGTATCAACTTAATCCAATCATTGAGACAATCAATCAGTTACCGATAATTCCTAACAATCTATTATTTTTACAGAATGGTATGGGGCATTTAAAACAGCTGGCAGTGATTTCGAGTACAAATATTTTTGTGGGGTCTGTGGAACACGGAGCGCTCAAAGAGAATTTATTTACTCTAGCTCACAATGGTGAGGGAATAACAAATGTTGCTGTTTTCAAGGGGGATCCAACTCTTTTGAATGAGTTTGTTTCCTCAGCGCCAATCGAATTTCCAATGCTTCTCAAAAAAGATTACATGAGAATGCTGCAAAATAAATTAATTGTCAACGCAGTGATTAATCCATTAACGGCCATCCTTCAGGTGAACAATGGTGAATTAATAAAAAATCAATACTACCTTCATGTATTAAAAAATTTATTTTCCGAGATTTCAACAGTATTAACTTTGGAAAATGTTGAAGATCAATTGCAGCAAATTATTGATATTTGTAAAAATACTTCCGAAAACCGCTCCTCCATGCTTAAAGATATTGAAGCAAACAGAATGACAGAGGTAGATGCAATCCTTGGCTATATTTTAGGGGAAGCACAACGCAAAGAAATGACAGCACCTAACATTGAAACCCTTTATTATTTAATAAAAGGGAAAGAATGGATAAAGGGGGTAATTTCTTGATTACTTTTTTATCCTCTATAATTTCTATATTCTTTGCATTACCATTTTTAGGATTCCTCCTTGTGTTTATTATTACAAAACTGGTGACAAACAATAACCGGAAATCAGTTCACAGGGCTCTTGATTATACAACAATTTTATTTGTTATTTCAGTTCATTTTTTAATTCAAACTATTTGGGGGAAATCGCTTTTTTGGTTAATAATACTAATAATGATTTTAATTGCAATGATTTTTGTGTTTGTTCATTGGAAGGTAAAAGAAGAAATTGTCTTGAGAAGAGTGTTGAAGGGTTTTTGGCGATTTAATTTTATCCTCTTCCTCCTGGCATATATTACCTTAACACTATTTGGATTACTTCATCGTGCAATAATATTTACCTTTTCCAACTGAATAGTAAGCCAAAGTTTTTTTCAAATGCGGTTGGTAGTGGTATACTCTTAAAAGAATGAATTTGGGTGATCAGAAAGGAAGTACATGAATGGAGATTTTAAATCTCTCTCTACCAGCAACAAATCGGTTTGCTTCGAATTATTTGGAACAATCTCCTGAAATCCAGTCTTTTTTTCATTACAGGTATAACGAATTTAGTGATGATGACAAAAGGGTTTCTGAACTAAGTAACCGGTCCTTTCCTCGCGTGGAAGTTGCTGAACACATTGAGAGCTTTATGAAGCGGTTTCCATCGTCTGAAGCTGTTATAAAGTCAATTGATAAACTTAAAACAAATAATAGCCTCGTAGTTATTGGGGGTCAGCAGGCAGGTATCTTAACAGGACCGCTTTATTCAATACATAAAGTTATTTCGATTATTAAGTTAGCGGAACAAAAGGAGAAGCAGCTAGGAATACCAGTTGTTCCTGTATTTTGGATTGCGGGAGAAGATCATGATTTCCAAGAAGTTAATCATGTATTTGTGCCCGTTAATCAAAAGGCGGATAAATGGACCTATCCGGAAAGAGTAGTTAAGAAGAAAATGGTCTCTGATATACAGTTAAATCAAGAGGTTTGTCTTACATGGATGGATAATCTAATTGAGAATTTCGGTGAGACCGAGCACACGAATAAATTATTAGAATTTGCGAAAGAACAAGTGTCGATTTCATCTACCTTCGTTGACTTTTTCGCAAATATAATTATGGAACTGTTTAAGGATTATGGGTTGTTAATTGTCGATTCTGGTAACAGGGAGTTTCGTCAGCTGCAGAAAGAATTTTTCAAGAGTCAAATTTTTCAACATGAAGCAATAACAGACAAATTATTGGAACAACAGAGGAAAATTGAAAAAAGTGGTTTTCCAATTACGATTGAAGCAAGTGAAGAAAATGCAAACCTATTTTACTATGATCAAAATATGGGTGAACGGATTTTACTTGAATACGATCGAGGGAATGATCGTTTTGTGGGGAAAAGTGGTTCCTTGGCATTTACGAGAGAACATTTAGTCGTGCTTGCTGAGGAGAATCCGGCTTATTTAAGCAATAATGTGGTGACGCGTCCGTTAATGCAAGAATGGCTTTTTCCAACTATTGCTTTCATTGCGGGTCCAGGAGAAATAGCATACTGGGCAGAACTCAAATTAGTTTTTGAACATTTTGATATTAAAATGCCGCCGATAGTACCCCGTTTGAATATTACCATCCTTGACCGATCAGTTGAAACGGATGTGGCAGAATTACATCTAAATTTAGCAGACGTATTGAGCGGTGGTACGGAAAAAGGAAGACACCAATTTCTAGAATCAATTAAGGATAAAGAAGTGGAGTCACTATTTTCAATTACGAAAGACCAATTAGTAAAGCAGTATCGTCAATTAGAAGCAAAAACGCTCGAGTTGGACCGCGGACTGTTACCTTTGTTAAAGAAAAACGAAAGTTATTTAATAAAAGAAATCGAGTTTTTGGAAAAGAAATTAGATGAATCCGTACGATTGAAACACGATAATATTATTAAAAAATATGCACGTGTCGATCTTGCTTTAAGACCAGACGGCTTTCCTCAAGAAAGGGTTTGGAATATCTTTTATTATCTCAATCAATATGGATTGAACTTTATTAATGACTTAATGGCAGGAAGTTTCGAATTTGATGGACGGCACAAGGTTATGAAATTTTAGAAAAACTCCACTTGAGCAGTGGAGTTTTTCTTTTTTTTTTTGTAAAAAAATAACATAATGAAAAAGGAATATTAAGAATTAAGGCGAATAGTTAAAAAATAGGTGGTGGAAAGTGGGGGAATGTGGTACATTTTTAATAGAAAGTGGGGGTCATGGGTATGTTCATGGGTGAATACCATCACAGCATTGATAATAAAGGCCGCATGATTGTGCCCTCCAAATTCCGTGATGAGCTTGGTGAAATGTTTATAATCACGCGTGGATTGGATCAATGTTTATTTGGTTACCCCATATCAGAGTGGGAGCTGATTGAAGAAAAGTTAAAAGGCCTACCTCTGACAAAAAAAGATGCCCGTGCTTTTACTCGCTTCTTCTTTTCTGGAGCAACAGAGAGTGAACTTGATAAGCAAGGAAGAATTAATATCCCAGCACCACTATTGCAATATGCAAAGCTAGAAAAAGAATGTGTAATTTTGGGTGTTTCCAATCGAATTGAAATTTGGAGCAAACAGATTTGGGAAGACTATTTTTCACAGTCAGAAGAATCTTTTGCGGAAATTGCAGAAAATATGATTGGCTTTGATATATAATGGATAAATTATGTTAATATATTTTCTGTTATAGATCGTTCGATTGGAAAAGGTGGTTACTACATGTTTGAACATACAACTGTGTTGTTAAAGGAAGCTGTTGAAGGATTAAATATTAAGTCAGATGGTATTTATGTTGATTGTACTTTGGGTGGGGCAGGACATAGTGCCTTGATTCTTTCAAAACTCGGGCCTCAAGGAAAACTCTTTGCATTTGACCAGGATGAAACTGCGATTGTGCATGCTAAAGAGAAGTTAGCGCAATATGGAGACCAATTAGAGATAATTAAAAGCAATTTCCTATATTTAAAGGAAGAACTTGAAAATCGAGGAATTGCTAAGGTGGACGGAGTTCTATACGATCTCGGGGTATCCTCGCCACAATTGGATACACCGGAAAGAGGTTTTAGCTACCATCATGATGCACCACTCGATATGAGGATGGATAATGAAGCTGATGTTTCTGCCTATGACGTGATTAATCATTGGGCATGGGAGGACTTAGTTCGCATCTTTTTTCGCTATGGTGAAGAGAAATTCTCTAAACAAATAGCCCGTAAAATTGAAGCGGCAAGAGCTTTGAAACCGATTGAGACAACAGCAGAATTAGTTGAATTGATAAAGGATGCTATCCCGGCGCCGGCTAGAAGAAAAGGTGGACATCCTGCCAAGCGGGTTTTTCAAGCAGTAAGGATTGCTGTCAATGATGAATTAGCTGTGTTTGAAAAGTCAATAAATCAAGCAATCGATTTATTGAACCCAGCGGGGAGAATAAGTGTTATTACCTTTCACTCTCTAGAGGACAGGATTTGTAAAGCAGCCTTTAAGAAAGCAAGTGAAACTCCTAATTTACCTCCAGGTTTACCAATCATTCCAGATGAGTATAAACCGATTTTAAAGCTAATTTCACGGAAACCTCTTCTTCCTTCTGAAGAAGAATTGGAACAAAACAATCGTGCAAGGTCTGCAAAGCTCCGTATAGCAGAAAAATTATAAAAACTGCCAACGCCTAGGCCGTGGCAGAAAAAGAAAAAATCTGGAGGGGAAATGTTTGAGTAATCTTGCCAGGAAGTATTTAGAGCAGCAACAAACAGAGAAGAAAGTTCAAAAAAAGAGTCAAGTACTAATCAAAAAATCCTGGCTCACTCCCGGAGAAAAAATAATTGGACTAGCCTTTGCCGGATTTGTGTGTTTTGGTGCCGTTCATATTATTTCGAACCAAGCAAAAATTTACGAGGTCAATAAAGACATTCAGATTATCGAAGCAAAAGTATCTGATCAACAGAAGGTAAATAGCGATTTACAGGTACAAGTAAGCGAATTAAGTGCTTACGACCGGATTTATAAAAAGGCTAAGGATATGGGCCTTATTAAAGATGAAAATAATGTCAAGGTAGTGCATTAAAATGAACAAGAAACAACCATATATGAATGCAGGAGCAGCCATTTTATTTGGATTTTTTGGCTTGCTCTTTTTTGTATTACTTTTCAGGTATTTTTCTATTCAAATCTCCGGAGAGGTTGACGGGCAGCCGCTTGCCGCGAAAGCACAAGAAAAATATAGCAGAGAAGGGAATTTGACTGCCTTAAGGGGCGATATCTTTGACCGGAATGGCGGGGTAATTGCAGAGGATACCAATGCATATACCATAATTGCAATTTTAGATAAGAAGATGACGACAAATCCAAAAAAACCACAACATGTAAAAAATCTGGACAAAACAGCAAAAGAATTGTCAAAGTACCTAGAAATGGATGAATCAGAGATTTATAGTATCTTGTCCAAAGGGAAAAAAAATAAAAAGTTTCAAGTTGAGTTTGGTAAGTCAGGCAGAGATATTACAAATCAAACAAAGAAAAAGATAGAAGATTTGAAGCTGCCAGGAATTACTTTTATTCGTGATTCCAAACGCTTTTACCCAAATGGAGTTTTTGCTTCACATTTAGTGGGGTATGCAGACCGGATTGAGCAAAAGGATAAAACGATTAAATCGATTGGGAAAATGGGAATTGAGAAAATTCTTAATGATGAATTAACAGGGAAGAATGGGAAGGTAAATTTTGAGAGCGATTTATGGGGGTATATACTTCCTGATGGGAAGGAAAAAATTACTCCTGCTCAAAATGGGAATGATGTCTATTTGACCATCGACCAAAAAATACAAACCTTTCTAGAAGATGCAATGAACAAGGTAGACAAGGAATATAAACCTGAAAAAATTATTGCGATTGTTGCAGATCCGAAAACGGGTGAAATATTAGCGATGGGGCAACGGCCGACCTTTCATCCGAAAACAAAAGAAGGGATTGATAAAGGCTGGCATAATGAAGCGATTGAAACCTCTTTTGAACCCGGTTCGACAATGAAAATTTTTACGCTTGCAGCAGCTGTCCAGGAAAAGGTGTTTAATCCGAATGAAACCTATCAATCCGGCTCCTATCAAGTCACTAACAAGGATAAAGCGATTCATGACCATAATTACTCAGGTTGGGGAACGATCTCCTATCTTGAAGGTGTGCAACGTTCCTCTAACGTTGCCTTTGCGAAAATCGCGAAAGAGAAGCTGGGATTTGAAAAGTTTAGAGAATATTTAACAAAATTTGGTTTTGATAAACCTACAGGTATTGACCTTCCCGATGAAACGTCGGGAAAGATTCAGTTTACCTATCCGATTGAAAAAATTACGACGGCCTACGGACAAGGAACGGCAATAACACCGATTCAACAAATTCAAGCGGCAACAGCAATAGCTAATGACGGGAAAATGATAAAACCGCATGTTGTCAAAAAAATTGTTAATCATGATACAGGAGAAACAATTAAATCAAACTCTCCTGAAGTAGTTTCAACTCCAATATCAAAAGAAACAGCAAAACAGGTTCGCGATATCCTTGAAACTGTTGTTACCTCCCCAAAGGGAACGGGTGGCCGTTATAAAATCGATGGGTACAGTGTTGCCGGGAAGACGGGGACCGCAAATATACCAGGGCCGAACGGAAGGTATTTACAAGGGGCAGATAATTATATGTTTTCGTTTCTAGGTATGGCCCCTAAGGATGATCCCAAATTAATTGTCTATGTTGCTGTTCAGCAGCCTGATCTTGACGGGACTGGGATGGGTGCCCTTCCTGTATCCGGTATTTTTAACCCTGTCATGAAAAACAGCCTGCAATATTTAAATATTAAGCCTTCTAAGAGTCAAAAAGCACAATTAAACAAACTGTCAGATTTTATTGGAAAGTCGGCCGATGAAACTGAAAAGGAACTAAAGGCAAAAGGCATTGAATCGGTTGTAATTGGCAAGGGAATAAAGGTTGTCAGACAACTGCCAGCGTCAGGAACGACTGTTTTAGAAGGTGAAAAGGTAATTATCCAAACTGATGGAGAAAAGCTTGCCCCTAATATGACAGGATGGTCACTTAGAGATGTCATGAAAGTTGCTAATATTGCTGGCTTAAAACTAAATTCAAAGGGCCAAGGCTACGTAGCTCAGCAGAATATCAAACCAAAGACTATTATGAGAAACGGTGATTTCTTAATAGTTGATTTAAAAACTCCTGAAGAGCAGTGGAATTTAGACAATAATGCTGAATCAGACGTCCAAGAAAAAACAGAAGTAAAAGTCCAAGATTAATTGTTTATCCCGCTTATTTAAGTGGGATTTTCTCTTCTATATACACGGTAAGCTGCGTTCTAATACAGGGAGTACAAGCATATAAATGAACGATAGAAAAAGGAGGTTCGTTCAAAAAATGCGTGTTTCTAATGTAACTGTTCGCAAACGATTAATGATTGCTCTATTTGTTGGTATTCTAACCTTCTTAATTATTGATGTGCGGCTTGGATATGTTCAATTTGTTTTGGGGGATTGGCTGACTTCAGGGGCAAGGGACTCTTGGAGTCGTAATATCCCCTTCGAACCTGAGCGCGGACAAATTGTTGACCGTAATGGGGTGCCGCTGGCAACAAATATTAGTGCGCCAACTGTTTATGTTATGCCAAGACAAGTAAAAGATCCGGCTGCAACAGCAGAGAAGCTGGCCTCCGTGTTAAATATGCCAAAAGAGAAAGCCTATCGAGAAATTACAAAAAGTGCTTCTTCCGTTCGGATGAAGGAAGGAAGAAAAATTTCTCATGAAAAGGCAAAAGAAATCAGAGCCCTCGGTCTAGATGGCGTCTATATTGGGGAAGACTCCAAGCGCCATTATCCAAATGGGAGTTATCTTTCTCATGTGCTTGGATTCACAGGGGTGGATAACCAAGGTTTGATGGGACTAGAGCAGTACTATGATAAAGAGTTAAGCGGTGAACGTGGAGCAGTTAAGTTCTATGCGGATGCCAAAGGAAAAAGAATGAATAGCATGGCAGATGATTATGAGCAACCGATTAACGGTCTTGATTTAAAACTGACAATCGATTCAAAAATACAAACTATTGTCGAAAGAGAACTGGATATTGCTGAGGCCAAATACAATCCAGATGGTATTATTGCACTTGCCATGAACCCAAATAGTGGTGAAATTTTAGCCATGTCAAGCAGACCAACTTTTGATCCTGCAAATTTCCGGAATGTCCCCCAAGAGGTCTATAACCGGAACCTGCCAGTTTGGTCAACCTATGAACCTGGTTCAACTTTTAAGATCATTACCCTGGCTGCAGCATTGAATGAAGGAAAGGTTAACTTGGAGAAGGAACATTTCCATGATTCTGGTTCGGTTCAGGTAGCTGGTGCGAGGTTAAAATGCTGGAAGAGGGGCGGGCATGGTGATCAAACCTTTTTAGAAGTGGTTGAAAACTCGTGTAACCCTGGCTTTGTTGAATTAGGTGATCGTTTAGGAAAAGAGAAGCTTTTCAAATATGTTAAGGATTTTGGGTTTGGACAGAAAACTGGTATTGATTTACAAGGAGAAGGAACGGGGATATTATTTAATTTGAATCGAGTAGGTCCTGTTGAACAGGCAACGACTGCTTTTGGTCAGGGTGTATCTGTAACACCCATCCAGCAGGTAACTGCAGTGTCCGCAGCGGTCAATGGTGGAATATTGTACAAGCCGTTTATTGCAAAGGAGTTAATTGACCCCGTAACAAAAGAGATTGTGATGAGAAATTCTCCAGTTGAAAAAAGAAGAGTAATTTCCGAAAAGACTTCAAAGGAAATTCGCCATGCACTTGAAAGTGTTGTCGCCCAAGGGACAGGTGGAAGGGCATTTGTTGAAGGCTACCGTGTGGGTGGTAAAACTGGTACAGCGCAAAAAGCACAAAACGGGAGATATTTAGAAAATAACTTTATTGTTTCTTTTATGGGCTTTGCTCCTGCAGATGACCCAGAGATTGTCGTATATGTTGCTGTTGATAATCCGAAAGGAGTAACGGCATTTGGGGGAACCATCACTGCTCCAATCGTAGGTAATATTATGAAGGATAGCATGAAAGCAATGGGTATTAAGCCGAGAAAAGACCAAATTGAAAAAGAACTAAAATGGCCGGATACCCCTTTAATAAAACTCCCTGATTTTACTGGTTTAACGAAAATGGAGTTAATGGATCAGCTTATTAACTTAAAGGTGGATGCAAGTGGAGAGGGAGATGTGGTGATTAGACAATCACCTGAAGCAGGAGCTAAAGTCAAAGAAGGCTCGAAAATAAGGCTTTATTTCGGGAAGGAAGATTAACTCGGGGGAAATGCAATTCTTTGTGACAGGGCGGTCGGACTGGTTTCCGCCGCCTAATTTTTTCATTAAGGTTTGATTACTAAATAGCAAAATAAAATATTTTAATGTAAAATAAGATGGAACTTTCGTTAGGGAAAGATCCCTAAGGTAGATACCGGTATTTTGTTTGAACGGTTATGAGAGGATTTGAGTGAAAATGAAGCTACAAAAGCTGCTTAAGAATTTGCATCTTTTAATTCCTTTTAAAGGTGAGGATTTGGAAATTACATCGATTGAAAACGATAATCGAAAGGTGCAAAAAGGGAGCTTATTTATTTGTATTAAAGGCTACACAGTTGACGGCCATGATTTTGCGGAAGCAGCTGTAAAAAACGGCGCAGCAGCCATACTCGCAGAACGTCCGATAGCACTTGATGTGCCGGTAATTCTTGTGAAAGATACAACAAGAGCAATGGCTGTGCTTGCTGATACCTTTTATGGGCAGCCAACCAAAAAGCTGCATTTAATTGGAATCACAGGAACAAACGGAAAAACAACCACCAGCCATTTAATTGAAAAAATAATGGTAGATGCCGGTCAAAGGACAGGTTTGATTGGCACGATGTACACTAAAATTGCTGAAGAGACCATTGAAACAAAAAACACAACTCCTGAAAGCTTGACATTGCAAAAAACCTTTCAACAAATGATTGATAGAGGGGTAGAAACAGCAGTAATGGAAGTGTCTTCGCATGCCTTAGATCTTGGCAGGGTACATGGCTGTGATTATGATGTAGCAGTATTCACAAATCTAACGCAGGACCATCTTGATTATCATAAAACAATGGACGAATATAAGCGTGCCAAAAGTTTATTATTTGCCCAGCTTGGGAATACATTTAATCATCAACACCCCAAATTCGCTGTTTTAAATGCAGATGACC
Source organism: Bacillus sp. MM2020_1 (assembly GCA_011250595.1). Taxonomy (GTDB): domain Bacteria; phylum Bacillota; class Bacilli; order Bacillales; family Cytobacillaceae; genus Neobacillus. Next base: position 112,537 of record JAANMP010000008.1, on the reverse strand, counting down.
AAGCATCAGAAATGTATAGTAGGGCAACCGCTGCTCATATTGTTACCTATGGTATCGACATGAAGGCTGATATTCAGGCGAAGGACATTCAAATGACTTCTTCCGGCACTAGTTTCAATCTTATAATTGAAACAGAAATATATCCGGTTCAAATGCAATTAATTGGGAAATTCAGTGTTTATAATGTTTTAGCAAGTATAGCTGCTTCCCTTGTATCTGGAATCGAAATTAATCAAATTATCAAGTCTATTGAAAGTGTAGAAGGTGTGTCCGGAAGGTTTGAACTTGTAAATGCAGGACAAGATTTTACCGTTATTGTTGACTATGCTCATACACCTGACAGTCTTGAAAATGTATTAAAAACGATTCAGCATATTGCGAAGAAAAAAGTTTTTGTCATTGTTGGCTGTGGTGGAGATCGCGATCGTACCAAGCGGCCATTAATGGCTCAGATAGCCTGCCAATGGGCTACTGATCCAATCCTTACTTCGGATAACCCTAGAAGTGAAGATCCTCTAGCCATTTTGAAGGAAATGGAAGCGGGGGTTAAGGGTGGAAAATATAAAATCATCCCTGACCGCAAAGAAGCAATTAATACAGCAATTCAACAGGCATCAAAAGATGATGTGGTCTTAATTGCAGGTAAAGGACATGAAACATATCAAATTATTGGCAATATAGTTCACGATTTTGATGACAGACTCGTGGCACGAGAAGCAATTGAGGGGAGATAGCTATGTATTTAGCTTTGAAAGACTTGGGGAGTCTATTTGATAGCCGTGGCATCCAAGACGACCTTTCGTTTGCTTCCGTGTGCGACCAAGCAAACGAAGCACAGCCAAAAGGATTATTTGTATCATTTAATGGAACGGATGGGGAGCTTTCCGAAGCGATTTCAAATGGGGCAATCGCAGCCATTTGGAATATCAACTACGATCTTCCAAGGTATATACCGAACCAATTTCCAGTATTCTTTACAAACGACCCTGCTGCTGCAATCGTAACTATTTTAAAACGATATATTGAAAAATTAAATGGAGAAACAGACAAAATTATGGAGATAACTAACTTTAAATTTTCAAATAAAAAACTTCTTAATAAAAATAATGAAACATATGATATAGCTGTGATGTTAAACGAGATCACGAGTAAAAACAAACCTGAAAGGAGGGAATAAAATGCTTGAGCAAGTTATATTTTTCACAATTATAATGGGTTTTCTTATATCGGTATTACTTTCTCCTGTTTTTATTCCCTTCTTAAGAAGGTTGAAATTTGGACAAAGCATTCGTGAAGAAGGACCAAAATCCCATCAGAAAAAATCTGGCACACCGACCATGGGCGGTGTGATGATTATGTTTTCAATCGTCATTACGACTCTCGTAATGACAGGTAAATTTTCCGAACCAACCGTTAAAACGTATTTATTGCTTCTCGTAACACTTGGCTTTGGATTACTTGGCTTTTTAGATGATTTTATCAAAGTGGTCTTAAAACGGAATTTAGGGTTAACCTCTAAACAAAAACTAGCAGGTCAAATCATTATTTCCATTATCTTTTACCTTATCTATAAACAACAGGGCTTCTCTACTGAAATTAGCCTTCCATTTACTGAAACCACATTTGATTTAGGCTGGTTTTTCATCATCTTCGTCATATTCTGGCTAGTAGGCTTCTCAAATGCAGTCAACTTAACAGATGGACTTGATGGCTTGGTGTCAGGCACCGCAGCTATTGCTTTTGGTGCATTAGCAGTGCTTGCTTGGAATCAATCTCAAATGGAAATTGCGATCTTTTCTGTAGCGGTTGTAGGGGCAGTGTTAGGGTTCTTAGTGTTTAATGCGCACCCTGCTAAGGTTTTTATGGGAGATACAGGTTCACTTGCTCTCGGAGGAGCAATTGCTACGATTGCTATTCTGACTAAGCTTGAAATTTTGCTTATCATTATTGGCGGCGTCTTTGTCATTGAAACCTTATCTGTTATTTTACAGGTTATTTCCTTTAAAACGACTGGTAAACGGATTTTCCGTATGAGTCCGTTGCATCATCATTATGAATTGGTAGGCTGGTCAGAATGGCGGGTCGTCGTCACTTTTTGGAGTGTTGGATTAATTCTTGCGATACTAGGAATCTATATTGAGGTGTGGTTATAAGTGAAACAGATTAATTCTTTCAGTCATAAAAAAATTCTAGTCCTAGGTTTAGCTAAAAGCGGGGTAACAGCAGCCGCATTATTACATAAGCTTGGTGCATTTGTAACCGTAAATGATAAAAAGCCTTTTTCGGAGAATCCTGAGGCTCAGGGGTTGTTAGAGCAAGGGATTAAAGTCATTTGTGGTGAACATCCAATTGAACTTCTTGATGAGGGATTCGAGCTTATCGTCAAGAATCCTGGTATTCCTTATAAAAACCCAATGATTGCAGGAGCTATTGAAAAAGGCATTCCAGTCATTACGGAGGTGGAGCTTGCGTATGCAATATCGGAAGCCCCGTTTATTGGGATTACAGGAACAAATGGAAAAACAACAACAACTACCTTAGTCTATGAAATGTTGAAAGAGGGTCAAAAGCACCCGCTAATTGCAGGGAATATTGGCACTGTTGCATCAGGGGTTGCCGAGGAGGCAACATTAGAAAATACGATTGTCATTGAATTATCTTCGTTTCAACTAATGGGAATTGTTGATTTTAATCCAAAGATCGCCATTCTAACAAATCTATATGATGCCCATTTAGATTATCATGGGACTAAACAGGAATATATTGCAGCAAAGGCAAATATCACAAAAAATCAAACAGAACTCGAATATCTAATTGTTAATGCCGATCAAGAAGAGACCTTAGAGGTTGCTCGGCATTCTAAGGCCGGCATCATTCCTTTTTCGACAAAGAAGGAACTTCCGGAAGGTGCATATATTTCTGATGGCTGGTTAATGTTTAAACGAGAAAAAGTGATGGAAATCGAAAATATAGCTCTTCCCGGCAACCACAATCTTGAAAATATCTTATCTGCTATGGCTGCAGCAAAGCTTTCAGGAGTGGAAAACAGGGCCATGCAAAGGGTTCTGGAAACCTTTACTGGTGTCAGGCACCGACTCCAGTATGTTACAGAGGTGGACGGAAGGAAATTTTACAATGATTCTAAGGCGACAAATATCTTAGCAACTATTAATGCGTTGGCTGCTTTTGAAGCTCCAGTTATACTTTTAGCGGGCGGGTTAGACCGCGGTAATGAGTTTGATGAGCTCCTGCCCTATTTAAAAAATGTAAAAGCGATGATTACATTTGGGCAAACTGCTCCTAAGATGGAACGCATTGGGAAACTGGCCGGAATAAAAACAATCGTACGTGTCGATAATGTTGACAAGGCAGTGCCTGAAGCTTATCGCTACTCCGAAACAGGTGATGTTATATTGTTATCTCCTGCATGTGCAAGCTGGGATCAATATAAAACTTTTGAAGTCAGGGGAGACATTTTTATCGAAGCGGTGCATAAGCTTAAGTAAGGGCTTGTCTACAAGAAAAGCGGAAGCACGCGTTTAGTGCTCGAGCTGGACAATTATCTAAGTTAATATAACAGAGCCCTAAAACTTAGCAGTTGAGGTGTATGGTTGTGCCGACAAAGAGAACAACTCCTGATTTTATTTTAATGATCGTAACATTCACGCTATTGGCTATAGGGCTTATCATGGTGTACAGTGCAAGTGCTATTTGGGCTGAACATAAGTTTAATGATTCCTTTTTCTTTGCGAAAAGACAAACTCTATTCGCTGGGGTTGGAGTTATTGCAATGTTTTTTATTATGAACATTAACTATTGGACATGGCGGACCTGGTCGAAGACCTTCATTATTGCTTGTTTTGTCCTACTAATTTTAGTCTTAATTCCTGGTATTGGTAATGAGAGAAATGGTTCTCGAAGCTGGATTGGGGTAGGAGCATTTTCCATCCAGCCATCAGAATTTATGAAGCTAGCGATGATTGCGTTTTTGGCGAAATATCTTTCAGAACGACAAAAGCTGATTACTTCCTTTAAAAAAGGTCTTGTTCCCTCATTAGGGCTTGCCTTTGTTGCCTTTTCAATGATTATGCTTCAACCGGATCTAGGTACAGGAACGGTTATGATGGGAACCTGTGTCGTGATGATATTTATTGCAGGTGCACGGGTTAGCCATTTTGGTTTTCTTGGGCTATTAGGTGTCGCAGGATTCGTGGGCTTAATTGCTTCGGCACCGTATCGAATTCAAAGGATAACCTCCTTTTTAGACCCTTGGTCCGACCCGCAAAATAGTGGCTTTCAAATTATTCAATCACTTTACGCGATAGGGCCGGGCGGATTGTTTGGACTTGGACTTGGCGAGAGTCGGCAGAAGTTCTTTTACTTACCAGAACCTCAAACGGACTTTATCTTTGCCATTTTATCAGAAGAATTGGGCTTTATTGGTGGGTCGTTCATATTACTATTATTTGCATTGTTGTTATGGAGAGGGATTCGAATTGCTTTAGGTGCACCAGATTTATATGGCAGCTTTTTGGCTGTGGGAATTATCGCCATGGTGGCGATTCAGGTGATGATTAATATCGGAGTTGTTACAGGGCTTATGCCCGTTACGGGTATTACCTTGCCATTTTTAAGCTATGGAGGTTCTTCATTGACGTTAATGTTAATGGCTATCGGGGTTCTCCTTAATATTAGCAGGTATTCACGATTTTGAACCTTCCCCCTGTTTAGTGGCAGGGTTCTTTTTATTTTAGTAAGAAATGTAATTGATAACTTTACAATTAGATAACATTCTTTTTTCATATGAGTTATTTCGTTCGTTTTTATAGTAAGATAGTTATGGCAATCTGGTGTTAAATAGTTAATGAGGTGGAAAAAATGAAAATAGTTGTTAGCGGTGGAGGAACTGGTGGACATATCTATCCGGCCCTTGCACTCATTCGAGAAATTCAAAGACAAAATAAAGATGCACAATTTTTATACATAGGGACTCGTAACGGATTGGAAAGTAAACTTGTTCCTAGGGAGAATATAGCTTTTAAATCCATTCATATTACTGGTTTTCAAAGAAAGCTTTCCTTTGAAAATATTAAAACTGTCCTGCGCTTTCTAAAAGGTGTAAAAGACAGTAAAAGAATGTTAAAGGAGTTCAAACCGGACATTGTCATTGGAACAGGTGGATATGTATGCGGGCCGGTTGTATATGCTGCATCAAAGCTAGGAATCCCGACAATCATCCACGAGCAAAATAGTGTTCCTGGGTTAACTAATAAATTTTTAAGCCGTTATGTAAACAAAATTGCGATCTGCTTTGAAGAAGCCAAAGAATTCTTTCCGAAAGAGAAGACTGTTTTCACAGGTAATCCTCGTGCATCTGAAGTAATTGGCAAGGATGGGATTCAAGGTCGGCTTGCGGCAGGGCTTAGTACAACACTGCCAGCCGTTTTAGTATTTGGAGGCAGCCGTGGTGCAAGGCCTATTAATGAAGCTGTCGTAAAGGCATTTGCAGAATTGGCTGAAAAACCATATCAAATTCTTTATATTACAGGAGACGTTCATTTTGAAGATGTCAAAAAAGAAGTGGACCTAATTGGAAATCCCAAAAACGTAGTAATTAAACCTTTTATTCATAATATGCCAGAAGTTCTGGCGGGGATTGACCTAGTCGTTTCAAGAGCAGGAGCAACGACACTGGCAGAGATTACTTCGCTCGGTATTCCCAGCATTCTTATCCCTAGCCCATATGTTACAAATAATCATCAAGAGAAAAACGCAAGATCATTAAGTGACCATGGCGCGGCAGAATTACTCCTAGAAAAGGATTTAAATAATAAAAGCCTTGTAAACCATATAGATCGTATTCTTTTAAATAAGGATAATTTAAAGGAAATGAAGCTTAAATCTAAAAAAATGGGTGTTCCGGATTCAGCCTTCCGACTTTATTCCTTAATGCAGGAGCTTGTAAAGACAAAACAAAGGTAGCCCAAAATAGTTTGTAGCATAAACTGAAATAAATGCATTTTGGAAAGTTAGGGTGATTAATATGGACGCAATCATAACTGAATTAGAAAATTTAAAGATTGGTAAAGTGAAAAAAAATGAACCGCTTGTCAACCACACAACTATCAAAATAGGCGGACCTGCTGACCTTTTTATTGAACCTTCATCTGTAGAAAATTTAAAACAGGTTATGGGGTTGGTAAAAAAATACAGCTTAAATTGGCGGGCAATTGGGAGAGGTTCTAATCTTTTAGTCTCTGACAAGGGCATTGAAGGGGCAGTAATTAAACTCGGTTCCGGAATTGATGAACTCAAAATCAATGGCACAGAGATTACAGTAGGCGGCGGACATTCCCTGGTAAGCTTGGCTACCCTTATTAGTAAAAAAGGAATGTCCGGTCTGGAATTTGCTAGTGGAATCCCTGGATCTGTTGGCGGTGCAGTATATATGAATGCAGGTGCACACGGATCTGATATTAGCAAAATACTGACACGGGCTCATATTTTATTTGAAGATGGGACGATGGAGTGGCTTTCGAATGAAGAAATGATGTTTTCTTACAGAACATCGGTCCTCCAGAAAATCCGGCCCGGCATTGTTGTGGAAGCTTCATTTCAGCTTGTTGAAGGTGATAAAGAAGTAATTATTTCACAAATGATTAAGAATAAGGATTATCGAAAAGAAACACAGCCGTGGAATTTTCCTTGTGCGGGAAGTATATTCAGGAATCCGCTACCGAATTACGCTGGAAAATTGATTGAAGTGGCTGGCTTAAAGGGGTATAGTATCGGCGGTGCAAAAATATCAGAAATGCATGGGAACTTTATCGTGAATGCCGGAAATGCAACAGCGGGTGATGTGCTTGCCTTAATTCAACATGTAAAGGATATCATCTACAGCTTATATGAAGTAAAAATGGAAACAGAAGTAGAAATAGTAGGGAGAAAGTAAGAAATATTCATCGTCCGAATAGTGGCTAGTTTACTAGCCGCTATTCGGACGATGGGATTAGAATATTAGCAAAATTTCCAAGAAATTATACTTACATTTCTTATCATAATTCCCGTACGAATGACAAATATTGTGTTATAATTACTGATAATATTATAGGTGCATCCTCGAAAAGTAACAGACGGCATGATTTTTCGTGCCGTTGTTTCTCTTTTCGAGGTAACACTATCGAATGTTTGGACAGGCATAGAAAGCTTTTCCTGAGGCAGCTGCTTTTTATTTGGAGGAAAAATAAATGGAAAAAGGAAAAATTGTTGCTCTCGAGGACCGTATCCCTAAGTTAAAGGAGCAAAGACGACGAAAAGCAAATAGACGACTTGTGCTCTTGTTAATTCTATTTTTTACAATGATAGTTGTTATCGCCTATTCACAATCACCTTTAAGTCATGTAAAGACGATAACAATTAAAGGCAATGGAGTGTATTCCGCTGAGGAAGTAGTCAGTCAGAGCGGGCTTTCGAATAATACGAATATTTGGAAAATAAAGAAGGAAGAAACTGTTTCTAAAATACAGCGATTATCTGAAATCAAAAAAGCAGAAATTAAGATTCGTTGGCCTAATACAGTGATTATTTTTATAAAAGAACATAAAAGAATTGCCTATCTTAAGCAAGGGAATAAGTTCTTTCCGATTATGGATAATGGGAAAATTATAAAAAATAGAGAGGCAAATAAAATTCCTGTTAATTCTCCAATTTTATTTGAGTTCAAAGAAGGGGAAGCCCTTAATCAAATGGTTAAAGATTTAGAAAATCTTCCTAGCGAAATTTCAAACTCTATTTCTGAAATCCATTACACTCCGAAGAAAACAGATCCCTATCATATTTCATTATTTATGAATGATGGATTTGAGGTGAGTGCGACATTAAGAAGTTTTTCGGAAAAGATGATGTATTATCCTTCAATTATCTCGCAATTAGATCCTAACAAAAAGGGGATTATTGACTTAGAAGTAGGATCATATTTTAAGGCTTTTGAATCGGAAGTGGAGGAAAAAAAAGTTGAGCAAGATTAAGGTGAAGGGTAAACATGTTGTTTTATCCCTAGTCTGCCTTGTATTAGGATTTATGATTGCTTTTTCTTATCATTTGACGCAAATAGAAAATAAAGAAAAAAACCCCAACGTATCCGGTAAACAATGGGAAAAGACGCTTGCATTAAGAAATCAATTAATTGCAGAAGAAAAAAGCAATCGTGAACTGCAAAAGGAGTTAAACCAAAAACAAGATATGGTTTTTAAAAATGAAAAGGAACTTTCGAAGGAAGCACAGATTTTTCTTAACCTTGCAGAAGATGCTGAAAAATATCGAATGTTTTTGGGAAAGGTGAAAGTCCAAGGTAAAGGGGTCAAGGTTACCCTCACTGATGGTGCATACGACCCAAAAGAAGACAACATCAATAATTACCTCGTTCATGAACATCACGTATTCAAAGTGGTAAATGAACTATATATATCAGGAGCTGCAGCAGTTGCCATAAATGGGCAAAGGCTGACTAGCCATTCTTATATTATTTGTAATGGACCGGTTATAACGGTTGATGGTATTGAACATCCGGCACCATTTACAATTACAGCCATCGGAGACCCTGACGTCCTCTCATCATCGATAAACCTAATTGGAGGGGTGAAGGATCAACTAGTGAATGATAATATCGTTTTCACATTAGAAAAAGACGATGAAGTTGTCCTAAATCCAATTCTAGGGAGTTAGGCTATTTCTAAGTACTGTCCACGAGTTGATAATTTAAAAGGTTAGGTGAAAAAAAGTGGACAACCAAAAACTTAATGCAAGTTTTACATTGATAGCAGTCTTGGTTGGTTTCATGATTGCTATCCAATTTCAAACTGTAAAAGAACCTGCTGAACGTGACACACGTGATATTTGGCAGCTGCGTGAAGCGTTACTTAAAGAAAAAGAACTTCAATCCAATTTGTTAAGTGAAATCCGTTCGAATGAAGAAAAGCTGGCAGCCTATGAATCTAAGCGAAAACAAAGTAAAGAACAAACTTTAATCGATACACTAAAGGAATTAAAGATTGAAGCTGGTTTAACTGAAATAAATGTCCCTGGAATTACATTACATATAGAGCCGGTAATCGAAGAGATCAAGCCGGGTACCCCAGTGAATAAGGTTGTTTCTCCAGAACTTTTAAAAAGGTTACTTAACGAATTAAATATGTATGAGGCAAAATATGTGGCGATTGATGGCCAAAGAGTTATTAATACGACTGTGATTCGTGACATCAATGGGGTAACAAAAATCGATGGACATACGATTAATAGTCTGCCGATTGAAATTATCGTGGGTGTTGATGGTAATAATACAGCCGAAAAACTATACAATCGGATGAAAGTATCCAAATCTTCGGAAGAATTTTTTATTGAAAATCTAAAACTTTCCGTTTCAAGACCAAATCCGAACGTAACGGTACCAGCCTATGATAATTCCATTCGTATCCGCTACATGGAACCGGAAAAAGAAGGGGGCGATTCTTAATGTGGCTTCCATTCATTGGATTAATAATTGGGATCATTCTTGGCTTATTAACAGAGATACGAATTCCTGAAGAATATTCCAATTATTTGTCGATTGCTGTCTTAGCGGCATTCGACACTCTTTTCGGTGGAATCAGGGCTTACCTGCAAAATATATATGACGAAAAGGTGTTTGTATCAGGATTCTTTTTTAATATTATGCTTGCTGCAAGTTTAGCTTTTCTCGGTGTACATCTTGGTGTAGACTTATATTTAGCGGCAGTTTTCGCGTTTGGTGTCAGATTATTTCAGAATATTGCCGTAATAAGGCGAATAATATTGACAAAATGGTCAACAAACAAAGAAAAAGTAGAAAAAAATTGAAATTTTTTAAAGGGAATCATTTAGTTGTGACGAATAATTTAATAAAATATGACTATGGAAACTTTTCTTGGACAAAAAAATATAGTTGTTGTTCAACTTAAGGAAATCTAAAGGAGGTGCCAAAGAATGAACAGCAATGAAATATATGTTAGTCTTGACATCGGTACATCCAGTGTGAAAGTTATCATTGGTGAAATGGTCAATGACTCGGGTAAAGACTCATTAAATATAATTGGTGTTGGAAATGTAAAGTCTGAAGGATTACGAAAAGGCTCGATTGTAGACATGGATGACACCGTTCATTCGATTAAAAGGGCAATTGAACAAGCAGAAAGAATGATTGGGATGGAAATTCGGGATGTGGTGGTTGGCATTTCCGGGAACAATGTTATGCTGCAACACTGCCATGGGATTGTAGCAGTTTCAAGCCAAAACCGAGAAATTACGAATGAGGACGTCAATCGTGTTATTGAGGCATCACATGTTGGATCAATCCCACCTGAAAGAGAGAACATTGGCGTTATTCGAAAACAATTTATTCTGGATGGAAAAGATGAAATTAATGATCCCCGCGGTATGATAGGTGTCCGCTTGGAAATGGATGGAACACTCATTACCGGCTCTAAATCCATTATCATTAACACCCTTCGTTGCGTAGAACGCGCCGGACTCGAGATTGTAGACATTGTCCTTCAACCTTTGGCAGCAGGTGATTATGCCTTGTCAAAGGATGAGAAAAACCTTGGGGTAGCTCTTATTGACCTTGGTGGAGGATCAACAACAATCGCTGTTTTCGAAGAAGGATTTATAACTCAAACTAGTGTCATTCCAGTTGGCGGAGACTATATCACTAAAGATCTTTCTGTAGGGTTACGAACTTCAACTGAAGATGCTGAAAAAATTAAAGTTAAACATGGACATGCATTTTATGATGAGGCTTCAGAAGATGAAGTGTTTAGTGTTCCAATAATTGGTAGTGATCAGCATCAGCAATTTAATCAGCTAGAAATTTCTGATATTATTGAAGCTAGAATGGAAGAAATTTTTGAACTAGTATTACATGAGATGAAACGCTTAGGATTAAGTGATCTCCCCGGCGGTTATGTTTTAACTGGCGGAATTGCAAATATGCAAGGTGTTCTAGAACTTGCCCAAGTGATTTTGCAAAACCGAGTCCGAATTGCCGTGCCTGACTATATTGGTGTGAGAGAACCTCAATATACTACGGCTGTTGGTTTAATTAAATACGCCTACAAGAATGCTAGATTACCAGGTGGTACCATTGGTTCATCAACTATTGCTGAACCAGTCGAAAAGAGAGTACCAAAACAACAACAGCCTAAACCAAAAGTAGAAAAACATCCGGAAGATAAGATGTCATCAAAAGTAAAGAAATTCCTTGGTTACTTTTTTGAATAGAAAATCGAAAAAGGAAGCGACGAATTAGGAGGATTGTCATGTTAGAATTTGATACAAATTTAGATTCTCTTGCAACAATAAAAGTAATCGGTGTTGGCGGCGGTGGTAATAACGCGGTAAACCGTATGATTGAACATGGCGTTCAAGGGGTAGAATTTATCGCAGTTAATACAGATGCTCAAGCATTAAATCTTTCCAAAGCAGAAGTTAAGATGCAAATTGGTGCAAAGCTTACCCGCGGACTAGGAGCAGGTGCAAATCCTGATGTGGGGAAGAAAGCTGCAGAAGAAAGTAAAGAACAACTAGAAGCAGCGTTAAGCGGCGCAGATATGGTATTTGTAACAGCTGGAATGGGCGGAGGTACTGGTACAGGTGCTGCACCTGTAATTGCTCAAATTGCCCGTGACTTAGGCGCATTGACAGTGGGTGTTGTTACACGTCCGTTTACATTTGAAGGTAAAAAACGTTCAGGTCAAGCATCTGGCGGTATCGGTGCAATGAAAGAAGCTGTGGATACTTTAATCGTCATTCCTAATGATCGACTCTTGGAAATCGTTGACAAAAGCACGCCGATGCTTGAAGCATTCCGTGAAGCGGATAATGTGCTTCGCCAAGGTGTTCAAGGTATTTCGGATTTAATTGCTGTCCCCGGTCTAATTAACTTGGACTTTGCAGATGTGAAAACAATCATGTCCAATAAAGGTTCTGCATTAATGGGAATCGGTGTATCTGCAGGTGAAAACCGTGCAGCGGAGGCAGCAAAGAAAGCTATTAGTTCTCCTTTATTAGAAACCTCAATTGATGGAGCACAAGGGGTTCTAATGAACATTACAGGCGGAACAAATTTAAGTCTTTACGAAGTACAAGAAGCTGCCGATATAGTAGCCACTGCTTCTGACCAGGAAGTTAATATGATTTTTGGTTCGGTTATCAATGAAGCGCTAAAAGATGAAATTATTGTTACGGTAATTGCTACTGGATTTAAAGAAGAAGGTACGCAGCCAAAAGCTACTCGTCCGACATTTGGACAAGCTAAGCCGCCAATGGGCAATGTTAAGAGAGAACAGCCAAAACGTGAAGAGGTTCAGCAAGAACCAGTTCGCCACAGCCAAGTTTCCCAAGAAGAAACATTGGATATTCCAACCTTCTTACGCAACCGTAATCGGAGAAGATAAATATTGAATACAACAAAAAAGACACGGCCAACAATAGGTCGTGTCTTTTTCTATTTATTGCAACCAAATCTATCTGACAAAATCCGTTGTGAATAGTGGAAAATTCTGTTTTTTTGATTACAGAAAGTGACACACTTCAGCCTTGCAAGTACGTTATACTTTTTCGTAAACAGAAAGGAAAAGCTGACAATTTAAAGGGAGGAAGCTCGCCTGACTATTTATTTAGATGTGATTTGGGCACTAAATTTGTTTTTTGATAGCCTGCTTCTATATTTAACAGCTATTTTTCTAAAAAGAGAAATAAAATTAGCACGGCTGTTTGCTGGTGGCTTTATTGGTTCATTGATCATTTTATTATCATTTACACCATTAAATGTCTACACAAGCCACCCAATTTCAAAATTCTTATTTTCAATCGTGATGGTGTTAATAGCCTTTGGGTATAAACGGTTAACCTTTTTCTTTAAAGCCTTAATGACACTTTATGTTTCAACTTTTTTAATTGGCGGGGCATTAATGGGGACCCATTATTTTATTCAATATGACTCTGAATTGACCACTAGAGTCCTAATGACAAGTGTAAAAGGGTTCGGTGATCCAATTAGCTGGCTATTTGTCTTTATTGGATTTCCAGTAGCATGGCACTTCTCTAGAAAAAATATTGAAAGTATGGAGATGACCAAAATACAATTTGATCAAATTGTTAAGGTAACCGTGAAAATTGGCAACGAAACCCTTACTCTAAAAGGATTAGTGGATAGTGGAAATCAACTTTATGATCCATTGTCAAAGTTTCCTGTTATGTTTGTGTCAATTAAAAACCAGCTAGACACTATCCCTGAGACAATAAAGAAACTTGCAGACGATCCTGACGTCCTTATTAATGGCAGCGAAGAGCTCCCAGAGGAATGGCAAAATAGGCTTAGAATCATTCCTACGCGAGTTATTGGACAAGAGCATCAGCTGATCATAGCAGTTAAACCTGAAAGTATCTTAATCGAACACAATGGAACTCAGTATTTATGTGAAAAGGGACTTGTATCTTTCACAATTAAGCAACTCTCTAGTGAGGATGCATTTCAATGTATTGTTCATCCAAAGATGCTGACAGGACAAAAGCACCAAACAGATACCGTTAAGGTAAGTTAATATTACTATACTCAGAAAAACATATTTTAGAAGGAGGAACACGCATGAAAAAATGGAGGCTTCGCCTATCCTACTACTGGTATAAACTATTAATGAAATTAGGCTTAAAAACAGATGAAGTTTATTATATTGGTGGTAGCGAGGCATTACCGCCTCCTTTGAGTAAAGATGAAGAAGAGATGCTGTTAAAAAAACTTCCCGGTGGCGACAAAGCTGCAAGGTCGATATTAATTGAGCGAAATCTTCGTCTGGTTGTTTATATTGCCAGAAAATTTGAGAATACAGGGATTAATATTGAGGATTTAATTAGTATTGGTACGATTGGATTAATAAAAGCTGTAAACACCTTTAATCCTGAGAAAAAAATAAAACTAGCTACATATGCCTCTAGATGTATCGAGAATGAAATTCTCATGTACTTAAGACGTAATAATAAAATCAGATCTGAAGTATCCTTTGATGAGCCATTAAATATTGATTGGGATGGGAATGAACTTTTATTATCTGATGTATTAGGAACAGATGATGATATTATCACAAAGGACTTAGAAGCGAACGTGGATCGAAAGCTTTTGACTAAAGCTCTCCATCAACTTACAGACCGTGAAAAACAAATAATGGAACTCCGGTTTGGTCTCACAAACGGGGAAGAAAAGACCCAAAAAGACGTAGCCGACATGCTGGGTATTTCTCAATCCTATATATCAAGATTAGAAAAAAGAATCATTAAAAGATTACGGAAAGAATTTAATAAGATGGTGTAAAAAAAGAAAATTTTTTTCGTTAGAAAAACCTAAGATTTTCGCGACTTTATTCCATATTTCGACAAATATGCACTTGTCCACCAACGTGGATAAGTGCATATTTTTCCTTCTCAAGGAGATACTGTTTTTAGTACAGCAACTCCTGTGAGGAGGGAAAAGGATTGACTCGAAATAAAGTTGAAATTTGCGGTGTGGACACAGCAAAACTTCCTGTCTTAAAGAACGAAGAAATGAGAATACTCTTCAAGCAAATGCAAGAGGGCGATATTTATGCCAGAGAAAAGCTCGTCAACGGTAATTTACGACTCGTATTAAGTGTCATTCAACGTTTTAACAATCGAGGAGAGTTTGTTGACGACTTGTTTCAAGTTGGCTGTATTGGGCTGATGAAGTCAATTGATAACTTTGATTTAGGCCAAAACGTAAAGTTTTCAACCTATGCGGTTCCGATGATTATTGGAGAAATTCGAAGGTATCTTCGTGATAATAATCCAATTCGTGTGTCAAGGTCCCTTAGGGATATTGCCTATAAGGCCCTTCAAGTAAGGGAGCGATTGATGAGCGAGACTTCAAGGGAGCCGACTGCAGAAGAAATTGCCAAGGTCTTAGAGGTTCCACATGAAGAAATTGTATTCGCCCTTGATGCCATACAGGACCCAGTGTCCCTTTTCGAGCCAATTTATAATGATGGCGGCGATCCGATTTATGTAATGGACCAATTAAGCGATGAGAAGAATAAAGATATCCACTGGATTGAAGAAATTGCTTTAAAAGAAGGCATGCGAAGGTTAAACGATCGTGAAAAATTAATTTTACGTAAACGATTTTTTCAAGGAAAAACCCAAATGGAGGTCGCGGATGAAATCGGGATTTCACAAGCTCAGGTTTCTCGACTAGAGAAGGCGGCCATTAGACAAATGAATAAAAATATTCAAAGTTAAGCTGTCCTTTGGGCAGCTTTATTTTTATTCCTTTACTAAAATGTTATCAACAATCATATATTTTCTATAGTAATGAAATTGGGAGTGAGAGATGATGGTGAAAATATCCGAATTCCAAATAAAAGATGTGGTTAATGTAGCAGATGGAAAAAGGCTTGGAAACATTGGTGATATTGAGATAAATTTAACGACAGGAAAAATCGATGCGGTTGTGATTAGCGGCAGCGGCAGAGTACTTGGGTTCTTTGGAAAAGATGATGACGTCGTTATTCCTTGGAAAAATATCATAAAAATTGGTCAGGATGTAATTTTGGTTCGATATAGAGGAAGTGAGGAGATGTTACCTTCGGAAACTGAAGGATGATATTAGTTATTAACGGTGACCATTTTTTCTTTTCATGGTAAACTATAGAAAAAACAAAAGAGGTATGGGAATGGAACCCTTTGTTTTAAAGAATCAGTCGTTTTTCACAATAGAAAACTGGATAAAGCAATTTCCCGGTTTGGCTGCCGGAATGACCACCAAACATGGAGGGGCGAGCAGAGGGGATTACGAAACCTTAAACCTTGGCTTTCATGTTGGAGATGAATTAAGTGCTGTTTGCTCCAACAGAAGTATAGTTTCTGATCTGGTGGAATTTCCTCTAAACACCTGGGTGGGGGCAGAACAAACACATGGTATTCATCTGAAGAAAATAGCCAAAGCAGATCGTGGGAAAGGGTCCCATTCCTATGAAAATTCAATTAAAGACACCGATGGTTTTTATACGAATGAGGAGGGCATTCTGTTATCGCTGTGCTTTGCCGACTGCGTCCCTCTTTTTTTTATTGCACCTGAATCAAGGATGATTGGAATTGCTCATGCTGGCTGGAAAGGGACCGTAGGTCAGATTGCTAAGGAAATGATCATTGCATGGAGACGCGAAGGTATCGATCCTCAACAAATTTTAGTCGCAATTGGTCCATCGATATGTGAAAAATGTTATATTGTTGATAAGCATGTCATAAATATGGTTGAAAATACACTAGAAGATGTCGAAATATTACCCTATAATTTAATTAATGATGGTCAATATGCTTTAGATTTACGTGAAGTAAATCGGCATATTATTATGAAATCCGGTGTACCAGAATCTAATATCCTGATGACTAGATTTTGTTCTAGTTGTGATGAGGAGTTCTTTTCCCACCGTCGTGATCAAGGTCGGACAGGAAGAATGTTAAGTTTTATTGGTTGGAAGGAGACTACGAAACGTTTATGAGGGTAGAAGTAAATTTTGAACAAATAAAACATCAAATTATTAACGCATGCCTTCGAGCAAAGCGTAACCCTGAAGAAGTAAAAGTAATAGCCGTCACAAAATATGTTAGTACACAGAGAGCAAGTGAAGCTTTAGAGGCAGGTATAACAAACTTAGGTGAAAATCGTGATGAAGGGCTTCTTCAAAAGTGGGAAGTTCTAAAGGACAAGCCTACCTGGCATTATATCGGTTCGCTGCAAACACGTAAAGTAAAAAATATAATTAATAAAGTAGAATATATTCATTCCTTGGACCGGATTTCACTTGCTGAAGAAATTAATAAACGAGCAGAGCAAAATGTAAAATGCCTGGTTCAAGTTAACGTATCCGGGGAGGAATCTAAGCACGGCTTAAGTTCTGGGGAAGCGGTAGTATTTATAGAATCGCTTCACAAATTTGAGAAGATTCGTGTGGAAGGATTAATGACAATGGCTCCCTTAACGAATGATGAAAAACAAATTCGAGAATGTTTTCGGAAATTAAGAGAACTTCGCGATCAAGTTCAGGCCTTAGATTTGGATTACGCCCCGTGTACAGAGCTCTCAATGGGCATGTCTAATGATTATGTCATTGCAATTGAAGAAGGGGCTACAATGGTAAGAATAGGTACAGCGCTTGTTGGTGAAGATGGTTAGGAGAGAAGATAATGACGATTAAATCAAAATTAAAAACCTTTTTCTTTTTGGATGAGGAATATGATGATAATAATGAAGATTATGCACAAACAGCTGAGCTAGCACCTGTTAAACAAAAGCTGCAGCCAGTGGTAAAAAATCAAAATGTGGTTAGCTTACAAAGTGTCCAAAAAATGCCCAGCTCTTCAAAGTCGTCAAAGGTCATATTAGTCGAACCACGAACATATTCTGAGTCCACTGATATTGCTGACCATTTAAAAAATCGCCGTGCAGTTGTAGTAAACCTGCAGCGAATTGATAGTGAACAAGGAAGGCAAATTGTGGACTTTCTAAGTGGTGTTGTATATGCACTCGGGGGAGACATTCAAAAAATTGGTTTAAGTATATTTTTATGTACACCTGATAATGTTGAGGTATCAGGAAATATATCCGATTTGATTCCTGATTTTGATAATCAAAATACGAGGTGGTAAATCCTAATGGAATTAATTTTTGTGATACTTGGTAAGGTAATTTATTATTATTCGTGGGCTTTAATTATTTATATTTTAATGTCTTGGTTTCCTAATGCTCGAGAGTCAGCGATTGGTCAATTTCTAGCGAAGATTTGTGAACCATATTTAGAGCCATTTAGAAAAATCATCCCTCCGATTGGGATGATGGATATTTCGCCCATTGTTGCATTTCTTGTTTTAAATTTCGCTAGTAGTGGGTTAAACAGCATATATGGCTGGCTAGCTTAAGAATATTGAGTCTAGGTTGTGTAATGAAAAATGAACATATATCAGCACTTTCGTCCGGAAGAACGAGATTATATTGACCAGGTGTTAAATTGGAAGGATTATGTCGAGACAAACTATTCTCCAAAGTTAACAGATTTTCTTGATCCAAGGGAGCAGCATATCCTAAAAATGTTAATTGGTGAACATGCTGATGTAAACTATAAACTTTTTGGCGGTACCCCTGATGTTGAACGAAAAAGAGCCCTAATCTTTCCAGATTATTTACCCGTTACTGAAGATGAATTTCAAATCAGTCTTTTTGAAATCCAATATCCCGCCAAGTTCGTCACTATTGAACATCGACAGGTCTTGGGCACGCTCATGTCCTTGGGGCTAAAGCGGGGGAAATTCGGTGATATCCTTACAAAAGATGGTAAATGCCAATTTTTCGCTGCGAAAGAAATAAGTGATTATATTAAAAGCAATGTCGAAACAATTGGCAGGGCAGGGGTAAAACTGATTGAAACGGATATAGAGAATGCAATTCCAACCAAAGAATTATTGATGGAGAGTGATTTAACAGTATCTTCCTTACGACTTGATACGGTTATTTCAGGTATATATCATGTATCACGGCAAAAATCACAGCTTTTTATTCAACAAGGGCTTGTAAAAGTAAATTGGACATTAACCGAAAACCCTTCATTTGAATGTGGAGTCGGTGATATGCTTTCGGTAAGAGGTTATGGAAGAGCAAAAGTTCTCGCCATTGAAGGGAAAACAAAAAAAGAAAAATGGCGAATTAATGTCGGAAAACAAAAATAACTACATAAGTAAAGAAGGAAATTCGAAGAATGCTGTCGAATATTTGCTTATACATATAGAATCAGAGATTTTATGGAGGTGGCATCAATGCCGTTAACACCGTTGGATATTCACAATAAAGAGTTTAATAAGGGTTTTAGAGGATATGATGAAGATGAAGTGAACGAATTTCTTGATCAAGTCATCAAAGATTATGAATTAGTGCTCAGAGAGAAAAAAGAAATGGAAGAGCGCTTGAACGATATGAATGAGCGCCTTTCTCATTTTGTCACAATTGAGGATACTCTGAATAAATCAATTATCATTGCTCAAGAAGCTGGGGAAGATGTAAAACGTAATGCCTCAAAGGAAGCAAAGCTGATCATTAAGGAAGCAGAGAAAAATGCGGACCGAATTGTCAATGAATCCCTCTCAAAGGCAAGGAAAATTGCTCTGGAAATTGAGGATTTAAAAAAGCAATCAAAAGTATTCCGAACCCGTTTTAAAATGTTAATCGAAGCGCAGTTGGATATGTTGAATACGGATGATTGGGATCATTTATTAGAGTATGAGCTAGATGCGACTGAGTTAAAAGTTCATCAAGAAGAAGATTCATTAGCTTGACGAAATACGTTTTTTTAGCATATAATTTCTTAACAGTTATAAAGAATAGTCAATGACGATGAAAGGGACAGTACAATTTTCTAAGGCTTTATAAAGCGAGTCGGGGGTGGTGGAAGCCCGGTAAAGTTGGAAAATTGGAAAATCACCCTCGAGTTCCGCAGTCGAACCTCCTTCTAAAGGAAAAGTAGGCTTAGGCGAGTTATTCACGTTACGAATCTTTAAGAGGATAGGACGATTATTTTGTTCTATTTATCAGGGTGGTACCGCGGGAATAAAACCTTCTCGTCCCTATTTTGGGATGAGAGGGTTTTTTTATTTGTCGATAGGCTATTCTGTTATATGAAGAGGATTACAGGAGGAAGTAGAGATGGAATATAAAAATACGTTGTTAATGCCACAAACAGAATTTCCAATGCGTGGTAATCTTCCACAAAGAGAACCTGAGATTCAGGCAAAATGGGAAGAGATGAATATTTATCAAAAGGTTCAGGAGCGAACCAAAGGGCGTCCGATGTTTGTTTTACATGATGGTCCTCCGTATGCCAATGGTGATATCCATATGGGGCATGCCCTTAATAAAATCTTAAAGGATATGATTGTCCGTTATAAATCAATGAGCGGTTATCATGCACCATACGTACCAGGCTGGGATACACATGGCCTTCCGATTGAGCAAGCTTTAACTAATAAGGGAGTAAAACGCAAGGAAATGACGGTTGCAGAATTCCGTCAGCTTTGTACGAAATACGCCCTTGAGCAAATTGATAATCAACGTGAACAATTTAAACGTCTTGGTGTCCGTGGTGACTGGGAAAATCCGTATATTACGCTTAAGCCGGCATATGAAGCACAACAAATTAAGGTTTTCGGTGAAATGGCCAAAAAAGGGTATATTTATAAAGGTCTTAAGCCTGTCTATTGGTCACCGTCAAGTGAATCAGCACTTGCTGAAGCTGAAATCGAATATCAAGACAAAAAGTCCGCATCTATTTATGTTGGCTTTAAGGTGAAAGATGGAAAAGGTGTTTTAGAAGCTGATACCCAAATTATTATCTGGACAACAACACCATGGACCATTCCAGCAAACTTAGGGATTTCCGTTCACCCTGATTTAACATATGTTGTGGTTTCTGTGAATGGGAACAAATATCTTGTTGCAGAAGCACTTCTTGAATCTGTTTCGAAGGAAATTGGCTGGGAAGATGCAACGGTTGTTAATAAATTAAAGGGTAATCAATTAGAGAATATTTTAGCGAGTCATCCTCTATATGATCGTGATTCATTGGTTATGTTGGGAGAACATGTAACAACTGATGCCGGTACGGGATGTGTTCATACAGCACCGGGTCACGGGGAAGATGACTTCTATGTTGGTCAAAAATACGGCTTAGACGTATTATGTCCTGTCGATGATAAAGGTGTAATGACAGCTGAAGCACCAGGCTTTGAAGGATTATTTTACGATACTGCGAATAAACCTATTACACAAGCTCTAGAAGATGCAGGTGCATTACTAAAACTTTCGTTTATTACTCACTCTTATCCGCATGACTGGAGAACGAAGAAGCCGGTAATCTACCGTGCTACAGCACAGTGGTTTGCGTCTATTAAGGATTTCCGCAATGAATTACTCGAAGCTGTGAAGGAAACCAAATGGGTACCAGCTTGGGGCGAAACACGGCTATTTAATATGGTTCGTGACCGTGGGGACTGGTGTATTTCACGTCAACGTGTCTGGGGAGTACCTATTCCTGTTTTCTACGCAGAAAATGGGGAAGAAATTATTACGGATGAAACGATCAATCATGTATCTGACTTATTCCGAGAGAATGGTTCGAATATTTGGTTTGAACGTGAGGCAAAAGATCTACTTCCGGAGGGCTTTACACATCCAGGAAGTCCAAACGGAACATTTACAAAGGAAACGGATATCATGGACGTGTGGTTTGATTCAGGTTCCTCCCATCAAGCGGTCTTACTTGAAAGAGATGATTTAGTCCGTCCTGCTGACTTATATCTTGAGGGATCTGACCAGTATCGTGGCTGGTTTAACTCGTCATTATCAACTGCTGTCGCTGTTACAGGTGAAGCACCATATAAAGGAGTATTAAGCCACGGCTTTGCACTTGATGGTGAAGGAAGAAAGATGAGTAAATCAATAGGAAATGTGGTTGTACCGGCGAAGGTAATGAATCAGTTGGGCGCAGACATTTTACGACTTTGGGTTGCCTCTGTAGATTATCAAGCGGATGTTCGTGTTTCCGATCCGATTTTAAAACAGGTGGCTGAAGTTTACAGGAAAATCCGTAACACGTTCCGCTTCTTATTGGGAAATTTAGCAGACTTTACCCCTAGTGATAAAGTTCCTTATGAAAATTTAAGGGAAGTCGATCAGTTTATGATGGTCAAATTAAACAAGCTGATCAGAAATGTGCGTAATGCCTACGATAACTATGAATTTGCAGGCATTTATCATGCTATTAATAATTTTTGTACCCTTGATCTAAGTTCATTCTATCTTGACTTTGCAAAAGATGTCCTTTATATTGAGGCAACTGATAATCATGAACGACGTGCAATCCAGACTGTTTTATATGAATCACTTCTTGCTTTAACGAAGTTGGTTTCGCCTATTCTATCTCACACCGCTGATGAAGTGTGGAAGTACATCCCATCCGTTACCGAAGAAAGTGTTCAATTGACAGACCTTCCGGAGTATCAGGAATTAACGAATGCAAAAGCTTTGGAAGATAAGTGGACTGAATTTATGCATCTGCGTGATGATGTTTTAAAAGCACTTGAAGAAGCCCGGAATCAAAAGGTGATCGGAAAATCATTAACTGCAAAAGTAACCCTGTATGTTAATGAAAAATCGAGAGCACTTTTAGATTCGATTGATGAAAATATGAAGCAACTGTTTATCATCTCAGGCTTCGAAGTAGCAGGTAACTATGAGGAAGCACCTGAAAATGCGCTGAAATTAGAAACAGCAGCGATTGTTATTACAAAAGCTGAAGGTGAAACATGTGAGCGTTGCTGGATTGTTACACCAGATGTTGGTCAAGATTCAGAACATCCAACACTTTGCCCACGTTGTGCCGAAGTAGTGAAAGCTAACTACACCCATAATTAAAATCATAAGCCCTGTGCATTTTGCATGGGGCTTTTAATTTTTTCCTTCTCCGTTAATTGTTGTAGTAGTTGTTAAATGTTTTTCCGTGTTAAGTAATAGGTCACGGAAATAATAAGACAAATGATTAACGGAGGTAGCAACTATGAATGCCACGCA
Source organism: Bacillus sp. MM2020_1 (assembly GCA_011250595.1). GTDB lineage: Bacteria > Bacillota > Bacilli > Bacillales > Cytobacillaceae > Neobacillus. Next base: position 89,841 of record JAANMP010000008.1, on the reverse strand, counting down.
GGAAAAGCTGTTCTTGGAACTCCGTCAAACGAAAGAAGAAATTGAAGATTCATTAAAAAATAAACAATCCCAAGAATGGTTAACAACCATTTTGGAGGAAGAATTGTCAGATATTATGACTGCCATTCAAAAATTAGAAAATGGAAATTATGGTCTATGTGAAATTTCCGGTGAATTTTTATCCAATGATTTATTAAACATGATTCCAACATTAAAATCACAAAAAGATTCAGAGTATTTGGAGAGTTACTTCAAAAAAACGATTTACCATTCTTTTTAATCAAGTACCATTTTCGTTTAGCGAAAAAGTATGCTAAAATGCTTAAGAAGTATGAAAAGTAAAAGCGCCTGGAATGGTAAGTCCAGGTTATGTGGAGGTATTTCTTAGTGTTTTATTACTTAATCGCTCTTTTAGTTATTTTATTAGATCAAATTACGAAATGGTTAATTGTAAGTAACATGTATCTAGGAGAAAGTATTGCCGTCATTGATAACATTTTCTATATTACTTCACACCGAAATCGTGGAGCAGCATGGGGGATTTTGCAAGGTCAAATGTGGCTGTTTTATGTAATTACTGTGATCGTTATCGTCGCAATTATGTATTATCTTTATAAAGCAGTAAAAGGTAAATGGATGCTAGGCGTATCGTTAGCTCTGATGCTTGGAGGTGCAGTTGGCAATTTTATTGATCGGGTGATTCGTAAGGAAGTTGTCGACTTCATTCATACGTATGTTTTTGGTTATAATTTCCCTGTCTTCAATATTGCAGATTCAGCCTTAGTGATCGGTGTTATCATGTTAATGATTCAAATGTTGCTTGAAGAGAGAGAATCAAAGGAGAAATCATATGGAGAAAATGGAACACACCATTCTTGAGGAGCAAAAAGGAGATCGGATTGATAAGGTGATCTCTAATCTTGACCCCGAATGGTCACGAACACAAGTACAGCAATGGATAAAAGATGGTAATATCCTTGTGAATGGGCAGCAGATTAAAACCAATTATAAATGCAGTACAAATGATCAAATTGTGATCACCATTCCAGACCCAGAAGAACTAGATGTTTTACCTGAAGATCTAAACTTAGAAATTTATTATGAAGATAAAGATGTCTTGGTTGTAAATAAGCCAAGGGGAATGGTCGTTCATCCTGCTCCCGGGCATATCTCAGGGACATTAGTCAATGGTTTAATGTACCACTGTAAGGATTTATCGGGTATTAATGGTGTATTAAGACCAGGGATTGTTCACCGGATTGATAAGGATACAACTGGACTTTTGATGGTGGCCAAAAATGATATGGCCCACGAAAGCCTTGTCAATCAATTAGTGGCTAAAACGGTCACCCGTAAATATAAAGCGATTGTTCATGGTGTCATTCCCCATGACTTTGGAACGGTGGATGCCCCGCTTGGCCGGGATACAAAAGACCGCCAAAGCATGACAGTTGTTGACCATGGGAAGCATGCTGTAACGCATTTCCATGTGATTGAACGGTTTAAAGATTTTACGTTTGTTGAGTGTCAATTAGAAACTGGACGAACGCACCAAATTCGTGTTCATATGAAATATATTGGCTATCCGCTTGCTGGAGATCCAAAATATGGACCGAAAAAAACGCTGGAAATTGAAGGACAAGCATTACATGCAGGAGTGCTTGGCTTTAACCACCCGAGAACAAACGAATATTTAGAATTTGAAGCACCGCTTCCTGAAGATATTGAAATGCTGCTTACACAGCTTCGAAATAATCGTTGACACAGTCGTTTATTTAAAGTAAGATAATTTTAGCTTAATAAGCCTTTAAAACAGTCCCGTGAGGCTGAGAAGGAAACGGTTAAGATTATGGATTATTTATGTCCATATCTTTGAATTAACTCGTTAACCTCTCGCCAAAATTGGCTGAGAGGTTTTTTATTTTTACAAAAGAAGAAGGTGTAATATGAACCAAAAAGCTGTTGTCCTGGATGAACAAGCAATCGGTCGAGCGCTGACTAGAATTGCCCACCAAATTATTGAAAAAAACAAAGGGATCGATGACTGCATACTGGTTGGGATTCGAACAAGAGGAATTTATCTTGCCAATCGCCTTGCAGCAAAAATTGAAGAGATTGAGGGAAAGGCAATTGCAGTAGGTGAAATAGATATTACCCTTTATCGCGACGATTTAACAAAAAAGACGGAAAATCAAGAGCCCCTTGTTAAAGGATCAGATATTCCGGTTGGCATAAATAATAAAAAGGTGATACTCGTTGATGATGTTTTATATACGGGTAGAACAGTCAGGGCAGGACTTGATGCTTTAATCGATATAGGACGCCCTGCAGTGATTCAGCTTGCAGTCTTAGTTGATAGGGGACACAGGGAGCTTCCAATCCGGGCAGATTATGTCGGAAAAAATATCCCAACCTCAAGTGACGAAAAAATTGTTGTCGAGCTAACCGAAGTCGATAAAGTCGAGCAAGTGAGTATATTTGAAAAATAAATAGCAGGCCCTTTTAAATGTAGTCCAGTGAGGCTGACAAAGGGGATTGTGCCGAAATGAATCTTTATTTAGGCATGTCCATACCCTCTTTGTACCTTCTCGGACAAAGAGGGTTTTTTTATGAAAAAAAGAGATATTAAAGAAAAGTCAATATTAAAAATGGGGGAAATCATAATGAACAGTAAACCTATCTTAGACGTAAAAGAGATTCCTAAACCCTTTCAATGGATTACCTTAAGCTTACAGCACTTATTCGCTATGTTTGGAGCAACCATTCTTGTCCCTTACCTTGTGGGGTTAAGCCCATCGATTGCCCTTATCTCAAGCGGACTTGGCACATTGGCGTTTCTCTTAATAACAAAATTCCAAGTACCAGCCTACTTGGGCTCATCCTTTGCCTTTATCGGCCCGGTTATTGCTGCAAAAGCAGCAGGAGGACCTGGCGGTGCCATGGTAGGTACGTTCCTTGCGGGACTTGTTTATGGAATAGTTGCCCTTGTAATCAGCAAGGCGGGTCATCGCTGGATCATGAACCTGCTTCCGCCAATTGTGGTAGGACCAGTTATCATTGTTATCGGATTAGCACTATCAGGAACTGCTGTTAATATGGCGATGAATAATCCTGCAAGTGGAAAGTATAGCATGCTTCATTTCTCTGTCGCACTTGTCACCTTAATAGCAACCATTATCTTTTCAATCTATGCAAAAAAAATGTTAAGCATGATTCCTATCTTAGCAGGAATTATTGTTGGATATATCTACGCGTTAGCGGTTGGGGTCGTCGATTTTAAACCAGTCCTAGATGCGAAGTGGTTTGAAATGCCTGAATTTATTATTCCATTCGTAAGTTATAAAGTGAAATTCACGTGGGACTTGGCCCTGTTAATGGTCCCGGTAGCAATCGTAACTTTATCAGAACATATCGGACACCAACTGGTGCTTAGTAAAGTAGTTGGCCGTGATTATATTAAGGAACCAGGCTTGCATCGGTCGATATTAGGGGATGGAACAGCAACAATTATTTCTTCGTTGCTTGGGGGTCCACCGAAAACAACGTATGGTGAAAACATCGGTGTCCTTGCCATAACTCGAGTATACAGTGTGTATGTCATTGCCGGTGCAGCGGTCTTCGCGATTATCTTTGGTTTTATTGGAAAAATTACAGCCTTGATTGGGACTATCCCAACCCCAGTTATGGGCGGTGTTTCGATTCTGCTTTTCGGAATAATAGCTTCTTCCGGTTTGCGAATGCTGGTTGATAGCAAAATTGATTTTGGAAACAAACGCAACCTTGTCATTTCTTCCGTCATCCTGGTGATTGGAATCGGCGGTGCTGTGATCAAGGTATCGGAATCATTACAAATCCAAGGTATGGCTTTGGCAGCCATTTGCGGGGTTCTCTTAAATCTCATATTACCCGGTAAAGAACCAATCACGGAAAATATGCTTGAGGAGAATGAATCCTCAGATAAGCGGAAAACTGCATAATAAAAATTTTTACTCTTTAAATAAATCCGGAGAGATTTATAAGGGTGTAAGCTTGATGCCATGATTTTAGTCACATGGATTAAGTCGTGAATTCTTACACCCTGAACCAATGGTCAGGGTGTTTTTTATCAAAATGAGAGGCGGGAAAAAGACGGATGATAAATCACTTACTAACCACAAATGAATTAAAGGTTGAGGAGATTAATCAAATCTTAGCAGATGCTCATGGATTTAAAAACGGAATGAAGTGGCATCCTAAAGGGCAAATGTTTACTGCCAATCTATTTTTCGAACCAAGCACAAGAACTAAGAGCAGCTTTGAAGTGGCACAAAGAAGATTAGGATTAGAAGTTATCCCTTTTGAAGTGCTAACCTCAAGTGTTCAAAAAGGGGAGACACTTTATGATACTGTGAAGACCTTAGAATCAATTGGCGTAAATACGATTGTCATTCGTCATGATCAGGATCGATACTTTGATGAGTTAGTTGGGAAGATTAACATCCCAATCATCAATGGCGGTGATGGATGCGGACATCATCCAACACAATCTCTTCTAGATTTAATGACCATCCAACAAGAATTTGGCCAATTTGCAGGATTAAAAATTGCTATTATTGGAGACATCCGACATAGCAGGGTGGCGCGTTCCAATGCAGATGTTCTAACCAGGCTGGGAGCGGAAGTGGTTTTTTCTGGACCAGAAGAATGGTTTGATACTAGGAGTGTAGATATATCCAGGTATAGGCCAATTGATCAGGCAGTAAAAGAAGCAGATGTAGTGATGCTGCTGCGCGTTCAACACGAACGGCACCATAATAAAAGCAGTTTTACAGCAAATGAGTACCATAAACAATTTGGGCTCACTTTAGAAAGAGAAAAAATGATGAAGCCGGGCAGTATTATTATGCATCCTGCTCCAGTAAATAGAAATGTAGAAATAGCAGATAGTCTTGTGGAGTGCAAGCGGTCAAGAATTTTTAAGCAAATGGAAAACGGCGTATATGTAAGAATGGCAGCAATCAAGAGATCAATTGAAAGTCTTGAAGGAGGAAAAAATTATGAACATTCTTATTCAGAACGCATGCTACATAGCCTCTAATGGGAAAACAAAACAAACTGATATATTGGTAGAAAATGGTGTTATTGCAAAAATTGAAACGAACATTGATGCGATTGTAGATCGGATAGTGGATGCAGCTGGGAAGTTAGTTTCACCAGGATTTATTGATCTACATGTTCATCTTCGCGAGCCTGGCGGTGAAAAAAAGGAAACCATCGCTACAGGGACACTTGCCGCAGCTAGGGGCGGGTTTACAACAATAGCAGCGATGCCAAATACAAGACCGGTGCCTGACACCAAGGAACAAATGGAATGGTTGCAAAACAGAATCAGCGAAACAGCAAAGGTAAGGGTTTTGCCATATGCATCGATTACGACAAGACAGCTTGGACAGGAACTAACAGATTTTGAGGCATTAAAAGAAGCGGGGGCATTTGCCTTTACCGATGATGGTGTCGGTGTTCAGTCGGCTGAGAGGATGCTGGCAGCCATGCGGAAAGCGGCAGCCAATAATATGGCAATCGTTGCACACTGCGAAGAAAACACACTAATTAATAAAGGCTGTGTCCATGAAGGTTCTTTCTCAGAGAAACATGGCCTGAATGGTATACCTTCCATTTGTGAATCAGTTCAGATTGCAAGAGATGTCCTCTTAGCCGAGGCCACGGGCTGTCATTATCATGTCTGCCATATTAGTACTAAGGAATCGGTCCGGGTGGTAAAGGATGCAAAACGAGCAGGCATTAATGTAACAGCAGAAGTATCACCACATCATTTATTGTTATCTGAAGATGATATTCCAGGGCTTGATACGAATTTCAAGATGAATCCACCGCTTCGTGGTGCAGATGACAGAACTGCCCTAATCGAAGGACTTCTAGATGGAACGATTGATTTTATTGCAACCGATCATGCGCCTCATACAGCAGAAGAAAAAAGTGAAGGAATGGTTCTCGCTCCATTCGGAATTGTTGGACTAGAAACTGCGTTCCCACTGCTATATACACATTTTGTATTAAAAAATATCATCTCGCTTAAACAATTAATTGAATTTTTAACAATAAAACCAGCGGAAGCATTCGGGCTTCCATATGGAAGAATAGAAGTAGGCGCACCAGGAGATTTAGTAATTTTGAACCTCGATGAAGAATATGAAATTAAACCAGAAGAATTCTTATCAAAAGGAAAAAATACTCCATTTGGCGGCTGGAAATGTAAAGGCTGGCCTGATATGACCATAGCTGGAGGGCAAATTGCTTGGGAAAAAGGATGTGTACTAGCATGAAAAAACAGCTTATCTTAGAAGACGGTACAATTTTTATCGGTAAAGGATTTGGCAGTGATACTGAAACGATCGGTGAAGTGGTGTTTAACACAGGGATGACTGGCTACCAAGAAATCCTTTCTGACCCATCCTATTGCGGACAAATTGTTACACTAACCTATCCGCTTATTGGTAACTATGGGATTAATCGTGATGATTTCGAATCAATCAATCCGGCTGTGAAGGGGTTCGTTGTTAAAGAAGCGGCTGAATTCCCGTCCAATTGGAGAAGTGAATATACGTTAAATGAATATTTTGAAATGAAAAAAATCCCGGGAATTGCTGGGATCGATACTCGAAAATTGACAAGAATTATCCGTCAATACGGAACTCTAAAGGGAGCAATTTGCAGTATTGAAAAAGATGCAAACGAGGTTCTACAAAAATTGCGTGGAACATCGCTTCCAATCGATCAGGTACGCCAAGTATCAACTAAAAATGCCTATCCTAGTCCTGGACGCGGGAAAAGAGTTGTACTTGTTGATTTTGGAATGAAGCATGGAATTTTACGTGAATTAAATCAGCGTGGCTGTGATGTGATCGTTGTACCATATCACACTACGGCTGAGGAAATTCTTCAATTGAGTCCAGACGGAATTATGCTGTCAAATGGACCTGGGGATCCAAAGGATGTACCAGAAGCAATCGATATGTTAAAAGGAGTATTAGGCAGAGTTCCTTTATTCGGAATTTGTCTTGGCCATCAGTTATTTGCCCTGGCCTGCGGGGCGAACACCGAAAAAATGAAGTTTGGTCATCGCGGTTCCAATCAACCTGTCAAAGACTTATCTACAGGGAAAGTTGCGATTACCGCACAAAACCATGGATATACAGTTGAAGAAGAGTCAATCAAAAACACAAGATTACAAATTACTCATATTGCCATAAATGATGGAACGGTTGAGGGACTAAAACACCGAGATTATCCGGCATTTACTGTTCAGTATCATCCGGAAGCATCTCCAGGACCTGAAGATGCAAACGGCTTATTTGATCAGTTTCTTGCCCTAATGGAAGAGAACAAACAGGAGGTTACAGCAAATGCCTAAACGTACAGATATCAACTCCATTTTAGTAATTGGTTCGGGTCCAATCGTCATTGGGCAAGCAGCGGAATTTGACTATGCAGGGACACAGGCGTGTATTGCACTAAAAGAAGAAGGCTATCGTGTTATTCTAGTAAACTCTAATCCTGCAACCATCATGACAGATACAGAAATTGCTGATGCTGTTTATATCGAACCATTAACAGTAGAGTTTGTCAGCAGAATTATTCGTAAAGAACGTCCAGACTCCCTTTTAGCTACTCTCGGCGGACAAACCGGTCTTAATCTGGCTGTTGAGTTGTCTGAATCCGGAGTTTTAGCTGAGTGCGAGGTTGAAATTCTTGGTACTAAACTTTCCGCGATTAAACAAGCAGAAGATCGGGACCTATTCCGCAGCTTAATGAATGAGTTAAACGAACCGGTACCTGATAGTGCAATCATTCATGAATTAGATGAAGCTAAGGCTTTTGCTGAACAGATTGGTTTCCCTGTGATTGTCCGTCCTGCCTATACTCTAGGAGGAACGGGAGGCGGCATTTGTCATAATCTAGAAGAACTTGAGGAAATCATTGCAAGCGGACTAAAGCATAGTCCTGTGAATCAATGTTTGCTCGAAAAAAGTATTGCCGGTTTCAAAGAAATTGAATACGAAGTTATGCGCGATGGAAACGACAATGCAATTGTCGTTTGTAACATGGAAAATATTGATCCGGTGGGTGTTCATACTGGGGACTCCATTGTGGTTGCACCAAGTCAGACCCTAAGTGATCGAGAATATCAACTGCTAAGGAATGTATCACTAAAAATCATTCGTGCTTTAGGAATTGAAGGGGGCTGTAACGTTCAGTTGGCCTTAGATCCAGATAGCTACAATTACTATATAATCGAAGTAAATCCACGTGTTAGCCGTTCTTCGGCATTAGCATCAAAAGCCACTGGTTATCCAATCGCCAAGCTTGCTGCAAAAATTGCCGTTGGCTTAACACTGGATGAAATGATGAACCCGGTTACAGGGAAAACGTACGCAAGCTTTGAACCGGCGCTTGACTATATCGTGACAAAAATCCCTAGATGGCCGTTTGATAAATTTGAATCAGGGAATCGTTCACTAGGGACTCAAATGAAAGCAACCGGAGAAATTATGGCGATTGGTCGGACCTTTGAAGAATCCCTATTAAAAGCCATTCGTTCCCTTGAGGCGGGCGTCTTCCATTTTGAATTAAATGGGGCGGAGGAAATTGATGATGAATTACTCGAGAAGCGGATTCGAAAAGCAGGAGATGAGCGTCTCTTCTACATTGCAGAAGCGTTAAAACGAGGACTAACCATAGAAACCTTGCATCAATGGAGTAAAATCGATTTATTTTTCTTGAAGAAAATGGAAGGTATTATATGTCTGGAAGCAAAAATCGCTGCTAATCTTTTTGATAACGAAATCCTTTTTGAAGCAAAGCAAAAAGGTTTTACTGATAAAAAAATCGCTGAACTTTGGAATAGTACTGAAAAAGAGATTTTTAACCTGCGCAAGAGCTTTGGGATTATCCCTGTTTATAAAATGGTTGATACTTGTGCAGCAGAATTTGAATCGGAAACACCTTATTACTATGGTACGTATGAAGAGGAAAACGAGTCGGTGGTAACGGACAGAAAAAGTGTGATTGTTCTCGGGTCTGGACCCATCCGTATTGGTCAAGGAATTGAGTTTGACTATGCTACTGTTCATTCGGTTAAAGCCATTAAGGAAGCAGGATATGAAGCGATTATTATTAATAATAACCCTGAAACGGTCTCCACCGATTTCAGTATTTCCGATAAGCTTTACTTCGAGCCGCTGACGATTGAAGATGTCATGAGTATTATTGAGTTAGAAAATCCAATTGGGGTTGTGGTCCAATTTGGCGGGCAAACAGCTATCAACCTTGCCGCAGATCTTGCTGAAAATGGGGTCAAAATCCTTGGAACAAGCCTTGAAGATATAGACCGTGCTGAAAATAGAGATAAGTTTGAACATGCTCTTCAACGATTAAATATTCCGCAGCCGTTAGGGAAGACAGCATTATCAGTGGAAGAAGCGGTAGTGATAGCCAACGAAATCGCATATCCCGTTCTAGTCCGACCATCCTATGTTCTTGGGGGAAGGGCAATGGAAATTGTCTACCATGAAGAGGAATTACTTCACTACATGAAAAATGCTGTAAAAATTAATCCAGATCATCCAGTGTTGATTGACCGTTATTTAACAGGAAAAGAAATCGAAGTAGATGCCATCTGTGATGGAGAAAATGTACTAATACCTGGAATTATGGAACATATCGAACGAGCGGGGGTCCATTCTGGTGATTCGATTGCTGTGTATCCGCCGCAAACTCTTACTGAGACAGTAAAACAAACACTTGTGGAGTATACAGAGAAATTAGCAAAGGGCTTAAACATTATCGGATTATTAAATATCCAGTACGTTCTGGCAGGGGATCAAGTCTATGTGCTTGAGGTCAATCCGCGTTCAAGCCGTACGGTTCCATTCTTAAGTAAAATAACGAATCTTCCAATGGCGAAAATAGCCACTAAAGCAATATTAGGAGTATCTATTGTTGATCAGGGGTACATTCCTGGTCTTGCCACTGAAAAAGAAGGGGTTTTCGTAAAGGTTCCTGTTTTCTCCTTTGCTAAGCTCAAAAGTGTGGATATAACCCTCGGACCGGAAATGAAATCGACAGGGGAAGTAATGGGTAAGGATGTAACGCTTGAAAAAGCTCTTTATAAAGGATTAGTTGCTTCAGGTATGAATATCCAAAAGTTTGGTACGGTATTGTTTACTGTAGCAGATAAAGATAAACAGGATGCCTTAAAGCTGGCGAAGCGATTTTCCGCTAACGGCTATCGTTTAATGGCAACGAGCGGTACAGCATCTGTCTTAGAGGCGGCTGGACTAAGAGTCAAAGAGATCGGAAAGATTGGTTCGGAAGGCAAGACGCTTTTAGATGTTATCCATCATGGAGAAGCTCAATTTATTATCAATACGCTAACCAAAGGAAAACAGCCGGCACGTGACGGGTTTAGAATACGCCGGGAAGCTGTTGAGAATGGGGTCCCGTGTTTAACCTCATTAGACACAGCCGATGCAATCCTTAAAGTGATTGAATCGATGAACTTCTCAGCAGAAGCAATGGATTCAGTGAAAAAGGAGGCTGTCTTTGCATGATTAGAAAAGAGTTATGCAAAATCAGCAGCCAAAAAGAAATTGCTGCAGATATTTTTGAACTTACCGTAGAAGGCGAATTGATCAGTCAAATAAGTGAGCCCGGTCAATTCGTTCATATTCGGGTCTCCAATGGCCGGGACCCGCTATTACGGAGGCCGATTAGTATTTCATCCTTTGATAAAGAACAAAAGAGAATGACGATGATTTATCGGAAAGAAGGAAAAGGAACTTCGTTGCTTGCAGATATGGGTTCAGGGGAGCTAATTGACATCCTTGGACCTTTAGGAAACGGGTTTCCTGTCGATGAAGTCAGCTTTGGTGAGACAGCCCTCCTGGTAGGCGGTGGAATCGGTGTTCCGCCCCTGTATGAACTTTCTAATCAATTAGTCGAAAAAGGGATAAAGGTAATCCATGTCCTTGGCTTTCAAACAGAAGATGCGGTTTTTTACGAACAGGAATTTTTAAACAATGGTGAAACCTACGTGACTACGGTGGACGGTTCCTATGGCAGGCAAGGCTTTGTAACAGATGTCATCAAGGATTTACGATTTGATTGTATTTATACATGCGGACCAACCCCCATGTTAAAGGCGATTGAACAAAGCTATTCTGATAAAAAAGTTTTCTTATCATTAGAGGAACGAATGGGCTGCGGTATTGGCGCATGCTTTGCTTGTGTGTGTAAACGTACAGATGATCCAACAGGAGTTTCCTATAAAAAAGTTTGCAGCGATGGACCTGTATTTCGCGTCGGGGAGGTATTAATATGAACCGTTTGAACATCGAATTACCCGGTTTAACACTAAAAAATCCAATCATGCCTGCCTCGGGATGTTTTGGATTCGGACGGGAATACAGCCAATTTTATGATTTGAGTGTTTTAGGCGCGATTATGATTAAAGCAACAACTTTAGATCCGCGGTTCGGAAACCCGACACCTCGGGTAGCAGAAACAACAGCAGGGATGTTGAATGCAATTGGTTTACAAAATCCGGGCCTTGATAAAGTACTGGGTGAAGAGCTGCCCTGGCTTTCCCGGTACGATGTCCCGATTATTGCAAATGTTGCCGGGTCACTCGAAGAAGATTATGTGGAGGTTGCTCGCAAAATCTCCAAAGCACCAAATGTGCATGCATTAGAACTGAATATTTCTTGTCCTAATGTAAAAACGGGAGGTATTGCTTTCGGTACGATACCTGAAGTAGCTAAGCAATTAACCCGAAAAGTTAAAGATGTTTCCGAGGTACCGGTATATGTGAAGCTGTCACCAAATGTGACCAATATCGTGGAAATGGCGAAAGCGGTTGAAGCTGGGGGTGCGGATGGTCTGACGATGATTAATACACTTGTTGGAATGAGGCTTGATTTAAAAACGGGTAAACCGATTTTAGCCAATCGAACAGGCGGTTTGTCGGGTCCGGCCATTAAGCCTGTTGCAATAAGAATGATTTATGAAGTCAGTCAAGCGGTATCCATTCCGATTATTGGCATGGGTGGAATTGAGTCGGCTGCAGATGTGATTGAGTATTTCTATGCAGGCGCAAGTGCCGTAGCAGTTGGGACTGCGAATTTTGTGGACCCCTTCGTTTGCCCGACGATTATTAAGGAACTACCTGATTTACTAGAAAAATTAGGGTTTGAACACATCAATGAATGTACAGGAAGGAGCTGGAAGAAATATGGACAACTCACTTATCATCGCGCTTGACTTTGCCAATGGCAGCGAAGTGAATCGTTTTTTGCAGCCTTTTGCAGGAAAAGAGCTTTTTGTGAAGGTTGGGATGGAGTTATTTTATCAGGAAGGTCCTTCAATCATTCATCAAATAAAAGAAAAAGGTCATCATATTTTTCTAGATTTAAAGCTTCATGATATACCAAATACGGTGAAAAGTGCGATGAAGGGACTTGCCCGGTTGGAATGCGATCTAGTGAATGTTCATTCTGCTGGGGGAAAAGAGATGATGGCTGCCGCGCTTGAAGGGCTGGAAGCGGGAACCTCATCTGGACGGAAGCGGCCGGCATGTATTGCCGTAACCCAGTTGACAAGCACATCGGAAGAGCAAATGAAGAAAGAACAGCTCATTCCTGTTTCATTGGAAGAATCCGTTATGAATTATGCATTGCTTACAAAAGAAGCAGGCCTGGATGGAGTTGTATGCTCGGCTTGGGAAGCGGCATATATTCGTGAGAATGCCGGAGCGACATTTTTGACTGTGTGCCCGGGAATACGAATGACATCGGATCAGGTTGGAGACCAAAAAAGAGTTGCTACACCGGAATTCGCGAGAAATTCAGGAGTAAGCTCGATTGTGGTCGGGCGTTCAATTACGAGGGCAGTAGACCCGGTAAAAAGCTATGAAAAATGGATGGATGCGTGGAAGGGAGTAAGACAATGAAAAAATTAATTGCCGAAAAATTATTAGAAATTAATGCGGTTGCCCTAAGGCCTCAGGAACCATTTACCTGGACATCAGGACTTCGGTCGCCAATCTATTGTGATAATCGTCTAACACTTTCTTTCCCTGCAGTTAGAAGGGAGATTGCAGCTGGATTGCAAAAACTCATCCTAGAGAATTTTTCAGAAGCAGAAGTTATTGCCGGTACCGCGACAGCGGGAATCCCACACGCAGCATGGGTGAGTGAACTTATGGATTTGCCTATGTGCTATGTACGTTCCAAAGCAAAAGGACACGGCAAGGGTAATCAGATTGAAGGCAAGGTTGAATCGGGTCAAAAAGTGGTCGTTGTGGAAGATTTAATTTCAACAGGTGGCAGTGTGATAACAGCTGTTCAGGCATTAAGGGAAGCAGGCTGTGAAGTGCTTGGAGTTGTGTCAATTTTTACATATGGGCTTGAAAAGGGAAGAGAACTGCTACAGGAAAATGGAATTAAAAGTATTTCCCTAACTGATTTTGCAACATTAATAGAAGTAGCGATTGAAAAAGGCTATGTTAGCGAGGCGGATCAGGAAAGTCTCCTGTTGTGGAGTAAAAATCCTGCCGAATGGAGCAAACAGTACGAGGAAGATAACTGTTAAAAAAAAGGCTGGCTCAAAAGGTCGTAAAGCATGACCTTTTTGAGCTAGCCTATCTTATTTTTTCAACTTAAGCACCAATTCATCATCCGGTGTGACATAAACGGTCTGTTGATTATCATAAATCACGAAACCTGGCTTAGCACCGCTTGGTTTTTTAACAAACCGGACCTTAGTGAAATCAACAGGAACTGAGCTTGAATTTCTTGCCTTACTATAATAGGAGGCCAAAACAGCAGCTTCCCGAATCGTCTCGTCAGAAGGTTCTTTGCTGCGTATCACCACGTGAGAGCCGGGAATATCCTTCGTATGCAACCAAATCTCATCCCTTGCGGCCAGCTTATTGGTTAAATAGTCATTTTGCTTATTATTTTTCCCGACGATGATATCTGTCCCATCACTAGATACAAACTGATCTAAAACCGGCTTAGCATTCTGGGGCTTTTTCAATTTCTTTTTCTGCCGTTCACGGATATAACCGCCCTCAACTAGTTCTTCACGAATTTCTTGAATATCCTTTGGTGAAGCTGCTTGTACCTGTTGCAATAAATTATCAAAATAAGCTACTTCAACTTGTGCTATTTCAATTTGCTCAACGACAATTTCAACAGAATTTTTTGCCTTTTGGTATTTAGAAAAATATTTTTGGGCATTTTCAGATGGTGTTTTTCTGGGATCGAGCGGAATTAATAGAGTGCCACCGGATTCATCATAATAATCCAGAACTTCAATCTCACGCATTCCTTTCTTAGCGGCATATAAATTGGCAGTTAACAACTCGCCGAAGCGTTGATGTTGATCGGCACGCTCTGCTTCTTTTAGAGTAGCTTTGAGCTTGTCAATTTTCTTTACATTCTTTTCTATCTCATTATCAATAAACCGTTCAATATCATTCCCTTGCTGTTTTACCCGGTCTCTTTCCGCTTTGCCAAAATAAAAACGGTCAAGCATTTCACTTAGTGTGTGATAGGTTTTTATTTCTCCTTTTAAATGCTCAAGTGGAAATAAGTAAAAAGCATCCTTACCGCCTGCTGAGACAATCGAAGGGGAAATATCACCCGCTTCAACCTTTTTCACCATGCTAAGAAATGTTTCCGGAACAGTCGACCGATTCGCAAGGCCGCTTTGGAAGATAACTTCCTTAGCAAAAAGGGGAGAGACACCAGCGAATTGCTCAACTAATTGGCGGTCAATTTTTCCTGCATTAAAATCCACTTTTCTTAATACATCCGTTTCCGTAGCAGTAAACGGATTTTGCTTATGTTGTTCAGGTGGGGAAATATAAGGTTGACCAGGCAAAATGGCCCGATGACTGTTGACCGCAAAGGAGACATGTTTGATGCTGTCAAGAATGACATTTCGAGTTTTATCGACCAGAACGATATTGCTATGCCTGCCCATAATTTCAATAATTAATTGTTTATAGCTGATATCGCCAATCTCATTTCTGCCCTTAATTTCTAGGACAATCATCCGGTCTGTTTCTACTTGATATAAATCCTCTAAAATATATCCCTCAATATGTTTTCTAAGGAGCATACAAAACATGGGTGCTTCACTTGGATTTTCATAGGCTTCATTGGAAAATTGGACACGTGAGTAGCTTGGGTGAGCTGATAAAAGCAGCTTTTGATTCACTCCATTCGCACGAATTGTGAGAATCACTTCATTTTTATAGGGTTGATGAACTTTATTGATACGCCCGCCCTTTAAGGAACGAACAAGTTCATCGACCATTGCTTTTGTAAATAAACCATCAAATGACATGGAAAACATCCTTTACTACATTCATATGAATTCATTATATCCTACTAAAAAAATCCTGTCTTATTTTTAACTTTATTCTAATTTAACTTTCACCATATCATAGCATTTTTTTGGACGACCCTGAATAAGCTTTCCATAGAGCAAGTCTCTTACAATAAAGGGGGAAGTGAGATGGTCGGATGAAATTCCATGAAATGAAGATAGAACAAGTAGAAAAGGCCTTAGAAACCGACTTTTCTTCTGGATTATCACAGGAAGAAGTAAAAAAACGAATTAATCAGTACGGCCTCAATGAATTGGACGAAGGAGAAAAGCAATCCGCTTTACTCTTATTTTTTAGTCAATTTAAGGATTTTATGGTCTTGGTTCTCCTTGCTGCAACACTGATATCCGGATTGCTAGGTGAATATATTGATGCGATTGCGATTATTGCCATCGTCATAATCAACGGCTTTCTTGGTTTTTTTCAAGAAAGGCGGGCAGAGAAATCGCTTGATGCTTTAAAGGAATTATCGGCACCACAGGTTTCAGTTCTTCGTGATGGTCAGTGGATTAAAATTCCTTCGAAAGAAATAGTATTAGGGGATATTTTGAAGTTTACTAGCGGAGATCGCATCGGAGCGGATGTCCGGGTAATTGAGTCAAAAAGCTTAGAAATTGAAGAATCCGCACTTACAGGAGAATCCGTCCCCGTTTCAAAGCATATTGAGTCCTTGACGAACCCAAACCCGGGAATTGGCGATATGGAGAATATTGCGTTTATGGGGACGATGATAACACGGGGAAGCGGGATAGGCGTCGTTATTGCAACGGGCATGAAAACAGCAATGGGGCAAATTGCTGATTTACTCCAAAATGCCGAGTCCCAGGATACTCCATTACAGCGCCGCTTAGAGCAGTTGGGTAAAATCCTAATAACTGTCGCCTTGTTACTAACTGTTCTTGTGGTTGTAGTTGGTGTTTTACGTGGACATGACCTCTATGAAATGTTCTTAGCCGGTGTTTCTCTTGCGGTTGCAGCCATCCCGGAAGGATTGCCGGCGATTGTTACCGTGGCATTATCGCTCGGAGTTCAAAAAATGATCAAGAAAAATGCAATTGTAAGGAAGCTGCCCGCCGTTGAAACACTTGGCTGTGCATCAGTCATCTGTTCTGATAAAACAGGTACAATGACTCAAAACAAAATGACGGTTACTCATTTGTGGAGCGGGGGTCAAACGTGGACGGTTGACGGGGTTGGCTATCAACCTCAAGGTAATTTTTATAGAAATGAAAGAAATATTAATCCACGCGATGAAAAGGCATTGCAGCAAATGCTGATTTTTGGGATGTTATGTAACCATTCAGATTTAATCGTGAGGGATGATGAATATTTTCTTGACGGAGACCCAACAGAAGGGGCACTGTTGGTAAGCGCTATGAAAGCAGGTTTTGCTCGAACTAAATTATTAGATGAATTTACGATTATTAATGAATTCCCCTTTGATTCTGCCAGGAAAATGATGAGCGTACATGTAAAAGACAAGCAGGGCCGGCATTTTATTGTCACTAAAGGGGCTCCGGACGTCATCTTAGGGATTAGTGAGTCGGTTCTTTGGGACGAGCGGACACAATTTTTAAATAAACAGACACAGGTAAACGTTCAAGAGGCAATAAACGGACTAGCCTCACAGGCGCTTCGAACGATTGCGATTGCGTTTAAACCTATTCAAGCGAACACGATCATTTTAAGTGAACATGAAGCAGAGAAAAATTTAACCCTTATTGGCATTCAGGGAATGATTGACCCGCCAAGACCTGAAGTGAAAAAGGCGGTAAAGGAATGTAAAGAGGCGGGTATTAAAACAGTGATGATTACGGGTGACCATGTGATTACGGCAAAAGCGATTGCCGCACAGCTTGGGATCATAACCAATAAAAGTAAGGTCATTGATGGGAATGCTTTATCTAAAATGTCAGTCGACGAGCTCGAAGAAGTCGTAGATGATGTGTCGGTATTTGCGAGGGTCTCACCTGAACATAAACTGAAAATTGTTAAGGCTTTACAAAATCGCGGTCATATTGTCGCGATGACAGGGGATGGAGTGAATGATGCTCCGGCCATTAAGGCAGCTGATATTGGAGTGGCAATGGGGATTACAGGTACAGATGTCGCCAAGGAAGCATCGGCTCTAATCCTGTTGGATGATAACTTTGCCACAATTAAGGCTGCAATCGTTGAAGGTAGAAATATCTATGAGAATATTCGGAAATTTGTTCGTTACTTGCTGGCTTCCAATGTTGGGGAGATTTTGGTCATGTTATTTGCGATGATCTTAGCACTGCCACTGCCGCTCATTCCGATCCAAATTCTTTGGGTCAATTTGGTGACAGACGGGTTGCCGGCTATGGCCTTAGGCCTCGATCGTCCTGAAGAAAATGTAATGAAACGCAAACCGCGCAGCCCCGATGAAGGTGTTTTCTCACGAGGGTTAGGCTGGAAGGTAGTGTCGCGGGGGTTTCTAATCGGGCTCGTCACATTAATTTCCTTTATGATTGTTTACGATAACAATCCATCCGAGTTGCAGTATGCACAAACCGTTGCATTTGCTACACTTGTAATGGCTCAATTAATTCATGTCTTTGATTGTCGCAGTGAAAAATCTGTCCTTTCAAGAAATCCTTTCGGAAATCAGTATCTAGTTTGGGCAGTTATATCTTCGCTTGCATTGATGTTTGTCGTTATTTATTACCCGCCGCTACAGCCTATTTTCCATACACTGCCGATAGCAGCTAAGGATTGGCTGTTGATTGTTGGATTATCATCAATACCAACTTTTTTACTTGCAGGGTCATTTTTGTTAAGAAAAACAAAATAAAGTGTGTTATAATCCAAAAGGTAATAGATTCCACTCTATTACCTTTTGCCTATTAAAAAAATTTTAGCAAGCCGATCAATTTTTAAGGAGATTGGATGTGCACTAAATGGTTATAAGTATGACAGGCTTTGGAAGAGCTAAAACAGAATCAGATTGCTTCTCTGTTAATGTGGAAGTAAAAACAGTGAACCACCGTTTTTGTGAAATGAATATCCGCATGCCAAGGCAGCTTTTAAAAATAGAAGATCGTATGAAAAAGAAACTTAATCAGTATATCCGTCGTGGCAGGGTAGAAGTTTACGTTAGCCTGGAGGGTGAAGGCGTCGTAACCCGCAAAGTCCACGTTGACTGGAAATTGCTTGATGAGTATTACCAAGTGATTAAACATGCTCATGAAAAATATGACGTTGAAGGAACGGTAACGCTTCAGGACTTGCTTAATAGAAGTGAACTTTTACATATTGAAGAAAGTGAAGCTGGTAATGAAGAGCTTGAGAATCTAGTTCTAGCTGCAATAGAAGAAGCTGCCAGGCTGTTAAAAAAAATGCGAATGGCAGAAGGAGAAGAATTAAAAAAGGATTTGCTCGCCATTTTATCTCAATTAGATACCCATGTTTTAGAACTCCAGAAATTTGCTCCACTTGTGGTTCAATCCTTTAAAGAGCGTTTAACCAAAAGAATGGAAGAGTTTGTTAATGGCCAATTGGATGAGACGAGACTATTGACGGAAGTAGCTGTGTTTGCTGATAAAGCAGATATAAATGAAGAAGTCACTCGCTTAAAGAGCCATCTGCAGCAATTCTTGCAAACCCTTGATAGTATCGAACCAATCGGGAGAAAGTTAGATTTTATCGTTCAGGAAATGAACAGAGAAGCCAATACGATTGGTTCTAAAGCGAACGATTCCAACATTGCAAAAAAGGTTGTCGATATTAAAAGTTTACTTGAAAAGCTGAAAGAACAGGTGCAAAATATCGAGTAATCTTGTTTAGAAACTGTTTGGGACGGTCAAAATATATTATTAATGATTGGATGAATACCATGTCGATTAAATTAATTAATATTGGATTTGGAAATATCGTTTCTGCCAATCGAATTATTTCAATTGTCAGCCCTGAATCTGCTCCAATAAAAAGAATAATACAAGATGCCCGGGACCGGGGTGCATTAATTGACGCCACATACGGCAGGCGGACACGAGCAGTAATTGTTATGGATAGTGATCATGTTATTCTTTCAGCTGTACAACCTGAAACGGTAGCACACCGCTTAGCTGATCGTGACGAAATAATTGATGAAGGGTAGGATTTTTGAAAATGCAGGAAAAAGGATTGCTGATTGTACTTTCTGGGCCCTCAGGGGTTGGAAAAGGAACGGTTCGGAAAGAAATATTTTCCCACCCGGATACAGCTTTTGAATACTCTATTTCGATGACAACCCGCGCACCGCGAGAAGGGGAAATTGATGGAGTCGATTACTTTTTTAAGTCAAGGGAAGAGTTTGAACAATTAATAGAACAGGGGAAATTGTTAGAGTATGCCGAATTTGTCGGTAATTATTACGGGACCCCTGTGGACTATGTGCGTGAAACCTTAGATGCTGGTAAGGATGTTTTTTTAGAAATCGAAGTAAAAGGTGCCCGTCAGGTTCGAGAAAAGTTCCCTGAAGGTTTATTTATTTTCCTTATGCCACCAAGTTTATCCGAATTAAAGAATCGGATTGTCACCAGAGGGACAGAAACAGATGACATCATCCAAAACCGCATGCTGTCTGCACGCGAGGAAATTGAAATGATGGAACTATATGATTATGTTGTTGAAAATGACCAAGTGGAGCGCGCATGTGAACGCGTAAAATCTATTGTTACCGCGGAGCATTGCCGTAGGGTACGTGTTGAACACCGTTATAAAAAATTGCTGGAGGTTGAATTATAATGTTATATCCTTCTATTGATTCGCTACTTGAAAAAATTGATTCTAAATACTCGCTTGTTTCTGTTGCTGCGAAGCGCGCACGTGTTATGTCCCAAATAAAGGATGAAAGATTGCCAAAGTATGTTTCCTATAAGCACGTTGGCAAGGCACTTGAGGAAATATATAGCGGTGAACTAACCTACCGGATTTCCAAAAAAGCTGAAGGATCTGCGGAATAGTTTTCATCAATGATAAATTGACAGTGAATTTCTGAGAGAAGGCCTGACAAAAGGGGGTAATCCTTACGTGTCAGCCTTTTTTATTTTGGTTATCCTGATTATGTAGAATTTGTCGAATTACGAGTGGAAAAAGATGAAAAATTGTTTTCATTCTAGCATAATAAAGGAAGAGTGAAATGGACGAGAAGCGGGGGAATCCAATAATGGTACAGGATAAAAAAATATTATTATGTGTTACAGGCGGAATCGCCGTATATAAAGCTGCTGCACTAACAAGTAAGCTAGTACAGGCGGGAGCCTATGTAAAAGTCATTTTAAGTGAATCTGCACAAAAATTTGTTACCCCATTAACTTTTCAGGCGTTAGCACGTAATGAAGTATATGTTGATACCTTTGATGAAAAAAATCCGCATGTAATTGCTCACATTGATATAGCTGATTGGGCCGACTTAATCCTTTTGGCCCCAGCTACTGCAAATACGATAGGGAAAATAGCTGGTGGAATCGCCGATAATATGATCACAACGGTATTGCTAGCAGCTACATCGCCAGTTTGGATTGCCCCTGCGATGAATGTGCATATGTACGACCATCCAGCTGTGAAAAAAAATCTCTCTATTTTAGCTGAGTTCGGATATCAATTTATTGAACCAAGTGAAGGGTATCTTGCCTGTGGCTATGTCGGAAAGGGCCGATTAGAAGAGCCAGAAAAAATTGTCGAGCTTGTCCAACAGTTTTTTACCGATCAAGCCCCCAAAAATTTAATAGGTAAAACAGTAGTCGTAACAGCTGGGCCTACCCGGGAAAAGATTGATCCGGTCCGTTTTATTTCCAATCATTCCACAGGGAAAATGGGGTATGCACTGGCTGAGGAGGCAAAAAAACAAGGAGCCCATGTTGTATTAGTTTCGGGTCCAGTTGAGCTGCCAGCTCCAGCGGGATTAGACGTGGTGAAAGTCGAGAGCGCCGAAGAAATGTACAACGCAGTCTTGAAATACTATGACACTGCAGATGTCGTAATTAAAACAGCTGCAGTTGCCGATTACCGTCCAAAAATCACATATGACCATAAGGTTAAGAAGCAGGCCGGTGATTCGAGTATTGAATTAGAAAGAACAAAAGATATATTGTTAGAGTTGGGAAAACGGAAAAAGAACCAAGTATTGGTGGGCTTTGCTGCTGAAACGGAAAATGTTGAAGAGTACGCAAGGAAAAAATTAACGGCAAAAAATGCAGATATGATTGTTGCTAATAACGTGAAAGCAGAAGGAGCGGGGTTTGGGACAGATACAAATATTGTCACTCTTTTCAAACGGTCCGGCTCTGTTGTGGATTTACCGCTTATGTCAAAAAGTGAAGTAGCAAAAAGGATTATCGGAGAAATTACTTTCCTTTTGAAGGATATGGATGAAAATGGAAATAGCTAATGTGATTGTGGATATCCCGGCAAAACAAACCGATAGGGCGTTCGATTATTTAATTCCAGCTGAGTGGAGCGGTACAATTCAGCCGGGAATGAGGGTAATCGTTCCATTTGGTCCGAGAAAAATTCAAGGATTTGTCACTTCACTTAAAACACAATCTGAATTTGAAAAATTAAGAGAAATTATCGAGCCAATGGATTTCGAGCCAGTCTTAAATAAGGAGTTACTTGAACTAGGTGATTGGTTGACTGAGCATACGCTATGTTTTAAAATCTTTGCCTTTCAGGTTATGCTTCCTGCGGCGTTAAAGGCTAAATACGAAAAAAAAGTTAAACTTGCTCAGGGGGTGGAAGCTTCTGCTTTATCAGAACCTCTCCAAACTCTTTTTGAGAACAATCTTATGATTGACTGGGAAGATGCTTTGAAACAGGGAATGGTTCCTTTATTACTAAAGGAAGCAGCAAAAGGGACGCTTGAAGTCAATTACATTGTGAAGGAAAAGGTTAGAAAGAAGCAGCGGAAGTTTGTTCGACCGCTTGTATCGCTGGAAGAATTAAAAGTGGAAGTAGACCGATTCCCGGCAAAAGCGGAAAAGCAAAAACAGGTATTGAGTTATTTTACCGAGCATTTCGAGCCAGTCGAATTAAGACAGCTTGTCGCTGAAGTAAAAACAACCTCCGCAACAGTAAAGGCGCTTGTTGAAAAAAAGCTGCTTATTGAGTATGACATGGAGGTTTATCGCAATCCTTTTGAACATAGGACCTTTAAACGAACCAAGCCATTACCACTAACAAATTCCCAACAAACAGCGATAGGACCGATCCTAAACGCAATTGAAACCAATCGACATGAAGTATTCTTGCTCTATGGTGTAACGGGGAGCGGCAAAACCGAAATTTATCTCCAATCTATTCAGGAAGTTATTGAAAGAGGACAGGAAGCCATTGTACTCGTACCGGAAATTTCACTCACCCCTCAAATGGTGAATCGATTTAAAGGGAGATTCGGGGACTTAGTAGCAGTTCTGCACAGTGGTTTGTCTGCCGGGGAGAAATATGATGAGTGGCGTAAAATTCAGCGGAAAGAAGTAAAAGTAGCTGTTGGAGCGAGATCAGCCATTTTTGCCCCATTTGAAAACCTCGGCATTCTCATTATTGATGAGGAGCACGAAACCAGCTATAAACAAGAGGAAATGCCCCGTTATCATGCTAGGGAAGTGGCAATAGAAAGGGCAAAAACGTATAGCTGTCCGGTTGTGCTCGGAAGTGCTACTCCGTCACTTGAGTCGTTTGCCAGGGCTCAAAAGAAGGTGTATCATCTATTATCGCTCCCAAGCCGGATGAATAATCAGGCCTTGCCAGCAGTGGAAATCATTGATATGCGCGAGGAGCTTCGTGACGGAAATCGGTCCATGTTTTCTCGAAAGCTTTTTGACATGCTCAAGGACAGATTAGAAAAACAACAACAATCTGTTTTATTTTTAAATAAACGGGGACATTCCTCGTTTGTCATGTGCCGTGATTGCGGTTATGTAATGAATTGCCCAAACTGTGATATTTCGCTTACCTATCACCGGGTAAATGAACAAATGAAATGTCATTATTGTGGGTATGAAAGTCATGTTCCGCATCAATGCCCGGAGTGTTCCAGTGATTATATTCGTTATTTTGGGACTGGTACTCAAAAGGTTGAAGACGAACTTGGTAAGATACTCCCTGAGGCAAGAGTTATTCGTATGGATGTCGATACTACCGGACGCAAGGGATCACACGAACGATTATTAACTGATTTCCAGAATGGCAAAGCAGATATTCTCCTCGGGACCCAAATGATTGCCAAAGGGTTGGATTTTCCCAATATCACCTTGGTTGGTGTGCTTTCGGCTGACACCATGCTGCATTTACCTGATTTCCGTGCATCTGAAAAAACGTTTCAATTATTAACTCAGGTAAGCGGTCGGGCGGGACGTCATCAGTTGCCGGGAGAGGTCATTATTCAGACCTATTCGCCGGAACACTACAGTGTCGAGCTTGCGGGAACACAAGATTATGATCTCTTTTATCAGCGTGAAATGATGATTCGAAAAATCCGTCATTATCCACCCTTCTATTATCTATCCTTGATTACAGTCAGCCATGAACAGTTGATGACAGTTGTAGCGGCGACAGAGAAAATTGTTAATTATGTACGTTCGCAGGTATCAAAGGATGCTGTCGTTTTAGGACCTGCAGCCTCGCCAATACCTAGGATTAATAATAGATATCGCTATCAATGTCTGATAAAATACAAGCGGGAACCGAACATGACAAAAATGTTAAAAACGATCTTGGACCAATATCAAAAAGATACCAAAAGCGGCTTACTGGTTTCAATAGATGTTAACCCATTTATTTTAATGTAAGGCAAGCCTTAGATAATCATGCTATAAAAGGTTATTATTTCGCTTTTTTGGTGAAAATGTAAGCAATTAATAAATTTATAAAGCCTTGATAAGATTGGCATTAATGGGGGAAAGAATTTGCCTATATTAAAAGTAGTAAATTACCCTGCTGAGATACTTGAGCAGACTTGTAAACCAGTGATTAAGTTTGATAGAAAGCTTGCAAAAATACTTGATGATATGTATGACACGATGATTGAATATGACGGGGTGGGACTAGCTGCTCCGCAAATTGGATTGGACGCACGTATCGCAATTGTTGATATTGATGATGAATTAGGGACAATTGAAATGATTAACCCTGTGATTATAGAGACCTCGGGTGAACAATCTGGACCTGAAGGTTGTTTAAGTTTCCCTGGATTGTTCGGAGAAGTGACACGGCCGAATTTTGTTAAAATTAATGCCTTTGACCGAAAAGGCAGAAAATACACGTTAGAGGCAGAGGAGTTCCTGGCAAGGGCGATTCAACATGAAATCGATCATCTTGATGGGATTTTATTTACAACCAAAGTAACGAGATATCTAGAGGAAGATGAGTTAAAAGGAGTAGAAACTGAATGACCAAAATAGTTTTTATGGGTACTCCGGATTTTTCTGTCCCGATTTTACAACAATTGATTAAGGATGGATATGAAGTCATTGGTGTAGTTACCCAACCAGATCGACCGGTGGGAAGAAAAAGGATTCTAACGCCTCCCCCTGTTAAGGTTGAGGCGTTGAAGCACGATATTCCCGTCTTTCAACCAGAAAAAATTCGTCAAGCAGAAGAACTTGATAAAATCCTTTCATTGAATCCGGATTTAATTGTTACGGCTGCGTTTGGCCAAATCTTACCTAAACAGCTGCTAGAAGCTCCTAAGTACAGATGTATAAATGTTCATGCCTCCCTGCTTCCGGAACTACGCGGCGGTGCTCCTATCCATTATGCTATTATGCAAGGAAAACAGAAAACTGGTGTCACCATCATGTATATGGTGGAAAAATTAGATGCAGGTGATATTTTAACAAGAATTGAAGTCCCGATTGCAGAAGAGGACAATGTGGGAACACTGCATATCAAATTGAGCACAGCCGGAGCTAAATTGTTATCTGAAACCTTGCCGCTTTTATTGGATGGCCGTCTGACCCCCAAGCCTCAAAATAATGAAGAAGCCACGTTTGCAGCCAATATTAAGCGCGAACAAGAAAAAATTATTTGGACTAGAACAGGTGAAGAAATCTATAATCATATCCGCGGCCTAAATCCATGGCCAGTTGCCTTTACCACCTTGAATGGTCAGGTCATAAAGATATGGCGGGCAGAAAAGTTAACAGGACAGAAGAGCGTTGCACCTGGAACAATTCTTACGATAGAACCTGATGGGTTTTCAGTAAGTACCGGTAATGAAACGGCTATCAAAATCACTGAGCTTCAGCCTTCCGGAAAAACAAAAATGATGAGTGAACAATTTTTAAGAGGTTCAAAAATTTCAATTGGCACCAAGCTGGGAGAATAAGATGACTTCAACAATAAAGAATGTACGAGCAATCGCAATGGATATCTTAGTTGCGATTGAAAAAAACCAATCCTACAGTAATTTACTGCTTAATTCTACAATTGAAAAACACGATTTGTCTGCTAAGGACGTCGGACTTCTTACTGAATTGACGTATGGAACTTTACAAAGAAGAATGGCGCTCGACTATTATTTAGAGCCGTTCGTCAAAGATAATAAGAAGTTAGCCAGTTGGGTTCATCATTTACTTAGACTTACGCTCTATCAAATGGTTTATCTCGATCGTATACCGGACAGAGCTGCTATCTATGAAGCAGTGGAAATTGCTAAAAGTCGTGGTCATAAAGGGATAGCAAGTTTAGTAAACGGAGTGTTGCGGAGCATTCAAAGGGAAGGACTCCCGTCCATGGAAGATGTCACGGACCCAAACAAAAGACTATCACTTGAAACGAGTCACCCTGAATGGCTGATTACTAGATGGGTGAACCAATTTGGTTATCAAAAAACGAAAGAAATGTGTGAGATCAACCTAACAGCGCCATTGCAAACAGCCAGAGTTAATCTTACAAAAGTTTCAAGAGATGAATGTGTTGCAATTTTAGAAGAGGATGGTTTTCAAATCGAAAAAAGCCCTATTATTCCTGAGGCAATTAGATCGATAAAGGGAAATCTAGCATCTACAATCTCATTTAAGTATGGAATGTTTACGATTCAAGATGAAAGTTCAATGCTTGTAGCCTATGCATTAGGGGCGGAGCCAAACGAATTTATCCTCGATGCCTGCGCGGCACCGGGTGGTAAAAGTACACATATTGCTGAGAAAATGAACAATACGGGTGAAGTTATCTCGGTCGATCTTCATCAGCACAAAGTAAGATTAATTAATGATAATGCAAAACGTTTAGGGTTAGAAAATATTAAAACAAGTGTATCTGATTCAAGAAAAATACAAGAAAAGTTCCAAACTGAATCATTTGATCGGATTCTTCTTGATGCTCCTTGTTCCGGTCTCGGGGTCATGAGGAGAAAGCCAGATATGAAGTATACTAAAACCGAGATGGATATTCAGCGATTAAGTACGATTCAGCAAGACTTATTAACGTCCGTAACCCCCTTATTGAAAAAGGGCGGCATTCTTGTCTATAGTACATGTACAGTAGATAAAGAAGAAAATGAATATACGGTTAAGACATTCCTACAGAATAACCCGCAATTTGAAGGAGATGCATCCTTCAAAAGCAGGATGCCTGAAGCTATCCAGCCACTAATCACAGGCTTTGATTTACAAATATTCCCTCAAGATATTGGGTCAGATGGATTTTATATTGCAGTTTTAAGGAAGAAGGTGTAACAGTTGGAACAATTAAATACAACTGAGACAAATACAGCTAAGGAAATAAAGAAGAAATCAATTTATTCATTGCAGCTTAACGAATTAAGGAATTGGCTTTCAGAGAATGGTGAAAAGCCATTCCGTGCCGAACAAATCTTTGAATGGCTTTATAAAAAACGAATTACTTCATTTGAGGATATGAGTAATGTCGGGAAAGGTTTACGTGATAAGCTTGCAAGTCATTTTGACCTTACAACATTAAAAACGGCGATTCAACAAACATCAACTGATGGAACAATCAAATTTCTGTTTGAACTTCATGATGGATATTCTATCGAAACGGTGCTAATGCGCCATGATTATGGAAACTCCGTTTGTGTTACAACACAGGTTGGCTGCCGAATTGGCTGCACCTTTTGTGCCTCCACATTAGGCGGATTAAAAAGACATTTAGAAGCAGGCGAGATCGTCGCTCAAGTTGTAAAAGTACAACAAACACTTGACGAAACAGATGAGCGTGTAAATTCCGTTGTCATCATGGGTATCGGTGAACCATTTGATAACTACGATAACATGCTTTCATTTTTAAAAATAATTAATCATGAAAAGGCTCTTAATATCGGAGCACGCCATATAACCGTATCAACAAGCGGCATTGTTCCAAAAATTTATCAATTTGCAGATGAAAATACACAAATTAATTTTGCTATTTCTTTGCACGCTCCTAATACGGAATTGCGCTCAAGGTTAATGCCTATTAACAAGGCATATAAACTTGATGACTTAATGGAAGCAGTAAGGTATTATATCGATAAGACAGGACGTAGAATAAGCTTTGAATATGGTCTTTTTGGCGGTGTAAACGATTCAGTCGAACATGCGGAGGAGTTAGCTGTTTTATTAAAAGGTTTAAAATGCCATGTGAATTTAATTCCTGTAAACTATGTTCCTGAAAGAGATTATGTTCGGACACCAAGAGACAAAATTTTTGCTTTTGAAAAAACATTAAAAAACCGAGGAATTAACGTAACCATTCGCAGGGAGCAAGGGTCAGATATCGCTGCAGCATGCGGGCAACTTCGTGCAAAGGAGCGGAAAGAGGAGACGAGGTGACAAAAGTGAAGGCTGTATTTAAAACGGACCAGGGTAGAGTTCGGCAGAACAATGAGGATAGTGGTGGTACTTTTGTTAATCGGGACGGACACCGCCTTGCCATCGTAGCAGATGGTATGGGCGGACACCTTGCCGGTGATGTTGCAAGTAAAATGACAGTATCGCATCTTCAAGAAATGTGGGAGCAATCCGAAGGAATTCAAACAGCTGACCAAGCAGAAGCATGGCTGAAAACCCATGTTCTTCAGGTTAATCAATTATTGTTTGACCATTCAAGAAGTCACGTGGAATGTGAAGGTATGGGGACTACCATTGAAGCTGTGATTGCTGCAGATAACTTTACAACGATTGCACATGTAGGGGATAGTCGTGTGTTTATCTTAAATGATTCAGGCTTCAAGCAGCTAACTGAGGATCATACACTTGTTAATGAATTAGTTCGAACCGGACAAATCAGCAAAGAAGATGCCGAACATCATCCGAGGAAAAATTGGATATTAAGAGCGTTAGGAACGGAACAAGATGTAAAAATTGATATTAAAACAATTATGTTCGAAGAAGGAGATTTTCTCCTGTTATGTTCTGATGGGTTGTCAAATAAAGTCAATGAAAAAGAAATAGTTAATATACTTCAAAATGAAGATTCGCTTGAACAAAAAGCTTCCACACTGATTGACATCGCAAATGAGAATGGCGGAGAAGACAATATTACCCTAATCATATTAGAGTATGCTAATGATATTGAATTGGGTGATGAGCAGTGATTATTGGAAAAAGAATAAGCGGCCGCTATAAAATTCTTGAAATGATTGGCGGAGGCGGAATGGCCAATGTCTATTTAGCACATGATATGATTTTAGACAGAGAAGTAGCCGTAAAAATGCTCCGACTTGATTTTGTCAATGATGAGGAGTTTATTCGACGCTTTCATAGAGAAGCACAATCAGCAACAAGTTTAACCCATCCAAATATCGTTAGTATTTTTGATGTTGGTGAAGAGGATTCCTTATACTATATTGTCATGGAATACGTGAATGGGCAAACATTAAAGCAATACATAAATCAGCATTCGTCACTCCGAGTCGAAAAAGCATTAGATATAATGATGCAAATAACGTCTGCAATTTCCCATGCCCATCAAAATCATATTATTCACCGTGATATCAAGCCGCATAACATACTAATTGACCGGAATGGCAATGTGAAAATCACTGATTTTGGAATAGCCATGGCATTAAGCGCGACAAGCATTACCCAAACCAATTCTGTTTTAGGTTCTGTCCACTATTTATCGCCGGAACAAGCTCGTGGCGGAATGGCTAATCGGAAATCGGATATTTATTCACTTGGAATTGTCATGTTCGAAATATTAACGGGCAGGCTTCCCTTCTCGGGGGAATCGGCAGTATCGATTGCATTAAAGCATCTCCAGTCTGAAACACCCTCTGTTAGAAGGTGGAATTCAAATATCCCGCAAAGTGTAGAAAATATTGTCCTTAAAGCAACGGCAAAGGACCCATTCCATCGTTATAACAGTGTCGATGAGATGGAGGAGGATTTAAGGTCGGCACTAAATCCTGAAAGAATGAATGAACCAAAGTTTATTATTCCAATTGATGATGAGGCAACCAAAGCCATTCCAATTATAACTGATGACCGTCCTCATAAAAACCTGGATGAAACATTAGTGCATAGTAATGAAAAAATATCTCCTGTTAAAAAGGATGCACAAAAAAAGGAGCAAAGTAGTAAGAAAAAGCGAAAAAAATGGCCGATAGTGTTAATATCAACTTTCCTTATTCTTTCCATTCTTGGAATATTAGCTGTTACTTTTTTACCTGGTTTATTGTCTGCTAAGGACGTCAAAATTCCTGATGTAAGTGGGATGGATGCTGATGATGCGATTTCTGAGCTTCAACTCAGCGGATTAGTGGTTGACAAACAGGTTGAAATTCCTGATGATTTGTTGGCTGAAGGAAAGGTTGTCAAGACCGACCCCGAATTTGGCAATACAGTCAAGGAGAACGCAAAAGTTAATTTATATATTAGTACCGGAAAAGAAAAAATTGTGCTATCTAATTATGTAGGCAGGCTTTATGATGATATTTTCCATTTATTAGAAGATAGGAACTTTAAAGATATATTAAAAACTGAGAAATACGATGATAGTGAACCAGGGACTATTATTAGCCAAAACCCTTCAGGTGGCGATAAAATTATTCCTGAAGATACTGAATTAGAATTTGAAGTCAGTAAAGGACCTGAAATAATTTCCCTTAGGGACCTAACCGAGTACAATTTAAAAGGGGCCGAGGATTATGCCTCATTAGTAGGGTTGTCATTAAACGTCTCAGAAGAAAAATATGATGAAAAAATTCCTGCCGGTATGGTGATTTCACAAACACCATCGTCTGGAACAGAACTGAAAAAAGGCGATAAGGTTTCAGTTATTATTTCAAAAGGAAAAGAAGAAAAACCGCCCAAAACGGTAATAAAAGATATAACAATTGATTACGAACCAACTGTCCCTGTGCCAGTGCCTGGTGAACCTGTGGAAAAACAAGAAGTTCTTATCTACATCGAAGATATGAATCACAGTATGACGGAACCTGCTGAAACCTTTTTTATTACAGAAACAACAAAAAAACAAATTGAACTTACGATTCCTTTTGGTGGTAAAGCCGGTTACAAGATTATTCGCGACAAGAAAGTAATAGCAGAGGACGTAATTAACTATCCGGAATCAGAATAAACAATATTCCTCTGCTTTTTATAAAAATCAGCTTTCCGGCAAAATATGAATGATAAGTTGACGTTTTCTTATTGAAAGACAAGGAGTGTGACTATGCCTGAAGGGAAAATTGTTAAAGCATTAAGCGGTTTTTATTATGTATTGGATGACAATAAAATGATTCAATGCCGTGGGAGAGGGGTATTTAGAAAAAATAAAATTACCCCTCTTGTCGGTGACGAGGTTGTTTTTCAAGCTGAAAATGACTTGGAAGGGTATATTATGGAAGTTAAGACACGAAAGAACGAATTGATTCGTCCACCAATCGCGAATGTAGATCAAGCGATCCTTGTGTTCTCGGCTGTTGAGCCAGACTTCAGTACAGTTCTTTTAGATCGTTTCCTTGTTCTAGTTGAGTTTAATCGGATTGAACCGCTTATATGTATTACCAAAATGGATCTAACCAACGATGAGCAACAAAAGAAGATAAAGATTTATGCAGAGCAATATACTACTGCAGGTTATAAAGTAATCTTAACTTCTTCCGAAACAGAAGCAGGCGTCGAACTTTTAAGTCCGCACGTCAATAATAAAATATCCGTTTTTGCAGGCCAATCAGGAGTCGGGAAATCTTCTTTGCTAAATGTCCTAAGACCCGATCTTGAATTAAAAACAAATGATATTTCCTCGCATCTAGGCAGAGGAAAGCATACAACAAGACATGTGGAGTTAATTCAGATTGGAAATGGCCTAATCGCAGATACACCAGGGTTTAGCTCATTGGAATTTACGAATATTGAAGCAGAAGATTTGACCTCTTGTTTCCCTGAAATACAAAGAGCTAGTGAGAATTGTAAATTCAGAGCCTGTTTGCACGGAACTGAACCAAAATGTGGTGTCAAAAAGGAAGTTGAATCTGGTCAAATTCCAGCGTATCGTTATGAACATTATTTGAATTTCCTCCAGGAGATAAAAGATAGAAAGCCGAGGTATTAAGCATGGTAAAAATAGCACCTTCGATTCTCTCTGCCGATTTTTCGAAATTGGGTGAAGAAATTATTGCTGTTGAAAAAAATGGAGCAGACTATATTCATGTCGATGTCATGGATGGTCACTTTGTGCCAAATATCACGATTGGTCCACTCATTGTTGAGGCCATTCGACCAATCACGAAGCTGCCACTTGATGTCCACCTAATGATTGAAAATCCGGATCAATATATTGAGGCATTCGCTAAAGCTGGAGCCGATTATATTACAGTTCATGTGGAAGCATGTCGTCATCTTCACCGCACAATCCAAAATATTAAATCCTTTGGTATCAAAGCGGGAGTGGTTTTAAATCCTGCTACTCCTGTCGAGAGTATTCAACACATCATTGGAGATATTGATATGGTATTATTAATGTCTGTCAATCCAGGCTTCGGCGGGCAGAAATTCATTCCAGAGGTCCTTCCGAAAATAAAGAAAGTTAAAGAAATGGCTGAGCAAAAAGGCTTAGACATTGAGATTGAAATTGATGGCGGTGTCAATTCAGAAACGGCAAAACTGTGTGTGGAAGCAGGCGCTACTGTGTTAGTCGCGGGTTCAGCTATATATAATCAAGAAGATTATGCGGAGGCAATTTCGCTGATAAGAGGTTAATGATAAAAGCCAGCTTTCGTGCTGGCTTTTTGCATATGGAAAAGGAGATTTTTTTATGATTATTAATATTCTAGCCGGCGGCCCTGAAAGCCTTTTGCCTGATTTAAGCGAGTACTTAGAGAAAGACGCGATTTGGGTTGGAGTTGACCGGGGTGTATATCAGTTGTTAAAAAGAAATATTACTCCAAAGATTGCTTTTGGGGATTTTGATTCTGTATCAGCGGAAGAATTAATGTTTATTGAAGAACGCGTAACCGAATTGAAGAAGTATAAGCCTGAAAAAGATGAAACAGATATGGAGTTAGCCCTCAATTGGGCACTTGATCAGAATCCAAGTATGATCCGGTTATTTGGTGCAACCGGGGGCAGGCTCGATCATTTATTTGCCAATGTCCACTTATTAGTAAATCCGCTTAAAACTAAAAAATCAGCGAATATCAGCTTAATTGATAAATATAATCTCATTTTTATTAAAGGACCTGGTCGTTATACCATTGAAAAAATAAACACAAAAAAATATATTTCCTTCGTTCCTTTAACACTTAATGTACAGAATCTCACCCTTGAAGGCTTTAAATTTCCTTTGGAAAATCGTCATATTTCAATCGGGTCCACACTATGTATAAGTAATGAACTTAATAGTGATTATGGTACTTTTTCATTTTCTGAAGGCATATTAATAGTGATAAGAAGTCTTGATTAATAGGCAATACAATTAGGTACTGATTTCGTTCGTTTGAATAAAATGGTAGGGCGTTCGAAAAAAGTTGAGTTGAAATAAGCTGGGGAGATTTATGAGGAGGGACAGTATGAAATTCTATACAATTAAATTGCCGAAATTTTTAGGCGGACTTGTCCGTGCGATGATTGGGGCGTTTAAAAAGAACGAATAGCATAGGTATTAGTGTTGATAACCTTTTCTTTAACGAATGGCACCCGATTAATTTGGGTGCTTTTTATTTTGGTTAATTGGGAATAATAAAGAGTAGTGCTGTTATGTTAAATTTTTATTTTTTTGGACAAAAAGAAAAGACATCCGATTCGGATGCCCATTCCATATTAAACGCGTTCTACTTTACCTGATTTCAACGCTCTTGCAGAAACCCAAACACGTTTAGGCTTTCCATCAACAAGAATACGTACTTTTTGTAGGTTAGCACCCCATGTACGCTTGTTTGCGTTCATAGCGTGAGAACGTGCGTTACCAGTTGTTGTTTTCTTTCCAGTTACAACACATTGACGTGGCATAATGATTTCCCTCCTTAACTACCAAAAGCTTTATACAGCTATCTTTAAGATCCTCATCAGAAAAAAGAAAATTGGCTGAACAAATTTTCTAGTCTTGAGATACCTTAATAATTTATCATACAACGTATTTGATTGCAATAGTTACCTTTCAAGAAAAATACCTTGACATAACTATTAATAAAATGCTCTTATAGTAAACAGGCAGGAATAACTTTCAATATTGCATTGACTATAGTAAAATGACTGTAGTCAAGGAGCAATTTTTTCAGGAGGGGGAACGATTCATGTCCATTGAATTAAAAACAAAGTTCGGACAAATTGATATTTCAAATGAAGTAATCGCAACCATCGCCGGAGGAGCAGCAATCGAATGCTACGGCATCGTCGGTATGGCCTCAAAGAATCAAATTAAAGACGGAATTACGGAAATATTACGAAGAGAAAATTTTACTCGGGGCGTGATTGTCCGCCAAGAAAATGAGGAATTACATATTGATATGTACATTATTGTTAGCTATGGAACGAAAATTTCCGAAATTGCCCACAACGTGCAATCAAAGGTTAAATACACCCTCGATAAGACTGTTGGACTTGCCGTTGAATCGGTAAATATTTACGTTCAGGGAGTTCGAGTGACGAACCCTTAAGTTCGCGAGCCGAACCTCAAGTGAGGAGGAAAGTTTGTGTCAATAACAGCTTTAGATGGAAAACGTTTTGCCGAGATGGTGATTCAAGGAGCAAATCATTTGGCTGCAAATGCAAAGATGG
This sequence comes from Bacillus sp. MM2020_1, assembly GCA_011250595.1. Classification (GTDB taxonomy): domain Bacteria; phylum Bacillota; class Bacilli; order Bacillales; family Cytobacillaceae; genus Neobacillus. The sequence goes on along the minus strand of JAANMP010000008.1, from coordinate 55,221 downwards.
TGGATGCTCTAAACGTTTTTCCCGTGCCCGATGGTGATACTGGAACTAACATGAATTTATCAATGACCTCAGGGGCGAAAGAAGTAAAAAATAATGTTCAAGAACATATTGGTAAAGTTGGAATAGCTCTATCTAAAGGCTTGCTAATGGGAGCTCGCGGTAATTCAGGTGTCATCCTTTCCCAATTATTCCGCGGTTTTTCGAAGGCAGTAGAAATGAAAGCGCAAATTTCAGGGAATGATTTTGCACATGCCCTCGAGTCAGGAGTAGAGACTGCCTATAAAGCAGTCATGAAGCCTGTTGAAGGAACCATTTTAACCGTCGCTAAGGATTCAGCTAAGAAGGGTGTTCAAGCTGCCCAGAATTCAAACGATATTATTGTCATCATGGAAGAAGTATTAAAAGAAGCAAAGGCATCACTAAAACGCACTCCTGACCTGCTTCCAGTCTTAAAAGAAGTCGGTGTGGTTGACAGCGGCGGACAAGGGCTAGTATTTGTTTACGAAGGATTTCTAGCAGTCCTAAAAGGCGAAATGCTGCCCGATACGCCTTCTGCATCACTTTCTATGGATGAATTGGTAAATACGGAACATCACAAGAGTGTCCAAGGACATATAAACACGGCAGATATTGAATTTGGATACTGTACTGAATTTATGGTTCGTTTTGAACAGGAAAAGACAGCCAAGCATCCTTTCAGTGAAGTCGTTTTCCGCAATGACCTCAGCAAATTAGGAGATTCTTTATTAGTCATTGCCGATGAAGATGTTGTGAAAGTCCATATCCATTCCGAGCAGCCGGGCGACGTACTAAGCTACGGGCAAAGGTACGGAAATTTAATCAATATGAAGATTGAAAACATGCGTCAACAGCATACCAATATTGTCGGCGAAACACATGTTGCGCCCGTTACTGAAAAGCAGGGGTCACCTAAAGAGCTGCAAGAATACGGAATTGTTGCGGTATCGATGGGATCAGGCATTGCAGATCTATTTAGAAGTATTGGGGCCCATGCCGTCATAGAAGGCGGGCAAACGATGAATCCGAGTACAGAGGATATCGTCAAGGCTGTTAAAGAAGTTAACGCTAAAAAGGTATTTATATTACCTAATAATAAAAACATTATCATGGCAGCCCAGCAGGCGGCCGATGTTTCAGAAGAAGATATTTATGTCATACCATCCAAAACTGTCCCGCAAGGACTTTCAGCTCTTTTAGCATTTAATCCGTCAGCAGAGCTTCAAGCCAATAAAGTGTCAATGAATGATGCCTTAGAACATGTTAAAACGGGCCAAATTACTTTTGCTGTACGAGATACCCAAATTGATGGATTAGACATCGAGAAAGATGATTTCATGGGTATTGCTGAAGGAAAAATTGTTGTTAAGAACAAGAACAAAGGAAAAGTAGCTGAAGAGTTACTTTCACAAATGCTCGATGATGATTCCGAAATTTTGACGATTATTTATGGGGAAGACGTAAGCGAAGAAGAAGTAAGCCAGTTAACCCAATTTGTTGAAGAGAATTATCGTGATGTTGAGGTTGAAATCCATAATGGCGGCCAGCCGTTGTATTCATTTATCTTTTCAATTGAATAATGAACCGCTAAAATAGAAGGGGAGATCCCTTCTTTTTTTATGTGAAAAAGGCAGTTGGAAGATAGGGTAATTATAAATTAACATTAGATAGAATAGTACACAGCAGGGGGAGTGTCTTGTGAAATATAGAAGCGTTTTTGATATCATTGGGCCCGTTATGATTGGACCATCTAGTTCACACACTGCTGGGGCAGCAAGGATAGGCCGTGTTGCAAGAAGCCTTTTTGGCAGGGAACCGAAATGGGCGAATATTTCTTTGTATGGTTCTTTTGCTAAAACGTATAAAGGGCATGGGACGGATGTAGCAATTGTTGGCGGTTTATTAGATTTTGATACAGATGACGTCCGAATTATTAGGGCAATTGATATGGCTAGGGAAAAGGGAATGAAGCTTCGGTTTATTGAAGAGGATGCAATTACTGATCACCCTAACACGGCAAGAGTTATTATTGGAGACCATGACGGTGAACTGGAATTAGTCGGGATTTCGATTGGCGGCGGGAAAATTGAGATTACTGAGCTAAATGGTTTTGAGTTAAAGCTATCAGGAAATCACCCAGCCCTTCTTGTTGTTCATAATGACCGTTTTGGAGCGATTGCCGGTGTTGCCAACATTCTTGCACAATACAAACTTAATATTGGTCATATGGAGGTTTCTCGAAAGGAAAAAGGAAAGCTTGCCCTTATGACTATAGAAGTAGACCAAAACATTGACGACAAAATCCTCGCTGAGCTTGAACAGCTTCCAAATATTTTAAAAGTAACGAAAATCGTCGATTAAATAACCAGGGGGGATGGTTAATGTTTCGTAACGTTGCAGAATTAGTTGCACTTGCTAAAAGTCAAAATAAAAAAATTTCGGAAGTTATGATCGAGCAAGAGGTAGAAGTTACCGGGCGTTCTCGAGAAGATGTTATTGCTTTTATGGAACGGAATCTTAAGGTTATGAAGGATGCAGTGGAACGAGGAATTAAAGGAGTACACTCACATTCAGGGTTAACCGGTGGTGATGCAGTTCTTTTGCAAAAATATATTGAAAAGGGAAACTTTTTAACAGGTGAAACCATCCTTGATGCTGTAAGTAAAGCGGTCGCAACAAATGAAGTGAATGCGGCCATGGGGACCATTTGTGCGACACCGACAGCGGGCTCTGCAGGTGTGGTGCCTGGCACCTTGTTCGCAGTCGAAAAAAAGTTAAAGCCGACCAGGGAACAAATGGTTTCCTTTCTGTTTACGGCAGGGGCATTCGGATTTGTGGTCGCCAATAACGCTTCGATTTCCGGAGCGGCCGGCGGCTGTCAGGCAGAAGTTGGTTCTGCTTCGGGTATGGCAGCAGCAGCGATTGTAGAAATGGCGGGCGGAACTCCCGAGCAATGTGCCGAGGCAATGGCAATTACGTTAAAAAACATGTTGGGTTTAGTTTGTGACCCGGTTGCAGGCCTTGTTGAGGTTCCATGTGTGAAGCGAAATGCAATGGGGGCAGCAAATGCAATGGTTGCAGCCGATATGGCATTAGCAGGGATTACGAGCCGGATTCCTTGTGATGAAGTGATAGATGCCATGTACAAAATTGGTCAATCAATGCCAACAACACTAAGAGAAACTGGGCAGGGAGGGTTGGCGGCAACACCGACAGGTCGAAAACTAGAAGCAAAGATCTTCGGTATACCGCGAAGTAATAGTGAATCCACATCTTAAACAATCAATAACCGTCATTCGGGGAATTGGTGAAGAAACTGCTGAGATTTTTTCAGAAATGAAAATCTTTACGATAGAAGATTTATTGGAGTATTTTCCTTATCGTTATGAAGATTATCGCCTTCGTGATATAACAGAGGTGCAGCATGATGAGAAAGTAACAGTAGAAGGGAAGGTTCATAGTGAACCTTCTCTTAGCTATTTTGGAAGGAAGAAATCCAAACTAATGATCCGACTTTTCGTTGGCTCTCATTTAATTAAAGTAGTCTTTTTTAACCAGCCCTATTTAAAAAATAAGATTATTATCAATGAAACGATAACGATCACTGGAAAATGGGATGCCCATCGGCAAACAATCACGGCAACTGAAATGCAACAAGGCACAAACGCAAAGACTAAGGATTTTGAGCCGGTGTACTCATTACGAGGGAAATTAACGACAAAGGGTATTCGCAAATTTATCAGCAATGCTTTCCAACAATATGGACAATTCATAGAAGAAACACTTCCAGTTGTTTTCTTAAAAAAATATCGTCTGCTTGATAAACAGAGAGCGATTAAAGCAATGCACTTTCCAAGTAGCCAAGAAGATGTCAAACAAGCACGAAGGCGCATTGTTTATGAAGAATTTCTATTGTTTCAACTAAAAATGCAGGCATTAAGGAAGTTTGAACGTGAACATTCCCCGGGTATTTGCCAAAATTATAATGAGTTACAGGTAGAAGGATTTATCAAAAGTCTTCCTTTTCCGTTAACAAATGCTCAAACTAGGGTCGTCAATGAAGTGTTAGCGGAATTAAAATCACCACTCCGGATGAATCGATTGTTACAAGGGGATGTGGGTTCAGGGAAAACGGTTGTTGCGGCGATTGGTTTATATGCCAGTGTGACTGCGGGGTTTCAGGGAGCTTTAATGGTACCAACAGAAATTCTGGCGGAGCAGCATGCACAAAGCTTAAAAAGCATGCTAGATCCATTCGATATTAGGTGCGAACTTTTAACAAGTTCTATTAAGGGCAAACGCAGAAAAGAAATCCTTCAAGAACTAGCGAATGGTAACGTTGATATTTTAATTGGTACACACGCACTTATACAGGATGAGGTCACCTTCAAAAAATTGGGCTTTGTAATTACCGATGAACAGCATCGCTTTGGGGTGGAACAGCGAAGAGTGCTGAGGGAAAAAGGTGAGAATCCTGACGTTCTTTTTATGACTGCGACACCGATTCCGCGAACACTTGCAATCACGGTATTTGGTGAAATGGATGTTTCCATAATTGATGAGATGCCTGCAGGGCGAAAATCAATTGAAACATACTGGGCAAAACCGGAAATGCTCGAACGCGTCCTAGCTTTTGTAGAAAAGGAATTACAAAAAGGGCATCAGGCCTATGTGATTTGTCCGCTGATCGAAGAATCAGAAAAGCTCGATGTCCAAAACGCGATTGATGTGTTCACTACTCTAAGTCACTACTTTCAAAATCGCTATAAGGCGGGGCTTATGCACGGTCGCTTAAGCTCGGAAGAAAAAGATTCAGTAATGAAGGCGTTTAGTGCCAACGAAGTACAGGTGCTTGTCTCAACCACAGTAGTTGAGGTAGGGGTAAATGTTCCAAATGCGACGATGATGGTTATTTATGATGCAGAAAGATTCGGCCTTTCGCAGCTCCACCAGCTGCGTGGACGTGTTGGACGGGGCAGCGATCAATCCTACTGCATTTTACTTGCTAGTCCTAAATCAGAAGTGGGTCAAGAAAGAATGCGGATCATGACGGAAACAAATGATGGATTTGTTCTAAGTGAGAAGGATTTAGAACTTAGAGGACCAGGCGACTTTTTTGGCAGAAAGCAAAGCGGTGTTCCTGAATTTAAGGTTGCAGATATGGTCCATGATTATCGTGCGCTAGAAACAGCCAGAAATGATGCAATGATACTCATCCAGTCAAAAACATTTTGGACAGCCCCGGAGTATCTATTTTTAAGAGAAGCGCTTGGGGAATCAGGGGTTTTAGAAGGGGAAAAGCTAGATTAAATCAGTTCATTTACCTTTTTAAGAATTTCTACATAGAAAAAGTAGATGCTATGAATAGAAAACAAATTCTTGCAATCTGCTTTTTCTAATTTTATACTACTATTAGTACCTAGTCATAAGATCTCGGACGGTGTGAAAAATTTATGAGAAAAAGTAAAAAAGAACGGCAACAATTATTGACCACTACAATTAATGATAATCCATTTATAACTGATGAGGATTTAGCAGAAAAATTTGAAGTGAGCGTACAAACAATTCGTCTAGACCGTTTAGAATTATCCATTCCTGAACTTCGGGAACGGATTAAGACCGTTGCAGAGAAACGGTTTGAAGATGAAGTCCGCTCCTTACCGCTAGAAGAAGTCATCGGTGAAATTATTCATATAGAACTGGATCAGAATGCCATTTCGATTTTTGATGTGAAAAAAGAACATGTCTTTAAACGAAATAACATTGCTCGTGGCCATCATGTATTCGCCCAGGCTAATTCCCTTGCTGTAGCCGTTATTAACGATGAATTAGCGTTAACAGCAAAAGCGAATATTCAATTCAAACGTTTGGTGAAATTGAACGAGCGTGTGATTGCCAAAGCAAAAGTAATAAAAATTGATGGGAACTTAGGCAGAACAAGTGTCGAAGTCACAAGTTTTGTGAATAATGAACTTGTTTTTACCGGAGAATTTGAAATGTACCGTTCGAAAAATCGGTAAAGGATGAGAAAAATGAAACTAGCAATTGATGCAATGGGCGGTGACAATGCTCCAAAAGAAATCGTTTTAGGGGCACTTAAAGCTGTACAAGCATTTTCAGATATACATATTACCCTTGTTGGGGATGAAAATAAAATTAAAGAAACATTAACAAATCATGAACGGATTTCAGTTATCCATACCACCGAAGTTATCCTTGGAACGGACGAACCTGTAAAAGCGGTGCGCCGTAAAAAAAATGCCTCTATGGTGTTGGCCGCACAGCAAGTAGCAGATGGATTGGCGGATGCTTGTATCTCTGCGGGAAATACAGGTGCCTTAGTAGCCGCGGGTTTATTTGTGGTTGGCAGAATAAATGGGATTCACCGTCCAGCCTTAGCGCCAACACTTCCGACCATTGGCGGTGAAGGCTTTCTGTTACTAGATGTTGGGGCAAATGCAGATGCCAAGCCGGAGCATCTGCTCCAATACGGATTGATGGGATCTATTTATAGTGAAAAAGTAAGAGGCATTACGAAGCCAAGAGTCGGTCTGTTAAACATTGGGACCGAGGAAAAGAAAGGGAATGAACTGACCAAGCATGCCTTTGAAATGTTAAAAAATGCCGATATTAACTTTGTAGGGAATGTTGAAGCAAGAGATTTGCTAGATGGTGTTGCTGATGTGGTTGTTACCGATGGATTTACGGGAAACATGGTCCTAAAAACAATTGAAGGAACGGCACTATCTATGTTTAAAATGTTAAAAAAGGCGTTAATGAGCAGTTTTACAAGTAAATTAGCTGCCGCTGTCTTAAAACCAAATCTAAAAACCTTAAAGAATACAATGGATTATTCCGAATATGGCGGTGCTGCACTGTTTGGTTTAAATGCACCTGTTATTAAGGCTCATGGCTCTTCGAATGGGCAAGCTATTTTTAGCGCAATCCGGCAAACAAGGGAAATGGTAAGCAATGATGTTGTTGGATTAATAAAAGTTTCAACAGAAGAAGCGGGTACCACAAAAGTTGAAAGGTAAAGGAGTAATGTAATGAAGAAAATAGCATTTGTGTTTCCTGGGCAAGGGTCACAAACAGTCGGTATGGGTAAAGAGTTAGCAGACAACCATCCGGAGGTAATGGATTATTTTAATAGAGCGGATGAAACGCTTAATACTCAACTAAGTAAACTAATCTTTGAGGGTCCAAAAGAAGAATTAACAATTACTTATAATACACAGCCAGCCCTTTTAACAACCAGTATTGCTATATTGGAATACTTCCAAAAATCTGGGATTAAGGCTGATTATGTTGCTGGCCATAGCTTAGGCGAATATACGGCCCTTGTTGCTGCGGGCACCTTTACTTTCGAAGAAGGAGTCTTTGCTGTTAGAAAACGGGGCGAGTTTATGGAAAGTGCCGTTCCAAATGGGGAAGGATCGATGGCAGCGGTATTAGGTCTTGATCGTGCACCCCTTTCAACGGTGACAACAGAAATTAGTGATGATGGTAATCCTGTATCATTAGCAAATTTAAACTGTCCAGGTCAGATTGTTATCTCAGGCTCTAAAAAAGGGGTAGAGCTTGCAGCAGTGAAAGCAAAAGAAGCAGGGGCAAAAAGAGTGCTTCCATTAGACGTGAGCGGTCCATTCCATTCCGCATTAATGAAGCCAGCCGCGGTACAATTGCGAGAAGTATTAGACGAAATTGAGATGAAAGATGCCAGCGTCCCAATCGTGGCCAATGTCACTGCAGAACCAATCAGTTCTGCTTCAGAGATCAAGGATAAGTTAATTGAACAACTTTATTCCCCTGTCTTATGGGAAGATTCTGTTCGGAAGATGATTGATTTAGGTGTCGATACATTCATAGAAATTGGTTCTGGGAAAGTTCTCTCAGGCTTAATTAAAAAAATTGATAAAACAGTTACAACCTATTCAGTATCCGACGAGGAAAGTGCACAAGCTGTTATGGATGCGTTAAAGGAGGAAAGACTATGAATCTTGAAGGGAAATCAGCTCTTGTAACAGGTGCATCGAGAGGGATTGGCAGAGAAATTGCCCTTGAACTTGCACGCCAAGGAGCAAATGTTGCAGTAAATTTTTCCGGAAGTGAAGCAAAGGCTAATGAGGTTGTTGATGAAATTAAAGCTCTGGGCAGAGAGGCATTCGCTGTAAAGTGTGATGTATCAAACTCTGAAGAAGTTGCAGCAATGGTTAAGGGAACGATCGACAATTTTGGAAAACTTGATATTCTCGTTAATAACGCTGGAATTACAAAAGATAATTTATTGATGAGAATGAAAGAAGAAGAATGGGACGACGTCATTAATATCAACCTTAAAGGTGTCTTCCTGTGTACAAAAGCGGTAACAAGACAAATGATGAAGCAACGCGTAGGACGCATTATTAATATTGCATCCGTTGTTGGTGTTAGCGGGAATCCAGGACAGGCAAACTATGTGGCAGCTAAGGCTGGAGTCATTGGTTTAACAAAAACAACTGCTAAAGAGCTGGCATCGCGAAATATTACCGTAAATGCGATTGCTCCAGGCTTCATCACAACAGATATGACTGATAAATTAACTGAAGAAGTAAAAACAGAAATGTTAAAACAAATTCCGTTAGCAAGATTAGGAGAGCCTAAAGATATCGCTAAAATCACGGCATTCATTGCATCTGACGATTCTGCATATATGACTGGACAAACATTGCATATTAATGGCGGCATGGTAATGTAGCTAGACAGTAATATAGGTTCAAAATTAATTTTAATAAAATCTTAGTGTATTATTTTGTTGAAATACTCTATAATAGCTTGAGGGGAGGTGAACAGGCATGGCAGAGGTATTAGAACGTGTAACAAAAATCATCGTTGACCGCTTAGGCGTGGATGAATCTCAAGTTAAACTTGAAGCATCATTCAAAGATGATCTTGGTGCTGATTCCCTTGACGTAGTTGAACTAGTTATGGAATTAGAAGATGAGTTCGATATGGAAATTTCTGACGATGACGCTGAAAAAATTAGCACAGTTGGTGACGCTGTTAATTACATACAAAGCATTAAGTAATCGTTAGATTTATTCACAAAAGCTCCGTTTTCAAACGGAGCTTTATTCTGTAAAATAGAACTTGGCTTCCCAATGTGATGCCAAGTTTCTTTGCGTTTTGCTAAATACTTTTTTTAAACTTATACTTGAGTGGTGTGTAAATTATTTGATGCAAGGTGGAGAAGTTTTTATGCGCAAGAACAATAAGGAAAAAGATTTGAATAACCGCGCAAAAGAAAATCTATTTAAAGGTTTTCAAAATACGATTGGTATTACGCTGGAAAACGAAAAACTATTAAAACAAGCATTTACTCATTCATCTTATGTGAATGAGCATCGCAGAAAGCCTTTTGAAGATAATGAGAGGCTTGAGTTTTTAGGAGATGCCGTTCTTGAGTTAACTGTTTCACAATTCCTTTACAAAAAATATCCTACGATGTCAGAGGGAGAATTGACGAAGCTTCGAGCTGCCATTGTATGCGAGCCATCTCTTGTTGCATTTGCCAATGAACTTGACTTTGGAAAATTAGTTTTGTTGGGTAAAGGGGAAGAGATGACAGGTGGACGGGAGCGTCCCGCTCTTCTAGCGGATGTTTTTGAAGCATTCATTGGAGCCCTTTATTTAGACCAAGGAATTGAAACAGTCATTAAATTTCTCGAGAAAGTTGTTTTTCCAAAGATTAATGCTGGTGCTTTTTCTCATGTGATGGATTATAAAAGCCAGTTACAGGAACTTATTCAACGGGATGGGACAGGCGCGATTGAATATCGTGTTCTTCAAGAAATAGGGCCTGCCCATAATAAAGAATTTGTTTCGAAAGTTTCCTTGAACGGTAAGGAATTAGGTGTAGGAACCGGGAAATCAAAGAAGGAAGCCGAACAACATGCCGCCCAGATGGCTCTCGATATTTTAAAGGAAAAAACAACTTAGAAATGACAAAATGTTTGCAAGTAGTCCAGCTTGCAAGCATAGGGAGGATTAAGAAATGTTTTTAAAACGGTTGGACATTATTGGCTTTAAATCCTTCGCTGATCGTATTGGAGTTGATTTTGTACCGGGAGTAACTGCTGTAGTAGGTCCAAATGGCAGTGGAAAAAGCAATATTACCGATGCCATTCGTTGGGTACTGGGTGAACAGTCGGCTAAATCGCTTAGAGGCAGTAAAATGGAGGATATTATTTTTGGAGGAAGCGATTCCCGTAAACCCCTAAATTTTGCTGAAGTAACTTTAACTTTGGATAATCAGGAGCAAGGCCTGTCACTTGATTATAATGAAGTAAGTGTCACAAGAAGAGTATCCCGTTCAGGTGATAGTGATTTCTTAATTAATAAGCAGCAATGCCGCCTCAAAGATATTGTTGACTTATTCATGGATTCCGGGTTGGGAAGAGAAGCATTTTCAATTATTAGCCAAGGAAAAGTGGAAGAAATCTTAAATAGTAAAGCCGAAGAACGTAGAACCATTTTTGATGAAGCTGCTGGTGTTCTAAAATATAAACAGCGAAAGAAAAAAGCAGAGGTAAAACTGTTTGAAACTCAAGACAATTTAAACCGTGTAAATGATATTTTACATGAGCTCGAAAGCCAAGTTGAACCATTAAAAATCCAGGCATCGATGGCCAAAGATTTTCTAGAGAAGAAAGAGGAACTTGAAAAATTTGAAGTGGCCTTAACAGTGTATGAAATTGAGGATCTTCATCAAAAATGGGAAAGTCTTTCCAAACAGTTTAACGAACATCAGGAGGAAGAGCTTCGGCTTTCTTCTGAACTGCAAGTAAAGGAAGCAAAAATAGTTGAAAAAAGAGATCAAATCACTGCGTTCGATGAGTCTATAACAGACCTTCAGAATGTCCTCCTCCATGCTACAGAGGAGTTAGAAAAACTGGAAGGCCGAAAAGAAGTCTTAAAAGAACGGAAGAAAAATGCCTCCCAAAATAAAGAGCAGCTTCAAACGAATATCTTAGAATTAACAGATAAAATTAACCAGTTAAAAAATAATCGGGACATACTTGCAGCCTCTGCCGAGGACCTTGGTAAGCAAGTAAGCGAATTGCAAACTCAATTAAAAGAAAAACAAGCAAAGCTGCAGTTATTTACCGAAAATATTGAAGACAAAATAGAAGAATTAAAAAGTGAATATATCGAGTTGCTAAACGACCAAGCTGCCGCAAAAAATGAAGTGAAATACATTGAACAGCAGCTTGAACAGCAGGAAAGAAAAAGTTCACGGCTTGATTCTGAGAATGACAAGTTTATCGAGGAACGGGAAATTGCTAAGGATAAAAAAGCGAATATCCAAACAGCCTTAGAAGATATACAAGAAAAGATTGCAGAGCAGGTAGGTTCCTTTCGAGAACTGCAGCGAAAGCTGGAGACAACCAAGAATAATTATCAAAAACAAGAAAAGACACTGTACCAGGCTTACCAAATTCTCCAACAGGCAAAGTCAAGGAAAGAAATGCTTGAAGAGCTGGAAGAGGATTACTCAGGCTTTTTTCAAGGGGTAAAAGAAATCCTTAAAGCTAGAGGGAAAAACCTAAAGGGAATTGAAGGAGCGGTTGCCGAGCTTGTGACGGTCCCGAAAGAGTATGAAACGGCATTAGAAACAGCCTTTGGAGGAGCTTTGCAGCATATCATTGTGGATAACGAGCAAAATGGGCGGACAGCCATTCAATATTTGAAACAGAATTCATTTGGCCGGGCTACTTTCTTGCCATTGAGTGTCATTAAGGGAAGACCCTTATCAGCAGCTCAGTTAGCTTCTATTCAAAAGCATACATCGTTTGTTGGTACCGCTGTAAGTCTTGTTAAATTTGATCCAAAATATTCGGAGGTAATGAGCAATCTGTTGGGGAATGTAGTCATTACGAGTGACTTAAAAGGCGCCAATGAATTAGCTAAAATTCTACAATATCGCTGTAGAATGGTCACGTTAGATGGTGATATCGTCAATCCGGGCGGTTCCATGACCGGTGGTGCCATTAAACAAAAAAACTCTTCATTATTAACGCGCAAAGTTGAGCTTGAGGAATTAAAAGATAAGCTTATTGTGATGGAAGAAAAAACAACCCAACTAGAAAAGCTTGTCAAGTCACTAAAAGAAGACGTTCAGCTCTCAGAAAAACTACTTGAAGAAATGCGCAAAGATGGCGAAGAATTGAGATTAAATGAACTTTCTTTAAAGGGTGACCTTCGTCAAGCAGAACAAGAAGAAAAAAATATCAACGAACGTTTAGCTATTTATGATTTAGAAAAAGGGCAATTTACTGATGAGAAAACAACTTTATTAAAAAGAAAAAATGAATTAACCCTTTCGATGGAGTCCTATAAAACTTTAATAGCTGAGCTGGAGGCTCAAATAGCGAAACTTACTGAACGTAAGTCGAGTGATTTAACCTCGAAAGAAGCGCTGACTATTGAAATAAATGATTTGAAAGTAGAATTTGCTTCTAAAAATGAACAGTATATGAGTACACAGGAACGTTTTACAAATCTAAAAGCAGATTTTGAAGAGAGTGAACAAAAGCTTTCACTGTTTACAGAAGACTTAAATTTGTTAACCTCGGAAATGACAAATAGTTCGTCTGGAGAGGTACAGTTAGAAACTGCTGCTATTCGAAAACAACAGGATAAAGAAGCCGCGTTACAGTTAATTACGGTTAGACGAGAAGAACGTCTATCCTTAAAATCGGCATTAGAAGACTTAGAATTGGAAGTCAAGGAATTAAAAAGACTTCACCGCGGGATGACTGTCGTTTTAAAAGACGAGGAAGTGAAAATCAACCGCTTGGATGTCGATCTCGAAAACCGTTTTGCTCGCTTAAGAGAGGAATACCTATTATCGTTTGAAGGTGCAAAAGAACAATATCCATTAATGATATCCATTGAAGAAGCGCGGAAAAAGGTCAAGCTAATCAGGCTGTCCATTGAAGAACTTGGGAATGTCAATATAGGTGCCATTGAAGAGTATGAGCGTGTCTCCGAACGATACGAGTTCCTTAATGAACAAAAAAACGATCTCCAAGAAGCAAAAGAGACCCTATACAAGGTAATTGATGAAATGGATGAAGAAATGAAAAAACGCTTTGAACAGACCTTTAATGGGATTCGTGAACATTTTGAGCCGGTATTTAGAACACTTTTCGGCGGTGGAAGAGCCGACTTGGTGCTTACCGTACCAGGTGATTTATTAAATACAGGTGTTGAAATTGTTGCGCAGCCACCGGGGAAAAAGCTGCAAAATTTAGGCTTATTATCAGGTGGAGAACGAGCATTAACAGCGATTGCCCTTCTTTTTTCCATATTAAAAGTACGCCCGGTTCCCTTTTGTATCCTTGATGAGGTCGAAGCGGCCTTGGATGAAGCAAATGTCCAGCGCTTCAGCCAATATTTAAAACGATATAGCAAGGAGACGCAATTTATAGTGATTACCCACCGCAAAGGGACCATGGAGGAAGCAGATGTCCTCTACGGAGTAACCATGCAAGAATCAGGTGTTTCAAAACTAGTGTCCGTCCGCTTAGAAGACACAAAAGAGCTTGTTGAATCTTAATATTAGGAAGTGATAATATGAGTTTTTTAAAAAAATTAAAAGAAAAAATCACCAAATCAACGGATGCAGTAACCGAGAAGTTTAAAGAAGGTCTTACGAAAACAAGGGATAATTTCTCAGGTAAAGTAAACGACCTTGTCGCAAGATACCGCAAAGTGGATGAAGACTTCTTCGAAGAATTAGAAGAAATCATGATTCAGGCCGATATCGGCTTTGATACAGTTATGAAACTAATCGATGAGTTGAAAATGGAAGTCAAACGTCGGAACATACAAGATCCTCAGGAAGTCCAAAGTGTCATTTCCGAGAAGTTGGTAGATATCTATAATGCAGGGGAAGAACAATCCTCAAAATTAAATATTCAAGAAAATGGCCTGACCGTCATTTTATTTGTTGGAGTTAACGGGGTTGGAAAAACAACAACCATCGGTAAGCTAAGTTACAAGTTTAAGAATGAAGGAAAGAAAGTACTTCTAGCAGCAGGTGATACCTTCCGTGCCGGAGCGATTGAACAACTGGAAGTCTGGGGCGAGAGAGTCGGTGTTGATGTTATTAAGCAGGCAGAAGGTTCTGACCCTGCCGCAGTTATGTACGATGCCATCCAAGCAGCAAAATCTCGAAAAGCAGATATATTGCTATGTGATACCGCTGGTCGCTTACAAAACAAAGTGAACTTAATGAAGGAGCTTGAAAAGGTCAAGCGAGTCATTGAAAAAGAAATACCTGGGGCTCCACATGAAGTAATATTAGTCCTTGACGCAACAACTGGGCAAAACGCTCTTATCCAGGCAAAAACCTTTAAAGAAGTGACAAATGTCAGCGGAATTGTTCTTTCAAAATTAGATGGTACGGCAAAAGGCGGAATTGTTCTTGCGATCCGTAATGAATTAAAAATCCCGGTAAAATTTGTTGGTTTAGGCGAAAAAATGGATGACCTTCAGGAATTTGACGCGGAAAGATATGTGTATGGATTATTTGCAGATCAAGTGGAAAAAACAGAGTAATTGATGTAAAGGTAGTATCTTGACAGATAATGTCTGACCCTGTAAACTACTTTTGTAAAGGCTTTTCACTTAACATGCGCATTGGAGGGGATTGCATGCTTGAAAAGACGACACGAATGAACTATCTTTATGATTTTTACCATTCGTTGTTAACCCCAAAGCAGCAAAGCTATATGTCTCTCTATTATCTCGATGATTACTCTTTAGGTGAAATAGCTGAAGAGTATGATGTAAGCCGCCAAGCCGTATATGATAATATTAAGCGGACGGGGACAATGCTCGAGGAGTACGAGGAAAAGCTGCTATTATTTCAGAAATTTCAAGAGCGCAGCAAACTTTTAAGAAATGTAAAAGAATTGCTCAATGAGGATCACCCTTCAAAGCAGGCAATGTTAGAAGCCGTTGCCGAGCTGGAGAATTTAGATTAGGAGGCGGCATGAATGGCATTTGAAGGATTAGCCGACCGACTGCAAAATACAATCCAAAAAATCCGTGGAAAAGGGAAAGTTTCAGAAGCGGATGTAAAAGAAATGATGCGTGAAGTACGCCTGGCTTTGCTAGAAGCAGACGTAAACTTCAAGGTTGTTAAAGATTTTGTGAAAAAGGTCAGTGAACGTGCCGTTGGGCAGGAAGTACTGAAAAGCTTAACACCCGGTCAGCAGATTATTAAAATCGTTAATGAAGAATTGACGGAATTGATGGGCGGGGAACAAAGCAAAATCGCCGTGTCTAATCGCCCCCCAACCGTTATTATGATGGTTGGCTTACAGGGTGCAGGTAAAACGACAACCTCCGGAAAGCTTGCCAATTTGCTTCGCAAAAAGTATAACCGTAAGCCATTGCTTGTTGCTGCCGATATTTATCGACCTGCTGCAATCAAACAGCTTGAAACACTTGGTAAACAATTAGACATGCCTGTGTTCTCACTTGGTGATCAAGTAAGCCCTGTTGAAATTGCCAAGCAGGCAATTGCCAAAGCCAAAGAAGAACATCATGACTATGTCCTTATTGATACTGCAGGGCGACTCCATGTGGATGAAGCATTAATGGGTGAGTTAAAGGACATTAAAGAATTAACAAAACCTGATGAAATCTTCTTAGTCGTCGATGCGATGACGGGTCAAGATGCGGTCAATGTGGCTCAAAGCTTTAACGAGCAGCTCGGTCTAACTGGGGTTGTATTAACCAAGCTCGACGGCGATACCAGGGGGGGTGCGGCACTTTCGATTCGCGCTGTAACGCAAACCCCGATTAAATTTGTCGGTTTAGGCGAGAAATTAGACGCGTTGGAACCTTTCCACCCTGAACGAATGGCATCTAGAATCCTTGGTATGGGTGACGTGCTGACGTTGATTGAGAAGGCCCAGGCAAATGTTGACGAAGAAAAGGCTAAAGAATTGGAACAAAAAATGCGAACAGCTTCGTTTACGCTTGAGGATTTTTTGGATCAGCTTGGCCAGGTTCGTAATTTAGGTCCGCTTGATGAACTATTGAAGATGATGCCTGGTGCAAACAAAATTAAAGGGTTAAATAATCTTCAAATCGATGAAAAGCAAATTGCTCATGTTGAGGCAATCATCCGTTCAATGACAATGGCAGAAAAGAATAATCCGGAAATCTTAAACGCCAAACGGAAAAATCGCATTGCGAAAGGCAGCGGTCGTTCTGTAACAGAAGTAAACCGCTTGTTAAAGCAGTTTGAAGATATGAAAAAAATGATGAAACAAATGACTGGCATGCAGCAAAAAGGCAAGAAAAAGGGTGGGTTTAAATTCCCTTTTAAGCCGTTTTAAAATCGAAAAGCGGAAGCGCCCGTTTAGCGGCGTATGGCCTGGAGCACTCCAACTGAGATAAAGGAAACACGGAGAGCGATAGCGCATTCGTGCTTGACTTATCGTAGGGCGGAGAGCGAAGGCCACTAGCCGTTGGGCGCTGGAGCTAGACAGTCATCTAAGTTCAAATTTTTATCTGTTTATTTAGTTAATTATTGGTAATACTGTATGTAAAGAAAAAACACTTTACAAACTATAAAAGAATTGATATTATACTATCTTGTGTGAAACTATTCGGAGGTGCTTATTTAAAATGGCAGTAAAAATTCGTTTAAAGCGTATGGGAGCTAACAAAACTCCTTTCTATCGTATCGTAGTAGCAGATTCTCGTTCACCACGTGATGGACGTTACATTGAGGTTGTTGGGACTTATAATCCAGTTACACAACCGGCAAAAGTTGACATCAACGAAGAATTAGCTCTTAAATGGTTACAAGACGGTGCAAAACCATCTGATACAGTTCGTAACCTTTTCTCAAATCAAGGCATCATGGAAAAATTCCATAATGCAAAATTAAGTAAGTAAGAATCGACTATGAAGCAGTTAGTCGAAACGATTGTTAAACCTCTTGTTGATTTCCCGGAAGACGTTCGTGTGGACGTTAAGGAAGACGACAGCCGTATCACTTATCAGCTATCTGTTAATAAAACAGATATGGGTAAAGTGATAGGCAAACAGGGGCGTGTTGCAAAGGCCATTAGAACTGTTGTATATGCAGCAGGATCATCACAACAAAAGAAAATATTTCTAGAAATTAGTGAATAGCTTATTGCATCTAGAGGAAAGGGAGGAATTTATTCCTCCCTTTTTTTCATACGATGTGAGGCAAATGGGAGGCATTTCTGTGCAAATTATTCAGACCGTTGTGGTAAAACAAATTCTAACGGAAAATAGCAAAAAAAAATTATTTAATCATTATGAAGCACAAAAACTCCAGCTGCAAAGAGAAAAAAATCAGCTTCAATTTGAATTGAAACGTATAGATAAAACCAAGAACTTTTCGCCAGGCGCATTGAAGAATCATTATGAAAAAGAAATCAATAAGCGGTCGGAAAAAGAAAAGCTGCTTGAGTTTCAAATCGAACAATTACATATGCTCCCATTAGGCAGTGAATTAAAGGAAAAGGAAGTCCAAGCGCTTGTAGAGATAAAGATAGGTGACATATGGAATGAGCAGATTGGGCAACCTACAATTATTATTAAAGATGGAATAATAGAAGATATACGCTAGAGGTGTAAAACGATGGAAAAATGGTTTAATGTCGGAAAAATTGTAAACACTCAGGGTTTAAAAGGTGAAGTTCGTGTAATATCAAAGACTGATTTCCCTGAAAAACGTTATAAAGTTGGAAATGTATTATATTTGTTTATGCCGAATTCTAGTTCGCCGATTGAACTAACAGTCAAAAGTCATCGAACACATAAAAATTTTGAATTACTTACATTTGAAGGATATAACAATATCAATGAAGTAGAAAAGTTTAGGGATGGTATTCTAAAAGTGCCTGAAACACAGCTTGGTACATTAAATGAGGATGAATTTTATTACCATGAGATTATTGGATGCCTTGTGGCCACAACAAAAGGCGAGGAGCTTGGAAAAGTAACTGAAATACTATCCCCTGGTGCCAACGATGTATGGGTGGTTAAAGGGAAAGGCGGCAAAGATTTACTCATCCCTTATATCCATGATGTGGTTAAGAAAGTAGATGTGAAAGAAAAAGTCATCCTAATTGATCCGATGGAAGGGTTACTTTCATGATGAAGATTGATATCCTCACATTATTTCCGGAGATGTTTTCCGGGGTACTTGGTCAATCAATTTTGCAAAAGGCTGCTGAGAAATCGGCGGTCTGCTATAACGTTGTAAACTTCCGCGAGTATGCAGATAACAAACATTCTACTGTTGATGATTATCCTTATGGTGGCGGGGCAGGAATGGTACTAAAACCACAGCCTATCTTTGATGCTGTATCAGATCTTAAGGAAAAAGCAATAAGTAAGAAGCCTCGTGTGATTCTTCTTTGTCCGCAAGGTGAACGATATGAGCAGCGGAAAGCAGAGGAGTTAGCACAAGAAGATCATTTGATTTTTATCTGTGGTCATTATGAAGGGTATGACGAACGAATTCGTGAACATGTAGTAACAGATGAAATCTCGATTGGTGATTATGTCTTAACTGGTGGTGAACTTGGCGCGATGGTTGTGGTCGATAGCGTTGTCCGACTTCTGCCAGAAGTGCTTGGAAATCAGGAATCACATATGAAGGACTCTTTCAGCACGGGATTGCTTGAACATCCTCATTATACAAGACCAGCGGATTTCCGTGGCCTAAGGGTGCCTGAAGTTCTAATATCAGGTAATCATAAACTAATAGAAGAATGGCGAAATAAGGAAGCGCTACGAAGAACACTATTAAGGCGCCCTGATTTATTGGAGAAAATAGAATTAACAAAGGAACAGGAAAAATGGCTTAAAGAAGTAAAAAAAGAATACGAGTAGTATTGCACGGGCCTAGCAATTATGGTATGATACTTCTTGTGACTTGAACTGATACTAATCAGATTGTGGTCTTATAACGATGTTCCGCTGCAATGTATTTAAGAGTTTGATGTGCATGAGCGTCTGTTGGAAGGAGTTGAAAACGATGCAAAAATTGATTGAAGATATCACAAGAGAACAACTTCGTACTGATCTTCCTTCATTCCGTCCCGGTGACACTGTACGTGTACACGTTAAAGTTGTCGAGGGTACTCGTGAGCGTATTCAGTTATTTGAAGGTGTTGTGATTAAGCGTCGTGGTGGTGGAATTAGCGAAACTTTTACAGTTCGTAAAATTTCTTACGGAGTAGGCGTTGAGCGTACTTTCCCAGTACACACACCAAAAATTGCGAAGCTAGAAGTACTTCGTCGCGGTAAAGTTCGCCGTGCTAAGCTTTACTACTTGCGTAACCTTCGTGGTAAAAAAGCAAGAATTAAAGAGATTCGATAATATGAAAAGAAAAAGGGCTTGCTCGGGAGCAGGCTCTTTTTTTATATAATCGTTTTGCTGCCTTATAACAATAAAATTATGGGGTTTTCAAATTGTTGCTGATTTTTTAACAAATAATTAAAGTTTGATTAAAAAATAGAATCCCATCGTGTTAAATTTGTTGAAGTTATGTAAAATAAGTTTGATAAAACATTTTTTTGCAGAGATTGGCGGGGATTGTTATGACAAAAAAGAAAAATGAACTTTGGGAATGGACAAAGGCCCTTTTGATTGCCGTTATTTTAGCTGCGGTTATTCGATACTTTCTTTTTGCACCAATTGTTGTCGATGGATTATCGATGATGCCGACATTAAAGGATCAGGATCGAATGATTGTAAATAAGTTTAGTTATAATATTGGTGAACCTAAGCGATTTGATATCATTGTCTTCCATGCACCAGAGCAAAAGGATTACATAAAGCGTGTAATTGGACTTCCCGGTGACACCATTGAGTATAAAGATGATACATTATTTGTTAATGGAAAAGCGTATGAAGAGCCGTATTTGGATAAATATAAAAAAGAAGTAGAGGATGGACCGTTAACAGATCCTTTTACCTTGGAAGAAAAAATTGGCCGTAAAACTGTTCCAAAAGGTGAATTATTTGTCATGGGTGACAATCGCCGCTTCAGTAAAGATAGTCGTCATATCGGAACCGTTTCGTTTGATAAAATTATCGGGAAAACAAGTTTCGTATACTGGCCGTTAAATGATGCACATATCGTAACAGTGAAATAGACAGGGCGCTTACGACCTTAAAGGAGGTGGCCAACGATGACGATCCAATGGTTTCCAGGCCATATGGCTAAGGCTCGCAGAGAGGTCACGGAAAAGTTAAAATTAGTAGATATCATATTTGAATTGGTAGATGCGAGGATTCCCTATTCCTCGAGAAATCCGATGATAGATGAAATTATTCAGCATAAGCCTAGACTTGTCTTATTAAATAAGGCTGATATGGCTGATATAGGAGCAACTAGGGAATGGATTGAGTTCTTTGCTAAAAAGGGAATAAAAGCACTCGCGATTAATTCCTTTGCGGGTGAAGGTATGAGAGACATTGCCAACGCTTCTAAGGAAATATTAAAGGAAAAGTTTGACCGTTTAAGAGCTAGAGGTGTAACTAATCCAAGGGCAATCAGGGCGATGATTGTCGGAATTCCTAACGCAGGTAAATCGACGTTAATCAATCGATTGGCAAAGAAGAATATCGCTAAAACAGGAAATACACCCGGTGTAACCAAGGCCCAGCAATGGATTAAAGTGGGGAAGGAAATGGAACTGCTTGATACCCCTGGGATATTATGGCCAAAATTTGAAGACCAAGAAGTCGGTAAAAAACTTGCAGTCACAGGCGCAATCAAAGATACGTTATTAAATCTTCAGGATCTCACGGTCTATACGCTAAGGTTTTTAGAACGAGAATATCCAGAGCGTTTAAAAGAACGTTATAATCTTGACAGACTTCCTGAAGATGTGGTCGAAATGTTTGACAAAATTGGCGTACTGCGCGGTTGCCTAATGGCAGGTGGTATCGTAAATTATGATAAAGTTTCTGAGTTGGTCATCAAGGAAATAAGGTCAGAAAAATTTGGCCGGGTTACATTTGAACGACCTGCTGATTTTATTGTTGATAAAGAATAATGACTTCATCAAGCTCTCCAATTGGAGAGCCTATTTTTTTGTCATCCCTCCTTATTGATTTTTAAGTAATAATGAAAATTTTTGTTATTACAATTTTTTTGTAACTATTACAATTTTATTTTAAAGTTAGGGAATATATGATACAATCTTGATTGTTGATGTAATTGAAAAACGACTTATCTGATTATATTTTTTATCTACAATTGTAATCGTTTTCAATAGCAGGAGGGGAAAATTTTGAGTGACAGGAATGAACCCGTTTTTAATTTAGCATTTCGAACGGCTGATATGCTAGTGAAAATGTTTGGCAAGCGCTGTGAGGTTGCTGTTCATGATTTTAGTGATTTGAAAAAGTCATTAGTTTATTTAGCGGGTGACGTAACAGGAAGAAAAATTGGCTCGCCAATAACAGATTTAGTCCTAACAGAACTAGCTAAGCCCTATTCTGAAGTACATGATATTCCTAACTATAAAACACAATCAAGTAAAGGTAATATTATGAAATCTTCAACGGTTTTTTTACGTGACCATGAGCAAAAGGTGATAGGTGCCCTATGTATGAATTACGATATTTCTTTGTTGATGCAAATTGGAGGGGAATTAGAAGAGTTTATTAGCTATGATTTGGAACAAACCAAATCTGAAAATTTTTATTCAACTGTCCAAGATGTTATTCAGAATATGGTCGACCAAGTCATTCATGACTTTAAAAAAGCTCCGGGGGTATTGACCCTTGAAGAAAAGATAGAATGTGTTGCTCGATTAGAAGAAAAAGGGGCGTTCCTGATAAAGGGATCGACAGAGTACTTGGCTACCGTATTAGGTGTGTCAAAGTTTACAATCTACAATTATCTTCAAAAAATCCGAACACACAATGAATACCAAATTGACGAGACTTCAAAAATAAGGGAAAAACGGTAATACTTGGACTATTACCAAGATTTATCGCTAGTTACTTAGTAGCATTCCTAGTAAAATTGATTGAAAAGACCTTATTATTATGGAAATCATAAATATTGAAGAAAAAACATCTAAATAGTAAACTTTACGATTTATCCAATAGAGGTAAAAGGAGCGTTTTACATGAAATATCGATCCGCTTTTGATATTATCGGTCCAGTTATGATTGGGCCGTCAAGTTCTCATACAGCAGGTGCAGCAAGAATTGGCAGGGTGGCAAGGACCTTGTTCGGAAGATTACCAAAGAAAGCCATAATTTCATTATATGGTTCATTTGCAAAAACCTATAAGGGACACGGGACAGACTTTGCAATTGTCGCAGGTCTGTTAGATTTTGATACAAATGATGAACGATTGCCTAAAGCTTTAGAAATAGCAAATGAAATGGGATTAGCGATTGAATTTCGAACGGAAGATGCAGTAGTGGATCATCCAAATACTGTGAAAATCAACTTATATGATGAGGCAAACGACCTTGAAATGGTGGGGATTTCTATTGGCGGGGGAACCATTGAAATTACAGAATTAAATTCTTTCCCGTTAAAGCTATCGGGCGAGCATCCCGCCATTTTAGTTGTTCATCAAGACCGCTTTGGTATCATTTCTGCGGTAACCAATGTTTTATCAGCCTATGAAATTAATATCGGCCATATGGAGGTTTCGAGGTTAGAGAAAGGTGAAATGGCTTTAATGGTTATTGAAGTCGACCAGAGAATTGAAGATATAGTTATTGAGGAATTAACAAATCTTTCAAATGTATCGCAAATCATTCGCATGGTTGTTTAGGTAAATTGAGCACACATCAGGGGGGAATATTCATGTTTCGAAATGTAGCAGAACTTGTACAACTTGCAGAAAGCAATCAAGTAAAAATAGCTGAAATCATGATTCGTCAAGAAATAGAAGTTTCAGGTCTTAGTAGAGAAGAAGTAATTGGAAAAATGGATAAAAATTTAACAATCATGGAACAAGCAGTGGAAAGAGGTCTAAATGGCGTGCATTCCCATACAGGCCTAACCGGTGGAGACGCTGTTCTGCTCCAAAACTATATTAAAAGCGGCAAGGCACTAGGCGGGACTATTTTATTAGATGCGGTCAGTAAAGCGGTAGCAACCAATGAAGTAAATGCTGCAATGGGCGTAATCTGTGCAACGCCAACAGCTGGTTCAGCAGGTGTTGTACCTGGTACATTATTTGCAGTAAAAGAAAAGTTAAATCCAACCCGAGAAGAAATGATCGAATTTTTATTTACCTCAGCAGCGTTTGGTTTTGTTGTCGCTAATAATGCCTCCATTTCCGGTGCGGCAGGCGGGTGTCAAGCAGAGGTAGGCTCAGCAAGTGGAATGGCAGCCGCTGCAATTGTAGAACTAGCTGGCGGCTCACCAAAGCAGGCTGCAGAGGCGATGGCAATTACACTAAAGAATATGCTGGGATTGGTATGTGACCCTGTAGCAGGCCTTGTAGAAGTTCCTTGTGTGAAACGAAATGCAATGGGCGCATCCAATGCCATTACTGCAGCCGATATGGCACTAGCTGGCATTACAAGCAGAATCCCCTGTGATGAGGTCATTCATGCGATGTTCCTAATTGGCCAATCCATGCCATCTTCCTTAAGGGAAACGGCAGAGGGTGGACTTGCAGCAACTCCGACGGGAAGAAGACTGGAACAAGAAATCTTTGGCGAAAGTAAAACCTTTAAACTAAAAGACTTAGTGTTATCGTAACAATAGGAGATAAGATGAAGCTATTAACCATTGCAGAGATAGAACGACAATTAGAAAACGTCGTACAAGAAAATGATTCGTTCTTGTTGGACATCCTTCATGATGAGCGAAAGGGTGTCCAACAGCTTGTACATAAATGGAAAAAGAAATTGGCAGAAAATCAACGGTTAAAAGAAAAGTTTGTTGAAATGAGTTCGTATGAGCTTAAAGGGCGCAATAGAGGATATGAATTAATTGCTGGTGTCGATGAAGTGGGAAGAGGTCCGCTAGCAGGTCCAGTAGTGGCTGCAGCTGTTATTTTACCAAAAGACTTTTTTTTAGAAGGGATAGATGACTCTAAGAAGCTATCTGAAAAAAAGCGCCTGGAGTACGATGAAATCATTCGTAAGGAAGCAATTGCCTTTAGCATCTCGATGATTCATGCCAAGGAAATTGATGAAATGAATATTTATGAAGCGACCAAAAAAGCAATGTATTCTGCCATTGTTTCATTAGAGCCAAAACCAGATTTGTTGCTTATTGACGCAATGAAACTTGACATTCCGTTTCCCTCTGAATCTATTATCAAAGGTGATGCCAAAAGTATCTCAATCGCAGCTGCCTCGATTATCGCAAAAGTGGCAAGAGATCATTTGATGAAAGAAATATCACAAACCTATCCAGTCTATGGATTTCAGCAAAACATGGGTTACGGAACAAAAGAACATATCGAGGCGATCCATAAGCATGGCATAACCTCCTATCACAGAAAAAGCTTCGCACCAGTCAAGGATTATATATAAATAATTGGTAAAGTTAAACCTTATTGTTGATTATGACACCCTGTTGATTGGAGCGGAAGGCGCGAAGACTCCTGCGGGAGGACGGGGCAGGGGAGACCCCGCAGGCGCTTTAGCGCCGAGGAGGCTCCCCGAACCGCCCGCGGAAAGCGAAGCGCCTAGAGCGGAAGTCAGCAGGCTAGTTTAACTGAGCTAAATATTTAAAACCCAATACTAAAAATCAGGCAGTGCCTGCTTTTTTTATTATTGTAGAAAACAAATTGTACCAATTAAGGTGTCAATTTCCTTGATTTATTAGAATTTAGTGATTGACTATTCCCAATATTTTAAAGATGTATATAATTTTTTAGCATAATGGTAGACAAGGTATCTGTCATTATATAAAATGAAAACGGAGTCAGTTTTTAGAAGAGTTTGAATAGGAGGATGGGAAATGAATATCCATGAGTATCAAGGGAAAGAGATCCTCAGAAAATACGGGGTAGCAGTTCCGAATGGGAAAGTAGCATTCACTGTAGAAGAAGCAGTGGAAGCAGCGAAAGAACTAGGCACACAGGTTTGTGTGGTAAAAGCACAAATCCATGCTGGCGGACGGGGTAAAGCCGGTGGTGTTAAAGTTGCGAAAAACCTTGATGAGGTTCGTACATATGCAAGCGAAATCCTCGGTAAAACACTTGTGACACACCAAACAGGTCCTGAAGGAAAAGAAGTCAAGCGCCTCCTTATCGAAGAAGGTTGTGACATCAAAAAAGAGTATTATGTTGGTTTAGTATTAGACCGTGCTACGTCACGTGTTGTTTTAATGGCGTCAGAAGAAGGCGGAACAGAAATCGAAGAGGTTGCTGAAAAGACTCCGGAGAAAATTTTTAAAGAAGAAATTGACCCGGTCGTCGGATTACAGCCATTCCAGGCACGCCGAATTGCGTTCAATATTAATATTCCAAAAGAATTAATTAATCAGGCCGTAAAATTTATGACAGCCCTGTATAACGCCTACATCGAAAAAGATTGTTCAATTGCGGAAATTAACCCGCTCGTAGTTACAGGTGACGGAAAAGTAATGGCTCTTGATGCAAAATTGAACTTTGACTCAAATGCCCTTTATCGTCAGAAGGACATTTTAGAGTATCGTGACCTTGAAGAAGAGGATGCAAAGGAGATCGAAGCATCTAAATATGATTTAAGCTACGTTGCTTTAGATGGAAATATTGGCTGTATGGTAAACGGTGCTGGACTTGCTATGTCAACGATGGATATTATCAAACATTACAGCGGAGATCCCGCTAACTTCCTTGATGTTGGTGGCGGTGCGACAGCTGAAAAGGTTACAGAAGCATTCAAAATTATCCTTTCTGATCCAAACGTAAAAGGTATTTTCGTCAATATCTTTGGTGGAATCATGAAGTGTGATGTTATTGCTGAGGGTATAGTAGAAGCAGCTAAGCAAGTTGGACTAAGTGTTCCACTAGTTGTTCGCTTAGAAGGAACTAATGTTGACTTAGGGAAGAAAATTCTTTCAGAGTCAAGCGTAGACATAATTGCTGCTGAATCCATGGCTGATGGCGCACAAAAAATCGTTTCATTAGTGAAATAGGATCGAAGAAAGGGGAATTAACGTGAGCGTTTTTATTAATAAAAATACAAAGGTTATTGTTCAAGGGATTACAGGTTCAACCGCCCTGTTTCATACAAAGCAAATGCTTGAATATGGTACACAAATTGTTGGCGGTACCTCACCAGGAAAAGGCGGTATGGAAGTAGAAGGTGTACCTGTTTTTAACACGGTTAAAGATGCTGTTGAAACAACTGGTGCTACTGCATCCGTTATTTACGTACCTGCACCATTTGCAGCTGATGCAATTATTGAAGCCGTTGATGCGGAGTTAGATCTTGCTATTTGCATTACTGAACATATTCCAGTTTTGGATATGGTTAAAGTTAAACGTTATATGGAAGGCAAAAAGACCCGCTTGGTTGGCCCGAATTGCCCAGGTGTTATTACTCCTGATGAGTGTAAAATCGGCATCATGCCTGGTTATATCCATACAAAAGGCCATGTAGGCGTTGTATCTCGCTCCGGAACATTAACATACGAAGCGGTGCATCAATTAACTCAAGCCGGACTTGGCCAAACAACTGCAGTTGGTATTGGTGGCGACCCTGTTAACGGAACAAACTTCATCGATGTATTAAAAGCATTTAATGAAGATCCTGAAACCTATGCGGTAATCATGATTGGTGAAATCGGCGGTACTGCAGAAGAAGAAGCGGCAGAATGGGTTAAAGCAAACATGACCAAGCCAGTTGTTGGCTTCATCGGCGGACGTACAGCACCTCCAGGGAAACGTATGGGTCACGCAGGTGCAATTATTTCTGGGGGTAAGGGAACAGCAGATGAAAAAATCCGCGTAATGAACGAATGCGGTATTAAAGTTGCTGACACTCCATCTGTAATGGGTGAAACATTAATTGAAGTTTTAAAAGAACAAGGTCTTTACGAAAAGTGTAAAACACACTAATAAATGTGCAACTAGATAATATCGAATAGTCCCTCATAATTGAGGGGCTATTTATACTATTTCTATATCTTAAGGAGGAAAATATTCACATGGATGAATTCAAAGAAAGACTTATTTCCTTGCTGCATTATCCCGATATATCTTGGAACACTGTTTTGCAAATTTTAAAAAAAGACCCGACATTGCGAAATATATATCAGTTACAAAAGCAACCTCCACAGCAAACCTTCTTGTTTCCGCCACTGGCAACTAAAAACCCTTCAGAAAAGCCTTCAAACATACCTCTTCATCCTGACATTATCCGTGATCAAATTCGTCAATATAAAACAAACGAAATTACAGTCATTACTATTATTGATAAGGAATATCCGCCATTATTGAAAGAAATTTACCAGCCGCCATGGGCGTTGTTTATCAAAGGGGATCTCTCGCTTCTTGAAACTGTCCCAAAACTTGCGGTGGTTGGTTCACGTCAAGCGACCCAATATGGGAAAAATGCAATTCGGTCAATTTTCCCTGGTTTAGTTGACAAAGGTGTTCTCATTGTGAGTGGGTTAGCAAGGGGAATTGATGCCCTTGCCCATGAATATGCGATAAAAAATGGCGGGAGGACAATTGCAGTGATTGCAGGTGGTTTCTATCATATCTATCCAAAGGAAAATATGAGTTTAGCTTTAGAAATGATGAAAAGCCAGCTAGTTCTTTCCGAATATCCTCCGGATACAAAGCCGCTTAGATGGCATTTTCCGTCCAGAAATCGAATTATTAGCGGTTTGTCCGAGGGGACACTTATAATAGAAGCAAAACGAAAAAGCGGATCACTGATCACAGCGAATTTTGCAGTAAATGAGGGTAGAGATGTATTTTCCTTACCTGGGAATATTTTTAATCCATATTCCATCGGCACAAATGAATTAATTCAACAAGGTGCTAAACTTGTAACAAGTGCAGAGGATATTTTAGAGGAAATTAGATAAGACTCTAAGTTATCTAAAGAAAATTTGCTTAAAAAAGTTGTGAATTTTAAAGGTTTTTATGAATTAATGGAGAATTTACCTAAAAAAGGTTGCATTATTTTCTAATTTGTTATACATTTTCCAACAGATGTTCGAAAAAAAGAATATTAGGAAATAGAATAAATAATATATAAATTAATATATAATGAAAAACTTGGGATAGGGCAGTTTTGTAAAGTATTTTCTCCGGTCAAATTAGGTAAAACTGAAATTAGGAAAGCTTCACAAATGAAAAGCTTCTTAGAAACAGACATTTGCTAGATTCGGGGCACTTCTACACTTTCCCTCTTAAGGAGGATTTTTAAATGGCAGATTTTCTTGTAATCGTTGAATCACCTGCAAAAGCAAAAACGATTGAACGATATTTAGGGAATAAATATAAAGTTAAAGCATCGATGGGACATATTCGCGATTTGCCACGAAGCCAAATGGGGGTCAATGTAGAAAATAGTTATGAACCAAAATATATTACCATTCGCGGAAAAGGCCCTGTATTAAAGGAATTAAAAACAGCAGCAAAAAAAGCAAAAAAAATCTATCTCGCAGCTGACCCGGATCGCGAAGGGGAAGCAATTGCTTGGCATTTAGCCCATAGTTTATCTGTTGATATTAATTCAGATTGCCGTGTCGTTTTTAATGAAATCACAAAGGATGCAATAAAAGAGTCATTTAAACATCCTCGTCCAATCAATATGGATTTGGTGGATGCTCAGCAAGCTCGTAGAATCCTTGACAGACTTGTTGGTTATAATATCAGCCCTTTGCTCTGGAAAAAGGTCAAGAAAGGGTTAAGTGCAGGTCGGGTCCAATCTGTTGCTGTTCGTTTAATTATTGATAGAGAAAATGAAATTAAAGCCTTTGTCCCAGAAGAATACTGGACGATAGATGGGGAATTTTTGAAGGGGAAAGATCATTTTAGCGCCCAATATTTTTCATTAGCAGACAAGGAAAAATTTGAATTAAAATCTGAACAAGATGTCCAAACGATTTTAAAGCAAATGAATGAAAATAAATTCAAAGTTGTATCTGTTACCAAAAAGGAACGAAAGAGAAATCCGGCACCGCCCTTTATTACCTCTTCCTTGCAACAAGAAGCAGCCAGAAAACTAAATTTCCGAGCAAAGAAAACGATGATGCTGGCACAGCAGCTTTATGAAGGAATTGAGCTTGGCAAAGAGGGAACGGTTGGTCTCATTACCTATATGAGAACGGATTCTACAAGAATTTCTGAAGTTGCTCAAACGGAAGCGGCTAATTACATCTCCTCTGAATATGGGAAAGATTATTTAAAAGAGGAACAAAGAAAAGAGAAAAAGCAGGCAAATGCTCAAGATGCCCATGAAGCGATTCGTCCAACTAGTACTTTAAGGGATCCTAATAGTCTAAAGTCATTTTTATCGAGAGACCAATTCCGCTTATATAAATTAATCTGGGATCGGTTTTTAGCTAGTCAAATGGCTCAGGCTGTCATGGATACAATGAGTGTAGATTTACAAAATGGCAACATTCTATTCCGTGCCAATGGTTCAAAAATTAAGTTTCCCGGCTTTATGAAACTTTACGTTGAAGGGTCAGATGACCAGGTAGATGAAAAGGACAAAATGCTTCCAGCCCTTAAAGAAGGAGATGAAGTGTTTAAGAAGGACATCGAGCCGAAGCAGCATTTCACGCAGCCGCCGCCAAGGTATACAGAGGCAAGGCTGGTTAAGACGCTAGAGGAGCTGGGGATTGGCCGTCCGTCAACTTACGCACCTACCCTTGATACGATACAAAAACGGGGCTATGTATCGCTCGATAATAAAAGATTTGTTCCATCCGAACTTGGTGAAATTATCGATGAGTTAATTTTAGAGTTTTTCCCAGATATAGTAGATGTCGAATTTACAGCGAAGATGGAACAAGGTTTAGATAATATCGAGGATGGAAAAGTTCCCTGGGTCCATATTATCGATGAGTTTTATCAAGACTTTGATATTCATTTAAAAAAAGCAGAAGAAGAAATGCAATTTGTTGAAATTAAAGATGAGCCAGCGGGTGAAGATTGTGAGAATTGCGGGCACCCAATGGTCTTTAAAATGGGTCGATATGGTAAATTTATGGCATGCAGCAATTTCCCCGATTGCCGGAATACTAAACCAATTGTTAAAGAAATCGGTGTTACCTGCCCAAGCTGTAAAGAGGGTCAAATTATTGAGCGAAAAAGCAAGAAGAAGCGACTGTTTTACGGGTGTACCAAATATCCTGAATGTGAATTTATCTCGTGGGATAAACCACTGCCAAGGGAATGCCCTAAGTGTGAGGGGCTGCTCGTAGAAAAGAAATTAAAAAAAGGTGTTCAAGTTCAATGTGTTAAGTGTGATTACAAGGAAGAACCGCAAAGTTAAGGGGAGAGTGGACAAAGTCCACTCTTTTCATTTTGCAAAACAACTCTTAATAAATCCTTTCCGAAATACTTAAAACTTTTTTCTTTCTTATTCGTATAGTACAATGCAAGATGGACTTAAATGTGGGAAGAGTATTGATAGGTACGTACACATCCCTTGATGTAGATAATACAAAGGTTAAAATAAGGAGGTTACTAAATGAAAGACACAACTATAAATGTTATCGGTGCTGGATTGGCAGGAAGTGAAGCAGCATGGCAGATTGCCAAGCGCGGAGTCAAGGTACGCTTATATGAGATGAGACCGGTGAGACAAACACCTGCACATCATACAGATAAATTTGCCGAATTGGTTTGCAGTAATTCTTTACGGGCAAATACATTAACGAATGCAGTAGGCGTGTTAAAGGAAGAAATGCGAAAGCTTGATTCTGTTATTATTGCTGCAGCGGATGCCTGTTCTGTTCCTGCTGGGGGTGCGTTAGCGGTTGATCGCCATGAGTTTGCTGCGAAAGTAACAGACTTGGTTAAAAATCATGAAAATGTTACGGTCATAAATGAAGAGGTAACTGAAATTCCTGAGGGAACAACTGTAATTGCAACAGGGCCACTGACAAGCCCGGATCTTTCAGAACAGCTCAAGGGTTTGACAGGTGAGGATTACCTTTATTTTTACGATGCTGCGGCACCAATTCTAGAAAAAGATAGCATTGATATGGATAAAGTTTATTTAAAATCCCGTTATGATAAAGGGGAAGCAGCTTATCTAAACTGCCCGATGACTGAAGAAGAGTTTAATCGTTTTTATGATGGACTGATATCTGCTGAAACAGTCCCAGTAAAGGAATTTGAAAAAGAAGTCTTTTTTGAAGGGTGCATGCCAATTGAAGTGATGGCATCACGGGGAAAGAAAACCATGCTTTTCGGACCGTTAAAGCCAGTTGGATTAGAGGACCCGAAAACAGGAAAAAGACCATTTGCTGTTGTACAACTTCGTCAAGACGATGCGGCTGGAACTCTTTTTAATATTGTCGGTTTTCAGACACATTTAAAGTGGGGTGCTCAAAAAGAAGTAATACAATTAATACCTGGGCTAGAAAATGCAGAAATTATCCGTTATGGTGTCATGCACCGTAATACGTTTATCAATTCTCCCAAGGTGTTAAATGCAACATATCAATTCCGTAATCGAGAAAATTTGTTTTTTGCCGGTCAGATGACTGGTGTAGAAGGTTACGTAGAATCTGCTGCTAGCGGATTAGTCGCTGGTATAAATGCAGCACGTTTAATACAAGGAAGTGAGCCGCTTGAATTTCCTGCAGAGACAGCGATTGGAAGCATGGCCCGCTATATTACAACTACAAACGCTAAAAATTTTCAACCAATGAATGCAAACTTTGGTTTATTTCCGGAGCTGCCGGTAAGAATTAAAGGAAAGCAAGAAAGAAATTTAGAACATGCAAATAGAGCGCTAGAAACAATTCAGAACTTTGTGAAAGTTTTGTAAAGTTTATTGCAAGGGCATTGGAAGTATGTTACGATTTAGTAGCCCTTGCGAGGTGAATATTATGACAAATGTGAATGTTTTTTTAAAATTAACTATTGAGTATTTACAAATAGGAATTAATTACTCAAAATAAACTATTGAACATTATCAACATGATATCAGTAAAATTTCTTTATAAACTTTCATGTAAAAGGTACTTTCACAGGTTACATACTTTATCTGCGAGGAAATGTGAATATATATCACTCCAAAGGGAGGCTCATCTTAATGAACCAATTTCATGCAACAACAATTTTTGCAATCCATCATAATGGTGAATATTCAATGTCTGGTGATGGACAAGTGACATTTGGTAATGCGGTAGTGATGAAGCACACAGCAAGAAAAGTAAGAAAGATATTTAATGGAAAGGTATTAGCCGGTTTTGCTGGTTCTGTTGCGGATGCGTTTACTCTTTTCGAACTGTTCGAGGGGAAATTAGAAGAATTTAACGGTAACCTTCAAAGAGCTGCTGTAGAGCTTGCCAAAGAGTGGAGAAGTGATAAAGTGCTCCGAAAGCTTGAAGCGATGCTTATTGTTATGAATCATGAATATTTGCTGCTTGTATCAGGAACGGGTGAAGTCATCGAACCTGACGATGGGATTCTTGCGATTGGTTCAGGTGGAAACTATGCATTATCCGCAGGACGTGCTTTAAAGAAATATTCTGGAGACCACTTAACTGCCAAGGAAATTGCGAAAGCTTCTTTAGAAATAGCAGCTGAAATATGTGTGTATACGAACCATAACATTATTGTTGAAGAGCTATAACCGGAAGGAGACTAATTATCATGGGAAGAACAACAAATTTAACCCCTCGTCAAATTGTTGAAAAACTTGATCAATATATCATTGGACAAAAAGATGCTAAGAAAGCAGTGGCTGTTGCTTTAAGGAATCGTTACAGAAGAGGTTTGTTGAACGAGAAGCTTAGGGATGAAGTTATCCCCAAAAATATTTTGATGATTGGTCCGACTGGGGTTGGGAAAACCGAAATTGCCAGAAGGATTGCCAAAATTGTTGGTGCCCCTTTTATTAAAGTAGAAGCAACGAAATTTACTGAAGTTGGCTATGTTGGACGCGATGTAGAATCCATGGTTAGAGATCTTGCTGAAACCTCTGTTCGCTTAGTAAAAGAGGAACGGATGCAAAATGTTAAGGAACGTGCCGAAGAGAATGCCAATAGCAGGCTAGTCGATTTGCTTGTTCCATCAGCAAAAAAAGCCAATAACTATAAAAATCCCCTTGAAATGTTATTTGGCGGAGGGAATACATCTACTGAACCGGAAACAAATCAGGAAGATTATTCGATTACTGAAAAACGGAAAATTGTTAAAGAAAAATTAGCACTTGGTCAGCTCGAGGATGAAATTGTTACGGTTGAAGTAGATGAGCAGGCACCATCTATGTTTGATATGCTTCAGGGCTCAGGGATTGAGCAAATGGGAATGAATATGCAGGATGCTTTAAGCAGCTTTATGCCGAAAAAACGTAAAAAGCGTAAATTGACTGTACGTGAAGCTCGCAAGGTGTTAACGAATGAAGAAGCTTCTAAGCTTATTGATATGGATGAAGTAAATTCTGAAGCCATTTATCGTGCTGAACAAGCTGGAATTATTTTTATCGATGAAATTGATAAAATTGCTAGTAAAAATTCAGGAGGCTCTTCTGCAGATGTATCAAGAGAAGGGGTTCAAAGAGATATTCTGCCTATCGTGGAAGGGTCAACAGTGGTGACCAAATATGGTTCAATAAAAACTGACCATGTTTTATTTATCGCTGCCGGAGCATTTCACATGGCGAAACCTTCAGATTTAATCCCGGAACTTCAAGGCCGCTTCCCGATTCGTGTTGAATTGACTAAGCTAACTGTGGATGACTTCTTCCGGATTCTAATCGAACCAGATAATGCCCTCATTAAACAATATCAAGCATTATTGGAAACAGAAGGTATACAAATTGAATTTTCTGACGATGCTATTCGTAGAATTGCAGAAGTTGCGTTTGAAGTGAATCAAAACACAGATAATATTGGTGCAAGACGACTTCATACGATTCTCGAAAAGCTTTTAGAAGACTTATCTTTTGAAGCTCCGGATATTTCTATGGAGAAGATTGATATTACTCCAAAATATGTAGACGATAAACTTGGGGCAATTTCGAAAAATAAAGATTTAAGTCAGTTTATCTTATAAAATTAATTTAAAATTTAATAATGGTTGCAGCTAATTAGGAGGAAGAAACAGATGGATTTACTTACAAAAACTAGAAGGATTAACGTATTATTGCAAAAGGCGGCAGGTAAACCAGTTAACTTTAAGGAAATGTCCGAGACATTAAGTGAAACAATTGAAGCAAATGTGTACATTGTTAGCCGTCGCGGTAAACTTCTTGGGTTTTCAATTTATCAGCAAATTGAAAATGAAAGAATGAAAAAGATGTTTGAGGATCGTCAATTCCCTGAGGAATATACAAATAGTTTATTTAATATTCAAGTAACCTCATCAAACCTTGATATTGAAAGCCAATATACAGCTTTTCCAGTAGAAAATGGAGAACTATTTAAAGAAGGGTTAACTACGATTGTTCCTATTATTGGCGGTGGGGAACGTCTTGGTACCTTAATCCTTGCAAGATTACAAGAAAAATTCCACGATGATGATTTAATTCTTGGGGAATATGGGGCAACAGTTGTAGGGATGGAAATTTTACGTGAAAAGTCAGAAGAAATCGAAGAAGAAGCTAGAAGCAAAGCGGTAGTACAAATGGCGATTAGTTCATTATCTTATAGTGAACTTGAAGCAATCGAGCATATTTTTGAAGAGCTTAATGGTCGTGAAGGATTATTAGTAGCTTCAAAAATAGCTGATCGTGTTGGAATAACTCGATCTGTAATCGTTAACGCACTGAGAAAGCTTGAAAGTGCAGGGGTAATTGAATCACGTTCCCTAGGTATGAAAGGAACATATATTAAGGTCTTAAATGATAAGTTTCTGATGGAATTGGATAAATTAAGATCAAATTAATAAAAACTAATCCCCAGTATTCTGGGGATTTTGTTTTTTATTAAACTAATGCTTGATTATTAGAATTACATATGCTATATTATTTCATGGTGTTAATACACACGCTCATTGATCCAAACAGATGGTGCTGCCTTAAAAACAGTTTCTGTTTAGAAATGAAGTGAGCGGAGGAAAACAAACCATTAGGAGGAAAAAACATGTCAGTCATTTCTATGAAGCAATTGCTTGAAGCTGGTGTACACTTTGGTCACCAAACACGCCGTTGGAACCCGAAAATGAAGAAATATATCTTCACAGAGCGTAACGGTATCTATATCATTGACCTACAAAAAACAGTTAAAAAGGTTGAAGAAGCTTATAACTGGGTTAAGGAACTTGCTGGTAACGGCGGAACAGTTCTTTTTGTTGGTACAAAGAAACAAGCTCAAGATTCTGTTAAAGAAGAAGCAGGCCGTTCAGGTATGTACTATGTTAACCAACGTTGGTTAGGTGGTACATTAACAAACTTTGAAACCATTCAAAAACGTATTGGCCGCTTAAAAGATATCGAGAGAATGTCTGAAGACGGTACTTTTGAAGTTTTACCTAAAAAAGAGGTTGTTCAATTAAAGAAACAACAAGAACGTCTTGAGAAATTCTTAGGCGGAATTAAAGATATGAAACAACTTCCAGATGCACTTTTCATTATTGACCCTCGTAAAGAGCGTATCGCAGTTGCAGAAGCTAAGAAATTGAACATTCCTATCGTAGGTATTGTTGATACAAACTGTGATCCAGACGAAATCGATGTAGTTATTCCTGCGAATGACGATGCGATTCGTGCGGTTAAGCTTTTAACAGGTAAAATGGCAGATGCTATCCTTGAAGCGAAACAAGGCGAAGAAGTTCAAGTTCAAGCTTAATTAAAATAAAAGGTGATAAGAGGGAGACCCTTTATCACCTTTTTTTAAAGAAGGTTTTTATTAAAAGTTTTATATTAGCTGTCATTGGCTAAGATATGGATACATAGTAAAATAAAGGAGGAATTTACATTATGGCAATTACTGCTCAAATGGTAAAAGAATTACGTGAAAAAACTGGTGCTGGTATGTTAGATTGCAAAAAGGCACTTACTGAAACTGATGGGGATATGGAAAAAGCAATTGATTTCTTACGCGAAAAAGGGATTGCATCTGCTGCTAAGAAAGGCGACCGTATCGCTGCAGAAGGTTTAACTTATGTTGTAACTGAAGGAAACGATGCAGTTATCCTAGAAGTAAACTCTGAAACTGACTTTGTTGCGAAAAACGAAGCTTTCCAAGCACTTGTTAAAGATTTAGCTGCACATCTTCTAAACAACAAGCCGGCATCTGTTGAAGAAGCATCCGCTCAAACAATGGAAAATGGTGCTACTGTAGCAGACCATATCAATGCTTCTATTGCAAAGATTGGTGAAAAATTAACACTTCGTCGTTTTACAGTATTATCAAAAACAGACAATGATGCATTTGGTGCTTACATTCATATGGGTGGACGCATTTCTGTATTATCGGTTCTTGAAGGTACAACAGAAACTGACGCTGCAAAAGATGTTTCAATGCATATTGCTGCACTTAAGCCAAAATATGTTTCACGTGACGAAGTTTCTCAAGAAGAAGTGGAGCATGAGCGTCAAGTATTAACACAACAAGCTCTTAACGAAGGCAAGCCTGCAAAAATCGTTGAAAAAATGGTTGAAGGCCGTCTTGGAAAATATTTTGAAGATGTTTGTGTACTTGATCAAACTTTCGTTAAAAACCCTGATCAAAAAGTACGTCAATTTGTTGAATCTAAAGGTGCTACGATCCGTGAATTCGTTCGTTACGAAGTAGGAGAAGGTATCGAAAAACGCGAAGACAACTTTGCTGAAGAAGTAATGAATCAAATTAAAAAATAATTAATAACTATTCTTGAGCTTAAAATAATTAGTTTTAAGGGAATGTTAATGAAATAAGTTTTTAAATAGGGGACACGGTGTGTTCCCTTTTTTAAAAAGAATTACTTACATAAATGGAGGTTTATATGAGCGGTCCTAAGTACAAACGCGTGGTATTAAAGTTGAGCGGAGAAGCACTTGCAGGTGAATCAAGCTTTGGAATTAAACCTTCTGTAATCAAATCGATTGCTATTCAGGTAAAGGAAATCGCAGAGCTTGGTGTAGAAGTAGCTGTCGTTGTTGGCGGCGGTAACATTTGGCGCGGTAAAATAGGCAGTGAAATGGGGATGGACCGGGCAACAGCTGATTATATGGGGATGCTTGCAACGGTTATGAATTCATTAGCACTGCAAGACAGTTTGGAACACTTAGGGATTGAATCACGGGTGCAAACTTCTATTGAAATGCGCCAGGTAGCAGAGCCTTATATTAGACGACGTGCAATTAGGCATTTAGAGAAAAACCGTGTAGTTATTTTTGCGGCGGGTACAGGGAATCCATATTTTTCAACGGATACAACAGCAGCACTACGTGCAGCAGAAATCGATGCTGAAGTCATCTTAATGGCGAAAAATAATGTTGACGGAGTATATTCTGCAGACCCTCGAATAGATGCAACTGCTACAAAATATGAAGATTTGTCATTCTTAGATGTTCTTAAAGAAGGATTAGCAGTCATGGACTCTACTGCTTCCTCTTTATGTATGGACAATGATATACCATTGATTGTGTTCTCGATCATGGAACAGGGTAATATTAAACGAGCAGTTATGGGAGAGAAAATAGGAACAATTGTGAGGGGGAAACATTAATGCCAAAACAGGTCATTTCTACCATTAAAGAACGTATGACAAAAGCGATTCAGTCATATTCACGTGAGCTTGCCAGCATCCGAGCGGGAAGAGCGAGTGCTTCGTTGTTGGACAGAATTACAATTGATTACTATGGTGCTCCGACTCCTGTCAATCAAATGGCTGGTATTTCAACACCTGAAGCAAGGCTTATTGTTATTCAACCATATGATAAATCAACGCTTGGGGATATTGAAAAAGCAATTCTGAAATCTGATTTAGGTTTAAATCCGACCAATGACGGGATGGTAATCCGCCTTTCAATTCCACAGTTGACTGAGGAGCGCCGCAAGGAGTTAGTGAAATTAGTCAAAAAGGAATCAGAAGAAGCCAAAGTAGCGATCCGTAATATTCGTCGAGATGGGAATGACGAATTAAAGAAGCTCGAGAAGAATGGTGAAATTACAGAAGATGGTCTTCGCGGACATTCAGAAGATATGCAAAAACTAACCGACGAATATATTAGCAAAATTGATCAAATCACTAAAGATAAAGAAAAGGAAATTTTGGAAGTTTAATTATTAAATAAGAACCCTCTTTTTAGGGGGTTTTTCACTATTTTATTAGTAATTTTAAGAATTTTAATTGTCCCCTGAAAGTTGTCTGAATATAATTCTTAATTCCTGCTATTTTACATAAGTTAATTATTAGAGATATCTTTTTGCTTTTTTGGTATGATAAAAACATGCTACCCCGAAATGTCCATTACATAACAACACACATGCTTCAATGGATTTGATAGATGATTTATTTTCGGAGGAAATGATTAATTAAATGGAGGAGCAATGTTATGTTTAATAAATTAAGGCTTGGGAAGAACCGAAATAACACTTCCACACTCCGAAATAAAATAGATGATATAAAAAAATCGCCTATTCCTGAGCATGTGGCGATTATTATGGATGGCAACGGACGATGGGCTAAGAAACGGGCATTACCACGTATTGCTGGTCATCACGAGGGAATGAAAGTTGTTCGAAAAACAACGAAGTTAGCAAGTGAACTCGGGATAAAAACCTTAACCTTGTATGCTTTTTCAACTGAGAACTGGAAAAGACCAAAAAATGAAGTTGAATATATCATGAGTCTGCCTGACGAATTTTTAGGTACATTTTTGCCGGATTTAATTAAAGAAAATGTTCAAGTCAAAATGATGGGTTATAAAAATCAACTTCCTGTACATACACTGCGTGCAATAGAAAAAGCTATAGAGGACACAAAAAATAATGATGGTTTAGTCTTAAACTTTGCACTAAATTACGGGAGCAGAGCTGAAATTCTCGATGGTGTGAAGCAAGTCTTAAATGATTGCAAAAGTGGTAAACTGAAGGAGACAGACTTAGACGAAAAAGTCTTTTCTTCCTACTTAATGACAGCTGATTTTACCGACCCGGACCTGTTAATCCGCACGAGTGGTGAAATCCGCTTAAGTAACTTTATGCTCTGGCAATTGGCCTACTCAGAGTTCTGGTTTACTGATGTCTTGTGGCCGGATTTTAATGAAGAACATTTACTTGAAGCAATTGAAACGTTCCAGAAACGCCAGCGTCGATTTGGTGGCATATAGAACAACAAAGGTGTTGAAAAATTAATGAAGCAAAGAATCATAACAGCAGTCATTGCAGCTGCACTATTTTTACCCATAGTCTATTATGGTGGACTTCCGCTGGTAATCTTAACCTATTTTTTAGCGACGATAGGTTTGTATGAGTTATTAAAAATGAAAAAATTAACTATTTTTTCAGTCCATGGTGTGTTAGCACTTTTATTTCTCTGGGTGCTTCTTTTCCCTGCAGAGTATCATCATATTTTAGCGTCCTTTTATTATTCAAAAATAGAGATATGTATAGCATTAATTCTTTTGCTATTAACTTTCACGGTAATAACCAAAAATCAATATACATTTGAAGACGTTTCATTTTCGATTCTATCAGCCATTTATGTAGGTATTGGCTTTTACTTTTTCTTTGAAACGAGGCAGGATGGAGGCCTTGTCTATATTTTGTATTCTTTATTTATAATGTGGGCAACGGATTCTGGTGCTTATTTTATTGGAAAAGCACTTGGTAAAACTAAGCTGTGGCCTGAAATAAGCCCTAATAAGACCGTTGAAGGTTCGATAGGCGGTGTTGTTTGTGCAGTTGTAATTGCAGTGCTCTTTGTACTCTTCTCAAACATTAACGTTGGACTTATATCCTTAATGGGAATAACCGTCGTACTTTCCGTTTTTGGACAAATTGGGGACCTAGTTGAATCGGCATTTAAGCGTCACTTTAATGTCAAAGATTCTGGTAACATCTTACCAGGTCATGGTGGTATTCTAGATCGATTTGACAGCCTTTTATTTGTATGGCCCTTGTTACATTTCTTTCACCTTTGGTTATAAAGCGCGTGCGCTTCACATATAGGAGTTGACTTTTTATTGAAAACAATTAGCTTATTGGGTGCAACAGGATCGATTGGAACCCAAACGTTAGATATTATCCGTGAACATCCATCTGAATTTACAATAGCGGCTATTTCTGTTGGGAAAAATATTGACTTGGCTCGAAAAATGATCGTCGAATTTCAGCCAGAGCTAGTTTCTGTACAAGACTACCATGACTGTAATACATTAAAAGCAGAGTTTCCTACTATTAAGTTCACTTTTGGTCAGGAAGGACTTATTGAGACGGCAGTATATGAAAAGGCGGATATTCTTGTTAATGCGGTGCTTGGAAGTGTGGGGTTACATCCAACTCTACAAGCGATTGAATGCGGGAAGGTAATTGCTATTGCTAATAAAGAAACATTGGTTACTGCAGGTCATTTAGTTATGGAGGCCGCCCAAAAAAATAATGTCCCACTCCTTCCGGTCGATAGTGAGCATTCTGCCATTTTTCAAGCCTTGCAGGGGGAAAAGGAAAAAAACATCGAAAGATTAATTTTAACTGCTTCAGGTGGAAGCTTCCGTGATTTCACCAGGCATGAATTGAAAAATGTTACCGTTGAACAGGCACTAAACCATCCTAATTGGTCGATGGGGGCAAAAATTACGATTGATTCCGCATCAATGATGAACAAAGGTTTGGAAGTCATTGAAGCACATTGGCTATTCAATATGCCATATGAAAAGATTGATGTCCTGCTTCATAAAGAGAGCATCATCCATTCAATGGTAGAGTTTCATGATAGCAGTATCATTGCCCAGCTGGGAACACCGGATATGAGGGTCCCAATCCAATACGCACTCACCTATCCTGATCGACTGCCATTGCGTTCATCAAAACGTTTGGATTTGGCGAGTATCGGAAAATTACATTTTGAAGAAATGGATATGGCGAGATTCCGATGCCTAGATTTTGCTTATGAGGCTGGAAAAAAAGGCGGGTCAATGCCAACCGTATTGAATGCGGCTAATGAAGTGGCCGTGGCAGCTTTTCTAGAAGGGAAAATTCGATTCTTACAGATTGAAGATTTGATTGAGAAAGCATTAACCGCTCATCAAATCACGAATCATCCAAGCCTTACTGCAATCCAAGAGATAGACAAAGAAACTAGAGAGTATGTACACTCGCTCCTCTAAGACAAACTTAAAACTCAAGTAAAAGAATCTCTCTTATCCTGATAAAAAGGTGGTTTTATTTTGACTACAGTTATTGCCTTTATTGTGATTTTTGGCGCACTCGTATTCTTTCATGAATTAGGTCATTTGATTTTCGCAAAAAGGGCTGGTATTTTATGCCGTGAATTTGCCATTGGTTTTGGCCCAAAAGTATTTTCCCATAAAAGAGCGGAAACAACCTACACGATTCGGTTACTGCCGATCGGAGGATTTGTCCGCATGGCTGGCGAAGACCCGGAAATGATTGAAATAAAGCCTGGGCATCGAATTGGCTTGGTATTGGATAAGGATGAAACAGTAAATAAAATCATCTTAAATAATAAAGAGAAGTTTCCAAACTGTCGGATTGTTGAAGTGGAATATGCGGATATCGAAAAGGATTTAATTATTAAAGGATTTCCTGACGATGAAGATGAAGTGTTAAAAACCTTTAAGATTGATTCAAAAGCTGTCATTGTTGAAAATGGGACAGAATCCCAGATTGCTCCAATTGACCGTCAATTCGGATCAAAAACATTGGGACAAAGAACGATGGCTATTTTTGCCGGTCCGATGATGAATTTTGTCCTTGCGTTCTTTGTATTTATTATTATTGCCTTTTTACAGGGTGTACCTACGAATGAACCTAAATTAGGTGAAATAACACCTGACGGGGCCGCAATGACTGCGGGACTTAAAAAAGGTGATCTTATCCAGACAATCAATGGATCAGAAATTTCTAGTTGGTCTGATGTTGTCGAGGTCATTCGGAAAAATCCAAATGAGAAACTAGATTTTTCGATTCTCCGTGACAAAAAGGATTTAGATATCACGGTAACCCCAATTGAAAAAACGGTAGAAGGAAAGAAAATTGGGCTGATCGGTGTTTATAGTCCTGTCGAAAAGTCACCAATTCAAGCTGTTAAGGCAGGCTTCACAGAAACTTATTTCTGGACGAAGCAGATTTTTGTAATGGTGGGTAAATTAGTTACAGGTCAATTTTCAATTGATGCACTCTCAGGACCAGTTGGTATTTACCAAGCAACAGATTCCGTTGCTAAATCGGGAATTTATTATTTAATGAAATGGGCAGGGATTTTAAGCATTAACTTAGGTATTATGAACTTATTACCTATTCCCGCTCTAGACGGTGGAAGATTGATGTTTTTTGCTGTCGAGGCTGTTAGAGGCAAGCCAATTGACCGTCAAAAAGAAGGTATGGTTCATTTTATTGGATTCGCGCTCTTGATGCTGCTCATGCTTGTGGTAACATGGAATGATATTCAAAGGTTTTTCTTGTAATATTGGAATTTTTATCGCCCCTGTTAATTGAAACGGGGGCCTTATTTTGGAAAAAAATAAAACCGATTCATCTCGTGCCATATGATATAATTATTTTTTGATGAGATAAAAATAGTAATTTTTTATAGATGGGAGAGAGAACGATGAGCGAAGATGCCATAGGCAAAAAAGAGCGATTCCAACTCTTGCTCCAGCAGATGCAATTGATTGAGGATGCTGTAGTAGTGCATTTCAACAATGCGCAAATAGATAGGTTATTAGTTGAGAAAAAGAATAGAAAGTGGCATTTTCAATTTTTATTTGAAAATATCCTTCCTTATAATGTTTATGTTCTGTTTTCGACACAGCTCGAACGGGCATTTTCCAGCATAGCAACGGTTTCATACCATATCAATGTGACAAATCAAACCATTTCCCCAGAATTAATACGAGATTATTGGAGTTATAGCATTCAGCAAATTGATGGAATTGCTCCGCCGCTTTTAAAGCTATTACATGAACAACTTCCCGAAGTGAACGGAAATAAGCTTACTGTTTCTGTTCGTAACGATACAGAAGGGCTAGCATTAAAGCGTAAATATGCCGAGACGATTTCTAAGATATATCAATCGTTTGGATTTCCCAATTTAGCAATCGAGACAGAATTGAAAAATGTAGAGGAAAATGAGGAATACCAACAATTTTTACTTGCCAAGCAAAAGGAAGACCAAGAACGTGGACTTCAAGCAATGGTGGAATTGCAGAAAAAAGAAGCTGAAAAAGATCAAGCTTCCGGTGAATTGCCATCTGGACCACTTACGATTGGTCTAACCATAAAGGATAATAACGACTTCCGCAGCCTGATTGATATTGTCGATGAAGAAAGAAGAGTCGCAGTCGAAGGCTATATCTTTGACGCTGAGATACGCGAGCTCAGGAGTGGCCGTTCACTGTTGACCTTCAAAGTTACTGATTACACTAGTTCAATCATGGTAAAAATGTTTTCACGAGATAAAGAGGATGCGGCCCTTTTCCAGCTTGTCAAAAAAGGAATGTGGGTAAAGGTTCGAGGCAGTATTCAGAATGATACCTTTGTCCGTGATCTCGTGATGATTTGTAATGATATTAATGAAATCAAGCCTGCTGCCCGGAAGGATACGGCATCCGAAGATGAAAAACGAGTAGAACTCCATCTTCATACACCAATGAGTCAAATGGATGCTGTAACACCTGTAAGCGCACTGATTACCCAGGCGAGTAAGTGGGGACATAAAGCGATAGCGGTAACCGATCACGCAGTTGCGCAATCCTTTCCTGAAGCTTATGGTGCTGGGAAGAAAAATAATATAAAAATTCTCTATGGCGTTGAAGTGAATTTGGTGGATGATGGGGTGCCGATAGCTTATAATGACACACACCGTTTGCTTGCAGAGGATACTTATGTTGTATTTGACGTTGAAACGACGGGGCTCTCAGCTGTGTATAATTCAATTATTGAGCTTGCAGCTGTTAAGATACATGACGGGGAAATCATTGACCGTTTCGAATCCTTTGCCAATCCGCATCACCGTTTATCGGCAACAACGATCAACCTCACTGGCATTACCGATGATATGGTCCAAACTGCCCCGGAAATTGAGGAAGTTCTTCGGAATTTTAGAGAATGGGCCGGCGACTCCATTCTTGTTGCTCATAATGCTTCGTTTGATATGGGTTTCCTTAATGTCGGTTATAAAAAGATCGGCTTTGATAGGGCAAAAAATCCTGTTATTGATACATTGGAACTTGGACGGTTTCTCTATCCTGAAATGAAAAACCATCGTTTAAATACATTAACCAAGAAGTTTGACATTGAATTAACACAGCATCACCGTGCCATTTATGATGCAGAGGCTACCGGTTATTTACTTTTGAAAATGTTAAAGGATGCCCTCGAAAAGGAAATCGAATACCATGACCAATTTAATCATAATATGGGAAAAGGCAATGCCTATCAACGGGCGCGTCCCTATCATTGTACATTATTGGCTCAAACTCAAGCGGGATTAAAAAACCTGTTTAAACTTGTATCCATATCTCACATTGAATATTTTTACCGTGTTCCTAGATTACCAAGATCTGTCCTGCAAAAATACAGGGAAGGAATTCTTGTTGGCTCTGGTTGCAGTAAAGGTGAAGTATTTGAAGGGATGATGCAAAAATCTCCA
The DNA here is from genome assembly GCA_011250595.1 of Bacillus sp. MM2020_1. Lineage (GTDB taxonomy): Bacteria > Bacillota > Bacilli > Bacillales > Cytobacillaceae > Neobacillus. Next base: position 10,260 of record JAANMP010000008.1, on the reverse strand, counting down.
GAAGAAGTGGAAGCTCATGCTGGATTCTACGATTATATTGAGGTTATGCCGAAAGAAGTAAATGCACCATTGATTGAAATGGAATTGGTTAGCGATGAAAAAGCAATGGAAGACATTATTGCGAAAATCGTAAGCCTTGGCGATAAATTAGGACTTCCAGTTGTTGCCACCGGAAATGTCCATTACCTAAATGAAAATGATAAAATTTATCGAAAAATTTTAATTAACTCTCAGGGTGGAGCAAACCCATTAAATCGTCATCAACTTCCAGACGTTCACTTTAGAACAACGAATGAAATGCTTGACGCTTTTTCCTTTTTAGGAAAAGAGAAGGCAAAGGAGATTGTCGTAACGAATACGAATAAAATCGCTGATATGATTGAAGTAATAAAACCGATTAAAGACGATTTATATACACCGAAAATTGAGGGTGCCGATGAAGAAATGCGTGAAATGAGTTATTCGATGGCACGGAGAATTTACGGTGATACCTTACCGGAAATTGTGGAAGCACGGTTAGAAAAAGAACTGAAAAGTATTATAGGACATGGATTTGCGGTTATTTATTTAATTTCTCATAAGCTGGTTAAAAAATCCTTGGATGACGGCTACCTAGTAGGTTCAAGGGGGTCAGTTGGATCTTCTCTGGTTGCGACTATGACAGAAATTACCGAAGTAAATCCGCTGCCGCCTCATTATGTGTGTCCAACCTGTAAACATTCGGAGTTTTTTAATGATGGTTCGGTCGGTTCTGGTTTTGATTTGCCTGATAAAGATTGCCCAGAGTGTGGCGGGAAGTACCATAAAGACGGACACGATATTCCGTTTGAAACGTTTCTTGGCTTTAAAGGGGACAAGGTTCCCGATATCGATTTAAACTTCTCTGGTGAATATCAGCCGCGGGCCCATAATTATACGAAGGTTCTTTTCGGAGAAGAATATGTTTTTCGGGCAGGGACGATTGGCACGGTTGCTGATAAAACAGCTTTTGGCTATGTTAAGGCATATCAACAGGATAACAACCTTCAACTTCGTGGAGCTGAAATTGATCGACTCGCTTCGGGCTGTACAGGTGTAAAAAGAACAACGGGACAGCATCCCGGTGGAATTATCGTCATCCCGGATTACATGGATGTTTATGATTTTTCACCGATTCAATTCCCGGCAGATGATAGAAATTCAGAATGGAAGACAACACATTTCGATTTCCATTCCATCCATGATAATGTCTTAAAACTAGATATACTCGGACACGATGATCCGACTGTCATTAGGATGCTTCAGGATTTGAGCGGAATGGATCCAAAAACGATTCCGACAGACGACCCTGAGGTTATGAAAATATTTAGCAAGACCGAGTCCTTAGGCGTAACAGAACAACAGATTATGTGTAAAACAGGGACGCTTGGCATTCCAGAGTTCGGAACACGATTTGTCCGCCAAATGCTTGAGGATACGAAGCCTACTACCTTCTCAGAACTTGTCCAAATATCGGGATTATCTCATGGGACTGATGTATGGCTTGGGAACGCTCAAGAACTAATTCATAATAAAACATGTAATTTAAGTGAAGTAATCGGCTGTCGTGATGATATCATGGTCTACCTTATTTATCAGGGACTGGACCCTTCTTTTGCTTTTAAAATTATGGAATCTGTACGTAAGGGTAAAGGCTTAAGTGAAGAAATGGAAGCGGAAATGAGGAAAAACGAAGTTCCGGAATGGTATATTGACTCTTGTAAGAAGATTAAGTACATGTTTCCAAAGGCACATGCTGCTGCCTATGTACTGATGGCCGTTAGAATTGCTTATTTCAAGGTCCATTTGCCATTACTTTATTACGCAGCCTACTTTACTGTCCGTGCGGAAGACTTTGACATTGAAGCCATGTCACGTGGTTCAGAATCAATCCGGGCAAAAATAGAAGAAATTAATGCTAAAGGTTTAGAAGCCTCAAATAAAGAAAAAAACTTATTAACGGTTTTGGAGCTTTCACTTGAAATGACAGAAAGAGGATTTGTTTTCCAAAACTACGATCTATACAAATCATCAGCATCTGAATTCACCATCGAAGGCAATACCTTAATACCGCCCTTTAATTCCATTCCAGGACTAGGAACAAATGCGGCCTATAATATTGTCAAGGCTCGGGAATCAGGTGAATTTTTATCGAAAGAAGATTTGCAGCAGCGTGGAAAAGTATCTAAGACTATTCTTGAGTTTTTAGACAAACAAGGATGTCTCGCAGCCCTTCCAGAGCAAAACCAGTTATCGTTGTTCTAAATAGGAAAATACTTGACAAACCTCGATGCTATTTGCATAAAAATGTTGGTTATGGTATAGTTTTATTGGAAATACTAAGAAATACTCTCGTGATCAAGAGTGGGGAAACCCGCTCTTTCGTTTTTGTATAAATGTTTTTTCTTAGTGTAACATGATAAAACTTTCCGTGAACTACATACAATATGGGTGAAATTATCGGAAAAAGGAGGTAAAGCATGAGCAAGGTAACGGAAGTTGTAGAAGAAATAGCAACGCCTATTTTTCAAGAACTTGGTTTAGAATTAGTGGAAATTGAGTATTTGAAAGAAGGGAAAAGCTGGTTTCTTCGCGTATATATCGATAAAGACAACGGTGTTGATATTGAGGATTGCGGACTCGTTAGCGAAAAACTCAGCGAAAAACTCGATGAGCTAGATCCGATTCCCCATAACTATTTTCTTGAAGTTTCTTCACCTGGAGCAGAGCGTCCATTGAAAAAGGATAAAGATTTCCAAAAGGCAATCGGGAAAAATGTCTTTATCAAAACTTATGAACCAATCGATGGGGAGAAAAGCTTTGAAGGGGAATTATTAGAATTTAATGGTCAACATTTAAAAATCGAAGTGAAGATTAAAACACGGAAGAAAACGATTGAAATTCCCTATGAAAAAGTAGCCAACGCGCGATTAGCCGTCTCTTTTTCGTAATGAAATAATAGATAAAGGATAGGGGGATACAAACAGATGAGCAGCGAATTATTAGATGCTCTTACAATACTGGAAAGAGAAAAAGGTATTTCCAGAGATGTTTTAATTGAGGCAATCGAGGCAGCTCTTGTATCGGCATATCGCCGAAACTTTAATCAGGCCCAGAATGTTCGGATTGATTTAAATTTACAGGCAGGATCCATGCGTGTTTTTGCTAGAAAAGAAGTGGTCGATCAAGTATTTGACCCTCGTCTCGAAATTTCCTTAGAGGATGCCAGACAAATCACACCTAATTACCAAGTGGAAGATATTGTCGAAATGGAAGTAACACCTAAGGACTTTGGGCGGATTGCTGCCCAAACAGCAAAGCAAGTGGTTACTCAGCGTGTAAGAGAAGCAGAACGTGGAATTATTTATTCGGAGTTTATCGACCGTGAAGAAGATATTATGACCGGTATTGTCCAAAGACTGGATTCGAAATTCATTTATGTAAGTCTTGGGAAAATTGAGGCATTGTTACCTGTAAATGAGCAAATGCCAAATGAACGTTATAAGCCTCATGATCGAATAAAAGTATTTATTACCAAAGTTGAAAAGACGACGAAGGGACCGCAAATATTCGTATCTCGGACACATCCCGGTCTCTTAAAACGTTTATTTGAAATTGAAGTTCCGGAAATTTATGACGGAACTGTTGAAATTAAGTCAGTTGCCCGTGAGGCCGGAGACCGGTCGAAAATCTCAGTTCATTCTGACAAAACTGAAGTAGACCCGGTTGGTTCATGTGTTGGACCTAAAGGTGCTAGAGTTCAAGCGGTAGTCAATGAATTAAAGGGTGAAAAAATTGATATTGTCAAGTGGTCAGCAGACCCGGTAGTGTTTGTGGCAAACTCTCTTAGCCCTTCAAAAGTTTTAGATGTAATGGTTAACGAGAATGAAAAAGCAACAACAGTTGTTGTTCCTGATTATCAACTTTCTTTAGCAATCGGGAAACGAGGACAAAATGCCCGCTTAGCTGCAAAACTAACAGGCTGGAAAATCGATATTAAATCAGAAACTGATGCACGTGAGATTGGAATTTATCCACGTGAAGAAACCATAAGGCTTTTTGATGATCAAGTTGATACTGATTTCGATTATGAAGAAGAGTTGGACTAAAAAGTGAGGTGAATGATGAATGAACAATCAGAAAAAAGTTCCTATGCGCAAATGTGTGGCAACCGGTGAAATGAAACCGAAAAAAGAACTTGTTCGCATCGTTCGCTCAAAAGAAGGGGAAGTATCCATTGACCTGACGGGGAAGAAATCCGGAAGGGGTGCCTACCTTTCAAGGGACAAGGAAGCTGTCTTACTTGCCAAGAAAAAGAATACCCTATCTAATCACTTACAGGTTTCTATAAATGATTCGTTATACGAAGAGCTACTTGAGCTTATAGAGAAGGAGAACTGACAATCCAAATGAAACAAAATCAATGGATGTCATTGCTTGGCTTGGCCAATCGAGCACGCAAAATCATATCAGGTGAGGAACTAACCGTGAAGCAGATTCAAAGCGGAAAGGCGTATCTCATTTTATTATCCGCAGATGCTTCTGCAAATACGACAAAAAAGATTACTGATAAGTGTAATTCGTATGAGGTTCCATATAAAATTGTGGAAAATCGTCACCTTCTTGGTCAAGCAATTGGCAAGGAAGCCCGCGTTGTTGTAGCTGTTCTGGATGATGGATTTGCCAAAAAAATGGTAACGTTGCTCGATTAAATCTAGCGGGGGTGAAAAGATGAGTAAAATACGTGTATATGAGTATGCAAAAAAACACAACATTTCAAGTAAAGAAATCATCACAAAACTAAAAGAAATGAACATAGAGGTCTCCAATCATATGGCAACAATAGAAGACGCAGAAGTTAAAAAGCTTGACGAAACATTCAGTAAAAAGGATAACAAGGCACCACAGCAAAAACCAGAGAATAGTCAAACTGGACAACAGCCACAACAATCTACAAACTCTCGTCCAACTCAAGCGCAGCGTCAAAACCAAAGACCTGCACAGTCAACGCAAAGGCCGCAAGTTCAGACGAAAACTCCTAAAGCATTTGAAGAAGCTGCAGATAAAAATGCCGCTCCTAGCAAAGTAAAAGTTGTTTCTCCTCCAAAAACGGTCGAAGGCAAGAAGCAAAACCAGGAAACTCAATCGAAAGAAAATAAGGTCTTCAACAATGCTGATAAAGCTAAGGCCAAGCCTTATAATAATTTTAATCAAAATCGCAATAATAATAATAAAAAGAAGAAGACTCATACTCCAGTTCAACAAGCCCAGCCACAGAAAAGAAAAGAGAAGGAGCTTCCAGCTAAAATTACTTTCAGCGAATCACTAACTGTGGGTGAATTAGCGAAAAAGATTTATCGTGAGCCTTCAGAGATTATTAAAAAGCTCTTTTTACTTGGTGTCATGGCAACTATTAATCAAGTCTTAGATAAAGATGCGATTGAATTAATCGCAAGTGAGTATGGGGTTGAAGTGGAAGAAGAAATTAAAATAGATACAACAGATCTTGAAGTGTATTTTACAGAGGACTCTGAGGAATCTCTCATTGAAAGACCTTCTGTTGTAACAATAATGGGTCACGTTGACCATGGTAAAACAACCTTGCTCGATTCCATCCGAAACACAAAGGTGACCGAAGGTGAAGCTGGGGGAATTACCCAGCATATTGGTGCCTACCAAGTAGTGGAAAATGGCAAAAAAATAACCTTCCTTGATACACCTGGACACGCTGCATTTACGACGATGCGTGCACGTGGTGCTAAAATTACTGATATTACAATCTTAGTTGTCGCCGCAGATGACGGTGTTATGCCGCAAACTGTTGAAGCAATCAACCATGCGAAGGCTGCTGAGGTTCCAATTATTGTAGCTGTTAATAAAATGGATAAAGAAGCTGCAAATGCTGACCGGGTAATGCAAGAATTGACGGAACATGGATTAGTATCCGAAGCATGGGGTGGGGAAACTATCTTTGTACCTCTTTCTGCAAAAACCGGAGAGGGAATTGACACGCTTCTTGAAATGATCTTACTCGTTGGTGAAGTAGAGGAATACAAAGCCAATCCAAATCGTAAAGCCGTTGGTACTGTTATCGAAGCACAATTAGATAAGGGGCGTGGCTCTGTCGCAACCTTACTCGTTCAAAACGGTACTCTAAAGATTGGTGATCCAATTGTTGTCGGGCATACGTTTGGTCGTGTCCGTGCGATGGTGAATGACAAAGGACGCCGCGTCAAAGAAGCTGGTCCGTCAACACCTGTTGAAATAACCGGACTCAATGACGTGCCGCAAGCAGGAGATCGTTTCGTTGTGTTTGAGGACGAAAAAACTGCCCGTCAAGTTGGCGAAGCGCGCGCTCAAACAGCGTTGGTTGCCCAGCGTGGTGAAAAATCGATTGTTAGCTTAGAAACATTATTTGACCAATTGAAGCAAGGTGAAATGAAGGATTTAAATATCATCCTTAAAGCCGACGTTCAAGGGTCTGCTGAAGCGGTTGCCGCTTCATTGCAAAAAATAGATGTTGAAGGTGTTAACATCAAAATTATCCATAGTGGTGCAGGTGCGATTAATGAATCAGATATTAGTCTTGCCGCTGCCTCAAATGCGATAGTTATCGGTTTTAACGTTCGCCCTGATGTAAATGCAAAACGCGCAGCTGAAGCGGAGAAAGTGGACGTTCGTCTACACCGGATTATCTATAAAGTAATCGAAGAGATAGAAGCAGCAATGAAAGGTATGCTAGACCCTGAATTCCAAGAAAAAATTATTGGTCAAGCAGAAATTCGCCAGACCTTTAAAGTTTCAAAGGTCGGAACAATTGCCGGTTCTTATGTAACAGATGGTAAAATTACTCGGGATAGCGGTATTCGTTTAATACGTAATGGTGTTGTTACGTTTGAAGGGAATATTGACGCGTTAAAACGATTTAAGGATGATGTAAAAGAAGTTGCCCAAGGGTACGAATGTGGTATTACCATTAAAAACTTTAATGATGTTAAGGAAGGCGACATCATTGAAGCATATGTAATGGAAGAAATTGAACGGAAATGATCATCGGTTCGGCCGTTTGTGAATGTATGATTTATGATGCTCATTCTTTAAAAGAGAAACGGGCTGTTCTGCAACGAATTCTTACACGTTTAAAACAGAAATATAATGTTTCTGTATCAGAAGTGGGGTTTCAGGATATGTGGCAACGAACGAAAATTGCCATCGTTGTTGTCACTTCCACACGTGTAACGACGGAACATGAGTTGCAAAATGCTTTGAAATTAATCGATTCCTTTCCAGAAATAGAGAGAACGATCACCGAGATTGAATGGCTTTAAGTTAAGAGGTGAATGTGATGAGCCACAGAGCAAATCGTGTAGGCGAACAAATGAAAAAAGAACTAGGTGACATCATCGGACGTAAAATCAAGGATCCACGGATTGGTTTTGTGACGGTTACCGACGTTGAAGTAACAGGAGATTTACAACAAGCGAAAGTATATATTTCCGTATTAGGTGATGAAGAGCAAAGGGAAAATACGTTAAAAGGTTTGGCCAAAGCAAAAGGCTTTATTCGAACTGAAATCGGCCACCGTATCCGTCTTCGTAAAACACCTGAAATCATCTTTGAATGGGATGAATCCATCGATTACGGAAATCGAATTGATACACTTCTTCATCAACTCCATAAGGATGAAAAACCTTTAGAAAAAAGTGAAGAAGAATAATTGGATAGACATTGTCTATCCTTTTTTTTCGATGAAATTTTTGATTGGAGGACAACTGATTGGAAGGCATAATACCTTTATTTAAACCAGCAGGCTTAACATCCCATGACTGTGTTTTTAGGTTACGGAAAATATTAAAAACAAAAAAAGTAGGTCATACAGGCACATTAGATCCAGACGTCACTGGAGTGCTTCCTATTTGTATAGGAAAGGCGACAAAAGTTGCTGAATACATAACAGAGGCTGGTAAAACTTATGAGGGAGAAGTAACGATTGGTTTTTCGACCACAACGGAAGATGCCTCAGGTGAAATAGTGGCACAGAAACCAGTAAACCGGATCATTCAACGAGAAGAGATTCTCCAAATATTTCAATCAGTCACTGGTGAAATTGAACAAACCCCACCAATGTTCTCAGCGGTAAAAGTAGGCGGGGTCCGTCTGTATGAATTAGCAAGGAAGGGGATTGAGGTCGAACGGCCAACTAGGAAGGTAACGATTTATTCAATTGTACTATTAGATGATCGTTCTGAATTTATTGGTGAAACCATTACATTTAGGTTTAGAGTCAGTTGTAGTAAAGGAACTTATATTCGAACCTTAGCAGTAATGATAGGTGAAATGTTAGGCTACCCCGCACATATGTCGTACTTACAAAGAGTTCAATCAGCTTCATATTCATTAGAGGATTGTTTGACGTTCGAAGAGATTGAAAGACATATGGAAGAAGGAACAATTTCGAGTGTATTAAGACCACTAGAAACTGCACTTTCTGATTTGCCGAAATTACTAATTAATGATAAAGTAGCAGAGAAAGTGAAAAATGGCGCATTATTACAGATGCCAGAACATTTATCAACAAGTAACGGACCAATTGTCACTGAAACTGCTGATGGACTAGCTCTGGCTATTTATTCAAGACATCCAAGCAAGCCAGACCTCTTTAAACCAGTTAAAGTGTTACGTAATGATTTAGATTAAAAAGGTACGGTATAGAAAAGGTGAGTTTCATTGGAAGTAATTAGGCTTAGATTTCCATATAAAAAAATAAATGCTGAAAATCCACCCCTAGCACTGGCTCTGGGTTATTTTGACGGAGTGCATCGTGGACATCAACAGGTGATTCTTGAGGCAAAAAAGCATGCTGATGAAAAAGGTATTTGCAGTGCGGTCATGACATTTGATCCCCATCCCTCTGTTGTATTAGGAAAAACCGAGCAGCAGATTCAGTATATCACTCCATTAACTGAAAAAATAAAAATCATTGAAGAACTTGGTATTGATTATTTATTTATCATTAATTTTACGACTGAATTTGCTAATTTGCTTCCACAGGAATTCATTGACCAATACGTTATTGGACTGAACGTAATGCACGTGGTTGCTGGTTTTGATTTTACTTATGGGCGCATGGGAAAGGGAACAATGGAAACAATGCCCTTTCATTCAAGAAATCAATTTTCTTATTCTGTCGTTCCAAAGTTTACTCAGGCTGACGAAAAGGTTAGTTCAACCAGAATTCGAAAGCTGCTTAAAGAGGGAAGAACAGACACTCTTCTTTCACTTCTTGGTCGATACTATACTACCTCGGGCATTGTCATTCACGGGGATAAACGAGGCAGAACGATTGGCTTTCCAACGGCAAATGTTGACATAAATGATGATTATATTATCCCGCCGCTCGGTGTGTATGCAGTAAGAATGAAAGTAGACACAGACACGCAATGGTACAATGGAGTTTGTAATATTGGTTACAAACCCACCTTTAATAAGGAAGCCTTACATTCTTCTGTCGAAGTACATTTATTCAACTTTAATGAGGATATCTATGGTAAAGAAGTGGTCATTCAGTGGCATCTTCCCTTACGAAAAGAACAGAAATTCTCGGGGATTGCAGAGCTGGTTGCCCAAATAGAAAAAGATAAGCAAAATTCACTAAATTATTTTATAAAACAAGACAATATTCATGATTTTGACTTTTAAAAAGTGTTTTTCTTACAATAAACTTAGGTATAGCCTTGCTTTTTGACGAGAAAAGTTGTATTCTTATTAACGTATTAAAAATAACCTCTACTTGGCAAGACGAATCACCAACGCTTGCTCAGTAACAGGGGATTTGTAAAATTTAGGAGGTGAATCCGGATGGCAATCACTCAAGAACGTAAAAATGAACTTATCAATGAGTTTAAAACTCATGAAAGCGACACTGGATCTGCAGAAGTTCAAATCGCTGTCCTTACAGAATCAATCAACAATTTGAATGAGCACTTACGTACTCACAAGAAAGATCACCACTCACGTCGCGGTCTTTTGAAAATGGTTGGTAAACGTCGTAATCTTTTAACATTCCTACGTAACAAAGACGTACAACGTTACCGTGTGTTAATTAATAAGCTTGGTCTACGTCGTTAATTTACAGAAGCGGGATTATTCCCGCTTTTTTATTAGCCTTAAAAAGAAGAAAAGAAAATAAAGAATTTTTTATACATATTTTTAAGTCAGTACTTTTTGTGCATACTATTAAGG
>JAANMP010000089.1 GCA_011250595.1 Bacillus sp. MM2020_1 | reverse complement strand
ATATAATCACTTTATTTGAACAGCATAGTTATCTAATATTATTTATTGGGATTTTTCTAGAACTCATGGCACTTCCCATTTCCGGTGAGTTTTTAATGAGCTACGCCGGATACTTTGTCTATCAGGGAAAAATGAATTACATTTTAGCACTTTTGACAGTCTTTCTTTCAGCTGGTGCAGGAATTACCGTAACCTATTGGTGTGGGAAAGCTGGAGGATATAAACTTATTGAAAAATACGGAAAGTTTATTCACATGGGTCCGGAAAGATATAAAAAAACAGCAGCTTGGTTTGAACGTTCAGGCAGTAAATTGCTTGTTTTTGCTTATTTCATACCAGGTATTAGGCATTTTACTGGTTATATTTCCGGAATATCTAGAATGCATTTTCGAAGATTTATCATTCCTGCTTATACAGGTGCTTTTTTATGGGGAGTTTGTTTTATTACGTTGGGGAAAGTATTGGGGCCACAATGGGAGAGCTTCCATCAAGCAGCTAGTAAATATTTTATCGTATTCATTATTGTTTTTGCTTTATTGATAATAGGTTATTTTGTTTATCGGTACTATAAAGTTCAAATCAAAGCATTTTTTATACATTTGTTACAACGCTTGATTCAGCGTCTTAAGACTATTAGAGCAACTGAGATTTTTCTAACGATCCTTACTTTAATTTTAATTGGTATGGTCACATTGATGTTGGGAATGGCACAAGACTATTTATATAATGAGTTTTCCCAGTTTAATGAAGTTACTGAATACATCATTCATTCAGCTATTTATAGGAATTGGATGAAGGGATTAATAGTATTTCAATCCACAATTGCACTGGGTTCCATAATAGCAGTAACCATAATCAGAATATGGAGCAAGGGACGTAACAGAGGGCTTGAATATCTTTTACTCGCAGTTTCAATAGCGGGAGCCAAACCTTTTCATGATACGGCGTTGAAAGTATTTGCGTATCTTCAATCCTTTGGATTTGTTGGGAAATTTCATTCCGAAAATTTTCCTGATTTTAATGCTACCGTTTTGATCATTATTTATGGAGCATGTTTATTTTTGCTTGTTCGTCATACTACCAAAAATTATCTGGCTATAGTTGGTCCATTATTTGGCTTAGTCCTATTATTAGGACTAGCGATTGTAAATATTGCATCTTCAAACATACTTCCGAGTGATATTGTGGGGGGATATGTATATGGCGGTGTCTGGATATTATTTAACTTCTTATTGTTTGAAATGTTAAGACTTGTAATAGTAAAGGATTGAATGGAAATTTTTATTTAAGGAAGAACGATAGAAGGGTTGAGGGACTAAGAAAACACATATTTTAGTAATTGAAGGCAAAACCACTAACGCATCGAATCAATGGACTCGATGCGTTAGTTTTATAAAGAAAAGAAGAATTGGACAAGTTGATCGTTCAATAGACACTATTCTTTTGTATTTAGATAATATATTATCCACTACTCAAGACCTTCCGGAAAAGCACCTTTGCTGGAAGTCTAGTGGACAAGAATGGTCCATCCTGCAAATACATTCCCGTCTAGGCGAGGCAGTAACATACTGGCTGAATGAAATTCAAGTAGTTGCAGCAAAACCTGGTTCCCCATGGGGCAGAGGATTCCAAGATCCGGCAAGACTGAAAGCGGTCACGAATACAGAAGCTCTTTCGGTTGAAAAGGTACTTTCGGAAGTTAAAGAATTAAGAGAACAAGTAGTGTCTGTCCTCAACTGGTGCTGGAATCACCTCACCGCAACTTTGCTAAGTTCGGCAACAAACCAGTTCAGTATATTGTAGGTGCATAGGGACGGTTCTTTTGATTCACAAATGAGGTTTTAGGTTATTTAATACCACGAGAACCGTCCCCATGGTTCCCCATGCCCCTTTAACCTATACAATTCTCTCTAACAAAATCCCCAATTCCTTTGCTATTGACTCAGGCGGAGAGGGCATTTCATCTTTTAACCACGATTCCAAAACCCCTACGAAAGCATTTGCGGCGAATTTAACAACCACATCCTCACTTAGACCTTGATTTTTTCCTTTGTCCACCTCATCCTTGAACTCTTCAATAAGAAAATCTAGGAACTTACTGCGAAAAGTAGGAGCCCCTTTACTCGCTAACATGGTAGAAAAGAATAAATAATTGCTTTTAAAGTAATCGAAAAAAATTAGGGTTGCATCTACCCATTCCTTTTCACATGCCCATTCACTTGTTTCCCTAAGATTAAGGATATGTTCTTCCATCAACTTATCCAGCAGATCATACTTATCCATGTAATGAAGATAAATAGTTGCTCGATTAAGATTTGCCCTATCAGCAATCTGCTGAATAGTAATGTCGTCAAAACTTTTTTCAGACATTAGTTCGATTACAGCCTTTTTAATAGCTTCCTGGCTTTTGGCTATTCTTCTATCCACTTTAGGCATTATTAATACACCAAACTTTCCTAAAGATAATCAACAATTTAGATTGATTTGTTGAGTAATCAACGAATTGCGTTAAATTAACGATTGAAAGTATCTTGTTTCCTTTTATAATAATAGACACATGTTGATTAAACAATCAATATCGAATTTATAATGGGCATCAAGTTAAACTGCCTATGGAAATAATATAAACAAATTAAGTTCAATCTGGAGGTTTAGTTGTGGATCGTATTGAAAAGAGTAAAGAAAAATATAAACAGCTATTTGGAAATGGAGTACCTGCGGCATACGCGACCGATCCTGATTTTCAGGACATCTTGAGCCGTTTCATTTTTGGGGAAGTTTTTTATCAAGGAAATCTAGAGGACAAACAACGTGAGCTTATTACTCTGGTAGTACTTGCAACCAACCAAACGTTACCTCAGCTAAAGGCACATGTCGGCGCAGCTTTGAACGTTGGGTTGACACCTGTAGAAATCAAAGAGGCCGTTTACCAGTGTGCTCCGTATATTGGATTCCCTAAAACATTGAATGCCATCAGTGAAGTCAATGAAATTTTCAAAGCAAAGAATATTGCTCTACCAATTGAAAGCCAAAAGACTGTAGATGAAGATAATCGTTTCGAGAGAGGACTTGCTTCTCAAGTAGAGATTTTTGGTGAAGTCATTTCAAAAATGCGTGAGGCTGCCCCAGCAAATCAAAAGCATATGCAGGATTATCTTTCCGCTTTTTGCTCCGGAGATTTCTACACTCGCGAGGGACTTGATTTGAAAACACGGGAGTTGTTGATACTCTGCATCGTAAGTAGCTTAGGTGGTGCTGAAGGTCAAGTAAAGGCACATGTGCAGGGTAACAAAAATGTAGGCAATGACAAGGAAACATTGATCACTGCCATCACCCATTGCCTCCCATATATGGGCTTTCCAAGAACACTGAACGCTTTAGCTTGCGTTAATGAAGTTATTCCTGAAAATTAAGAAATTAGGAGAAATTCCTAATCAGAAATGGGAAAACCAAGTATATAAGATTAGGACTAAAAAAATATATCAAAGCAAAGGAGACAAAAGCATGTTTAACGAAACTTACAAATTATCAAATGGTGTAGAAATTCCAAAATTAGGTCTTGGTACCTGGCTGCTTGGCGATGCACAGGCAGCTCAGGCAGTGCGTGATGCGGTTTCTATCGGATATCGTCATATTGATACTGCTCAGGCTTATATGAATGAAGCTGGTGTAGGCGAAGGAATCCGCTCCTGTGGTGTTGCAAGAGAAGCCCTTTTTATCACGACAAAGGTTGCCGCAGAAAAGAAGAACTATGATTCAGTTACACAGTCCATTGATGAGTCTTTAACAAAAATGGGACTGGATTACATTGACCTTCTGATTATCCACAGCCCACAGCCTTGGACGGAGTTCCGTGACGAGAACCGTTACTTCGAGGAAAACAAAGAAGTATGGAAAGCAATGGAGGATGCTTATATGACAGGAAAGGTAAAGGCAATCGGTCTTTCTAACTTTCTTGAGGATGATGTAGACAATATTCTTGCAAGCTGTGATATCAAGCCAATGGTAAATCAGGTATTGGCACATGTGAGCAATACTCCTTTGGAACTAATTGAATTCTGCCAGAAGAATGACATCCTGGTAGAGGCATATTCACCAATTGCACACGGTGCAGTTCTGGATAATGCAGAAGTTAAGGTAATAGCTGATAAGTATGGAGTATCTGTTGCTCAAGCTTGTCTACGTTATGATATCCAGCTTGGTCTTGTAGTAATCCCAAAGACGGCAAATCCGGATCACATGAGGAACAATGCAGAGCTTGATTTTGCTATCAGTGATGCAGACATGGAGACGTTGAAGAATGTAGAGCGCATCCAGAATTATGGTGAGCATAGCTTCTTCCCGGTATTTGGCGGGAAATAAAAATAACCAGGTAATGAATGGAGGACGCATAGTGGTTAGCACCTGGAAAATTTACATGCTGGCCCTTATTACCTTCATGGTCAGTACATCGGAGTATGTTATTGCCGGTATTTTGGATAAAGTTGCTGTCTCAAATCATGTTTCGGTATCGGCAGCAGGACAACTAATCACCGTATTTGCTCTTGCTAATGCGTTCGGTTCCCCACTTGTCGTGATGGCGACGACAAAAATGAATCAGCGTAAGTTATTGATGCTTTCACTTGTTTTAATGGTGCTTGGCAGTGTGGTGACCATCACCCTGCCTGGATTCGGATTTCTTATCGCCTCTCGCATCATACTTGCATTAGGAAGTGGTGTTTTTGCCATTGCTGCCAAGACGGCTGCAGCAAAATTAGCGCCACCCGAAAAACAAGCAGGGGCAATAGGCACAGTTATACTTGGGTTTAGTGCGGCCATCATCATCGGTGTACCCATTGGTCGTGTTATGGCGATAGTATACGATTGGAAGCTAATTTTCGTGGGGATCGGTTTTCTTAGCTTGCTGGCAATCTTCGTGATCATGAGAATGATTCCTGCCACAAAAAACGGGGCCACCGTCCCTCTAGGCAAGCAGCTCTCTTATTTAAAGAACCCGAAAATCTTACTGGGGCTTGGTGCCACGTTCTTTTGGCAATTAGGATATGGGGTGATGTATTCCTATATTGCGCCCTTCCTGCTAACCGTTACATCCATGAGTGGACGTCAAGTGAGCGGTGCCTTGTTTGCCTTTGGTTTAGCTACCTTAATAGGTTCCAAGTTTGGTGGATTCATGACGGACCGGATTGGTAACCCCAAAACTCTAGTTGGCGGCTTGGTTGTCCATTGTTTAGCTCTTGCCTTACTCTCTACCATTGCCAGATCAACGTTTGTTGCCATTCCGTTGCTTATGCTATGGTCCTTCTCTGCGTGGTCGTCTGGCCCAGGAATGCAGTATAATTTGGTCTGGCTTGCTCCTGATGCTTCAGGTATCATGCTTAGCTTGTATGGCTCCTTTATACAGCTGGGGATTGCTGCGGCCGCAGGGATTGGGGGTATAGCAGTAAGAAGCACATCCGTTCATGCAGTTAGTTGGATCGGGGCTGTATCAGTTGCAATTGCCGCAATTATCACAGCGGTCTCGTTTAGTCTTAGGAGTAAACCCGCGAAGTACGTAAATTTATTTAATGGGGGGACACTTGACAAGATAGATTAACATTTAATTGTTGAACCTAATGAAAATTAAGGAGGATTTATGATGGAATATCGTACGGTGGGAAAAACAGGTATTAAAGTTTCAAATTTATGTTTTGGTGCCATGTCTTTTGGCGGAGACGCTGATGAGGAAACAGCAAAAGCCATGTATCAACGGTGTCGGGAAGTTGGTATCAACTTCTTCGATACGGCTGATGTGTATGGGCGTTCTGAGGAAATTCTAGGTGAATGCATCGCACATGAGCGTGAATCAATTGTCCTAACTTCAAAAGTGTTCTGGAACACGGGTGCTGATGTGAATGCGAGAGGCTTGTCCCGAAAACATATGATACAAGGTATTGAAAATAGCCTGCGTCGCTTAAAGACGGATTATATTGATTTTTATTTCGTCCATGATTTTGATGAACAAACTCCGATGGAGGAAACGCTGCGGACACTCGACGATTTACAACGTCAAGGTAAGATTCTTTATCCAGCAGTAAGCAATTGGGCAGCATGGCAAATCACTAAGGCATTAGGAATTTCTGCAAAAGAGCAACTCGCTCGTTTTGAATTGATTCAACCTATGTATAATCTTGTTAAGCGCCAAGCGGAGGTTGAAATTTTACCAATGGCTGCATCCGAACAAATGGGAGTCATTACTTATAGCCCACTTGGTGGCGGACTTCTTTCAGGAAAATATGGAGTGAATAAACGTCCTGAGCAGGGCCGCCTTGTACAGAATGCCCGCTATGGTGACCGTTACGGTGCCGCTGAAGATTTTGACACGGCTGAGCAGTTCACCAAATATGCACAAGAACATGATGTAAAACCTGCAACTTTAGCAATTGCTTGGGTAAAAGCAAATCACGCTGTTACTGCCCCTATCATTGGTGCACGTAATTTAGACCAATTAGAAGATTCCTTAGCAGCGGCTGATTTTAATATGACAGAAGAAATGTACGCTGAAATTACCAATTTATCGAGGACGCCTTCACCTGCAACGGATCGAACAGAGGTATTAACTGGTAAATGGAAGTAGGCACTTCTCACATCTACTAAAAGGTGCATTAATCTAGAAACGGATTAATGCACCTTTTTTCATCGATGCTGATCGAATAGAATTTGATTTCCGTCTGGATCTTCAATGATAAAATGTGCGGGACCCTCATTCGTTTCAGGTGCTTCAGTCAGCATTTTTATTCCTTCAGCCTTAAGCTGTTTTTGCATGTCTCGAATGTCTGTAAACGATTCGAGATTTTCGGCATTTTCATTCCATCCTGGATTAAAGGTCAGAATGTTCTTTTCAAACATTCCTTGGAATAGCCCAATGATGCAATTTTCATTCTTCATAATAAGCCAATTTTGACTAATTTCACCACCAAAAGCTTGAAAACCCAGTTTTTCGTAGAATGACTTGGATTGATGAATGTCCTTTACATTTAAACTCACAGAAAAAGCTCCTAGGTTCATATGTATTCCTCCTTTTAACTTATCAATTTTTACTATAAATGAATGCTTTTAAATTCTCAATATTTACCATAATACAAATGTATTATGGCTAATGTTTCTCCTAATTGTAAACTGAATACATGAGTAGATTTAAGAAACTTTTAATATTTCATTAATAGTCAGTTTAGGGTATTTGTCTATGATTATCCTGTACCATTAATTTAGTTGGAGGAGGAACGTCAATGAACAAGAAAGTGCTGGCTGCTGCGGGAATTAGCGGATTATTAATGGCAGGAGGTGTTTTATCTGCTTCTGCGTCCACATCTGGTTACGACCTGTTCAAAACAGCTGTGAAGAAAACGCACACCATCAATAGTTTTTCAGCCCATACTACTGCATCCCTTACGGATAACGGCAAGGAGATTTACCAGGTGGATTCCTTAAACACCTTAAATGTAAAGGCTGAATCCGGAAATAGCACCGTCAGTGTGACAAATGGCGGTACAACGACAAAGGTTGATTATTTTTCGAAGGCCGATCAAACGGTCGTGAAGAGCAGCAAGGATGATAACTACTATGTCAAACAAGAAAAAGAAGATAAGAAAGAGTCTAACCGAAAAGAACATAAAGATGAAAACCTCTCACCACAAATGCAAAAAGATGTAGAGGCCATCTTTGATGCGATTACAAAAAATTATCAGGACAAGATTACTACGAAAGATGGCGTCAATGGGCAAACAAAATTGCAGCTTGATCTTTCTAAAAATCAAATACCTGCCGTTGGACAAGCGGTTGTGTCCTTCTTCCTTAAGAATATCGACCATCAGAAGGAGCATGTGGAAAAAGCAGAATTTGGTTCCTTACAGTTTGCGGATCTAAAACCACAGCTTCCACAACTGAAAAATAACATAAACGTATCCCGTGTTGTCCTAAACGGTGCAGTGGATAAGAATGAATACTTAGTCGGGCAAGAAGCTACAATTTATGTTTCCGGTGATGATGTAAACGGAACACGCCATGACCTTGTCTTAAAGCTTGCAAACAAATTTAATCAGTTAAATCAGGCCAAAGTTTCAAGCGTTGATTTGACAGGCAAAAAGGTTGTCACCGTACAAGAAAAGCATGATCGGCATGAAGATTAATTTGCAAAAATAAACAACGAGGCAGGGGGGCTTTACCTCTGCTCTTGTTTCTAAAATTTGAAAACTACAAGCTGGAAGCTTGTTTAGATAAAACCACTGTAAAAAGGAGTGAGCTGTGTGCCGGTTCTTGAAGTGCAAAACGTTACGAAGCAATATAAAAATGGACGTGGTGTTGAAAATATTAGTTTTTCCATCGAACGGGGTGAAATTTTCGGGCTTTTAGGTCCAAATGGTGCCGGAAAAACAACGCTGATGAAATGTATTGTAGCATTATGCCACCCTGATCAAGGGGAAATTTCGATAAATGGGTATCATGTCAGGGAACAATTTGAGCAAGCGATGCAATCGGTTGGAACACTTATCAGCGGGGTTGAGGCGTTTGATTTTTTAACCGCCTATGAGAATCTACATCTAGTATCCAGACTCTATCCATCTCTTGAAAAAGGAAGAATAGACGAAGTGCTCCAGTGGGTCGGAATGGAGGCACATAAGCATGAAAAGGTGAAATCCTTTTCAACGGGAATGCGGCAGCGATTATATTTGGCCGCAGCTTTACTATCCAACCCAACTTTGGTGATCCTAGACGAACCAACTAACGGTCTCGATATTGAAGGGAAATTGGATTTTCAAGAGCTGATTAGCCGATTAGCAAAAGAAGAGGGAGTTACCTTCATCCTCTCCACCCATTTGATTGATGAAGTGGAGCGGTTATGTAATCGAATCGCGATTTTATCAAAGGGAAAAATAATTGGTGAAGTGGCGAAAAATCAATTAGAAGAAGGGCAAACCTTTGAATCTTTTTATATTAATCATATTCGAAAAGGGAAGGAGGTTAACATAGATGCTGAACTTACAAAATGAGTGGACCAAATTAGTACGAAAAAAATCAACGATTGTCTTGTTATGCCTCTCAGCCTTATTCCCTTTACTTGTCGGCCCTGCTATTCAAATGATGCAAAGCAAGTTTGGCTTCACTGCCTTTGATGGCGAGTCTTTCCCACTTGTGATCTTAAGTTTAGCCGTTACCTTTTACCTGCCATTATTATTGGCCCTTTGTGTCAGTGATCTGTTTGCTGGGGAACAAGAGCAAAAGACACTATCCTTCCTGCTTGTCCGTCCACTCTCACGGTTCAAGCTATTCTCTTCCAAGATTGCCTGTACGGGCATCTATTTATTGGCTCTTTTACTTGTTGTCTGTCTTTCTTCATTAATTACAGGAGCCATTTGGCTGGAGAACTTCACCTTTAGTGGCTTGGCAGTAAGTTTATTATCATTTTTGTTATCCTGGTTTCCATTAATGGCCATGGGAATCCTCTTGGTCTTCCTTGCACAATGGGTTGGCTCAAGCAGCAAGGCCTTAACCTTTTCGATCCTTCTTTACTTAGTAATGGTTGCTCTATCATATCTAGTTCCAACTATTGCCGCATGGCTGCCGGTATACGATAGTAACTGGTATCAACGTTGGATCAATAATGGGTTGAATGTCGCAACTTTCGGCAGAAGTCTTTATCTTGTCTCATTTTGTGCATTATTCTTCACACTAGGCTACTATAAGTTTAGTCAAAAAGAATTTTAATGAAGAAAGTAGTGTTTCGATGTCTATTCGTTTAAGACTTTTATTATCTAATCTCGCTATGATTCTCGTGCCCATCATATTTGTCTGCTTATCTGCACTTTTAGTGGCCTTACTTTTTAGAGGGGATATGAAAGAATTGCGAAACATCTACCTGCCACCGGAGCACACCGATCATATGACGGAAAGAAATCAATTATTAATTGATCTGCACAAGGAAACCATGAAGAACCCCGGGGATTTTTTGGATCAAGCCTATTTACAGGCAATAGACAGTCAATTAAATAAAACGGGCGGCACTTCATTAGCCGTGAGAAAAGGAAAGCAAATGATTTATGTACCGGCAAAATTAAAAGGATTGGAAATGGATGAACTGCCGCCATTTGGAATCTTTGGCGAAGTGGACCCGGTCGAACGAATTGATCATCAATTTGTTTCGATAAAAAAGCTTGATTTTTTCTATCCTGATGGGACAGAAGGTTCATTGTTCTTTGTAACGGATGCCAGCAGTTTTGCCAAATTTGTGCGGAAATCCTTCCCAATATTATTTATTGGTTTGATCATTGTCTTAATCGGGACGAATGGATTGTTGACCTACTATGTGTCAAGAAGCATCATCCGTCCGATTCGTGGATTACAAAAGGCTGCCAAGCGGATAAAAGAAGGAGACCTGACACTTCCTATTCCAGTAACATCCAAGGATGAAATGGGGCAGCTTGCGCAAGGATTTGAAGAAATGAGAGTCAGGTTAAAAGAATCGATTGAAACACAGCTCGCATATGAGGAAAATCGTAAAGAACTAGTCGCCAATATTTCTCATGATTTAAAAACGCCGATTACGACCATAAAAGGATATGTGGAAGGGATTAAGGATGGCGTCGCCAACAGCCCAGAAAAAATCGATCGTTACATGAAAACGATTCATTCGAAATCTATTGAATTGGATCATATGATTGATGAACTCTTCTTATACTCTAAATTAGACTTGCAGCGGTTGCCGTTTCATTTTGAAAAAATTCATTTGGATCACTACCTGCAGGATTTTGTGGATGAGCTTCTATTTGATCTAGAGGAAATGCGGGTTCAAATTACACTAAACATAGAAGAAGGCGATTATCTCATCCTGGGGGACCGTGAGCATTTGAAACGGGTGATTACCAATATTGTCGACAATTCGTTGAAGTATATTGATAAGCCGGACAAAGTGCTATCGTTTCATTTATCGACAGTAGATGATGGTGTTCTTTTCAAAATGACGGACAATGGCCCAGGGATTGCCGAAGAAAATTTATCGATCATCTTTGACCGCTTTTATCGCGTCGATACGGCGCGCGGCACAGAAAAGGGCGGAAGTGGACTTGGCTTATCGATTGCCAAGCGAATTATCGAAGAACATCTCGGCTCCATCTGGGCAGAAAGCAGGCAAGGACAAGGGACAACGATATCTTTTACGTTAAATAAAGCGGGTGATGATAAATGAAACGAATTTTAATCATAGAAGATGATATAAGTATCGCAGAACTTGAGCGGGATTACTTAGAAATTGACGGCTTTTCGGTTGAGATTGCATTAACAGGTGATGACGGACTACACAAGGCATTGAGTGAGGAAGTTGACTTGGTGCTGCTCGATCTGATGCTTCCAGGGGTCGATGGCTTTCAAATCTGCAAAGCAATCCGAACCGAAAAGGATATTCCCATTCTGATGGTTTCGGCCAAAAAAGAAGACATTGATAAAATCCGGGGTTTGGGATTGGGGGCAGATGATTATATTGTCAAGCCCTTTAGCCCAAGTGAATTGGTCGCAAGGGTAAAGGCGCATCTCACTCGGTATCAACGACTAATTGGAAAAGAAACCCAAAGTGACAGTATTATGATCCGGGGTCTGCGGATTGATCAGGCCCCAAGACGGGTTTATGTCAATAACCAAGAGGTGGTCACTACAACAAAGGAATTCGATGTCCTCACCTTTTTAGCCCTTCATCCAAATCGTGTTTTCAGTAAGGAACAATTATTTGAAAAGCTATGGGGCTATGATTCCTTGGGTGAGATTTCAACCGTAACCGTCCATATTCGAAAAATCCGTGAAAAAATCGAAACCGACCCCTCCAATCCCCAATATATCGAAACCGTATGGGGCGCCGGCTACCGCTTCAAAGGGTGAAGCAGGGGGAAGCAAGGGGACGGTTCTTTTGCCTCTATGGTTGTCAGTTCTCAAAAAATCATAGAAATTTAAAAAAAGGGTAGGTTAGTATGTCACATTTTATTCAGTCCATCTTTGATTTGCTTTCAAGCCTTGGCTACTTAGGAATTGCCCTTGGTTTAATGGTAGAAGTCATCCCCAGTGAAATCGTATTGGCATATGGTGGTTATTTAGTTTCGATTGGAAAGATTTCATTCGTGGGAGCAGTAATTGCAGGGACAATCGGCGGACTTATTGCGCAATGGTTTTTATACTTGCTGGGACGTTATGGAGGAAGGCCGTTTCTCAACAAGTACGGAAAGTATTTATTGATTCAGCCGCATCATATCGATCTTGCCCAGCAATGGTTTAGCAAATATGGATCAGGCGTTATTTTTACAGCACGGTTTATCCCTGTTGTAAGGCACGCCATTTCGATTCCTGCCGGGATTGCTCGTATGTCGTTTGCAAAGTTCAGCCTTTATACGGTTGTAGCGATTATTCCATGGTCGATTCTTTTTCTTTATCTAGGGATGACCTTGGGAACGAGATGGGAGCAAATTAATCAGGCGGCAAAACCCTATGTTACTCCAGCCATCATGATCGCGATTCTTTTTACAATTGGCTATGTCGTTTATAAGTGGAAATGGAAAAAAACAGAAAAGAAATAGAAGAAATCATTGTATTAAAAGGATACTATTTAATAATTTTTTAATCTTTTATTCATTCTGTCTTAAGTTTGCTAGTTTACTATTAGGATGTAAAAATCAATGGAATTGGTGGAGGAGATGGTATGGAGATGAATGCTGACAAGAAAGATAAAATTCTTATTTTATCTGCCTCTTTTGGAGACGGGCATAAACAGGTAGCCAATGCACTTAGTGAAGCCATCCAATTTACTCTTCCACATGTTGAGCCCATTACGATCGATATCATGGAGTGGCTGCATCCCTACTTATTTCCTATCAGTCATTACTTTTACAATCGAGTGATTAATAAGTTTCCTCAAGTGTACAGCTATTTTTATCAAAGAACACGTGAAAAAAGTTCTTTCTCTGTAAAGTTAAATACCTTTTTTACACAGGGAATGGGTTCAATGCTTGAAGTGATTGAAAAAATCCAACCTTCCGTGGTCGTAAGTACGTACCCATTCGCTGCTGGAATCATGTCTAAACTAAAAGAACATGGATTAGTCAACATACCAGCTGTAACGATTATGACTGATTACACTGACCATTCCTATTGGATCTATCCTTTTACAGATCACTATATTGTGGGATCCAAGCAGGTAAAGGACCGCCTGGTTTCTTTAGGAATAGAAGGCCATAAAATTAACCATACAGGTATCCCTGTCCTTAAAAAATTTATCAATACACAGTCCAGAGAGTGTCTCGCTAAGAAATATCAGTTGAACCCTTCCCAGTTTACACTCCTTGTAATGGGTGGAGGAGAGGGTTTTATCGGAAAGGGGATATCAACCTTTCAGGCTTTAGAGAATCTTTCCTCCCCCATCCAAATGATCATTGTTTGCGGCCGAAATAAGAAATTAAGAAATCAACTGGAGGTAGAGATTAGGAACACCAAGCATCATATTCTCCTTCTTGGTTATAGTGAAAATATACATGAGCTGATGGGATTGTCTGATTTAATGATTTCCAAACCCGGGGGTGTCACAACGTCAGAGGCACTGGCGATGGAGCTCCCATTATTACTTTATCATCCACTTCCAGGACAGGAAGAAGACAATGCCCAGTTCTTAGTGGAAGCCGGATTAGCGCTTTTGGCTGAAAATGACCACGATTTAATTGGAAAAATTGAAGGTGTCACAAAGAACTCGGAATTATTAATCAGGATGCAACAAAGGGCAAGACAGTATCAATCCAAGACAACCTCTGTAGCTGCGCTTGATGTCATTATTCAGATAAAAAACCAGGTATACGAACAAAAGAATGCTTTTATTATAATGCCAATGAGACAAAGCGTTTAAATAGTGGGAAACTCAGTGTGGCCCTGCTTGCAGACGGTCTGAACATGGGCTACTGGAAAGCTCCTTTCATGTTTGCTATTCTTATTGGGATTGTTACTTTTCACACTATGATCGACAGACCCATTTACAAATTGTTTGAGAGGACCTTTTTATGAATTTAAAAACCCATCTATTGATCGCTTTCATCATTAGTTTAATCTGCGTGGTCGGATTCGCCCTTACATCATTGTTCATAAGTGATCATAAAATTATCGATTTTGATCGCGATATCATAGCGGCCATTCAAGGACTCGAATCGCCCTTGTTAACAAACGTGATGAAATTTTTCACTTTTGTTGGTTCGACGCCGGTTGTAATCGTCCTAATTATCCTTTTAATCATCTTTCTTTATAAGGTATTGCATCATCGGTTAGAATTAATTTTGCTTATTTCAGCCATTATTGGCTCAGCCGTTTTAAACCAAATTTTGAAACAGGTTTTTCATAGGATCCGTCCCAATTTCCATCGTCTGATTGATATTTCTGGGTTCAGTTTCCCAAGCGGCCATGCCATGAATGCTTTTACTGTTTATGTGATCATTTCCTTCTTGCTTTGGCGTCATATTCCAAGTAAGTGGGGAAGGAGTCTGTTAATCTGCATAAGTACTGTGATGATTCTAGCTATTGGAATTAGTCGCATCTATTTAGGGGTTCATTATCCCAGCGATATCATTGGTGGTTACTTAGCAAGTGGATTCTGGTTAGCCGTTGCCATTTGGTTTTTCCAATATTATAAAGAAAAACGATATAACAAAAAATTAAAACGTAGTTAACTTCAAATAATGCAAGAACCTTCCCCATGGTCTTTTGAAATTGTAGCCTTAACAGAACAAGGAAAAGCACTCTTTTTAACATTAACAGAAAAAATGTTAAAAGGGTGACACCCTATAAAATAGACAAACTAAAACTAACTTTGCATCTATCTGGCATAATTATTTAAATCATTTCTCTGAATAATCTGCAATCAGAAGCAAATTGTGTTGTCACAAATTAAATCGAATAATAATCGTAAAAAACACCACTTTTTGTGGTGTTTAATTTACTTTAGCCATATTATTCCTCACTGATTCAAGCTATCATGGAAAAAGCGTAATACTCTTTGGAAAGCATCCCTAGCTGCAACGACATTATAGGATGCTCGTGTATCGTTAAAAAACGCATGTCCTGTTTGTGGATAAATTTGATAGTCAAAATTCTTTCCGTTTTGTTTCATTTGTTCTGCAAAAGCAGGAACATTGTCCGTAATTCGTTTATCTTGATCCCCGTAAAATCCATATATCGGGCAATTAATATTCTGTAATTCGTCCTCAGACGGTGCATTCCCATAAAAAATAACAGCTCCATTTAACTGCTCATCACGGCAGGACAAAAGTCCGGAAAGGGCTCCACCCAAACAGAATCCAATCGAAACAACACCTTGACCCTTGGTCGAAGTATATTCTTCCCTTATGTATTTCGTCGTGGCTAAAAGCTCCTCGATATAGTCAGAAGAGTGCATGCCTCCAAACATTCTTTCAAAGGTTTTGGTCACACGGTCTTGTTTTTCTGCATCCAGTTCAGCTAACGCTTTATCTCTTTCACCTGGATTGTTCCACGCGGAATGAGGTAGAGAGTCCAGAAATGCCTTAACCTCTTTCACTCGTTCCGTCCGTAGATCCTCGATTCTCTCTCCGTTTTTTGCATATAAATCAGGCGCAAACGCAAGGTATCCAGCCTGTGCAAATCGATTGGTTATGTCCTGAATGTGTTCATCCACACCCCAAATTTCTTGGATAACAATGACAGCTGGAAGGTTTTCATTTGCACGATCCATCTTTGCCATATATCCAATATGTTCTTTGTTTTTTCCATAACGAACCCACTGAGTTTCTAACGCCATGCGATCTCCTCCATTTAAATGTCTTTTCCTATTAACATGTTAGCAAACTCGTCTATAAAATCAAAATATTAAGACGAATGGAAGTCAAAAAGATTGTTAATATAGCGACCTTTTCCCGATTCCTGGCACGTTGTTAACGATGAATACAATGAAGAAACACCGTGGTATATTATCGAACAGGTTCATTAGTGCACAACATAAAAATAACTCCCTTCATAAAATTGGAAGGGAGTTATTTTTTGCTAAGAGTTTGTGAGGAATTACACTTAAAGTAACGGGTGCTAGAGTTAAACAAGAGGTTGCTGCGGCAGCCTTTTTATCTTGTTCCACTAACGAAGCAGGTTAGTTGAATAAGGTAATATTTGGATTAAGATAGATATAAGTAGAAAAGTTAATAACAAGGGGTGATTTTTTGGAGAAAAATATTGGGGATGTAGATTTTTTTAAACAAGTAGTAAAAAGACTTTGCAAAAAAAACAATATTTCCCCTCAGAACCTAAATTTGAAATCATCGAGAACGTAATGGTTATTAGCATTTACTTCAGTAAAATAAGGTATATTATATTTGTTGAATAG
>JAANMP010000088.1 GCA_011250595.1 Bacillus sp. MM2020_1 | reverse complement strand
GTTTAAGAAGGTAACTTCTTTTTTTTATAAAATGAAGTTCATTATTTAGAACATTATTAACTGATTTATTGGATAAATTGGTTTGAATAGGGGGGACAATGTTGGATAACAACTACATAATATATGATCAACATACTAAAAAGTCAAAGGAGATTAATTTAAAAGAGTTATTTAATGTTATAAAAAAACGCCTTTGGATATGTATAGTAATAACTATTGTCACAACAGCACTCGGTACTTACTACAGTAATTCAACCTATAAACCAGTTTATCAAACCTCGAGTCGAATTATTGTCGGAGCCACGCCAGATAATAGGGCTACCTTGCAGGTGATCATTAAAGACACAGTAGTCTTAGAGAAGGTGGTCAAGGAACTAGGACTTACTCAATCACCGGAAGACTTAGCAGGGCAAATTACGGTAGAAAGTATTGAGAATTCGCAGGTTGTAAGTATTAGTGTCACAGATAGTGACCCAGAAAGGGCAGCTAATATTGCCAATACAACTGCAAGGATTTTTAAGGACGAAATACCAAAGATAATGAACTCCTCTGATATAAGGCCATTATCTGAAGCGAAAATTAATCCATGGCCCATAAATCAGCCTGGAAATCAAATGACGATTATCTCAGCTATAATTGGTGTAGTAATAGGCGTGGGTTTAATATTTTTACTAGATTCTTTAGATGAAACATTTCGAAATAACCGCGAAGTCGAAGAACTTTTGGATTTACCTGTACTTGGGAGAATTTCAAAAATGAATAGGAAGAATTTGAAAGTAAAACGTGGTGATCAAGTTAAATTTGATTCGAGGGGTGAGACAGTTGGTGATAAGTAGAAAGAATAGAGATTCCATATTAAATAGATCTTTAGTTACCTATTTAAATCCGGAATCTATTGTTTCTGAACAATACCGCTCAATTCAAGCAAATATCAATTTTGTTATGGAAGACAAAAAAAGTCGAACGTTCCTAATAACATCTCCTAATAAAGGAGAAGGAAAATCAACAGTTGCTGCAAACCTAGCAGTCTCATTGGCCCAGCAGAAAGTAAAGGTACTTTTGATTGATGCAAATTTGCGAAATCCCAGTGTGCATTCAATTTTTAAAATTCAAAATACCAGTGGTTTAACGGATATTCTTACAGGAAGAACAAACTTGTATGATGAAATCCATCATACGGAAATTGGAAGGTTAGATATATTACCAAGTGGTACTGTGCCATTTAATCCAGCAGAATTACTATCTTCTCCGATAATGAAAGATATATTAGCTACTTCATTAAGATCGTATAATGTCGTATTAATTGATTCCCACTCAGTATTAGAGTTAACCGATACAAAGCTTTTGGCAAGTCAATGTGATGGAGTGGTCTTAGTTATTCGAAGTGGTAAAACCATACAGGGTAAAGCAATTGAGGCTAAGAAAGTATTAGAATTTTCTAAGGCTAAAATAATTGGTGCAATCATAAATGAATAGCAATAAAGGAAAAAAAATTTAACTTAAACGTTCTTTATAATGAATAATTTCATTTCTAATAGCTAAATAATTTTAGGTGATGTCTCCTTGCCGATATCAATGGAGGCACTCGGTCATGCTGTGGGTTTAGGACCTTAGACGCGAGTCGTCGGTAGTATGATGTGAGGGGGGGTTAGATGCCCAATAAATTAAAAAATTTTAATTATGTGCTCTCTTAATAGAACATATAACTAAAACTTTTTAAGGATGATAGTTTGAATGATATTGATGAATTACCAAAATGCATAAAAAAAGCAGTAAGGTATATCAAACAAGATGCTCCGCCAGAACAGCTATCAGAAATTAAGAAAATAATTGGAATTGCAATAAGCTTAAGGAAATCAGGACTTCAAGTTAAATAAAAAAATAGTTACCAAGGGGGATAGTATGACCTATCGACAGAGGTTATCATTTTTTATTTTTATTGACTCATGTATTGTTTTAACTGCCATTTTTTTTAGTCGCCTTTTAGTAAATGCAACGACAATTGTTATTACTCCCCCAATTGTTTTAAGTTCTATTGTTATACTAATTAGTCATCAAATCTTTTCTTTTTATTTCCATCTTTACAAAAAGGCTTGGGAATATGCGAGCATTGGAGAGTTAATAAGCATTTTAAAAATAGTAAGCCTTTCAATTATTATTGCAGCATTTATCCAGGAAATTATTATAAGAGAAATACAGTTTAGATTACTAACAGTTACATGGCTCCTCAATATGTCTTTAATTGGTGGTTCACGTTTTTGCTGGAGAATATTCCGGGATTCGTTAACGAATAAGGGAAGTAATAAAAAAAGAACTCTTATTATTGGTGCTGGGGCAGCTGGAACGATGGTAGCAAGACAGTTAAAAAGAAATAATGAAGCTGATTTATTACCAGTAGGATTTATTGACGATGACCAAAAAAAGCAAAAACTCGATATTTTAGGGATCCCTGTTATTGGATCCATCAAGGATATAGAGGCAACAGTTAGCAAATATAATATTGAAAACATTGTGATTGCTATTCCATCTCTTAGTAAAAGAGAACTATATGCAATATTTCAGGAATGTGTAAAAACTAATGCGAAAACACAAATTCTCCCAATGTTAGAGGATCTAGTAACCGGAAAAATTTCTGTTGAACAATTTAGGGACGTACAAGTTGAAGATTTACTTGGTCGTGAACCTGTAGAACTAGATATAAATAGTATCTCCGAAAATATTACTAATAAAGTGGTATTGGTTACTGGGGCAGGTGGTTCAATAGGATCTGAAATCTGTCGCCAAATCATAAGCTTTAATCCCAGCCAATTAATACTTTTGGGGCATGGTGAGAATAGCATTTACTCTATTGAGATGGAATTAAATGAGAAATTTAAGGATAAAGAGATACAACTTATTCCAGTCATCGCCGATTTACAAGATGAAAGGAAAATGCAACTTGTTATGAGTACATATCAGCCAGATACGATTTATCATGCTGCTGCTCACAAACATGTCCCATTAATGGAAGCTAATCCTGAAGAAGCAATTAAAAATAATATTATAGGAACTATTAATGTTTCTAAGGCAGCGAGTTGGAACGGGGTTAGTACCTTTGTAATGATCTCAACAGATAAAGCTGTAAATCCTACAAGTGTAATGGGAGCATCAAAAAGACTAGCAGAAATGATGATTCAGTATATGGATAGTGTAAGTGAAACGAAATTTGTTGCAGTTAGGTTTGGGAATGTTTTAGGAAGTCGAGGCAGTGTCATCCCGCTATTTAAAAAACAGATTGAAAAAGGAGGGCCTGTCACTGTTACTCACCCTGATATGGTTCGTTATTTTATGACAATACCAGAAGCATCTAGGTTAGTACTTCAGGCAGGTGCTTTGGCAAAGGGTGGCGAGATTTTTGTATTAGATATGGGGGACCCAGTGAAAATAGTGGATCTTGCAAAGAATCTAATAAAGCTTTCGGGAAATTCACTTGATGAAATTGGGATAGAATTTTCAGGGATTAGACCAGGTGAAAAGCTTTATGAAGAATTATTAAACGCAGATGAAGTTCAAGAAGAGCAGATTTATCCGAAGATTTATGTCGGTAAAACATCTGAACTATTGTTAAGTGAAATAGAAGACATTATTACCACCTATCCAAATCTAAATAAAGTAGAAATTCAGGAAAGACTTTTAAATATAGCAAATAGTAAAGGAAGGTCAAAACCTAAAATGTCAATCTCAGTATAAAGGAGTAAAAATCATGAGAGTAAGGAAAGCAATTATACCAGCAGCAGGTCTAGGAACCATATTTTTTCCGGCAACAAAAGCAATGCCTAAGGAGATTCAACTTTTGGATTATCTTTCAACTATTTTGAACAAAGAACTAATTAAGTAAAAAACATTTAGAGAAAAATTATAGGTGGAGATAAAAGATGCCTAATAAGGTATTGTTTTGTGCAACAGTTGATACTCATTTCGAATCCTTCCATTTACCCTACTTAAAGTGGTTTAAAGAACAAGGGTGGGAAGTTCATGTAGCAGCAAGTGGAAATGTTTTTTTGCCATATGTAGACCGAAAGTTTAACCTTTCAATCCAAAGAACTCCATTTAGTCTTAAAAATTTAAAAGCTATTCAAGAATTAAAATGGATTATTGATAAAAATCAATACAAGATCATTCATTGTCATACCCCAATGGGTGGAGTTATAACAAGGATTGCAGCTAAAAAGGCAAGATACATGGGTACTAAGATTATTTATACTGCACATGGTTTTCATTTTTTTAAAGGAGCCCCGTTGATTAACTGGGCTTTTTATTATCCCATTGAGAAATTATTAACCAAATATACTGATTGCCTTATTACTATTAATAAAGAAGACTATCAATTGGCGCTTAAACACCAATTTAATGTTGAACACATCAAACATATTCATGGTGTTGGAGTCGACACGAATGTATTCTTTCCAGTTGGTCCATTCCATAAACAGGTTTTAAGAAGAGAAAATGGTTATTCCCATGAAGAATTCCTGATGTTTTATGCTGCAGAATTTAACAAAAATAAAAATCAACAATTCCTTATAAGGGCATTATCATTAATAAAAAAAGAAGCACCACACGTTAAGCTCCTCCTAGCAGGAGATGGACCTTTGTTAGAAGACTGTAAGAAGTTGGCAATAAATTTAGGTGTAGAAGAGATGGTCCATTTTTTAGGCTATCGGACTGACATTGAAATATTGCTGAAAATGAGCGATATGGCTGTGGCATCAAGTTTTCGGGAGGGCCTTCCAGTTAATATCATGGAAGCGATGGCAAGTGGATTAGCAGTGGTAGCAACTGATAATAGAGGTCATAGAGAACTAATTCAGGATGAAGAGAATGGTTGGTTAGTTAATAAAAATGACATAAAGTTGATGTCCGAAAAAATAACAATACTAATTAAAAATGAAAAACTTCGAAACAATTTTGGTAAGGAAGCGCGTAGATTAATAGAAGAAAAATACTCAATTTCAAAAGTATTAAATGAAAAATGTCATTTATATTCATTATTTATGATAGAAAAGGAGGGTATGAAGTGGGCGGTCCATTGAGGGTACTACATGTGGTTGTAAATATGAACCGAGGCGGAGCTGAAACCCTGTTAATGAACCTTTATAGGAATATTGACCGTTCAAAAGTTCAATTTGACTTTCTCACTTGTAAAAAAGGTGTTTTTGATTCGGAAATTCAGGAATTAGGCGGCATGGTTTACCGAATTCCTTACATTTCGCAGGTTGGCCATTTCGATTATATAAAAGAATTAAAAAAATTCTTTCATTTAAATAATCAGTATCAAATTGTTCATTCTCACCTTGATAAGATGAGCGGACTGGTTCTTCGGGAGGCTAAAAAAGCAGGAATTCCGACCAGAATTTCCCATAGCCATAATACTAGGAGTGAGGGAGGCATAGTGGCAAGGTTCTATAAATCTTTAATTGGAAATTTGATTACTCCTAACTCAACCCATCTAATTGCTTGCTCAAACGCGGCTGCAAAATGGTTGTTTAAAGAAAAATATCGACAAACAACTATAGTGAAAAATGGAATTGAAATAGATCAATTTAAGTTTTCTTCACAGATAAGAAACCATGTAAGAAATAAATTAAAACTAGATAACTCAAAATTCATACTTGGCCATGTTGGACGTTTTAATCATCAAAAGAATCATACTTATCTGCTGGATATTTTTTCAGAAGTAAATAAGGAAATCCCTAATTCTTTCTTAATCCTGGTTGGGGATGGTGAACTCCGTCCAGAAATTGAAACAAAAATAAGGGATTTAAAGTTAGAAGATAAAGTGCAATTGCTTGGTATAAGAAGTGATATTCCTGATTTACTTCAGGCATTCGATCTATTTATTTTTCCTTCTTTACACGAAGGATTACCAGTTTCTCTAATTGAGGCACAAGGAGCGGGGCTCCCTTGTGTCATATCTGACCAAATATCCAATGAGGTTGACTTAGGAGTGAACCTCATTGACTTTGCTTCATTATCAAGCACAAGCAGTTGGGTTAAAAAAATAAAAATGATTCAGTCGTTTCAATTTAAAAGACATGAAGTATCAGAACAGACATTAAAAAACGGCTTTGATATTCGAAAAACAGCTAACTATATAGAAGATTATTACTATTCCATAATGAGGTGAACTCTGTTGAAAATGTTAACGGTATTTACGCCAACCTATAATAGAGCCTATTGCCTCGAAAATTGTTACAAAAGTTTACTCCAACAAACATGTAAGGAATTCATTTGGTTAATCATTGATGATGGATCGACAGATAATACAAAAGAAAAAGTGGATAGGTGGATTGCTGAAAATCTAGTTGAGATTAAATACCACTATCAGGAAAACCAGGGCATGCATGGAGCGCATAATACAGCCTATAAACTAATTGATACTGAATTAAATGTGTGTATAGACTCTGATGATACTATACCACCACAGGCTGTAGAAAAAATCACTGATTTTTGGATAAAGTATGGCAGCGATAAATATAGTGGAATTATAGGTTTAGATTCTTATAATGACAATACTATTATAGGGACTGAATTGCCCAAAAATCATAACAGTTCTACATTATTTGATCTTTACTATAAATATGGCGTAAAAGGAGATAAAAAACTTGTTTATCGGACTGAGTTATCAAGATTATTTCCTTATCCATTATTCGAGAACGAGAGATATGTCGGCTTAGCCTATAAGTATTACATGATTGATAAACAATATAAGATGCTTCTATTAAATGAAATCTTATGTTGTGTTGAATATCTACCGGATGGATCATCATTAAACATGATAAACCAATACAAAAAGAACCCGAGAGGCTGGGCGTTTTATCGGAAGGAGTTAATGCAGTTGCCATTTGCGAGTTTGTCATTTAAATTTCGACAGGCCATTCATTATGTTTCGAGCAGCTTTATGAATAGGAATTATAAGTTTATAAGCGAGACACCGCTAAAAAGTTTAACCTTTCTTGCCATACCTTTTGGTCTTTTATTATATTTGTATATTCAACAAAAACAGGGGCAGTTTAAACTAAAATCGTAATTAAATTTCTCTTCTATTTGTGATTGTCATAAGTAAGGGTGAAATAGGTTAGCCTGAAAGGAAACAATGATGACTATTCTGTGGATCAATCTTACCTTTGTTTTTATTTTTTCTTATTTTGCAAGGTACTATTCTGCCGTTACAATATCTTCTAATTCAATTGGGACTATTAATCCAAACAAATTATTAATATTACTTGTATTGGTGTGTTTAGTAGCAGTTTCTGGTCTTAGGTCAAATATTGGGGATACTGGTGCATATAAGCATGCTTTTATTACGAATGATTTTACATGGGATTATGTAGAATCTCAAAAGGATATTGGGTTCGGAATCCTTCAAATGTTCCTAAAGAATTATACAAATGATCCTCAAATAATGCTATTTACAACAGCATTAATTACTAACTTATTAATTATTCTAGTTTTTTATAAGTATTCAAGAATGATTGAGTTGTGCCTATTTGTTTATATTACGAGTGGTTTTTTTATAACCTCCATGAATGGGATCAGACAGTGTTTAGCGGCTGCCATTATATTTAGTGCAACAAAGTTTCTCATAGAGGGCAGTTTTAAAAAATACTTAATTGTAGTGTTACTAGCTTCCACCTTTCATCAAACCGCACTTTTGCTCTTTCCGATTTATTTTATTGTTCGAAGAAAGGCCTGGAGCAAAGCAACCTTTCTTTTAATTTTATCATCGGTGGTTATAGTCTTTGGGTTTAATCAGTTTTCTGAAATTTTATTTTCGGCGCTACAAGGTACACAGTATGGGGGCTATAAGAATTTTGCTGAGGGTGGGGCGAATATTATTCGAGTAGCCGTGGAAGGAGCACCACTTATAATCGCTTTCTTAGGTAGAGAAAAGCTTAGAACTATTATGCCAAATAGTGACGTCATTGTTAATATGTCCTTACTTAGCTTAGTCTTTATGATTATATCCACACAAAACTGGATATTTGCAAGGTTTTCAATTTATTTTAGTCTATATCAATTTATTTTAATATCTTGGATTGTGTTGCTTTTTAAAGAAAAAAGTCAAAGATTTATTTATTATTTAATTCTAATTTTTTATGTAGCCTATCATTATTACGATAGTGTAATATCCATGAACATTGTATATAGAAGTGACTTTTGGGACCCTTTCTTTCAATAATGGAGGTGAGTATATGAATAATCCAGAAAGGGTTTTACATATTGTAAGCACCATGGACCGGGGTGGGGCAGAAACTCTGCTAATGAATGTTTATCGAAATTTAGATAGATCAAAATGCCAGTTTGATTTTATAACTCATACAACCACAAAAGGTGACTTTGATGATGAAATAATTTCCCTTGGTGGAGAAATTATTCAGATCCCAAGCTTGGGAGAATTGGGTCCAGCTGGATATGTAAAAGAACTAATAAAAATTATGTCTAAAAAAAAATATGTGGCGGTTCATTCGCATACAGATTATCAAGGTGGTTTTCCAGCACTAGCTGCAAAAATCTGTGGGATAGAAAAGAGAATTTGCCATTCACATAGTAATAATTGGCCATTAAGAAAAGGTTTTAAGTCCCTGCTAACATTAAAGTCTCTCCAAACTCTAATTAGGGCGACTGCCACAAATTATTGTAGCTGCAGTAATGAAGCCGCAGAATTTTTGTTTGGTAAAAAGTTAGTTAGACGAGGCCAAGTAAATATATTGAAAAATGGAATTGAAATCCAATCCTTTTTTAATTTAGGAGATTGTAGAAAGAGTGTAATAGAAGAGCTGGAGTTACCAGAGGATGTAAAAATAATTGGTCACGTTGGGCGCTTTTCGGAGTCTAAGAACCATTTATTTATCATAACCCTTTTACATAAGCTAATGGAAGAAGACTCATCATTCGTAGTTCTTTTAGTTGGAGATGGTCCATTAAGGAATCGGATAAAAGAAGAAGCCGAGAGACTTGGAGTTTTACAGAATCTAAGGTTTTTGGGGGTTAGAGAAGATATACCGAGGCTTATGAAGGCATTTGACGTTTTTTTGTTTCCTTCTTTATTTGAAGGTTTTGGTATAGTCATGCTTGAAGCACAATGTGCAGGGACTCCATGTGTTGTTTCAGATACAGTACCAAAAATGACTGATATGGGACTTAAT
The DNA here is from genome assembly GCA_011250595.1 of Bacillus sp. MM2020_1. Classification (GTDB taxonomy): domain Bacteria; phylum Bacillota; class Bacilli; order Bacillales; family Cytobacillaceae; genus Neobacillus. Next base: position 7,272 of record JAANMP010000088.1, on the reverse strand, counting down.
TTAGTTTCCTTTATCAATTTAGAAAATGATCTAAATGTGTGGTCACAGGTACTAATCAAAAACTCAATTTTGAAATTAAAGGATTCCCAAACCATAGCTAGCCACATTAAAAATTATGGTTATAGTATTCAAGAGAATATTCCTAACTGGTTATCTTTATATGGTTTAAATAAAGAAAAGCCAGCGAATGTTTCGGCTAATCTATAAAAAGGAGGCAGGGATAAGTGAAAAAAAAGATGCTATTTGTAACACAATACCTTCATACAGGGGGTATTGAGAAAAGCTTATTGACCCTTCTCTCTGATATAGATTATCGTCAGTATGATGTCGATCTTCTTTTATTTGACCACAGTGGCATTCTTTTTAATATGATCCCGTCACAAGTAAATATTTTACCACCACTATTTGAAACATTTTCCACCTCTTTTTTACAAGCTGCTCCAGAGTTAATTAGTTCTGGTAAGTATAAATTACTCATAGGGAAATTATTAGCAGCGAGTTTGTCAAAGTTAACCCCTGGAATTGGTACTGGAGTGAGATGGGGGGTATACAGGAGAATCCTTCCTAAACAAAAAAAACAGTATGATGTAGCCATTAGTTATATCGATTTCTTTTGTAATTATTATGTAACAGAAAAGGTGCAAGCACATAAAAAAATCGTATATAACCACATGGATTATGCCTATAGTCAAAAAAGTGGCTGGCCTTGTCCTAGATTAGAAAGAAAAAGTTTTTCGGATTCAGATTATATTGTTACAGTGGCAGAATCTTCAAAAAAATCATTAGAGCAATTCTTCCCAGAGCATTCCAGAAAAATGCATGTCATTCATAATAGAGTGGATACTAGAAATATTAGAGAAATGGCTGCAAAGGGAAATGTCCCCAAAGAAATTAAACAAACAAAAACTATAAAAATAGTAACAGTTGCAAGACTCGTTGACGAAAAAGGGGTCTTTATTGCATTAGAGGCATGCAAGATTTTAATGGACCAAGGCTATGAGATTAACTGGTTTTTGATTGGAAATGGACCATTATTTCAGGAACTTACGGACAAATCGGAGGAATTGGGCATTGAAAGAAATTTTACTTTACTTGGAGAAAAAGAAAATCCTTACCCATATATGGAAGTATGTGATATCTATGTTCAGCCATCAAAAACCGAGGCACATTGCGTGGCTGTAGAAGAGGCAATGGCTCTTAGACGTCCTATTGTAGTAACAAACATTCCTTCATTTAAAGATCAAATCCTAGATAAGGAAACAGGAATAATTGTTAATGCGGACCCAAAAGGCCTTGCGGACGGCATAAAACAATTGATGATGTCGAAGGAATTGAGAGAAACATTAACAACAAATTTAAAAAATCCTTCAGTTAAACATCAAGAACAATTAGTAAAATTCTTTAGTTTAATTGAAGCATAAATTCCTTTAAGAAGAGGGGGAGGAAGGAACTTTGGCTATTTTAGTTACAGGTGGAGCAGGGTATATTGGCAGCCATACGATAGTAGAACTTTTAAATGAGGGATACGAGGTAGTTGTCATTGACAACTTTTCCAATAGTAAACCAGAGTCGTTAAAACGAGTAAAGGAAATTACAGGGAGAGAATTACAAGTTTATAATATAAGTATTCTTGATAAAGAGGGATTAGAGGATGTATTCTCAAATAATAGAATAGAGGCTGTAATACACTTTGCTGGTTTTAAGGCAGTTGGAGAATCTGTTGCAAGGCCACTTGAATATTACCATAATAATATATCGGGAACTATTCTCCTCTGTCAAACTATGCAGAAATACAATGTAAAAAGTTTGGTATTCAGTTCTTCCGCAACAGTATACGGTACCCCCAATAAAGTGCCCATTTCTGAGGACTTTCCACTAGGTGCTATAAACCCTTATGGGCGTACAAAGCTGATGATTGAAGAAATACTTGGCGACCTTTTCATATCTGATCATAAATGGAGTATTTCTATTTTACGATATTTTAATCCAATAGGTGCGCATGATAGTGGGAAGATAGGGGAGGATCCCAGTGGTATTCCCAATAATTTAGTCCCGTATATTACAAAAGTGGCTATTGGAGAGTTAGAAGAATTAAATGTTTGGGGTGCAGACTATCCAACAAAAGATGGTACAGGGGTGAGAGACTATATCCATGTAGTAGATCTTGCGATAGGACATATAAAAGCCCTTGAAAAAAATTTAATCACTACTGGAGTTAATACTTATAATCTAGGCACAGGAAGAGGCTATAGTGTTCTAGAAATTGTAGGTGAGTTTGAAAAAACATGCGGTAGAAAAATAAACTATAAGGTTACTGAACGAAGGCCTGGAGATGTGGCTATTTGTTTCTCAAATCCCTCAAAAGCACAAAATGAACTTAATTGGACTGCAGAAAGAGGCCTTGAACTAATGTGTGCTGATTCATGGCGCTGGCAATCAAATAATCCGGACGGATATGTTGATGAGAAAAAAATAATGGAAGAAACTCCCTGTGTACAAAAAAGTACCGGGGAATTTTTATGGAAGTTTGATGGACTTAAGGAAATAGAACAATGAATATTTCTGACAATTTAACACAGCAAAAATTACTGGAAATATTAATTGAAACATATATTAGGGTTCAGGAAAAAGAAAATCTTCAAATGTTTGAATTATTAGAGGAAATAAAACAAAAAGTTTTATCAGAGATTAATACAAATGATTATTAAAAATCTGGGGGTATACAAAGAGGTATCCTCCTGAAATTAGAAAGTGGGGATCATAAAATGAAACGGGTTTTTGACTTTTCAGTATCGGTTTTCTTATTATTATGTCTTTCCCCGATAATAGCTGGTACTGCCATTTTGGTTAGGTGGAAACTAGGGAGTCCGGTTATTTTTAAACAAGAACGCCCTGGTCTTTATGGGGAACCGTTTTATATATATAAATTTCGTACAATGACAGACGAGCGAGGTAGCAATGGAGAACTATTACCTGATTATGCGCGTTTAACATCGTTTGGAAGATACCTTAGAAAATATAGTCTAGATGAGTTCATTCAACTGATTAACGTCCTGAAAGGGGAATTAAGTATTGTCGGTCCTAGACCACTTCTAATGGAATACTTGCCATTATATAATCCGGAACAGGCAAAACGTCACTATGTAAAACCTGGGATTACTGGTTGGGCACAGGTAAATGGAAGAAACTCCATTTCGTGGGAAGAAAAATTTAAATTGGATGTGTGGTATGTAGAAAATCAAAGCTTTTTCATAGATTTGAAGATTTTATTCCTTACTTTCTTAAAGGTAATAAAATCTGAAGGAATACAAAATGGAGAACATGAAACTATGCCGATCTTTACAGGAAGTAATAATGTTGGAAAAGCAAGAAATTCAAATGCACTTTAGAAAGTATTGATAGAAGGTGTGGGGGGATTAAATGGCTCATTTCGAAATAATTGAACAGCAGGATTCTTGGGAAAAATTGCTTGAAAATTTCTACAATATTGATTGTTACTATTCCTATGAATATGGAAATCTATTTGCTCAAAACGAAAATGGAAAATTATTCGCTGCATATTATCAAGAGGATGAAACCCAAATTTTTTATCCATTTATTAAAAGAAGGGTCCCCTTTATAGAAGAGGAATTATATGACATTGTAACACCTTATGGATATGGGGGTCCTTTTATTCAAGGAAATGAGGTACGAGTTAGAACTTTTTATCAGTTTTTTAATTCGTATTGTCAATTGCATAACATTATTACAGAAACGATTCGATTTCATCCACTGTATCGAAATTATAGTCACTTAGAAAACCTATTAGAAATTGATTATATAAGAAAGACAACTGGCGTAGATTTACAAACTTCATTAGATGATATCAGACAAAACTATACAGAAATGAATAAAAGAAATATTAGGAAAGCCCTAAGAAATAATCTTAATTGTTTAGTTGCCGAAAATAACGAACAAAATATCAACATCTTTATTGATCTTTATCATGAGACGATGGATCGTAATCGTGCCTCTAGTTATTATTACTTTGATAAAGAATACTTTTTCAAGCAAGTACAGAAAACAGTCTTGAGTGAATCTTTTATTCTCTTTGCTAGATTAAATAATGAAATTATTGCGGGAGTTATGGTATTAATAGGCAAGGAATTTTCCCATTATCATCTGGGAGCATCAAGAACAAAGTATTTAGATTTAAAACCCAATAATTTCTTATTCGATTATATGATTGAATTCTGTAAAAATAAGGGTTCGAAGCTACTCCATTTGGGCGGAGGATATCAAGAAAACGATGGGCTATATAAATTCAAAACTTCCTTTACAAATGGAAATAACTATGAGTATTTTTTAGGGAAAAAAATTCATGATACAACAAAATACAATAAAATCATTGAGCAGTTACGTTTACTTTTCGAATTTGATGAGAACTATTTTCCTTGTTATCGTGGGAAAATGAAACCAAAAAACTTTATAGGTATATGAAGGGAGTAGCCATAGTGATATCAAGTACCATTTTTTTATCTCCGCCACATTTAAGTGGAAATGAGCAAAAATACATTGACGAAGCATTTACGACCAACTGGATTGCACCATTAGGACCTAATGTAGACGCTTTTGAAAAAGAAATAGCTGCCTATGTTGGAGCCAATGAAGCTGTAGCCGTTAATTCAGGAACTGCTGCGATTCATTTGGCTCTTTCTTTATTAGGGGTAAAGAAGGGTGACAAAGTTTTCTGTTCAAGTTTAACTTTTATTGCTAGTGCAAACCCCATTATATATCAAGGTGCTGAACCAGTCTTTATTGATTCAGAACCTGAGACCTGGAATATGTCTCCGTTGGCATTGGAAAGGGCCATGCAAGATGCATTGGATGTAGGTAGACTCCCAAAAGCAGTAATAGTCGTCAATTTATATGGCCAAAGTGCAAAAATGGATGAAATAGTATCAATTTGCAATCGATATAATGTTCCAATTATTGAAGATGCAGCCGAATCATTGGGGGCAGTTTATAAAGGAAAAGCAAGTGGAACCTTTGGTAAGTTTGGGATTTACTCATTTAATGGAAATAAAATAATCACTACATCAGGTGGCGGGATGCTTATCTCGAATGACAGCGAAATATTAATAAAAGCTCGCTTTTTGGCTACTCAGGCACGTGACCCTGCTCAACATTATCAACATAGCAAAATTGGGTATAATTACCGAATGAGTAATATATTAGCTGGAATTGGCAGGGCACAATTGGAAGTTCTAGAACATAGAGTAACTGCTCGAAGAATGGTATTTGATCAATATCTTCAAGCACTCTCCCAAATATCTGGTATTTCCTTTATGCCCGAATTAAAAGATACAAAATCAAATCGGTGGCTTACTGCTCTAACAGTTAATCAAACACAAACTGGTGTAAGTGCAAAGGAAATATTGAAAGCCTTAAGTGATGAAAATATTGAAGCACGACCGGTCTGGAAGCCACTTCATATGCAGCCTGTATTTGCAGGGGTAAAGTATTATCCTCACAAGGAGAACGAAAATATATCAGAGCAGTTGTTTTTGGATGGGATTTGTCTTCCATCTGGTTCAAATTTGACAGAGGAAGATCAGTTAAGAATCATAAACTGTATAAAAAATGTGATTAACAAAAGTACAAAAGAAAGGGATGTTATCCATATTATTTAACAATATTAGGATAAAGGGTAAATATTATGGTAGGTAAGCAGATTCATGAAATTCGGAAGAAAAAAGGACTTACGTTAACAGAGGTTGCCCATAGAGCGAATATATCAAAATCCTACTTAAGTAATATCGAGCGTGATTTAAATCAAAACCCGTCTATTTATATCATTAAGAAGTTAGCCATGGTTTTAAATGTAGATGTAAAAGTATTATTAAACCCAAACTTTATTGAAGAAACATCATCTAATTTAGAAAAAGAATGGATTGAGCTTATTAATGAATTAAAAGATTCTGGAGTTGAAAAAGACCAAATTCATGAGATTAAAACATTAATTGAATATATGAAATGGAAAAATGATCATGTGGGAGAAAAGAAGTAAGATGGAGCCGCATAAAATAAGTGTTATCGTTCCGATCTATAAAGTAGAAAAATATATTAACAGATGTGTTGACTCGATCATTAATCAATCTTATACAAATTTAGAAATCATCTTAGTTGATGATGGTTCTCCTGATAGGTGCGGAGAAATTATTGATAACTATGCAAAAGCAGATAAGCGAATTAAAGTCATCCATAAAAATAACGGCGGCTTATCCGATGCCAGAAACAAAGGGATGCAAAATACTTCGGGTGACTTCCTACTCTTTGTCGATAGTGATGATTGGCTCGAGAACCAAATGATAGCAGAATTGGTTCAACATCAGGTAAAGTTTCAAGCAGATGTGGTTCAAGTTGCTTTTTTTTATACCTACGAGGATTATTTGTTATTTGATAACAGATATTATCAAAGAGGAGATGCACCAGTTGTATTAGACAATAAAGCTTTAATGAAGGAGTTAGTCATAAATGAAAGAGTGAAAAACTTTGCCTGGGGAAAGCTTTATAAAACAGAAATAATAAAAGACCTCCCTTTTAAAAAAGGAGTCTTATTCGAGGATGTATTTTGGGCACATCAAGTGATGCAAAAGGTTAAAACCTATGTGATTATTCATCAACCTTTATATTATTATATCCAGCGAAGTGACAGTATTGTTTCAAACTATACTCCTAAAAATCTAGATATTATCAAAGGGTTAATGGAGAGACAGTGTTTTATTGAGGAATACTATCAGCATTTATCAAATGAATCCTATAAGGTCCTTACGAAAACGATTCTAATTCATTACAACTTACTCTTATTAAATAGATACAAAGATCAAGATGGAAAATATAAGAAAGAGCTTCAGCAACTTATTAAAAAAAACTATATAAAATTAAAAAAGGCTGTAACAAACGATAAAGATTTAAATTGGCAGCTACGTTTATTTTATGTCCATCCCTTTGTTAACGTCTTTTATTTGTTTTTTAAAAAGCTAGTAAGAAAGGTAATAATGAATCCAAATACATCCGAATTAGAGAAAATTAATCTGTAGATCAATAGGAGCTAGAAATGAAATATTCATATCTACCTGTCAGGCTTCCTCCAAGGAAAGGAGAAGCTTTTTTATGTTGTTAAATAAAAGCTTTCAAAGTATAAAAAGGATTATTGCACAGACCTTGATCCATATATTTCATTGCCTACCAATAAAAAATAATAAAATCTTTATTTTCAGTTATTACGGG
>JAANMP010000087.1 GCA_011250595.1 Bacillus sp. MM2020_1 | reverse complement strand
TTTTATATACTAATTTTATTTATAAATTAAAAATCTCTAATTCGAGATATTTAACTTGACGATATTTTCGCAGGAAGATATTATGGTTACGTAAAGTAAGCGAGTTTATTTTTAATTACTTGGTAAAAAAGGATTATCAAAATGTAAAATTAACGAAGAATAGAGGGACAATTATGATACAAGTAACTGTGAAACTCCATTATAAGGGAAAAAATTAACGCCCTTATACATTAATTATATGAAAGAAAGAGGAGAAACTATAATGGCTATTACATTTGATTATTCTAATTCGTTATCTTTAATGCAGAAGCATGAAGTGGATTATTTAAGTGAATTTGTAAAAGCAGCACATGAGATGCTCCATGGAAAAAAAGGACCAGGATCTGATTATCTTGGATGGGTCGATTTACCGCATAACTACGATAAAGAAGAATTTGCAAGAATCAAAGCTGCTTCTGAAAGAATCCGCAATAATTCTGATGCTTTAATCGTAATCGGTATCGGGGGATCTTATCTTGGTGCCAGAGCTGCTATTGAAGCACTGTCTCATACGTTTCATAATCAAATGGACGGCAAAACAGAGATATATTTTGCTGGACAAAATATTAGTGCTACATATCTAACCCATTTATTTGATGTGCTTAAGGACAAGGATATTTCGGTCAATGTCATCTCTAAATCAGGTACAACAACAGAGCCTGCAATTGCGTTCCGTATTTTCCGGGAATATTTGGAGAAAAAGTATGGTAAAGAAGAAGCGAAAAAATGTATTTATGCAACAACTGATCGTGCTAAAGGGGCTTTAAAAACACTTGCCGATGAAGAAGGATATGAAACCTTTGTTATTCCTGATGATGTGGGCGGCAGATATTCTGTGTTAACCGCAGTAGGTTTATTACCAATCGCAACAGCAGGATTAGATATAGATAAAATGATGGCAGGTGCTGCAGCTGCTGCGGACAAGTATAATAATCCTAACTTGGCAGAAAACCAAAGTTACCAGTATGCTGCAGTTAGAAATGCTCTTTATCGAAAGGGAAAATCGATTGAACTATTAGTGAATTTTGAACCAGCTCTTCATTATGTATCTGAATGGTGGAAACAGTTATTTGGCGAAAGTGAAGGAAAAGACCAAAAAGGTCTTTATCCAGCTTCTGTCGATTTCACCACCGACCTTCATTCCATGGGACAATATGTGCAAGAAGGACGCCGGGACCTTATTGAAACCGTGGTATCTGTGAAAGAACCTAAACTAGACATTACCCTTGGGAAAGAAGCGGCTGATCTTGATGGATTGAATTACTTAGCTGGCAAGACTATGGACTATGTCAATAAGAATGCAGCACAGGGTACGGTTCTAGCTCATGTGGATGGAGGAGTTCCTAACCTATCTGTCGAGCTGGATCAATTAAATGAGTATACCTTCGGTGAAATGGTTTATTTCTTTGAGAAAGCATGTGGGATCAGCGGCTTACTAATGGGAGTAAATCCTTTTGACCAGCCAGGTGTAGAGGCATAAAAGAAGAACATGTTTGCACTCCTAGGAAAACCAGGATATGAAGCACAAAGAGAAGAATTACAAAAACGCATATCTAAATAATAGTAAATAAATTAGATTATTGGGTTCTGTTATCGAATACAAAAACATTAAATAACACAGAATAAAGCAGTCCATTCGTGAATAAAGGGTTCCGTTTTCGGGTGCTTTCTTAATAAATGACACAAGAATTGACGTATGAATTGGCATACGTCTTTTTCTTTATTTATCAAGGTTCCTGCGGAATTTCTTTAACTTTGACATAGCAATCCTGCAAATATTATTTACTGCGTTTTTTGTTGCCACAGTTATGACTGTTTCGGATTCTTTCATAGAATGGGATAATCGAATATATCACGGAATCTTTGCTGGTGTATTTTCTATTGTTGGAGGAGTAATTGCTAATGTTATCATTAAGGATAAATAGTCAATTGGAAAAAGGGATTGCAGCAGCAATCCTTTATACTAACTGGGCAGTATAGCTAAATATAGAAATTTAAAAGGGTCAAGAGGGAATTAAAAAAAGACTATCAATAGTAAGATAGCCTTCAATGAAAAATTTTATTACTTTGAATAATATTTAGGTACAAGAATGTTATATATTTTATCTGCGTTCTTATAAAAGTCCTTTTTATCATCGGTTAATTTGCCAATATTATTAACAAGTTCTCTTACCTCATCTGAGTTAAGAGTGCCTGTTTTTTTAGATGAATCAGAAGCGTCAAGGTCTTTAGTTGTTTTGTTAATAATATCTAAACCATTTAGCACTTCGTTCTTCAACTTCTTAGCATCATCTGAAGTAACTTCATAACTACTAATATGTTCTTTTACCTGTTGATATTGTTCAAGGATGTCCTGCTTATAGCAATTGTAATCTTTGCTGGTAGTTTTGCTCGGGTAAACACAGGCTTCAAACTCGTCACGTAAAGGGAAATATGATTTATCTAATGTATCCCGAAATGCCCACATTTCTTCTTTTTGTTTTGTATCGTGTTGAGCAAAGATAATGACAGCTATAACTGCAATTACAAGTACTGCTAATGTGCCTAATACAAAAGGCTTCTTAGATCTTTTTTTCTCTTGCATTTTTTGATTTCCCCCTAAGTAATATATCTGGATGCCAAACTATATTATTATATCAGATTCTTGGATGACATTCCTCTCTATTAATAAATTACCATTTTAAAAGTTGTTTTCCAAAAAAAAACAAAAAAGACCACTGTAAAAGCATAAGTATGATTAGTGATTAATCAGACAATATCCCGATAATGTGAGATTGATTTTTTTATTTGTGAAGAATTACACTTAAAGTAACGGGTAGCTTTACTTGAATATAAATAAAAATAAAGGGAGATGTGTATGAAAGAAGTAATTATCTCTGAATTAGGGAAATTAGTAGGATTAAAATTACAGTATGCAGGAAGGGCATCTAACCTCTTTTGGCTGGGCTTTGGGGATATAGTGGAAATAATCCGAAGAGGCAGAACCGAAGAAACGGCAGAACACGCTTTACATATCCAATGTTCTTGGAGAATTTCATTGGGTAAAAAAATTGTTGTTGCTTCAAGAGATTTCTATTCTCCAAGCTCAGAATGGGATGGAGACAATGAGGACTTCGATTGGGATATAAAAGGTAATAACAGATTTGATGAACGTATTAAAACTTTTATAAAAGACAATGGACAAATAAAGGTATTACAAATTGATTCTGATGAAGTTGGTGGATTAAATGTCTTTTTATCTGGGGGTTACAAGTTAGAAGTATTTCCAGACAGTTCAGAAGACGATGAACAAAGTGAACACTGGAGTTTCTTTAATCGAAAAGAAAACAGTCTTCATTTTATTGTTACTGGAAATGGAATTGAAAAAGTATGAACTTCAACATTGTGAAGAAATGTACTTAAACTATCGGGTGCTTGAGTTGAACAACTGGGATTGCTGCGGCGGTCCTTTTTTGTTATTCAGCTAACGAAGCAGGTTTAATAACAATTGTGGGTTATTATGGTAAAATTTGATATAGGGAGGGAGTTAAATTAAAGATAATTTTTCAAGCAATTATTGGGTCAATAATAATTCATTTAGCTTATTTTATAACTGTGTTTTTAGTAGGGTATATAAAAACAAGCCTATATAAACCTAATATTCCAAGTGAATTGGATAATGTGAATACACTTCAAAATGAAGTAGCGTTCGGGATTGTTGTTTCTCCTGTTTTTGTTATATTAACATTTGTTGGAGTAGCTGTAATTTGCGGAATTATAATATACTTTTATAAAAGATTGTTCTTCAACTAACGAGTGTATACTTGAATATCCTACTGGATTGAAAGCAATTCTCAATAAGGAGAATTGCTTTATTTTGGTATTATTCTATCCAATATCCATTTCAATTTCTCTTATTAAGATACTTATCTCAATTCATCCCAATATAAAAAGACATACTCTGGTTCATGCTCTTTTTTCAACTCATCTACACTTGCTTTTATTTCTAAAGTTTTCTGTTTATTCGTACGTAAAGTATTACTAGCGTTCTGTTTTAAACCCTTTTCATCCATGAAATACACTCTCCTTTTTAGCATAGTTTGTGTCCTGCCCCTCTTCTTATTCTTGTTTTTGCAAGGAATGTAATCAGTAGAAATTTTCAAAATAAAAGAAGAAAAATGGAATGTAATATGAAAATCAGCTTACCTAGTTCACTCTAATATGTATGTCTTATGCTGCTTTTTTCATTTCACACGTGCAAATAGAGGCTAAAGGAAACAAACATTAAAAAGATTCTTGATTGTATAAGAGAACATATTGTGAAACATTTCACTTAAAGTAACGGGGAGTTCAACAAGGAATCTTAATAATAAGGATTGAATTATATTAGAAATCCCATAAGGAGTTAAGAAAACAATGAAATTCAATACAATTAACTTTGAAGATTGGTTTTCAACAGATATACCCGAAAAGTGGGAGTTTGAGGAAGAAAACGATTTAATTACATTCTATAATACAGTAAACCCAAAAGGTAGCTGCTCTATTAGTTGAACTGGTTTGATAATCTGTGCATCCCGGCCAAATCCAAGAAAGTATTCCGCAAAGAAGTTGACAATTTGAATTCTAATAATATAATAGTCATATGACTTTAGAACAAAACGATACGCAACGAATAAAAATATTTAATGCCTTAGCAGATGAAAAAAGGATCGCAATCATCCGCTTATTGTATTACGGAAAAAATCGCCCGATGTGTACGGATATAGGAAGGAGTTTAGGTGTAAGTAAGTCCAATGGTTCCTATCATTTAAAAATTTTATCCGAAGCAGAGCTGGTGAAGATTGACCGTGAGGGTGTCATAAAATATGTCTCATTAAATGAGGAGACATTCACCCGCTATTTACCTGGGTTTTTGGCTACACTTTAATGTAGCCTCCTTTTTTGGTTATTAGTTCTAAAGTTTTATGACTTTGATATAACGGAGGAGAAATAGATGAATCAAAAAGAGAATAGGTTGATTATCACATTATGTTTAATCGTTTTATCCGGGGTAGCCAATTCACTTCTGTTTAATGTTGCCTTATTTGAAATGATGAATGGGCTTGAGGTGACAGCTTCCAAAATTAGCTGGGTGGTTATTTCCTATACTTTAGTGATTGCCTGTGGTTCGATTACTTATAGTAAGCTAGCCTCTTATTTTCAAATTAAAAGTTTGTTGATTTTTGGGATTAGTTTATTCGTTACAGGTTCCCTTATAGGGTACACGACGAATGATTTTATCGTTGTGGTCTTGGCTCGTATTATTCAAGCAGCGGGTGGTAGCTCGTTTATTGCATTATCCATGATCCTGACGAATCAGTATCTCACCTTCCCTAAACGCAATCTGGCTCTAACATTAATAGGTGCCTGTCTATCACTTGGTTCAGGAATAGGATTTTTGCTCGGAGGCTTCTTTACTCATTTTTGGGGCTGGCACTCCCTATTTTTATTAATGAGTATGGCTATTTTTACGTTGCTAGGAATTATTTTGTTTGTGCCCTCCGGATATGCCAATCATAAGAAGCTTACCCAACCGTTTGATTTTTTAGGCTTCCTTTATTTATTGACTTTTGTCGTGACGTTTATTTTAGGAGTCAAATTAAATGGTTATTTGCTAATCATTACAGTGATATCTGTATTTTTTATGGGGATCCATGGCAAACGTCAAGATGTCGGGATATTTATGGATCTGTCAGTTTTTCGATTCTATGCCTTTAATAGGTTCCTTTTGCTTAGTTTTATTAATAGTGCTGCCATGGTGGGAATTATTTTTCTTTTTCCGTTATTAGCAGGACAGCAGTTTCATGTCTCTGCCTTGAAAACTGGCTTTATTTTGGCGGGGATATCAATCTTTTCCTTTTTGCTGAGCTTCGTAATAAGACCAGCTATAACCCGCATCCAAGGGAATGGTCGATTGGTCGTTGCTGTCGTCCTTCAATTCATTGGATTTCTGCTATTAGCCATCTTTGGAGCAAACCAATTTGCAGTGGCTAGTGTTGGCGTTGCCCTTATTAATATAAGCTTTACAATCCTTACCATTGTCATCAATATTGATATTCCCCACACGATAAAGAAGGAAAAAAGTGCAATGGGGCTGGGGATCTATAACTTAATCAACTTTTTAGGAATGTCATTTGGACCTTCAATAGCGAGCCGAATCCTAAACGTGACATCAAGTTTCAGCCTGAGCTTTGGATTTTTCGTTAGTCTATTACTTGTAGCATTGCTATTATCATGCGTGAGCAGCATTCCAGTCTCTTCAAGGAAGATAAAGCAGTCACGTCAACTGTAATCTTAAAAAACTGGTTAGATATTTTCTAGCCAGTTTTTTAGTGCTTAAAACCTTTTGAATGGTTCTTTTAGCTTGGACGACTTTCATTCGTACACGGTCACAATAATTCCATCCATATTGTCACCTGAGATAGCCCTAGAAGGCATTGCTAAAAAAAACGCTAAGATAAACGGAAAGTGGGAAGACCATCAGGTTTTGGCCATCATTAATCCTAAAGATTAACTGAAAAAGACACTTTGAAAATGTTGACTTCGTTAATTCAGAAATCAATTGCTTTATTCCCCAAAAGGGCACTTTTCTTTAGTAAGAAGGCGTCTTTTTTGTATGCTCCTACACAAAAGATTGTAAAGATTTTCACTTAAACTATAGGGTGCATTACTTTAAGAAAAGGATGCCTTATTTTTTGCTACTTTTTTCTTTTTTAGGTTGAAATTTTGATGGTGTTGCCCTCTGAATAAAAAAACTTTCTATACAAACAATATTTGTATAATGCCATCTCAGGAGGGATTCGTATGGTAAATATATTGGAAACAGTTATTGATGCCATGAAATCACTGACAGTTCAAGACGAAGACCAACCACTTCATGTCGGAGAAGTGATGTCATGCTGGATTTACTTAGCAGGACTAGAATTAGCTAAAGTATCTGTTCAATCAGGTATAAATACCACAACAGATGATGAACTAAAAGCAATACTTGAAGAAGATATGAAATTAGGAACGAGTCAAAGGGAACGACTCCATGATTTCATGATTAAGGAAGGAATTCCTCTACCTCCTGCATCTGAAGATATGCCAATATCTGACCCTAAAAGTATTCCACTTGGAGTTAAATTAACGGATGATGTCATAGCAAATGAATTATCTTTAAAAATTGTAAGTTTAATTATGCGTTCTGCTGGTGCTGCATCCGAATCGATTCGTACAGATGTTGGTTTATTATTTATTCAGTTTCAAACAGAAAAATTTGCCTTCGCAACTAGATTAAAACATTTAATGCGTAAACGCGGATGGATTAAAGTACCACCTTTTTACGTTCCACCTGGTTCCCCACAACCCTTAAGTTAGGGGGAGCGTAGATAGTACATTAGATAACAGTGAACAATTAATAAAGAGCTAATTAACGAGTCCGATTCTTCAATATGAAGGTGGGCTTTTTCCTATTCCACAAGAAAGTTTGTGAAATGTTGTACTTAAACTATCGGGTGCTTTACTTCAATTGGGAGTAAAGCCTTTTTCTTATTCAAGTAACGGGGCAGTTTAGTGGAAGAAGGATTTTTATAATGTTTTGAAGAATATGACCTCATAAAGGAAAAATATGGGGGTGAAATCTTTGAAAAAATTAATTGGGATTGCAGTAATGTTAGGATTCATTTTTCTTGTGTTACACTCAACTCCAAAACTGGCTTTAAGGACTTGTGTATTTTTTATGGGGTATCCAAAAGCAGCTTTTATAACCGACATAGCTGATGATGAATATCATAATAAATTTGATAAGAAAAAATTTGCTAAGTTAAATGCAAAAGCATACACCCTAACAAAACCACCATTCGAGAAAGCTACTGAAAGTGGGTTAAGGAATTACCTTGTACGGAAGAAAGGCTTTTTATATTTTGCTGATTATTATGGTGAATTATAAATTATCTACTTCAACTAATGGGGCAGGTTAAAGAAGCTCACTCTTTTAGTATCAACTATTAATACCAAGTGATAAAATATAGCAATAAATAGATTTTTTCAAAATATTATTGTTATGGGGGTTTTAATGATGTTAGATACTCAAAAAATTAAGGAAGTTATTAGACATCGTTATCCATTTCTTTTAGTGGATAGAATTTTGGAATTAGAAGAAGGAAAAAGAGCAGTTGGTATTAAAAATGTGACTGTGAATGAGGACTTTTTTAACGGACACTTCCCCAATTATCCAGTTATGCCAGGCGTATTAATTGTAGAGGCATTAGCCCAAGTAAGTGCAGTTGTAATGTTAACTAAAGAAGGAAATCAAGGAAGATTAGGGCTTTTAGCAGGTATAGATAAATGCCGATTTAAACAGCAAGTAAAACCAGGAGACCAACTCCGTCTTGAGGTTGAAATAACCCGATTAAAAGGTCCTATTGGAAAAGGCAAAGGCATAGCTACAGTTGATGGAGAAGTAGTTTGCGAAACAGAGATAATATTTGCATTTGGTGATTAAAAGCTATTAAATTCTAAAATGTCATTCAAATTGTTGGACAAAAGAGTGTCTTATTGAACTAACGACAAGCATTAGTGGTTTTTATTATACCCAAAAAAAGTAAAAAGAAAATCTCTAGCCTATTTTAGACTAGAGATTTTCTTTTTCTGTCTTTCTTTTATCGTACTTGGCTTTGATACCTTTAACACTTACACCAATTAGACTTAAACCACCCAAAATGATTATCCCTCCTGCCATTTGCCTACGTGGTCTGTAATATACATAATCGTCATATCCATACAATTGTTCTAAAGTTTTATATTTTCCGTATCTCAAAACTACTTTTTTAGGGTCATTATCGCCCCAAGCATAAAAGAATTCATTAAATACTTTTGATAATTTAGACATAATTATCCTTTCTTTAAGCAAGTATTTGTTAAAACAGACAAACCTTGTCTATACTCAGAATTTTACTACAAAAATATTAAGGAGCATAGCATAAAAGACCACAACAAATAGTGATCTTAGCTTTTTGCTTATTCGACTAACGGGTGCTTTACTTCAATAAGGGGTAGAGCCTTTTCCTTGTTCAACTAAAGAAGCAGTTTAGTTGAAGAGCGGTGTTTAACTTGTGTACAATCGGGCCATTTAATGGAATAAGAATTTAGAATAATAGACGAATGTAAATGGATTTTTTTCATGTGAAAAACTATCAGACGATGATAAAGTAAATCTGATTTCGAAGAAGGAATACTATACGAGCCGTGAGACAAAATATAAAGATGAATGTATTAGACAAGAGTAAAAGGGTGAGGGATATTAGTCATGTTTATATCCCTCACCCTTATGCTTTCGAATAAGGATAGTTTTGCCTTGCTGAAAGAATTTATAAAAAGTAGTTTTGAGGATTTTTTAATGCACTTGCAATTTTCCTAATTCCTTCTTCAATTCGATGGGCGTCAACATTTGAAACATTCAACTTCAAAATCCGTTCGTGGTAAAAGTCATCTAAATAATTTCTTTCAACTGAATCCAGATATATGCCTTCTTCATGCAAATGATAAACAAATGCTTTCAAATTCACACGCTTGGGCAACCCAATATGACTATGCATTACAATTTCTGATGATGATTCGTACGTAGAAAAATGATCTTGTATTGATTGATGCAGAATTTCCGCACGTGCATGATAGATGGTACTGACTTTCGTTTTATTATGTTCAAACATACCATTTTTCAAATAGAGATATAATGCAGCTTGTGAAATCATAGAGCTGTCGATATCCGTTGTCATTTTGTATTTTTGAAAAATGTCAATCATTGAAGGAGGAAGAACCGCCAATCCAACTCTTAACCCAGGAAACATAATTTTTGAAAAGCTTTTTAAATAGATGACTTTATCGTGGTAATCATCAGCAAAAAGAGGGTCGTTCTTCGGATTGTTTTCAAAATCTGCTAAATAATCATCTTCTAAAATGTATACATTATATTGGTCTGCTAATTGTAAAATAGCCTCTTTTTCTTTTTTACCGTATGAAGATCCTAAAGGATTATGGAAGCGTGGCATTGTATAAAAAAATTTAATATCTTCTTCATGAAATATTTGTTCTAGTCGACCTAAATCAATACCTTTCGCGGTACGTTGAATTCCTATTGCTGGCAGCTGTAAGGTTTTCAGCAGATCCATATATAAATGATAGCTAGGTTGTTCAACTAGAATGGTGGAACGATTATTTGGAAAGGGTATCATACTTACTAAAGAAAGTGCCTGTTGAACACCTGTAGTGATGAAAATCTGTTCGTTATGCGTGAATACTTGGTAAGATTCTAACAGTTTTTTAGCTTCTGCTATGAGTGGCGTCCAACCTTTTGGCGTTCCGTAGCGAAATAATTCTTCTTGATAGGTATCAATTGCTTTATTTATGCAGTGTTGAAATTCTTTATAAGGAAATGCATGCCAAGTAGGAGATGCGCTTGCAAAGTCAATTATGTCAGTGGACAATGGGGTTTTGAAGACGTGATTATCCACAACATAATAACCACTTTTCGGTAGGGCATAAATAATATGTTGCTCCTCCAATTTTTTTAAAGCGGTATATACCGTGCTTTTACTACATGAATATTGTTGTGTTAAATTTCGAATGGATGGTAATTTTGCACCGGTCGAAAATTTACCAGACTGAATTTGCATCAGAAGTGATTGATAGATTGATTCATATTTAAGCATCATAAACCTCCTTGCACATCTGTAACGGTACAGATGTGTATTTTTTATATCGTAAAGGTTATTATTATCACTTACGATAATGGTACCGGCCGGATCAATATAAGGGGGTAATCGAAATAATTGAAAATAGAAATGCATATATAGCAGCAACCATCTATGCAATCATTATCGGATTGTCATTTATGTTTGTTAAAGTGACATTAACCGTTGCAACACCGTTAGATACATTGGCTCATCGGTTTACTATTGCATGGATCGCTGCCACAATTTTGTTCGTATTAAAAAAAGAATCGATCATAGTAACAAAAAAAGATGTACTGCGGATTGCCTTGTTAGCCATCTTATATCCGACACTCTTTTTTGCTTTTCAAGTATTTGGGTTAGTGCATACGTCTTCATCGGAAGCTGGTATTATTCAAGCAACAATACCAATTTTTACGTTAATTTTTGCAAGTAACATTTTAAAGGAAACATCTACACGTAGTCAAAAAATAGCGATTGGTTTATCTGTACTCGGTGTGATGTATATTATGTACATGAACGGGGCCGGGGGCACAGATACAAGTCTCCTCGGGACTGGTTTAATTTTACTTTCAGCACTTACCGCCTCACTATACAACGTATTTGCCAGAAAGTTAACTCAACGCTATTCGTTATTCACTATCACATATATCATGACCTTGTTTGGTTTTATAGCTTTTAATGGACTGGCACTGTCAAACCATGTAATGAATGGAACATTCCATCAATTTATGCAACCTTTTGGACACTGGGATTTTGTTCTTGCCATTTTATATTTAGGTATCCTATCGTCTTTAGGAACGTCCTATCTTTCCAACTATGCTTTATCAAAAATAGACGCATCGAAAATGAGTGTTTTCAGTAATTTTGCTACGCTCATTACCATTTTAGCAGGGGTCATTTTTTTAAAAGAGGAATTTCATTTATACCACATAGCAGGATCAATTATTATTATCATCGGTGTTGTTGGTACAAACTATTTTGGTGCAAGGGGCAAATCGAATGAAAAGATATAGTCTCTTGGTAATCATAAGCCTCATTTGGGGATCTCAATTTTTCTTCGTGGAATTAGTAACGAATGATGTAGGTTCCATTTCGTTGTCTGCTTTGAAAGCACTGATCGGTGCAATTTGTTTATCAGTGATTAATCTGTTTCAATCAAAGAAAAACTACACAACCAAGACTAAAAAATATTTTTGTATTGCACTTTTTGAAGTAGTCTTGCCGTTTATTCTTATTGCACAAGGCCAAAAGTACGTATCGAGCAGTATTGCATCAATGCTAATCGCAATGGTCCCAATCTTCACATTAGTATTTTTCGTATTTCTCTTCAAAAAGAAAGCAAGCAAATTTGAAATAGTCAGCATAGTATTAGGATTTTTAGGAATTGTGATCTTATCGTGGCCAACGCAAGGAGTTATGAACGTTTCAGGTAATATATTGGGTAATGTGTTGCTTATTCTTGCTGCTATAAGTTTTGCATTGTCTTTAATTCTAATGGAAAAATTAGAAGATGGTTCTCCGGTGGTCCATATGAGAAATGTTTTATGGATTGCATGTATTGTCTTATTGCCAATGGCATTCCTTTTTGAAAAGCCATTACAAATCGATATCAATCATTCACAAGTAATATATATTATCATTTTAGGTATATTCCATGCAGGAATTGTCTATATGCTGTATAATCTCTTAATTCAAGAAGAGGGAGCATTATTCGCCTCTTTTAGCAACTATATTAACCCGGTTATTGGTGTAATTTTAGGCTATATTATTTTAAAAGATCCATTATTTTTGCAGCATAAGATTGGCATATTAATCATTCTTTTAGCACTTTTATTTTCGAATCCTGATATTTTTAGAAAATGGGTTAGGAAGGACAATTAATAGAGAATATCCTTGTGTATAATGAGCTTTTGTTCTATAAAAAATCTCTAAAATAAAGTTAATCGGAACAGAAACTAATCTTAAATATTTTAAATTAGGATATTCACCAATCGGGCGCTTTAGTGGAGTAAGATAATTATTTATAGACTGATCGGTTTTTACCGTTCAGTCTATTTTTTCTCAATAAGGGTTTACTCTATTGAGATTGTGAAGAAATGCACTTAAACTAACGGAGCAGGTTAGTGGAAGAAGGAATAGTTTCTTTTTGTAGCGAATTACAAGTAAATATGGACTGAAAATGGTGGTGTATTCGATGGAAAATTATAAGGACAATGATGACCTAGAATTATACGATACAGTAATTGAGGAATTCTGTATCAACCATCGTGAAAAAAGTATTACCTTCAAAATATTAAAGCCTATATCTCGCATTGATAGACAAGACGGATTTACCTATCTCGTTAAGAAAGGTACTTTGAAATTTGAAAATGTAGTCTATGCCAACATTCCGTATGGTTTTGAGTGGGATGAATGGAGTGAATTTTATCGTTCTGCGGTGTTAAATAAATCTAATGTAATTGACAAGATACCTGCAAATGCGAAGGGAAATAAAGCCATAAAGCATATTTATTTAGGTATTGATTATGGTGTTAATTATAAAGAATTAGATATTGTTTGTTCGGATTATTATTTAACCTTAGATGAACGAGAGTATATACTTCACGATGATTTTGATTGGCTATATGAAGAATAACCTTATTAAAGTAACGGGTGCAAGAGTTGAAGATCCAGCTGCCATTTGGCGGCTTTTTCTTATTGAAGTAACGGGGCAGGTTAGCATTAAGGAACATAAAAATGTTCAATCTTTTTTATAAAAATCCAATTAAATAGTATAAGGGCATGTTTTGATTAATCTTTTTCAAAACATGCCCTTTCTATTTATTCATTTATCAAGGTTGCTTGTATTAAAAAAATACCCTCGTGTCGTTTTGAAATAAAGTTGCGACGTTTTAAAAAAATAAAGAAAAGACACCCTTAGGTGCTTTTTTCCCTCTCTAGAAGCCTCAACTCGAAAATAACGAACCGACAACCAAAGACAACGTTTGCTTGTAAACGGCATGTGCGGACTGCACATCACCAAAATGTCCGCACATGTAAAGATGGATAACACCGTGGAGCGACGCCCAGAAGATACGGACGACGGTTTCCGTGTCATACGGACCGGTAATCAATCCCTGCTCTTGCGCATTACCAATTACCGTCAACAATTGCCGCATAGCTGTTACGGTGCCGTGTATGCTCTCTTCGTCTGGTTTGAAATCCGCGAAGGCTCCTCCGAACATCAGCTTGTAATAACCGGAGTAACGCTGTCCGAATTGCCAGAAGGTTTCGCCTAAATTAAACAGCTGCTGCATCGGATCGTCAGCGCGCGGCGTTCCCTTGAATTCGTTGGCGAGAAGCTTGCAGCCGTCGAGATAAAGCTGCTGAGCCAGTCCATCTTTATTGACAAACAGGTTGTATATGATTTTGGTAGAGCAATTCATTTTCTGCGCAACTTTACGCACCGTCACAGCTTCAGGACCCTCATCGTACAAAATCGTTGCCGCAGCATCGACGACGAGCTTTCGAAGATTTTCAATATTTTTCAAGCGAGCCTCCTGATACGTTTCCAACTTTTGCGTATTTGCATCGAAGGAATTATTTTGGTCTGTCATCGCTATCACCCTCAATTAATACATTTTTGATAAGAAACAATGTTTCCAGCTCTTAACAGGAATTTTATTATAATTGTCGGACCGTTGTCAATGTTGCGAGGGATGCCAAAAACTAACGATTCAAAAAACGGTGTTGACTTTCTTAAAAGGCTTAGTTACAATGATTTCAATTAGAAACAGTGTTACCAGAACGTATCATAATTCTTGACTCTGATGAGAGTCAGGAATTATTTTTAAGGACAAAGTAACACTGTTTCCTAATTATAAAAAAGTAGATAGGAGAGTTGCACAATGAACATAAAAGGAAATTGGGCGCTTGTCACGGGAGCTTCATCTGGCATCGGAGAGCAATTCGCCCGACAATTGGCCAAAGAGGGTGGCGACCTTGTACTCGTAGCCCGATCGAAAAACAAGCTGGAGAACCTGGCATCGGAGCTTAGAAAAAAGCACGGTGTCAAGGTCGAGGTGATTCCTACCGATCTTGGCAAAGAGGGCGCGCCAGGCGAGTTATATCGGCAATGTCAACTTCTGAATTTAGAGATCGAACTGCTGGTCAACAACGCAGGCTTTGCCACGCACGGTTTGTTTGAACAAGTGTCAGGCGTGCGCCAGCATGAGGAAGTCATGCTCAATGTTGCCGCTGTTGTGGATATGACGCACTTGTTCTTGCCGGATATGTTGTGTAGAAACTCCGGGGCCGTTATAAATGTCGCATCGACCGCCGGATTTCAGCCCCTTCCCTATATGGCCGTATACGGAGCAACGAAAGCCTTCGTCTTGTCGTTTACCCAAGCCTTGTGGTGGGAAAACCGCAACAGTGGCGTCCAATTTCTCACGCTTTGTCCCGGAGCGACGGACACCGCCTTCTTCAACGTCGTAGGCACGGAAGAAGCCGCCGTCGGTAAGAAAGACACACCGGAGCGAGTCGTGGAAGTTGCGCTTCGGGCATTGAAGGACGGGAAGCTGTATGTCGTTCCGGGTACACAGAATTATATAGGTACGCAGATCGGACGATTCATGACGAGGAAACAGGGACTTCGTCTCGTTGGCGGCATGATTCGTCCACGCGACGGCTCCGCCAACAATAAGAAGCCGACCGGTCCGTCCGATCTTGCAGGATGGATGATCCAGGAGGCGCACTGATGGCTAATTAGGCAAATATTTCAGCTAATGCTTCTGTCCATCAACCATCCGGGACCGAACAGGTGCTGACCGATCATATGGACGGCCAGAACGCCGATGAGCTTGTTTTAGAGATCAGCCCGGCCGGGAAAGTCATGGAAAGCTGGCACATTCAATTCGAGAAGGCAGAATAAACTTTAGATACACTGAAATTGATTAAAATTTTTTATAAAAATCAAACTGAAATATTCTGGATAGGAATCTATTTTGATCAATCTTTTTTCAAAATAGATTCTTTTTATTTATCGTAAAATGTGGGTTTTCGAGATATTTTTGATTAAACTTTATTTAAAAGCTACACCTCGAAAGAGGGTGGAGTTTGATTGAATTACTAGTAGGATAAAGAGGCGGAAGTACATGGAGTAACCAATTGCACTACCATGAAAATAAGTTTCTTCAAGATAAGAAAAATGACAAAACATAAAAAGACCCTGCTCAATCGTTAAAAAAAAAGAGGAGAGCGATAATTAATAAGTCTATGGATTAGGGTTGACTGGATTAAGGTCAGTATCAGTATTGACACTTCCTAACCATTTTCATTCTCTGTGGTAAAGCGCTGGTTTTTGCGCTTCATGGATGGCTAACGGGGCAGGTTAGTCGAATTATATGTTATGATGGAAAAAAATAGATTATTTTGGGGGATTAATATGGTTACATGCTATTTGAAATATGTTATTGACCCATATAAATTAAATGAGTTCGAGGAATACGGTAAGATGTGGATTCGATTAGTTAATAAATTAGGCGGTACACATCAGGGTTATTTCCTTCCACATGAGGGTGCTAATAATATTGCTTATGCATTATTCACTTTCCCAAGTTTAGCAGCATATGAAGAGTACCGAGTAAAAATGGCATTGGATGCAGAATGTCAAGAAGCATATAAATTTGCAGAAGAAACTAAATGTATTTTAAGTTATGAGAGAAGCTTTATGCGTCCTATATTCGAATGAACATACATTAAAGTTGAAAAATAATCTATACATACCTTGTTAAGCTAACAGGTGCTTTACTCAATAAGGGAGGTTGCTGAGGAAGCCTTTTTCTTATGGCACTAAAGAAGCAGGTTAGCATTCCTGTAGATCGTTAAATATCAGGTTTGAAAAAAATAGAGCCCCTCAGTAAGATACGAGTATAGAGACCAATCTAAACTCAGAGTCTTAAGGAGGAAGCCCTACTATGAATT
>JAANMP010000086.1 GCA_011250595.1 Bacillus sp. MM2020_1 | reverse complement strand
TTAGAATCTTAAAAAAACACAAATTCCTCTAAAAATACTCCCTATCAAAGTTTCCCTACTAAATTATACAATTATCTCGATTGAAAGCGGTTTCCTCCAAAGGAGTGATTTGAATGTCGTGATTCGGTTATGAATTAACTAGTTTTACTCTTTTTGTAAGTATTTTAAAAGGAAAACGGGGGAGAAAAAAGATATGAAACTATTTTCAAAAAAAGCATCAACATTAACGATTGCTGCATTGATGTTATCATCACTTGCTATTCCATATGCAAGCGCAGAACCGGGAAAATCGAATGGCAATAAACAAAATGCACCTTCGGTTGAAGCAAGATCCAAAAAGACCATTGTACAAGGGGAGAAGAAATTTAAAGATCTAAATAATAACGGTAGACTTGATCCTTACGAAAACTGGCAGGTCCCAACTGACGTACGTGTTAAGGATCTTGTTAAAAAGATGACGCTTGAGGAAAAAGCAGGAATGATGCTTATCACTGAATTTCCACAATTTAAAGATAACAAGCTAGTTTTACCGAATAAATTAATAAACCAAAATACTCGCTACTATATTTTCCGTCAAACTCCAACAACAGATGTGATAGCAGACTATAATAATCAGCTGCAGGAAGTAGCTGAGGGATCAAGATTAGGAATCCCAATTGTAATCACATCCAACCCGCGTAATCATGCGTCAACTGATTATACGAATAATAGTGAAGGGGCAGGCCTGCATTCGTTTTGGCCGGGTCCTTTAGGTCTAGCAGCAACACGTGATGCCAGTCTTGTAAAGGACTTTGCGGAAACCGCTGCAAAGGAATGGCGGGCATCAGGTATCCGTAAAGTTTACGGGTATACGGCTGATATCGCTACTGACCCGCTCTGGGCAAGAATTGAAGATACCTTCGGAGAAGAACCAAAGCTTGCTTCTGATATGATTTATAATGTCATCAAAGGTTTTCAAGGGGAAGAACTTGGTAAAGACAGTGTATCCATCACCGTGAAGCATTTCCCTGGTGGCGGGGCACGTGATAATGGTTTGGATCCTCATTTTGTTGAAGGAAAATTCAATCCATATCCAACTGAAGGCAGCTTGCTTAAATATCATATCCCAACCTTTAAGGCAGCAATTGCTGCAGGAGTATCGTCTGTGATGCCATACTATGCGTTTCCAAGTAATACGAGTGCTGACCAAGCTTTGCCATGGTTTAACGAAACCCAGCAATTTG
This sequence comes from Bacillus sp. MM2020_1, assembly GCA_011250595.1. Classification (GTDB taxonomy): domain Bacteria; phylum Bacillota; class Bacilli; order Bacillales; family Cytobacillaceae; genus Neobacillus. The sequence goes on along the minus strand of JAANMP010000086.1, from coordinate 15,888 downwards.
AAGAAGTGGGCTTTGCTTTAAATAAAGCAATTATCACGGACCTATTGCGTGGACATCTTGGTTTCAAAGGCTATGTAAACTCAGATACTGGGGCGGTTGGTAATAATGCTTGGGGTGCAGAAGAGTTAACACCGGAACAAAAATTTGCGAAAGCAATCGATGCCGGGACAAATATCATTTCTGGTGCATCCGATCCGACGCCAATTATTAATGCTGTAAAAAATGGTTTGCTAGCAGAAGAAAAAGTAGATGAATCAGTCACTTTCCTACTAACCGAGATGATGAAATTAGGCCTTTTCGAAAACCCTTATGTCAATGGTCAAAATGCGCTTAATGTAGTCAATAATCCAGAATCACAGAAAAAAGCGGATGAAGCACACCGGAAGTCATTGGTTCTATTACGGAATGACACTGTCAATGGTAAAAAAGTATTACCATTGGGTGATAGTGAAATAAAGGATGTAAAACTATACATTGAGATGTTCCCAGGTGGAAATGATGCAGCGGCCACCAAGAAATTAAAAGAAACCATTCAAAAATATGATACTTCTATCACAGTAACGGATAATCTTGCGGAAGCTACCCATGCGTTTGTTTGGGTCCGACCAGTTCAATCTAATTGGGATAATAATCCACGGATCACAGTTGGCCCTGAAACAGGAATCACTAATGTCGATAAAATTATTGAGATTCAGAAAAAAGTTCCGACGATTACTGCGATAAACTTTACTAACCCATGGTTAATTGATCAAATTGAGCCCAATGCTGCAGCGGTAATTAGCACGTTTGGCGTAAAGGCAGAGGCGATTGTAGACGTTATTCGTGGCAAATTCAATCCGACAGGGAAACTTCCATTCACCATTCCTGCGAACAAAGCAGCAGTAGACAACGAGGTTGGGGATATTCCCGGCTATGTAGAGGATCCTTCTTATGTCTATAAAAATAAAAATGGGGATTCTTATGGATTTGACTTTGGATTAACCTATAAATAAATTTTGAAAGCACACGAAGTATTAAATTGTGACGAAAAGGTGTCGCCTTTAGATGAATTTTGTTTTTCCATATATCAAAATAATACTTTAATTCAGAAAATTTGTTTGACAACACTCTTCCAATAGAATAGGATTTAATTAGATTCATAATTGCGGATGAGTATTGTGGGAGAGACTAAACGCATTGTTTAGCACCGAAGGAGCAAAACCCAAAAATTGGGCTCAATCTCTCAGGTAAAAGGACTACAATAGGACGCGTCTCTGGAGAGAGCCATGTGCCACCAAAGGAGTTATACTCTCAGGTAAAAGGACAGAGGAGGATGGGAATTAACCTATTTTTCTTTGTCCTTTTTGTGTGGAGAAAAATAGTAATAAACCAAAAAGGAGGGAGTATAGCACAAAAACTAATAATTGGTTGCACATCAAGATTGTCCTCTTGATTATTTACTTCTAAAAAAATGTAAGCGCTTTTTCTGCCGAATTGACTATTAAAATAACAAAACTTTCACGCGGATAATTTTGCAAATATAGAATTTACATACGACTTATTGATTTAGACCATCAAGCAATTGCAAGCATTCTCGGGGAAGAAGGGGAGAGGGAATTCATATGCAGGAACAAACATTGTCGAGGGGTCTAAAAAACAGGCACGTACAATTAATCGCGATTGGCGGGGCAATCGGAACTGGACTATTTCTCGGAGCAGGTAAATCAATCCATCTCGCAGGACCATCGATATTATTTGCTTATCTGATTACAGGTGTCATTTGCTTTTTAATCATGCGCGCGCTTGGAGAACTGCTTTTATCCAATTTGAAATATCATTCTTTTGTTGACTTTGTTAGAGACTATATGGGAAATATGGCAGCATTTATCACAGGCTGGACCTACTGGTTTTGCTGGATTTCAATCGCTATGGCCGATCTAACAGCAGTTGGTCTCTATACCCAGTTTTGGTTTCCGAGTGTACCGCAGTGGATGCCGGGACTAATTGCATTAGTCGTTTTACTAGTCATGAACCTTGCTACAGTCAAGCTTTTTGGCGAAATGGAATTCTGGTTCGCATTAATTAAAGTTATTGCGATTGTTGGACTAATTGTTGTCGGGACTTTCATGATTATTAAAGGTTTTTCTACAAATTCAGGCACATCTAGTTTTACGAATATATGGAGCCATGGAGGCATGTTCCCTAATGGCGTAAATGGCTTTATCCTCTCATTCCAAATGGTCGTGTTTGCGTTTGTTGGCATTGAACTTGTAGGACTTACTGCAGGGGAAACAGAAGACCCAGAAACAGTTATCCCAAAAGCCATCAATAATATTCCAATTCGAGTTTTAATTTTCTACATTGGCGCCCTTATTGTCATCATGAGTATTTATCCATGGAACGCCATCAATCCAGCGAAAAGCCCATTCGTTCAAGTATTCGTGGCTGTTGGTATCGCGGCAGCTGCTGGTATCGTTAATTTTGTCGTGCTAACATCTGCAGCTTCGGCATGTAACAGTGCCATTTTCAGTACAAGTCGGATGGTATACTCACTTGCCAAAGATAAAAATGCACCTGTACCATTTGCAAAACTGACTTCACGTCAAGTACCTTCCAATGCATTGTTCTTTTCTACTGTTGTTATCTTAGTTGCCGTAATATTGAACTATGTTATGCCAGAAGGAGTATTTACACTGATTACAAGTATTTCTACAGTATGTTTCATCTTTATTTGGGGAATTACTGTCATCAGCCATTTGAAATACCGCAAAACTAGACCAGATCTAGCGAAAATGAACAAATTTAAATTGCCGCTTTATCCATTTTCCAATTACCTAATCCTTGTCTTCTTGGCGTTCGTGCTTGTCGTCCTTGCACTTGCGGAAGACACTCGTGTTGCCTTATTTGTCACACCTGTTTGGTTTATCATGCTAATTGCGATTTATAAGATGATGACCAAGAAGGTGGATTATGCTGAACAAGCAGATGATCGAAAAGTAGCGGGAAATTAAGAGGCTGATCGATAAGTTTACACAAAAATGTATCCGTTTTCAAAAAAAGCTTGACTTAGATGTCCGTAACTATTAATCTGAAAATAATAAAAAAATATGAGCGGATGATGGTTGTGGGAGAGTGCAAGATTTCACGCCACCGAAGGAGCAAGTTCCAAAAAGACCCTTGGAACAAATCTCTCAGGTAGATGGTACCACGATTGGACGCAACTCTGGAGAGCGCGTATAAAGTTTACGCCACCAAAGGGGAAGGTTCAATAACGAACTTAAACTCTCAGGTAAAAGGACAGAGAAGGGTAGATGAAAGCTTTAAGCTACCCTTCTATGTCCTTTTTTGCGTGCAAAAAAAAGGGTAGTGTGTCGCTTTAGGTTTTATCTTGGGAATAAACAGATAAAATCTTCAATGTTTAACACAGTTAGTGATAGCTAAAACAACCAATCAAGGAGGAACACGATGAGTTTACAACAGAATGATTCAACAATTTTTGAGGCTATTAGAAACGAGCAGGATAGACAGTGTCAAACATTGGAATTGATCGCATCTGAAAATTTCGTAAGCCAAGATGTTTTAGAAGCAATGGGAAGTGTGATGACGAACAAATATGCAGAAGGCTATCCGGGGAAGCGTTACTATGGAGGCTGTGAATTTGTCGATGTGGCAGAACGAGCAGCGATTGACCGCCTAACTCAGTTGTTTGGTGCTAAATATGCTAATGTACAGCCCCACTCAGGTGCACAAGCAAATTTTGCTGTATTTTTCGCACTGCTTCAGCCCGGTGATAAAGTGATGGGGATGAACCTTTCACATGGCGGACATTTAACGCATGGAAGTCCTGTCAGTGTTTCAGGAAAATGGTTTGAGGTTGTCTCCTATGGTGTGAGAAAAGATACTCAATTGATTGATTATGATGAACTAGAAGAAATTGCAAAAAGGGAAAAGCCGAAATTGATCATTGCAGGTACAAGTGCTTACACTAGAACGATTGATTTTGCTCGCTTTAGACAAATTGCTGATCAAGTTGGCGCAAAATTCATGGTAGATATGGCGCATATTGCGGGGCTAGTTGCCGCAGGACTCCATCCTTCGCCGGTTCCATATGCAGATGTTGTAACGAGTACAACCCATAAAACATTGAGAGGTCCTCGCGGGGGCATTATTTTAACAAATGATGAAGAGATGATCAAAGCTATTAATAAATCGGTGTTCCCTGGAATTCAAGGCGGCCCGCAAATGCATATTATAGCAGCGAAGGCGGTTGCCTTCAATGAAGCATTACAGCCAAGCTTTAAGGAATATGCGAAACAAATCATTCTAAATGCCGCCACACTAGGCGAGACATTAAAAAATGAAGGTGCGGCTCTTGTTTCCGGTGGAACGGATAATCATATCGTCCTTTTAGATTTGCGTCCGTGGAATTTAACTGGGAAAGTGGCAGAAAAATTATTAGAAGAAGCGGGCATTACTGTTAATAAAAATACGATTCCTTTCGATCCGGAAAAGCCATTTGTTACGAGCGGTATTCGCATGGGAACAGCGGCTTTAACGACACGGGGTATGAAACAGGATGAAATGGTGAAAATCGGGAAAGTAATTGCAGCTGTTTTAAAGAGCAATGGGGATAAAGACGTTCTTGAGAAAGCAAAAGAAACAACCAAAGCAATTTGTGAAGTTTATCCGTTATTTCAGCAGGCAATCACAGTATAAGAAAGGGGTATGAGGATGGGGACAGCAACAGCATTAAAGCAAACGCCGCTTTTTGAAACTTATGGAAAGTTTGGTGCAAAGGTCATTGATTTTGGAGGTTGGGCATTGCCGGTACAGTTTTCCGGCATTTTAGATGAGCATGAGGCAGTTCGAACGAAAGCAGGTCTTTTTGATGTCTCACATATGGGTGAAGTGCTTGTTGAAGGCAAAGATGCAGAGAGCTACATTAACTACCTTGTCACGAACGATGTAACCAAGCTTAGTATCGATCAAGCGCAGTATACAGCGATGTGCTATCCGGACGGCGGAACAGTCGATGATTTATTAGTATACAAATTAGCGGATGAAAAATATTTACTTGTCATTAATGCCGCAAACATAGAGAAAGATTTTGACTGGATGAAGCAGCATGTAAAAGGAGATGTGGAGCTCCAAAATATTTCGAACACAGTTGCTCAGCTTGCCATTCAAGGTCCAAGGGCTGAAGGTATTTTACAAAAGTTAACGGATACAGATCTTTCAAAAATTGGCTCCTTTAAATTTGCACAACAGGTCAACCTGAACGGTATCACAGATGTGCTCGTATCTCGGACAGGGTATACCGGAGAAGATGGCTTTGAGCTTTATTTAGATGCTGCACAAGTCGAAGCACTTTGGGTAAAGCTTTTAGATGCAGGAAGTGATGAGGGCTTAAAACCATGTGGCCTCGGTGCACGTGACACGCTTCGCTTAGAAGCACGTCTTGCACTCTATGGTCAAGAACTATTAAGTGATATTAGTCCACTTGAAGCTGGAATCGGCTTTGCCGTAAAAATTAAAAAAGAGAGTGATTTTATCGGTAAATCCGCACTTTCAGCACAAAAAGAAGCGGGGTTAAAACGAAAATTAGTAGGAATTGAGGTAACTGGCCGAGGGATTCCGCGCCACGGCTATCCAGTCGTTTCCGAAGATGGAGAGGCAATTGGTGTGGTTACATCAGGAACCCAATCACCATCTTTAAAGAAAAGCATTGGCCTTGCACTCATATCAGCAGAACATGCTGAAGTGGGGACACCATTAAAAGTGGTCATCCGTAATAAGCCGATTGATGCAGTTGTAGTTAAAGCACCTTTCTATAAAAAGAGTTAATAGAGTGATAGAAATCTAATATCAAATAATAATATACATTGGGAAGGAAGAGAAATGATGACAAAAGCAACCGCAAATTTACTATATAGCAAAGAACATGAGTGGGTATTACTATTAGACGGAAACCGAGTACGAATTGGAATTTCTGATTTTGCGCAAAAGCAATTAGGTGATATCGTCTTTGTTGAAACTCCGGAAGTGGACACGGAAGTAACAGCGAACGATTCCATGGGAACCATCGAATCAGTAAAAGCAGTTTCTGAACTTTACTCTCCTGTATCAGGCACGGTTGTTACTGTAAATGAGGAGTTAGCAGATGCCCCTGAGACGATTAACGAACATCCTTTTGAAGCAGGTTGGTTAGTCGAAGTGGAAATGTCCAATCCGGAAGAATTGGATGCACTTTTAAATGAGGATGCGTACCAAGCATATATAAATGAAGGAGAGGAATAAAATGACTTCTACTTATCGGTACCTTCCTGATACGAAACAAGATCAAGAGGAAATGCTCGCCTTTTTAAATATTTCTTCGATAGACGAGTTATTTGAAGATATTCCGGCTGAGATTCAATTAAAAGGGGAGTTAAATATCCCAGAGGCGGTTTCTGAACCACTTCTTTTGAAAAAAATGAATCAGCTTGCTTCTAAAAATAAAAATGCGAACCATTACCCAACCTTTCTTGGGGCGGGAACCTATGATCACTACATACCAAGTGTGGTCGATCATATGATTTCACGGTCCGAATTTTACACTGCTTATACACCCTACCAGCCGGAAATCAGCCAAGGTGAATTACAGGCGATTTTTGAGTTTCAAACCATGGTTTGTGAGCTGACAGGAATGGATGTCGCCAACTCTTCAATGTACGATGGCTTTACATCTCTAGCAGAAGCGGCGTCACTTGCTATTGCATCAACACGACGTTCGAAAGTACTTGTGTCAAAGGCAGTTCATCCTGAATCCCGTGCGATCTTAAATACGGTAGCAGAAGGCCAAGGATATATTGTTGAAGACGTAAATCTTACGGATGATGAGACAAGCTTGGTGAAGCTGCAAGGACAAATAGATAAAAACACTGCTGCGGTTATTGTTCAATACCCTAACTTTTTCGGATCCATTGAGGATCTGGCTGAAATCAAGAATATCGCGGATACAAAAGGAGCGCTGTTAATTGTAAGCGCCAATCCATTGTCACTGGCACTCTTGCAGGCTCCAGGTAAACTTGGTGCAGACATTGTGGTCGGAGATATGCAGCCATTAGGAATCCCTATGTCCTTTGGCGGACCACACTGCGGTTATTTTGCCGTAAGTAAGAAATTCATGCGAAAAATCCCAGGACGAATTGTTGGGCAAACAACAGATGAAAAAGGACAGCGTGGATTTGTATTAACCCTGCAGGCTCGTGAACAACATATTCGCCGTGATAAAGCATCATCTAATATTTGTTCAAACCAGGCACTAAATGCGCTTGCTTCTGCGGTTTGTATGAGTGCACTTGGAAAACAAGGAATTCGTCAAATGGCCCAACTAAACATTGAAAAAGCTGATTACATGGCAAAGTCTCTCGATAAAAAAGGCTTTCCTATTATCAATAAAGCCCCATTCTTCAATGAATTTGTTGTCGAACTTCCTCGTCCAGTAAAGGAAGTCAATACAAAACTTCTTGAGGCTGGTATCATCGGTGGCTTTGATTTAGGAACGGATTACGACCTAGAAAATCAAATGCTACTCGCAGTGACAGAGCAGCGGACAAAAGAGGAGATTGACCAATTTATCGAGGTATTGGAGGCAGCTGTAAATGGTTGAATATAATGATCTAATTTTTGAAATCAGTCGTCAAGGACGTGTTGGTTCAAGCCTTCCAGAAAGTGATGTTGATCAGGTTAATATTAATGATAAACTTCCCAAGCATTTGATTCGGGACCTGCCGGCAGAACTCCCGGAAGTATCAGAGTTACAGCTTGTTCGCCATTATACTGCTCTTTCGAATAAGAATCATGGAATCGATAACGGCTTCTATCCACTTGGTTCTTGTACGATGAAGTACAATCCGAAAATAAATGAAGATGTGGCGCGTTTGGAAGGGTTTAGCAGGATTCATCCATACCAGCCTACTGAAACGGTCCAAGGTGCACTAGAAGTTTTATATGAATTACAGGAGGAGTTAGCTGTCATCACAGGAATGGATGCAGTAACTTTACAGCCTTCAGCAGGAGCACAGGGTGAATGGACTGGGTTAATGATGGTCAAAGCCTACCATAAGCAAAAAGGAGAAGTGAGAACAAAGGTTCTTGTACCAGACTCTGCACATGGAACAAACCCTGCGAGTGCATCAGTTGCCGGTTTTGAAACGATAACAATTCCATCCAATGAGCATGGATTAGTCGACATTGAAGAACTAAAGAAGCATGTAAATGATCAAACAGCCGCACTGATGTTAACCAATCCAAATACGCTCGGCTTGTTTGAAAAAGAAATCGTAGAAATCGCTGAAGTTGTTCATGAAGCTGGCGGCTTATTGTACTATGATGGAGCGAATGCTAATGCCATCTTAGGGAAATCAACTCCAGGGCAAATGGGCTTTGACATCGTGCACTTAAATCTTCATAAAACATTTACTACACCTCATGGCGGAGGCGGCCCTGGTGCAGGTCCAGTCGGTGTGAAAGAGAAACTGATTCCGTTTTTACCTGTACCGCGTGTGGAGAAAGTAAATGACGTATATGTGCTAGACTCTAACCAACCGCTATCCATCGGTCGAGTGAAGGGATATTATGGAAACTTCGGTATTCTATTACGTGCGTACACCTATATTCGCACAATGGGACCAGAAGGGTTACGTCAAGTGTCAGAAGGTGCGGTACTTCATGCGAATTATCTGCGCAAAAAACTCGAGCCGTATTTTGAGGCACCATATTCACAAATTTGTAAGCATGAATTTGTGTTATCTGGATCCAGACAGAAAAAGCTTGGTGTAAGAACACTTGATATGGCAAAACGTCTGCTTGATTTTGGCTACCATCCACCTACCATCTACTTCCCGCTCAATGTAGAGGAATGTTTGATGATTGAACCGACAGAAACAGAATCAAAAGAAACACTGGATGCTTTTGCAGATGTCATGATTCAAATTGCAAAAGAAGTGGAAGAAAATCCAGGTGTTGTATTAGACGCACCACACACGACGGTTATTGGTCGATTGGATGAAGTACAGGCAGCTAGACAACCAATCTTACGTTATACAAAAGAAGAAGCGGTAAAAAGAGAACCTGTAATGTCTTAAACGAATGTTAACCATGAACCACCGGGAATGAAGATTAAGAGAAAAGGAATTCTCGCGATGTCATTCTTGGTGGTTTAGTATTAATAAATTAAAAACTTCATGACTGTTCATAGGAGTGAAACAGATGTCTACTGATTATGTCCGCAAACCAGAATGGCTAAAAATTAAATTAAATACGAATGAACAATATACAAACATAAAAAAAATGATGCGTGAAAAAAAACTACATACGGTCTGTGAAGAAGCGAAATGCCCAAACATTCATGAATGCTGGGCTGAGCGTAAAACGGCAACCTTTATGATTTTAGGAAGTGTATGCACGCGTGCCTGCCGATTCTGTGCAGTACAAACAGGTCTTCCGACGGAGCTTGATTGGGAAGAGCCAGAACGTGTGGCTGTATCCGTGGAGCAAATGGGCCTAAAGCATGTCGTAATTACCGCGGTTGCTCGTGATGATTTAAAAGATGGTGGAGCCGGAGTGTTTGCAGAAACCATACGGGCAGTAAGACGCCGCAATCCATTATGCAGCATTGAAGTCCTTCCCTCCGATATGAACGGGGAATATGACAACGTAAAAACATTACTAGATGCGAAGCCTGATATTTTAAATCATAATATTGAGACAGTGAAACGGTTATCACCAAGAATTCGTGCCCGGGCAACGTATGAACGGTCCCTTGAGTTTTTGAAACGAGCAAAAGAATTGAATGCTGCTATTCCTACAAAATCCAGCATTATGGTTGGTCTAGGTGAAACAAAAGAAGAAATTATTGAAACGATGGACGATCTTCGTGCAAACAATGTAGATATTTTAACAATCGGTCAATATTTGCAGCCAACCAAACATCATTTAAAAGTCCAAAAGTATTGGAGTTTACAAGAATTTGAAGAACTAAAGATGATTGCCATGTCAAAAGGCTTTAGTCACTGTGAAGCCGGTCCGCTTGTTCGCTCTTCTTATCATGCGGATGAACAGGTACATGCAGCAAAAGCGAATGCGTAATCAATTATAAATGGCGATATTAGGGGAGGGCGGTCCAATGTTGATAAAAATGACAGAAGCAGCAAGGAATAAGCTGAAGGAAATGGTGGTCAATAGAGCGCAAACTCCTCGGATTGACGCCGATGTCGCCGGCGGATGCGGGATGACTGTTAAGTTTTCGATTGTTTTTGATGAACCGCGACGAAACGATTTAACCATTGAGATGGATGGGATTCAGATTAGGTTCGATCGTTTTACAAAACGCTATTTAAATGAAGAAACACAAATCGATTATAGTGACGAACACGGTTTTCTAGTGGGAGAAAGCTTTGCCTCTAGTGCCTGTGCAATTGAAATAGATTAATATAATATTAAAAAATTAATAGAATCATCGAGATATTTTATTCGTATTATTCCAAGTTTTCCTATACATTTTCTAGATTTTTAAAGGAGACACGAAGATGACAAAAGAATATGACGTGGTTATTATCGGCGGTGGAACAGGCGGGTATGTTGCTGCCATTCGCGCTTCACAATTAGGCTTAAAAGCGGCGGTTATCGAAAAGGGAAAAATCGGTGGAACCTGCCTTCATGCAGGTTGTATCCCGAGTAAGGCTTTATTAAGAAGCGCAGAAGTATACGCTCAAACAAAACATGCTGATAAGTATGGTATCGTTGCCCCAGAAGTTGGACTTGATTTCTCAAAAGTACAAGCACGGAAAGAAGAAATTACCGATCGCCTCTTTAAAGGTGTCCAACATTTAATGAAAAAAGGAAAGATCGATGTTTATGATGGGAAAGGCAGTATCTTGCAGTCAAAAGATGTATTAGTGGAATTGAACAATCGTGAAGAGGAAGTCATTTTAAGCCCGCGGAATATTATCATTGCATCAGGCTCTCGTCCAAGAACACTGCCTGGCCTGGAAGTAGATGACAAGTATGTGATGACATCGGACGAAGCGCTTAAAATGGAGAAGCTTCCTAATTCGATAATCATTGTTGGCGGCGGAGTAATTGGAATCGAATGGGCATCGATGCTCGTGGACTTCGGATTACAAGTAACCGTGCTTGAATATGCTGATCGTATTTTACCAACAGAAGATCTAGATGTTTCCAAGGAAATCCAGCGTTTAATGAAGAAAAAAGGTGTAAAAATCGTCACTAGTACAAAGGTGCTTCCGGAAACGCTTGAAAAAGGTGAGGGTGTTTCGATTAAGGCGGAGCATAAAGGAAAAGAAACGCCATTTACTGCAGATAAACTTTTGGTATCCGTAGGGCGATTACCAAATACAGAAGGTATAGGTCTTGAAAAGATGGCTATTGAGCTGGATCGTGGTTTTATTAAAACAAATCAGTCATATCAAACGAATGAACCCAATATTTACGCCATAGGTGATGTGATTGGCGGTCTGCAGCTTGCCCATGTTGCCTCACATGAAGGCATCATCGCGATTGAACATATGGCAGGAGAAAATCCTGCTCCACTTGATTCAACTTTGGTTTCCAAATGTGTATACAGCAGCCCGGAAGTAGCAAGTGTTGGACTTACAGAAGAAGAAGCAAAGTCGAAAGGATATCATGTGAAGACTGGTAAATTTTCATTCCGGGCGATTGGAAAGGCTTTGGTTTTTGGTGAATCAGATGGTTTTGTCAAACTTGTTGTTGAAGAAGGAACGAATAAGCTGTTAGGAGCCCATATGGTTGGTCCACATGTAACAGATATGATTACAGAAGTAGGTCTTGCCCGTGTATTAAATGCAACCGCGATGGATATTGCTCATACAATCCATCCCCACCCATCACTGGCTGAAGCAATCGGTGAAGCAGCACTTGCTGTTAATGAAATAGCCATACATGGATAAAAATTAAAAATATTAAAAAAGACAGCTTCTAATTAGAGGCTGTCTTCAAGTTATGCTTTCTTGCAGAAAATTAATAATTCCAAGTTGGTTTAATCATCACTGCTATTTCATTTACAGTGATGCCAGGCTTTCTTGAATAGGCATAAACCGAAAATTAGGAATGCAAGGAAGCCGATTAAAGCGATTAGGAAGTTTAGAACGGTAACAATTAAACCACTAAGGCCGATTACTCCAAGCAAAAGTGTCACCCAGTGCAATACGACAAACAATAACCAAATTGCACCTGTTAAAAATCCAAGGAAAATCCCAAAAATACTGCAGGAAGAATGGTTATGACTCACAGAAACTCACCCCCTGTCTTTCTAAGGTTGTTCAATAATAATGTATGCGGTGCAAATGAACTTGTTTAAGAAAACACAAAAATAGGGCTTAAAAAAGGCGTTTATCCACTTTCTTTCCGCTAAGTTGCAAATAGAAAGAATGATCTTCTAAATCAGCAGTAAAATACTCCTTCAAAATTAAATTTTTTCTAATAAAGGAATTAAATCAGAGCATATAAAGCATGAATAAATTTTCAATCTTTCGTATACCTACCATTGTGATAAAGATTATAGTAAAATAAGTGAGGACAAATTATTTAGAAATTGAAATAGTGTGGAGGATCAAAGGTGAAATACCAACAAAACAAAAGGTTTAAACTTTTTTCATTGAATTCAAATCAAAAGCTAGCAACTGAGATGGCAGAACTTTTGGGCTGTGAGCTAGGTAAATGTTCTGTATCCCATTTTAGTGATGGCGAGATTCAAATCCATATCGAAGAAAGTGTTCGCGGCAGTGAAGTATATATTGTTCAATCCACTTCCTATCCGGTCAATGATAATATTTTAGAGCTACTCATCATGATTGATGCCTTAAAAAGAGCTTCTGCCGGAATCATCAACGTTGTCATTCCATACTATGGATATGGACGACAAGACAGAAAAGCACGTTCGCGAGAGCCGATTACAGCAAAATTAGTCGCAAATCTTTTAGAAACTACGGGAGCAGGTCGTATCCTTACAATGGATCTCCATACTTCACAAATTCAAGGATTTTTTGATATACCTGTTGAACATTTAAATGGTGTTCCAATCCTTGGACAGTATTTTCAGGAAAAAGAATTAGAAGATATTGTTATTGTCGCGCCACATAATGGCAGTATTGGCAGAGCAAGGAAAGTGGCTAATCTCTTACATGCTCCGATTGCGCTAATCGATAAAAGAAGATTTGAAGAAAATGCTTTCGAAACCACAAGTGTAGTTGGTAATGTAGAAGGAAAAAATGCGATTATTATTGACGATTTAATTGATACAGGAGAAACCATTGTATTAGCAGCTAAGACACTGGCAGAAAATGGGGCAAAAGCCATCTTTGCCGGGTGTACACATCCTGTTTTTACAGACAAAGCAATTGAGAAAATTGAAGCCTCTCCGATTAAAGAATTAGTGGTAACAAATACGATTGAATTACCAAGTGAGAAAGTAATCAGTAAAATAAAGACGATCTCAGTTGCCCCATTGTTAGTTGAGGCAATCGACCGGATTCATAATGAAAAAGCCGTAAGTCCTTTATTTGAATAAATCTGGCGAGGCCAACTATTTTTATAGTTGGCTTTTTTATTTGTGGGAATAGTACCAGATAATAAGGCTTAGTATTATATATATTTTCAGAGACTAAATAATTTACATTGATTTTTAAAGTGTTATTATAGAAAGAGTTAAGGTTATTAGTATCTTATGTTATAATCAGGTACTAATTAACAAACTCTGCTAAACGAGAAACTCAACTTATAACTACTAAGAATGGAGATTGACAATTGTGGATTTGAAATCATTGATCGCACCAGAGCACTTTAATTTAGCAAGTGAAATATCTAAGCATGACTCCAATAAAATCGCTTTGCGATGGGAAAATGAACTCGGGGAAACGAGAACAATCTCTTATGCTCAGTTAATCACGAAGGCAAATAAACTTGCCAATGGGTTAACGAAATTAGGATTAGAGAAAGGTGACCGGGTTGTCGTCATGACCACTCGACTTATTGAGTCTTATGTTATTTATTTAGCATGTTTAAAAGCAGGTATAGTCATTAGTCCAACTTCAGAACTTTTACGGGCAAAGGATATAGTTTATCGCTTGAATCATTCAGAGGCGAAAGCTGTCATTTCTTATTCTGAATTAATTAAAGAATTCGAAAATATAAGTGAGGAAACACCATTTTTACAATTTAAAATCGCCTTTGGTCAGGAGGTACCCAACTGGATTTCGTTAGAAGCGTTAGTGGAAAATGAATCTGAGACCTTTAGCGATGTGGATACGCTGAGTGAGGATTATGCCTTTTTAGCATACACATCTGGAACAACCGGGCAGCCAAAGGGAGTTGTCCATAGTCATGGATGGGGCTATGCTCATTTAAGAATCGCTGCCTCAAAATGGTTGAATATTAGTGAAGCGGATCTGGTTTGGGCAACGGCTTCCCCAGGTTGGCAAAAATGGGTTTGGAGTCCATTTTTATCGATATTGGGTTCAGGAGCAACCGGGTTTATCTATCATGGCAGATTCAATCCGCACAAATATCTACGGATTCTTCAAGATAACAAAATAAATGTATTATGCTGCACACCGACCGAATATCGAATGATGGCTAAATTAAATGATCTATCAAGCTTTAATCTCATCGATTTACATACTGCGGTTTCGGCAGGTGAGGCGCTTAATCGTGAAGTTATTGATGTTTTTAAAAATCAATTTAATATCCTGATTCGCGATGGATATGGTCAAACAGAAAGTACGTTATTGATTGCTAACTTAAATACCAATGAGAACAAATTGGGGTCAATGGGGCAGCCGCTTTTACAAGAATTTATTGAAGTAGTTGATGAAAATGGTCAACCTGCTCCTATAAATGAAGTCGGGACTATTGCGATTAGAAGTGATTTTCCTGCCTTATTTAAACAGTATTATAAAAATCCCGTGACCACTGCTTCTTCCTATCAAGGTCAGTACTTTTTATCGGGTGACCGTGCGATGAAGGACGAGGATAATTATTATTGGTTCCAGGGTCGAAAAGACGATGTGATCATCAGCTCCGGGTATACGATTGGACCGTTTGAAGTGGAGGATGCCTTAATGAAACATAAGGCTGTGAAAGAATGTGCGGTCGTCGCTTTGCCGGATCCAATCAGAGGAAACGTTGTCAAAGCATATGTTGTGTTGCAGGAAGGAACTCTCGGTACAGCGGAGTTAACCAAGGAATTGCAGGGATTTGTTAAAAATTTAACAGCGCCTTATAAGTATCCGCGGGTGATTGAATATATCGACGCACTGCCCAAAACGGATTCTGGAAAGATTCGTCGGATTGAACTGCGTACACAGCGATAACAGAAACCAGAAAAACCTCCTCATATCTTTACCATGAGGAGGTTCTTCCTAATCAGGTCTTAATCATTCTCTGCCTCTTAAAAAATTCCTATAAGTGCACCAACAATAGATTTCACAATCTATACACCACTGTTAGTACTCCGATAACATATATGCTAGTAAATATCATTTTATTGTATTTTGCTAAACATCTAGGTAAAAATATATCAAACCCAACCTCGTGATTATCGGTGTATCTATTCCCCATAATTGTTAAAGGGCATTTCCCTTTAAAAAGCATCAAAATAATTCCTTCAATAATCACTAGGCCGATGGCAATCCATGTAAATGAAGTTACTTTGTTATAAACCCCTGCATAGGAAATATAGAAAATTATTAAAACATAAAACGCCCAAATTATTGTATGCAACAGTTTTATAAAAAATAATTTTTTATTCATATTTACCCACACCTCGATATTTACATTATATTCTTATTATACTCCTACTTTTAAGTAGATTCAGTGTTAACTTTGATA
>JAANMP010000085.1 GCA_011250595.1 Bacillus sp. MM2020_1 | reverse complement strand
TATTAGGCACGCCGCCAGCGTTCGTCCTGAGCCAGGATCAAACTCTCCAAGAAAGTTGATTAGCTCATTTGTTACGTTGGCTTAGTTTCATTAATGAAACTAATAATTTATTGTTTGTTTGCACGATCTTGTTTGTTTAGTTTTCAAAGAACAACTTCCTTATCGCTCAAAAGCGACTTTATCATCTTACCAAGTTATTAACTGAAAGTCAATAACTTTTTTAACTTCTTTTTTCTCAATGTCACTGTCTCGCAGCAACAGATATTAATATACCACCATTAAAGACCCAGTGCAAGAGTGTTTTTCGTTTTTTTACGAAATAATTCAAAGTAAAAATATTCTAACTTCTCTTTCCTGTTTGCATTAAAAAAGTGCCAGTAGTCCCGGCACTTTTTAAAACTCTTATTTATGACGCATGAGCGGAAATAATAGGACATCACGGATAGATGGTGAATTTGTAAGCAGCATAACTAGGCGGTCTATTCCGATTCCTAATCCCCCTGTAGGCGGCATTCCATACTCTAGTGCTTCAACGAAGTCTTCATCCATCATATGAGCCTCATCATTTCCTTGTTCACGTTCCTTTAGCTGCGCTTCAAAACGTTCTCTTTGATCAATCGGATCATTCAGCTCGGTAAACGCGTTTGCATGTTCACGTGCTACTATGAATAATTCAAAACGGTCTGTAAACCTTGAATCGTCATCATTTTTCTTGGCAAGCGGAGAAATCTCTACTGGATGGCCGTAAATAAAGGTTGGCTGGATTAGCTTTTCCTCTACTTTTTGCTCAAAGAATTCATTAACAATGTGACCATAAAGCATATTGTTATTTATTTCAACGCCATGTTCGTTAGCAAGATCGCGAGCCTCTTCCACACTCATCTCTTTCCAGAAATCTGCACCGGTGTATTCTTTTATTGCATCAACCATATGAAGTCTTTTCCATTCAGGTTTAAGGTCTACTTCATATTCCCCATATTGAATAGTAGTAGAACCCGCTACTTCTTGAGCAATGTGAGCCACTAAATTCTCGGTAAGACTCATGATATCACGATAATCTGCATAGGCTTCGTAAAGTTCAATCATGGTGAACTCTGGATTATGCCGGGTTGAGACACCTTCGTTCCGGAATACACGGCCAATTTCATAAACCTTTTCCAGTCCGCCAACAATCAAGCGCTTTAAGTGAAGCTCAATAGCAATCCGCATAAATAACGGCATATCGAGCGCATTATGGTGCGTAATAAATGGACGTGCTGACGCTCCTCCGGCGATGGAATGCATCATTGGTGTTTCTACCTCTAAATAACCGTGGTCATCTAAATAACGGCGCATCGATTGAATAATACGGCTTCTTGCAATAAATGTCGCCTTACTTTCCTGACTCATGATTAAATCCAAATAACGCTGACGGTAGCGCTGTTCCACATCCTTAAGTCCATGGAACTTATCGGGAAGCGGACGCAATGCCTTTGTTAAGAATACAAAGTTTTCTACCTTTACCGATAACTCGCCAACTTTTGTTTTAAATAATGTTCCTGTTACTCCAATAATGTCCCCTAGGTCTGAAGAATCGAATAGTTTATAATTTTCTTCACCGATGGCATCCTGACGAACATATACCTGGATTTGACCTGTTAAATCTTGAACATGCGCAAAACCGGCTTTACCTTTTCCGCGTTTCGTCATAATTCGGCCCGCTAAAGAAACGGATACATTTTTTGCCTCAATATCTTCCTTTTCTAATTCTCCATATTGCTCAATTAATACATTTGTACTGTGTGACCGGTCAAAACGCTTACCAAATGGATCAAGACCATTTTCGCGCATGGTATTCATCTTTTCACGTCTGACCCTTAATTGGTCATTTAAATCTTCCTGGCTCATAAAATTCACTCCAATAATCTTTTATTATGTAAAATGCTTTAAATAAGGCAATCCCATTTTTCTACATACTTTATTATTTTACACAAACTTATACTTTCAGACATCAAAAAAGATTTAATAAAATAAAAACTGCCAGTTTTTTCACTGGCAGCATCCAAATAGTATAGAAAAAGACACTTCAAGTGACAAATTCACCCTACAATCAACTGACTTTGCTCTTTTTCTTCAACTTCTAAAACTAAATCATTTAATATTGTCACTAAGTGATCTCTATTCACACAATCATTAATAGCATTACGAACTTTCGCATTTCCTGGTACCTTTTTTAAATACCATGCCGCATGCTTACGCATTTCACGAACAGCAATATTCTCATTTTTAAGTGCAATTAAGCGGTCTAAATGAAGGATACAAACATCTATTTTTTCTCTTACGGTCGGTTCAGGCATTAATATCCCTGATTCTAGATATTGAACGGTACGATAAATCATCCAAGGATCTCCTAGTGCCGCTCTTCCAATCATTACCCCATCCACGCCTGTTTCCTCGAGCATCCGTTTCGCATCCTGAGGAGTCTGGACGTCCCCATTCCCAATCAACGGAATCGTTAGGTTTTGCTTTACCTCACGGATGATATCCCAGTTCGCTTTTCCTTCATACATTTGAACACGTGTACGTCCATGTAGTGATACAGCTTTTCCACCGGCACGTTCTACTGCTTGGGCATTTTTCACCGCATAAATATGCTGCTCATCCCAGCCCATCCGCATTTTTACAGTTACAGGCTTTTCCACTTCCGCAACCACTGCAGAAACCATCTCGTAGATTTTATTTGGATCCAGAAGCCACTTTGCTCCCGCATCACATTTCGTGATTTTTGGAACAGGACAACCCATATTAATATCGATAATATCGGCATTGGTATTCTTATCAACAAACTTGGCTGCTTCGACAAGGGTTTCCCTCTCGCCGCCAAAAATTTGCAAACTAAGCGGTTTTTCACGCTCATCGATGTAAAGCATATTCATCGTTTTTTCATTTTTATAAATGATACCTTTATCACTTACCATTTCCGCACAGACTAACCCTGCACCAAACTCTTTAACAGTTAGTCGGAATGCGGAGTTACAAACACCTGCCATTGGTGCCAATACGACAGGATTCTTCATCTCAATATTTCCAATTTTCAACACGCGCAAACGACCTCCTCTTTGGTCTTTTCATTTCCTTCAAACTATAATTGCAAAGCGCCAGCATCAACCACTGCGCTAAACGAGGACCAGCTTATTCTTTAGGCGCTAAATCATCTACACTAATTTTTAGTGAATAAGCGATCCTTTCAAGCAAATCACCTGCCGGCAGGCGGTTTCCTCTTTCAATTTCGCCTAAAATTGATACAGATACACCTAGTTCCCTCGAAAAGCTTTCTTGTGTATAGCCTTTTAGCTTTCGATAGGCTCGAATACGTCTTCCCCATTTTTCCGCTTCCATATTCGGACTCCTTCTTTGTTAGGTAATTCTTCTAATGATGATTCAAGCAATTGATTTATCTTTAAAAATTGGCTGTCGTGAGTTATTTCTAAAAGTGGAATGATTACAAATGCCCGCTCTAACATCCTAGGATGCGGAACAATTAACTTCTCGCTTTCAATATTTTCTTGGTTAAAGGTGAGAATGTCAAGGTCAATTGTGCGCGGCCCCCACCTAATTCCCCTTTTTCTTCCAAGTTCCAATTCGGTTTTTAAGCATAACTCTAATAACTCCATTGCAGTTAACCCCGTTTGAATCTCAATTACCATATTCAAAAATAAATCTTGGTCTTCATAACCAACAGGATCTGTTTCATAAACGGAGGAGTAATTTACCAAATGGATGTCAGAATAACTTACTAATTGGTTGATTGCACTCGTTATATTATCATAACGGTCTCCGATATTCGAGCCAAGGGCAATAAATGCTGTGTTTTCCACTTTTATCTTCTCCTTGTAATTTCTACTGCAACCGAATTGTAATGACCCGGAATCGGCGGATCAGGCTTTATTACCTTGACGGTAACCTCGGAAATGAGACCAAACCTTTTCAAAACCAGAGCAGCAATATTTTCTGCTACGGCTTCGACTAGCTTATAGGGTGGACCCTCGACTATGTCTTTAGATATTTGATAGAGCTCAGCGTAGTTGACAGAATGCTCCAGTTCATCTGTTTCACCGGCTTTTTTTAAATCAAGGGACACGGCTAAATCGACAGCAAATCGCTGCCCTAACCGGTTCTCTTCTGGGAAAACTCCATGGTATCCGTAAAATTCCATCCGATTGATGTAGATTTTATCCAACGGTTTCACCCTTTCCCATTAGAGCATCCATCATTTTTGCCATTCTGCTCATTTCCTTGACATCATGAACACGAATAATGTGACAACCCTTTTGAATTCCATAACAAATCGTTGCTCCGGTCCCTTCCATTCTTTCATGAACAGGCAGGTCCAATGCTTGTCCAATCATTGTTTTTCGGGAAGTACCTAATAATACTGGATAGCCCAGTTTAACAAACGTATCTAAATTCTGCATGGTTAGTAGATTTTCTTGATAATCTCTTGCAAACCCAATCCCCGGGTCAACGATAATCTTCTCATCCTTTACCCCTGCATTTTTTACAATCGCAATACTTTCATAGAGGTCATTGATGACATCTCTCATGAAAACCTTGTAGTCCCGATTATGACGATTATGCATAAGCACGATGGGAACATCATAGTCAGCCGCCACTCGTCCCATATTTTCATCGGCCTTTGCCCCCCATATATCATTAATAATATGGGCTCCCGCTTCGATTGCCTGCTTGGCAACTTCTGCCTTATACGTATCAATGGATATCGGTACCTCAATATGTTCAGCTATCGCCCGAATAATCGGAATCACGCGTTCCAATTCTTCTTCCACTGGGACAGCCGCAAATCCGGGCCGTGTCGATTCCCCGCCAATATCAATAATATCAGCTCCATTTCCCACCATTTCTTTCGCACGTTTAACGGCATTTTCTATTTCATTGAACTTACCGCCATCTGAAAAGGAATCTGGAGTTGCATTTAAAATGCCCATTATCATGGTTTTTTTACTGAAATCTAAGGTATATGGTCCACATTGAATTTGTTCTTGAGATGTGCTCATACCTGTTCCTCCTATGCAGCCTTTTTTCACTCTTTTTATCATACATGAAAACATAAATAGTTTACAAAAAAAAGAGGCATCAGCAATCGCCAACGCCACTCAATTTTTATTCAGCATCATATTGGTAAAGCGCAGTACTTAAATAACGTTCACCATTATCAGGAATAATTGCTAGAACCTTTTTACCTTTTCCAAGTTTCTTAGCTACTTCTACCGCTGCGTGGATCGCTGCTCCTGAAGAAATACCGCCTAAGATTCCTTCTTCTCTTGCTGCACGTCTTGATGCAGAAAAAGCTTCCTCCGTGCCAACTTGAATGACTTCATCATAAATATCCGTATTTAAGGTTTCTGGAATAAACCCAGCTCCAAGTCCTTGAAGTTTATGGGGGCCAGGTGAGCCACCGGAAAGGATTGGAGAATCTGTTGGTTCAATCGCATAGATTTTGATTTCAGGGAATTTCTCACGAAGAACACTTCCTGCGCCAGTGATGGTACCCCCCGTTCCAATACCTGAAACAAACGCATCTAGTTGGTCCATTTGTTCAACAATCTCTTTACCTGTTGTTCTTCTGTGAACTTCAGGATTCGCTTGGTTTTTGAATTGCTGCGGTAAGAAATAACCATGTTCTTTAACTAGCTCTTCCGCTTTAGCAATAGCACCCTTCATCCCTGCTGGACCAGGTGTTAACACAAGTTCTGCACCGTAAGCACGAAGCAGGTTCCGTCTTTCTAAACTCATCGTTTCAGGCATAACAAATACAGCCTTGTAACCTTTTGCTGCAGCAATCATCGCAAGTCCAATTCCTGTATTTCCGCTTGTAGGCTCAATAATAGTATCGACACCCGGTTTGATTAAACCTTGCTCTTCTGCCGCTTCAATCATAGCTAAAGCGATACGATCTTTAACACTACTGCCGGGATTAAAATACTCAAGCTTTAAATAAACCTCTGCACTATTTTCATCTACTAATCTGTTTAATTTAACAATTGGTGTTTGACCGACTAATTCGGCAACTGAATTTGCAACACGTACCATTAAGAGCACCCCTATTCCGAGTAAGTTGATTGGATTCATTATATTATTAAATTTACCAGTATTATACTGTGTTTGTCAATCGTTTTGTTTTGGTATTTTTCCAATATTTCAAATGTTGTAAAGGAAAAACACAGAAGTATCTCCTGTGTTTTAATATCCTTATTTTCCGTAAACCCAATCCACCTTAGCATCATCCCAAAAAGGAGCGGCAGATACAGGAGAATTCATTTTTTCAAGCGCCATTTGACGGCGAATTGTCTCTTTCACATCTTTAAAGGCATAGTTCCGTCCAGTTATTTTCCCTTCCAACTTAAGGATGGCAAAACCTTGTTCAACGTTAATTGGCTGACTGTATGCCCCCGTCTTTAATTCCTTAGCTATTTGAATATATTCAAGCGGGTATCTTTCATCTTGTTCACTAATGTATCCGATATCTCCGCCTTCATTTGCGGAAAATTCATCGATCGAACGTTCCATCGCTAACGTTGAAAAATTCGAACCCTCTCCTAACTCTTGTATCGTCTGGTCTGCTTCTTCCTTCGTACCTACAACGATGTGTGATAAGCGGTAAGCAGCAGGGACATTAAAAAGGTCTTTATTTTTTTGATAATAACTCTCTAATTCATCGTTAGAAACTTTCACATCTTTTGTTAAAAGTTCCTCTAACAGGAGATTGGTCCGGATTTGTTCCTTCAACCTTTTTTCATTCTTGAGATTTTGCTTACCGAACGAATTGTATGTGGCTTTCAGCATTCTAAATTCTCGCTCAACATCCTGATTGGATATCTTGATTCTATATTTTACGGCCATTTCTTCGATAACCTTTTGATCGACCATATCTTTTAGAACATCTTTCCCATATCTAGCTTCTAGTTCATTAATCCATTCTTTTCTTACGATTGTTTTTCCCCTGATCGTCGCTACCTTCTCTTTATCTTCTGCTCCGCCTGCCAGATTTGCCTTTGATAGAAAAAAGGCGAGTGTTAGGCAGTTTACCAATATTAGGGCCGCAATAACCGTCCATAGCTGCTTCCTCCCCAATCTCTCTCCCCCAATCAGAAAAGCGCAAGCACCCGTTTAGCGGCGTATGGACTGGAGCACTTTGACTGAGATAAAGGAAACACGGAGAGCGTAGCGATCCGATGTTGACTTATCGTAGGGAAAAGGGCGAAGTCCACTAGCCGTTGGGTGCTGGAGCTAGACAGCTATCTAAGTAAAAAGTATTACCTTTTATCTTTTCAGAGAAGAACAAACACCTATTTATCTTGCATCCTTTTTGAGTTCTTCTAATTCAACACGCGAAAAGAGGTACTTTTCATTGCAAAAGTGACAATGAGCCTCGGCCTGTCCATCTTCTTCAATCATTGCCTCAATCTCTGCAGCACCTAAACCGACAATCGCATTCGCAAAACGGTCTTTCGAGCAATTACATTCAAATCCCACCGGCATGGTTTCTAAGATCTTTACTTGCTCGCTTCCAAAAAGTTCTCCTAGGATTTGTTCCGGTGTTAGACCTCGTTCAATTAATTTGGAAATAGGCTCAATCGTTTGTAAACGCTCTTCAAGTTTTGAAATGATTGAGTCAGGTGTACCTGGCATCAATTGAAAAATAAATCCGCCTGCGGCTAATATCGTATCATCGGGATTCACCAACACACCGACACCTACTGACGACGGAACCTGCTCAGAGGTGGCAAAATAATAAGTAAAGTCCTCACCTAATTCACCTGAAACCAAGGGAACCTGCCCGGAAAAAAAGTCACGCATCCCGACATCCTTAACGACAGCCAAAGTTCCTTCCGTGCCGACCGCACGGCGGACATCAAGCTTGCCATGTTCTGTTGATTCAAAATCAACCTCCGGATTGGTTACATAGCCACGAACCTTACCCTTAGCGTTACTATCAACGACCATAGGGCCCAGCGGCCCACCGCCATTGATCTTAATCGTTAATTTATCATCACCCTTTAACATAGCCCCCATCATTACCCCTGCGGTCAACGTGCGGCCAAGGGCAGCTGATGCAGTCCGCCAGGTTTGATGCCGTCTTTGTGCCTCACTTACTGTTTCGGTTGTACGAACGGCATAGGCTCGAATATTGCCATCATAGGCAAGTGCTTTTACAAGATAATCCTTCATTTGTAAACCCCTTTCTAGCTGTTATTCCTTAGGATATCCACGTTTCTTTTATAGATGAGCTGTAAACCTTTTAAAGTTAAAAACGGGTCGACAACATCAATAATTGTTGATTCTTGGGCAATTAAGTTGGCTAGTCCGCCTGTCGCAATTACGGTTGGCTTCTTCTCACTTTGCTCCATCATCCGCTTGACAATCCCCTCTACTTGACCTACGTATCCATAAACAATTCCTGCCTGCATGGCTGCCACCGTATTTTTGCCGATGACCGCTTCCGGGCGGGTAATTTCAATTCTTGGCAGTTTGGATGCCCTTGAATAAAGGGCCTCTGTCGAAATGCCGACTCCCGGGGCAATTGCTCCACCCATATATTGACGTTCCTCATTCACATAACAATAAGTAGTCGCTGTTCCAAAATCGACGATAATCAGCGGACTTCCATATTCGTGAATAGCCGCAACGGCATTGACAATACGATCTGCCCCAACTTCTCTCGGATTTTCATATTTAATATTTAGACCCGTTTTTATTCCTGGCCCTACCACAAACGGCTTCACATGAAAATACTTTTGGCACATTCTTTCGAGCGCAAACATAATCGGTGGGACCACAGAGGAAATAATAATCCCGTCAATATCTGAAAAAGAGAGGCCCGCATGATCAAACAATGCTTTAATGTTCATTCCAAACTCATCTTCCGTCCGGTTCCGATTCGTTTCAACACGCCAATGATATTTAAGCTCCTCCCCATCATAAACACCCAGAACAATATTGGTATTCCCTACATCAAATACGAAAATCACATCTATCACTCACTTTTCAGATTATTCTCTTCTATACTGAAAACATAATAACATAAATATGAATATTGATAAAAAAAGAGTGCTTCAGAGAAGCACCCTTTATCCTGCTATTATAATTTAGTTTCGTCATCAGAAGGGTTAAGCGGCTCAACCTCATCCTTTTTCGTACTAATATTAACCTTCACGTCTTCTACTTTTTTCGGACCAATTTTAACGGCTTCTAAAGCGACATTAGGCGCTGGCATATGGCCATGGTCAACCAGATATTTAATCTGTTCTGCAACCAACGTCTCTACTTCAAGTAGTGTCTTAGCAATCAGATCAAGCTTATCACGATTTTCAGTGAGAATCACTTTAGCTCTTGCATAACATTCCTTGATAATTCTTTGAACTTCTAAATCAATCTCATACGCAATCGCATCGGAATAATTTTGTTCATTATGAATGTCACGTCCTAAGAAAACCTGACCGCCTGAACCTTGACCAAACTGAAGTGGTCCAAGTTTATCACTCATTCCATATTCAGTTACCATCTTACGGGCAATTCCTGTAGCACGTTGGAAATCGTTATGGGCTCCTGTACTAACTTCGCCAAAGACAATCTCTTCCGCCACACGTCCACCGAGTAATCCAACAATTTTATCGAGCAACTCAGGCTTGGTCATAAAGTAACGGTCTTCTCGAGGAAGCATAACGGCATATCCACCTGCCTGCCCACGCGGTACGATTGTAACCTTGTGGACCATATCTGCTTCATCCAGTACTAAACCGATGACCGTGTGTCCGCCTTCATGGAAGGCAACAATATTACGTTCTTTTTCAGAAATAACTCTGCTCTTCTTAGCCGGACCGGCAATAACACGGTCTGTTGCTTCATCAATATCTTCCATATCGATCTTCTTCTTACTGCTTCTGGCAGCCACTAACGCCGCCTCATTCAATAAGTTTTCTAAGTCTGCACCAGAGAATCCAGGTGTACGCATCGCAATATTCTTTAGGTTTACCGACTCATCTAACGGCTTATTACGTGCATGAACTTTAAGAACAGCTTCACGTCCGATAACATCGGGACGGTCAACGGTAATTTGTCGGTCAAAACGACCTGGACGTAAAAGGGCCGGATCCAGAATATCGGCACGGTTTGTAGCAGCAATAATGATAATTCCTTCATTAGCCCCAAATCCATCCATCTCAACAAGCAATTGGTTTAAGGTTTGCTCACGTTCATCATGTCCGCCGCCTAAACCAGCACCACGTTGACGTCCAACTGCATCAATTTCATCAATAAAAATAATACAAGGTGCATTTTTCTTGGCATTTTCAAATAAATCACGTACACGGGAAGCACCGACCCCGACAAACATTTCTACGAAGTCCGAACCGCTTATCGAGAAAAACGGAACGCCTGCTTCACCTGCAGTTGCTCTAGCAAGCAAGGTTTTACCTGTACCCGGAGGACCTACTAAAAGCACTCCTTTTGGAATACGGGCACCCAGTTCGGCATATTTCCGAGGGTCCTTTAAGAATTCAACTACTTCCACTAATTCTGCCTTTTCTTCATCAGCACCGGCTACATCTCTAAAACGAACCTTTTTCTTATCATCGTTATAAAGCTTCGCCTTAGATTTACCAAAGTTCATCACACGACTGCCGCCGCCTTGGGCTTGGTTTAATAAGAAGAAGAATAAAATAAAGATAATCACAAACGGAATAATTGAGGTAAAGAAAGTCACCCAACCGCTTGTTTCCTTTGCAGGCATTACTTCAACCTTTGAATCAGCTTTATTAATTTTGTTAATAATTTCTTCACTGTTTGGAACATAAGTTATGAATTGTTTACTTTTCGCTTCAAGCACACCACGAACTTCATAAACACCTCGTTCAGGCTGCATTGTGAACGACTTTACTTCGCCTTTGTCTAATTGGGTAACAAACTTATCATATGAAATATGATCGGTCGTCTCATTACTTCCATTAAAGAAACTTACCACGCCAATAATGACTAAAAATATCAATAAATAAAAGATGGTATTACGGAAAATCCGATTCATCTCTTACCTCCTCCCACGATAGGCAAACTATACTAAATAGTATCATAAAAAATCTTACAAATTCAAGGAATTGCACTCATTCGTAAGGTTATATATTGTTGCTTAAGGAATGAGCTGATAAATAAATCTAGAGATTATTGCTGTATACTTCAGGTTTTAAGACACCGATATATGGAAGGTTTCGATATTTTTCAATATAATCCAAGCCATAACCGACAACAAACTCATCCGGTACAATAAAACCAACATAATCAGCCTTAATGGCACTTTTTCTACCTGTCGGTTTATCCAGCAATGTCACAATCTTGATTGATTTTGCCTTCCGATATTTAAATAGGTCGACCAAATAGCTAAGGGTTAGACCGCTATCGATAATATCTTCAATTATGAGAATGTCTCTTCCTTCGACAGATGTATCTAAGTCTTTGAGAATTTTTACTTCACCGGAAGAAACAAGTCCGGTTCCATAGCTTGAAACATCCATAAAATCCATTTCAAGATAGCAATCCATCCGTTTTAATAAATCCCCCATAAATGGCATTGCACCTTTTAGAACACCAATAGCAAGCGGAAATTTATCCTGATACTCTTCCGTTAACTGTGCTGCCAGCTCCCGGATTTTCGTTTGAATCTCTTCTTCTGTAACTAACACTTTTTCGATATCCTGTTTCATTCTAATTGTGCCCCCTAGAAGATCCTACTTTTGATATGTGAATAGTATATATTTTTTAGTTGCAAAATCTATACCTTCAAAGGAAGATTTTTTTAAACCTGGAAGCCAGATAATGCAACCTTCTTTGTCGGTTAGTACAGGCCACATATTTCGTTCCTGAACTGGTACTTTCTGATCAATGAATATTGATTTTAACTTTTTTGACCCTTGCATTCCCTTTATTGACATCCGATCGCCAATTTTTCTAGAACGAATAATAATGGGCCACTCCATGCTGCTTATTTTAAACAATGCCGTATTTGAATCTGTTGTTGGAATTTCTCCCTCAATATACTCAGCTCTAATTTCCCCTCCATTCGGCAATACAATCATTCCAGGCCCTGTCATTTCAAAATGATAGGATTCACCTTCATTCGGTTGAAATTGGAATGAAAGGGAATGATAGGAACGAAAAACGTGTAATCCATTAGGAAAATCAAGTTGACCTGATGGTTGAGAATGATGAACTATGGAAAATATTTGATCGATATGTACGGCAGATAAAGAAGCTGGTTTTTCTTTGTAAAGATAGTTTAATATTAGATGAATCCCTCTTCTTTGTAAAGGTAAAGGCATTTCAAGAAAGCTAATAATGTCAATGGTAATTTTGTCTTCTTCTTTTTTAGTGATTACATTAATCATCCGTTGTCCTGTTAATTCCTGAAGAAAAGTTTCATCACTTGTTATTTCCTCACTAAATCGTTGAAATTGTTCATGGACATGTGGATTTTCCTTTTTTAAAAAAGGGACAACTTCTTTGCGAAATCGATTCCTGCTATAGATCCCTTTCTCATTACTCGGGTCCATTCGCGGGCTAAGGCTATACTTTTGGCAATATTCCTGTATATCAACCCTTTCCAGTCCCAAAAACGGACGGAAAATCCCTCCACTTGCAAATGGTCGTGAAAATGGTATTCCTGCACGAGCCATGCCCGTACTGCCCCTCGTTAATCTCATTAGCATCGTTTCCATTTGATCATCACCATGATGAGCAAGTGCTAACCATGGATACTGATACTTTTCCATAATCTTTGAAAAAAACTCATACCTTATATCTCTTGCGGCGATTTGTGAACTTTTCCCCGTACTTCTGATAATTTCCGGCACATTAACCCGAGTCATTTCAAACGGGATACTATTCTGTTCACAAAAATCTTTAACGAACATCGCATCCTCATAGGACTCTTGACCACGAAACATATGGTCTACATGGGCAACAACGAGGCGCATATTCTGTTTCTCTTTTTCCGCAAGCAAAAAGTGAAGTAGTGCCAGCGAATCCGGCCCTCCCGAAACACCAATGACCATCCTTTTAGATGCTAAACTGAATGCATGGTGAGTAAGAAAGGCCTTGACCTTAGTTTCCAACATATGATTGCATCTTCCTTAAAACAAAGTTTAGAACTTTACATCGTTAAGAATAACATTAGTCTACCACTATTAAGAATAAACTATCAAAGCATTGGCATTACAAATTGCTTAGAAAATTTTCCTAATTATCCGCTTAAATAACTACTTATAAAATTACCTTTCTTCTTATACGGATGACCTAAGAAATAGTTTCAACCTTTATAGAAAAGAATAAATATATTTCAACTTTGAAAATTGTCCTGCTCCAGGCCATACGCCGCTGAACAGGGCGTTTACGCTTTTCTTATAATAATTTATTAAAAGTATACCAGGCATATAAAAGGCCTAACACGAGGGCTATTAACCAAAATTCCATCCAGCCGCTCTTTTTCTTCTTTTTCCGATAGTGCTGCCTTGTTACAGGCTGGTTCGCGTTTGAGTCCTTTCGGGGCGGCTGTTTCTGAGCAGGCTGGTTCGCACTATTAGGCTTTATGAGCGGGTCTGCTGCTTTTTTATCGACCATTAGATCTAATAATTCAGCTCTCATTTGTTTCGCGCTGCCATATTGGCCTTGAAGAGCTTTTAGAATGACCTTTTCCCACACTATTAGCTCTGGTTTTTGCCGGATGGCCTCTCTTAATTGAGAAATTCCTCCACTGGTTTTCGTCAGCCTTTTGGGATATGCGGTATTAATCATAATCATCGCCGCCGCAAACAGGTCATAGGTCCGCTCAGCCTTCCTAGAGCCTAATCCCCAATACCCACGGTCATAGAACTCAGTGAATTCCTTAATCGCTCTTCCTTGAATTGTCGTGCCGCCGACGTCAATACATCTTATTTTTGGCGGAGGTCCTGTGACTATTAGGTTTTCTGGCTTTAAGTCACCAAATACCCATCCATTTTCATGAAGTTTGTCTAAATCATTTAAAAGCTGCAAGAATAAAACACTGGTCCATGACTTTCCCTTTTGTTGTAAAAAGGAGAGAAAGTCAGGACCCTGAATATATTCCATTACATAAAAAGAAATGCGTCCGCGATTACTCTGCCAATCGTCGACGTCAAGCAAAGAAGGCCCAAGGGTTGGGGGTCCCTGGACCTTTGCTAAGGATTTTAAAACATTTACCTCGGAAGTGATCGACATACCATTGTCACTCATTTTTAAAGCGACTTGTGTGTTCTTATGCTTGGCAAGGTAAACCACCCCGTTTGCTCCAAATCCAAGTTCCTTTATAATCGTATACTCCTTTGAATGCCACTTTCCTATAATGACTGTCCCCGGGCTTACCTTACATTGACTCTTCAAAGTATGATTCATCATCACGTGAAAGCAGGCTCCTTAAGGATTGTTTTTCTTCAAATGAGGATAACGCTGTCCGTAACGCTGGTCCTGTCGGCGTAATTCCTCCAGTTGATAGCTGAGAGAATACACTGGTCAATGTTTGCAGTTTAGGTGTCCAATCCAGCAATTTTTCGACATCTTTCTTTTTCCCGGGAAATACATAGACCGAAAATTGATTATCACCTGTTCGAGCGTTCAAGCTTAGAGAAAGGTCAAGCAGTGCTTCCTTCACGGTCGGAAGTTTGTGTTTCATACTTGCACTTGTATCGACAAGAATCAACACCTCTAATTCGACAGTTTCTCCTAATTCATCGACAACCTCCATCACTTCCCCGCGTTTCTCGGGCGGGAGGTCTTCCATGGTTTGTGATCGTCCTAAAATTTGCTGCAATTCACGGTTGACCACTCCCTGAATGGTTTGGTTCATCGCTTTACGAGTGACCATTTGCACAGTTTGCGAGAGTTGCTGAGCATAGACAATCTGACTGACGCCACCGCCTGACATCGCAATCCCGTCAATTTCAGCCATTCCTTTTTCGTCAATCGTATCCTGTTCCATCACACCGATTACATTAACGGTGATTCCTTGTTCTTTTGCAAGTGCAGCCATAGCAATTGGATCGTCCCCTTGATTGGAGCATCCATCAGTAATCAGTAAAATTTGACGTATTTTCCCTGTATACATAACCTTCTCCCTCCACAACATGTATTGGTACCATTTTCGACGGGATGTAAATGATTTATACATATTTTAAAGGGAGATGGCATAAAATAACTTGTTTACGCCTGTCGCTTTAATTTTTGAACAGGAATGGACGCCCACTTTGGCGTATTATGTTTAATTTTCGCTACGGTCACGGTCATATCATCATGAATGATTTCCGATCTCGATCGGATCACTTCTTCTAAAATTAAATCAGCTACCTCCTGCGGATTATCTGTTTCTAGTCCTTGCAATTTTCTTTTCATCCATAAATCATAATTCTCAACATGCAACGGACCTTCAAACACCCCATCGCTCATCATAATCAAGAGATCCCCAGCTTTTAGCTGTTCACTGACCACGTCCACTTCGAATTCTTGAATCATACCTATTGGCAGATTACTTGCCTGGATTTTAATAATCTTATTCCCTCTTTTAATAAAGCTCGGTGTTGAACCAATTTTAAGAAATTTGGTTGAAGCATTTTGCAGGTCAATCATCGCTAAATCTAATGTGGAAAAAATTTCATCCGTCGTCCGGAGTGAGAGAATGGAGTTAACTGATTTAATCGCCACTTTTTCTTCAATTCCTGATTGGAGAATTTTTTGTAAAAGAAGCAGTGTTTCTTTACTCTCGTAATGTGCTCTTTCACCATTTCCCATTCCATCACTAATGGCAATTGCATACTTCCCTAATCCGAGTTCAATCGTCGAATAACTGTCTCCTGACACCAGCCCGCCGTCCTTAGCAGCATGGGCAATGCCTGTCTCTACCGTATACGCCTTGGAGGACCGGAATGTCACATGACAAAAGTCATTCGAATAGGTTGCACATTCTTCCTTATTTACAACAATCGTTTCCCCCAGAATATCAGATAGCATCGGAGCAATTAATTTGTCACATTCACCATGGCCATCGCAAAACGGTAAAGACATCTCAATATCGACATTTCCTTGCTCAAGGCTATAGATTTCCACTTGTTCAATATGGATTCCGAACGATTGCATTGCCTCCATAATTTGTTCTTCCTGCTTGTGGTGGTTTTCTCGTTCCCGTTGAATTTCTTTTGCGAAATTATCCATTACTTCGGACACACCTAACAATTGTTCAGCAACCAGCCTGCGGCTTTCCCGAACCTGCTTTTTTAACTTTTGATTGGCTTGAAAAAACGTTAATTCTTGTCCAATCGATTCGTACACTCGTTTTGAACGGGTGCAAATCTTTTCCCATTCTCGGGATAGCTTAGAAGAAACATTTCCATCGTTTTGATCCATTTCATGAATAATTTCTTCCATATAGGCATAGGTTGTATTAAAATTGTTTGCCCAGCATTGATCCTTCTTAAAGCAGGTTTGGCAGGTTTTTTCGGTAACGTTACTCATAAAGTAATCCATTTCCCGATCACTTTCATCTTCCTTCGGTTGGATTTCCATTTGTGAAAAGCTTTTGGACAGAGCATGGAAGACGCTAGAGAACTGTGACACCCGCTGTGCCGTAACATCGCGCATTTTACGCATATATTTTTGCTGCTCGGCTGTGTATTCCGGTGTACCAGGGATATACTTTGCTAATCGAGAAGTTAATACCTGAGGTGTTAAGAGGAATAGAAAGATGGCTGCCGCTGTCTCCAAGACCGTAAGCTGGATGGAGCCACCGCCTTCCCCATACATGCCAATTAGAAGTGTAGCGATAAATAAACCGATGGAAACACCTATTTTTTTCCCTTCCTTCATCAATCCTCCCAAGACACCGGAAAAAGCAAGTAGGCTCATATGGTAAAAACTAGAGACACTCGCCAGACTAAAAATCAACCCCGTGACGACCCCAACAGTGGAGCCAACTGTCGCTCCGGCGATAAACGAAAATACCAATACTAAGTATCTCGACATGATATGCTCAATCGACAGGTCATAAACCTTCCAGCCAATTGTCCCTGTCATAATTGAAGCAAGCATGATAATTAGACAAACGATTTCTTCTGTTTTTAACAATTGTCTCCGTTTGTTAAAGGTTAACAATGGAATACTTTGGAGAAAGATAAGCGTCAAAATAAACGCAAGACTGGTTTGGACCCCGACCATCATCAAATCATAGAGTGTCAATTGTCTTGAAAGAATAAAGGCTTCCGCCAATTTCCCCAGCCCAAGGACAATAGCGACAATAAAAGGTGTCCATTTCATATCATTGGTGATCCAGTTCTTACATATTCTGAAGACTATCATAAATAAAATGGTAATTATAAAGGTAAAGGCCGCGTTTGTGAGTGAAATAGTTACTGCTCCAATAATTAGTCCGATCAGGGCAAGCGGTGCCCGATCTCGCTTAATTAAATAAACGGAGGCAAAAAAGGGAAGGCAAAAAGGAGTTAGTTTTGCCAAAATCAAAGCCCGACCAAGTAAAAAGCCAACCAATAATAACAGGTATCCCTTTTTTATGAAAAAGGACTCTAGCATTAGTTGAATTTTTTTCAATCCATTCTGCAAAGCCCATTTGGATGAATGCAGATTAACTTCTCTGACTGGTTCTATGAAACTAGCATTTGTCTTTTCCATAAATCACACTCCCTATTCTTTCATTGTTCAGACTATTATAAAATTAATAGTCAGAAAAGTTTGTCAAATTAGTGAACAGGCTTTAAAAATCGTTCGACTGTTTTCACTATAATCATTCAATTAATATTAATTAGTGTCGTAGGGTGTCAGGCACCATGTGAATTTTTCACATG
>JAANMP010000084.1 GCA_011250595.1 Bacillus sp. MM2020_1 | reverse complement strand
GGTAATTATTAATATTCAAGACTTAAAATTAAAAACCAACTAAATTTATAGGATTACTTAAAAAATAATTGACAGACTATTTCGAACCCTGTTAAGATGCATTCATAAACAAACCACTTACCAATTTAGTCCAATTAAATAAAAGTGATGAGAATCCACTAGTCGACTAGAGATTTAACAAAGAGAAGCTTTCACGCTCTCTTTGTTGAATCTCTTTTTGTTTTTTGAAGTTTAAACCGACTATATCACTAGGCTAAGTGGGAAATAAAAAGTCAGGAGGCGGTTCAAAAGAGATTTACGTTGTATTTCAAATAAAATAAAACATGATAATGAGGAGGAATTTGAAAATGACAGCTTTTCAAACAAAACAATTAAAAGTGGTACCGCAAGCAGGAAAAATTGGTGCAGAAATTCAAGGAGTTCAATTAAGCGGGGATTTAGAATCTAGTATTTTGAATGAAATTAAACAAGCGCTAAACGAGTACAAGGTAGTATTTTTTAAGGGTCAAAGTCATTTAACGGATGCGAGCCAAGAAGCATTTGCAACATTATTAGGCGAACCATATGCACATCCGACCGTACCTGTAAAAAATAATACGAACTATATTTTTGAGCTGGACTCTGAGCAAGGTGCAAAAGCGAATCATTGGCATACGGATGTTACGTTTGTTCCTGAAGTTCCAAAATACTCTGTATTAAGAGGGGTAACGATCCCGGAAGTTGGCGGTGATACAGTTTGGGCAAATACGAATACAGCGTATGAAGACCTTCCGGATGGCTTGAAAAGATTAGCAGATAAGTTATGGGGAATTCATTCAAATGAATTTGATTATGCTCAGTTTAAACAAAGTGATATTAATGTTAATGACGTTACCAAAAAATATCGTGCTGTTTTTGAATCAACGGTTTTTAAAACGAGACATCCAGTTGTACATGTTCACGCAGAAACAGGGAAAAAGCATTTGTTATTAGGAGGATTTGCAGGAAAGTTAGAAGGCTATACAACAAGTGAATCTGAAAGATTGTTAAGTATCTTTGATTCTTACGTGACACGTTTAGAAAATACCGTCCGCTGGAAATGGACGGAAGGGGATGTGGTCATATGGGATAACTTGGCCACGCAACATTATGCGGTTGCAGACTACGAAGATCGTCATCGCGTTGTTCGACGTGTAACAGTCGGAAAAAACGTACCCGTTAATCAGGAAAATGAAGTTAGCAGATTAATAGTTAAGAAATAGAATCTAACCAATTGAATAATTAGAGGTCCGATAAGGAGTTCAAGCTTATTATCGAACCTCTTTTCTTATCCTAGTCAGGATACACACATGCAGGCAGGTGAAGCCATGTGATATGAGGAGGTTACAAAATGGAGAAATATCGTAAGCATTTATTAGGATTATTCTGGATCATTTCCATGATATTTTTAGTAGCAGGATGCGGTTCATCCGCAGAAAAAACGAATGCCAAAGGTGATCCTGTTAAAGTGAATATTGCTTTAAATGGGAAAATGGGACCATTGGTCATTGCTCGGGAAAAGGGCTGGTTCGAAGAAGAGTTTAAGGCGATAAATGCCGAAGTTAAGTGGAGTGAATTCACAAGCGGGCCCCCGCTTTTAGAATCACTTGCCTCAAATCGTGTGGATTTATCGTTTTTAGGAGATGGTGCGTTAATAGCAGGTATAGATAAAAAACTACCCTTTGAAGTGATTGCCCAAACTGGTACAGGAGAATCGAATGTTCGAATTTTAGTACAAAAAAATGGGGATATAAAGAAGATTAAAGATTTAAAGGGCAGGACAGTGGGTGTGCCTCTTGGTACAACGGCCCATGTGTATCTAATTAAAGCATTGAAAGCGAATGGTTTAACGACTGATGATGTGAAACTCATCAATCTTCAACCCGATGATGCACAAGCCGCCTTCGAATCCAAAAAATTAGACGCATGGTCCGTGTGGAATCCTTATTATCTAAATAATGTTGAAAAAGGGAACGGAGTAACTCTAAATGTAAACAAAAAAATATTTGCTCCAGGCGCAATTATTGCTAGGGAAGGCTTCGCGAAAGGACATCCTGAGATTGTTCAGGCATATTTAAGAGTTTACAAAAAAGCAGCCGATTGGCAAATTGAAAATCCGGATGAAGCATCTGAAATCTATTCACGTGCGACAAAACTTCCAGCTGATCTCATTAAGAAAATCATCACAGCGGAAAAACCCAATATACGTTTTACTGAAGAGTCTATTAACGCACAGCAAGATTCCATTGACACGTTAGCTGAAGCGGGGTACATCAAGAAAGCATTTAATTACAAAAAACAAATCCATAATGAGTATATCGATGCAGCTTTAAAATAATAAAATCAAAAGGTGGAGGAGAAATTTCAAGAAAGTGCCTGACACCATCCAATATTAAGGATGGTGTCAGGCACTTTTTTTGTTATAAACCGTTCATAAAGCAAGTTTAAGTGATTAATAGGCGAAAAAGGTTGTTATAAACCGTTCATAAAACCAGTTTAAGTGATTAATAGGCGAAGAAGGTTGTTATAAACCGTTCATAAAGCCTATTTAAGTGATTAATAGGCAGTGAAGGACGTTATAAACCCTTCCATAAAGCTCGTATTTCTTTATGTAAAGGCATATTAACGAATTAAAGCAGGTATTTTTCTAATTCTGTAGAAA
Source organism: Bacillus sp. MM2020_1 (assembly GCA_011250595.1). Taxonomy (GTDB): domain Bacteria; phylum Bacillota; class Bacilli; order Bacillales; family Cytobacillaceae; genus Neobacillus. The sequence goes on along the minus strand of JAANMP010000084.1, from coordinate 15,241 downwards.
TTAAAGCCATGTGATATCTTCTAAAACTAAGAGGTATCTATATTCTTAGCCAATCGAATGATACAAGGGTGTGAGTTATTTATGTTAATTAAGCCAAAGAAATTACAAGCAGGAGATTGTGTTGCTACAGTAAGTCCGTCTTGGGGAGGTGCTGGTGATCCAGGACTGAGATGGCGGTATGAACAAGGTGTAAAGAGGTTAGTAGAAGTTTTTGGATTAAAAGTTATCCCTATGCCGAATAGTTTAAAAGGGAGCGATTATCTTTATAAAAATCCACAAGCTCGTGCGGAAGATTTGATGACAGCATTTAAGGATGATAGCATTAAAGGTATCTTTGCAAATATAGGCGGAGAAGATAGTATTCGTTTACTTCCTTATATTGATTTTGATGTGATCCGTGAAAACCCGAAAATATTTATGGGCTACTCCGATGTGACCGTTTCACATTTATTTTGTCATAAAGCAGGAATTTCTTCTTTTTATGGTCCGGCCATTTTAACTGATTTTGCTGAAAACGTTGAGATGGATCCATATACGATTGACATGGTGAAGCGAACGCTCTTTTCAAATGAGATGATTGGCGAAATTCAACCGGCCGAACAATGGACGAGTGAACGTTTAGAATGGATCGAAGAGAATAAGAACCGCCGACGGGCAATGAAGCAAAATGTAGGTTTCGAGTTACTTCAAGGCTCAGGTGTAGCACATGGACATTTGATTGGCGGCTGTATAGAGGTACTAGAGTTTGCGAAAGGAACCCTGCTCTGGCCTGAAGAGAAATATTGGAATGAAAGTATTCTATTCTTTGAAACATCAGAAGAAAAGCCGGAACCCAATCATATTAAGTATTGGCTGCGAAATTATGCCGTACAAGGAATTCTACAAAAGGCCAATGGAATCATTTTTGGTAAACCGCAGGACGAGAAATATTACCATGAATATAAAGTGGAAATTCAAAAAGTCATGAAGGAATTTAATTTGGGGAATTTGCCGATTCTCTATAATCTCAATTTTGGTCATACAGAACCGAAATTTATATTGCCATATGGAGCAAGGGCGGAAATTAATTGTGATAAAAAGACATTCACGATATTAGAAAGTGGCGTGGAATAATTAATTGCTTGATAATAATTACGATGCAGTGGATATGATTATAATGGAAGGAAGTGCAAAACGATGGATTTTGAGATGGTTATGCAGGAACTGGAAGCGCTCAGTAGTGAGCGGATTAAAAAGACGTACATAAGCAATGGGGCACATGAGCCTCTATTTGGCGTGGCTACAGGCAAAATGAAGCCAATGTCAAAGATAATCAAGAAAAATCAGCCTTTGGCCGAGCAACTCTACGCCACTGGGAACTACGATGCCATGTATTTTGCTGGCATCATTGCGGACCCAAAGACAATGACGGAGGCGGATTTTGAGCGTTGGATCGATGCGGCATATTTTTATATGCTGTCTGATTTTGTGGTGGCTGTAACTTTGGCTGAAACTGATATTGCTCAAGCTGTTGCCGATAAATGGATCGCAAGCGGGGAAGAACTTAGAATGTCAGCAGGCTGGAGCTGTTATTGCTGGCTTTTGGGGAATCGGAAAGACGCTGAATTTAGCGCCAGCAAGATTGCCAGTATGCTTGATCTGGTGGAAAATACGATTCACGATTCTCCTGATCGAACGAAATCTGCAATGAATAATTTTATGTACACAGTTGCGATTTCATATTTACCGCTTCATGATAAGGCAGTTGAAACCGCTAAGGGAGTAGGACCAGTCGAAATCAAGCGGGACAAGAAAAAAAGCAGCATCCTGCTTGCATCAGAAAATATTCAAAAGGATTTAGATAGAGGGAGGAAACTTGGTTTCAAACGCAAATATGTAAGGTGTTAGTCTAGTTTGTAGGAAAAAAATGATTGACGGGCACCTTCCAGAAAATTGGATGGATTCCGTCACTTTTTTTCTGTTGCAACAAATCTTACATAACATAAAAAAATTGATAGAAATCATTGAACTATTTGTCCAATGACAGGATGTTTTGATGATATATAATTTAGGATAGGTAGGTGGGTTTTGTTTTCGTGGTTTTGGCTTTTACAAAAGGGAGGGAGGGCAATTGAACCTTGCTGCGGAGGTAGTAAGCCATTAGGGTGGTGACGCGATGTAAAATCATGCAAAACTAGCTTGAATTTTTTAAATATTCACTCAAAATAGATTTGTGCTAAGATGAGTTTCTTGCACTAATTGAAGTTGAAATCTCTCTGCCATTTCCATGAATATGTTCACTTGAAGAGCACATCAAATAACAAAACAAGGGGGAAATTTGTTGAAAACGCAAATTGAACAAAATGGAATTGTTACCCTGACACCTGAAGTAGCCAATGGTTTAAGTAACAGTGAAATGTGGAATGATGACCTGCGCCCAACGACAATGAAGGAACATTCCTGGAAGGGGATGAACTTTGCCACTTTATGGATTGGCATGTGTTTGTGTATTCCGTCCTACACGATGGCAAGTGGCTTGATATCTTTGGGAATGAATTGGTGGCAAGCCATTGGAACGATTTTTCTTGGGAATGTCATAGTCCTTATCCCTATTCTATTAAACTCACATGCTGGTACTAAATTTGGAATTCCTTATCCTGTGTTTGCAAGATTATGGTTTGGCTCAAAAGGAGCACACATCCCAGCTTTAGCAAGAGCAATAGTTGCTGCTGGCTGGTTCGGGATTAACACTTGGATTGGTACGGGTGCAATAGATACACTTTTATCGGCTTCATTTCCTGCCTGGAGAAACTTAAGTGGACATACGGCTATAATATTTGCCTTGTTTTGGGGGTTAAATGTCGTCGTCGCCTATAAGGGACCTCAAGCAATGAAAGTCCTTGGCTTAATTGCCACACCGATTGTCGGTATCGCTTCGATCATCCTTCTTATTTGGGCATATACAAATGCTGGAGGCTGGGGCCCTATCTTGGACACACCATCAAAATTCACGACAACAGGGGCGTTTTTAAAAGTATTTTTCCCAGCATTAACAGGCGTCATTGCTTTCTGGGCAACCCTAGCCTTGAATATTCCAGACTTCTGTCGATATGCAAAAAGTCAAAAATCACAAATGCTTGCTCAAAGCTTTTCTCTTCCACTTACAATGAGTATCTTCTCCTTTATTGGGATCGCCGTCACCTCTGCAACAGTGGTGATTTTCGGAACAGCCCTATGGGATCCAGTTCAACTGCTTGCGAAATTCCCGCCATATGTTATCTTTTTGGGAACGTTAATCATAGTCATTGCATCCTTAACAATTAATGTCGGTGCAAATATCGTTGCACCTGCCCGTGCGATTGAAAATCTAAATCCAAGACGAATTACTTTCGGACTAGGGGCGCTAATTACTGGAATCTTTGCCATTTTAATGCAGCCGTGGTACATCATGGAGAATTTTGGGAATTATATTTTTGGCTGGTTGGGAACTTATGGAGCGTTACTTGGACCGATTGATGGGATTGCGATTGCAGATTACTGGCTTGTTCGCAAGCGACAAATGGCACTAAATGAACTATATGACGTAAACGGCCGGTATAGCTATACATCTGGTTTTAATAAAAATGGCGTGTATGCCCTGATTATTGGTGTAGCTATTCCTGTACTTGGACTTTTCATTCCTGGACTTCGTTTTTTATGGGATAATGCGTGGACATTTGGATTGTTTATCTCCATTATCGCCTACACCTATTTAATGAGAGGAGATAAGAGCGTACTAAAACCAGGAGAATATGAGAAAATTACGAGCTTCAAAACCTCCAATCCTGATAATAAGAAAGACGCAGTGACGGGGAATGAAACAGAGTTTTTTTATTAAAATTTGATAAATAAACAAAAAGCTTGGATTATTATTATTCCAAGCTTTTTAATGTGTAGGTAAAGCGATTACTCATTGGGCTGGAATGCTTCTGTTTTAGGAGGATTAACATATTTACCATCCATTTTGACGCCTACACCCTGGTCATAGACCATTTTCCCGCCAAAATATCCCACCGCAAGGATGCTAGCAGAACAGATTAAGGTAAGAAGACAATACATGTCCAGAGAAATCTTATGAAATTCTTTCTTTATAAAAATAAAGAAAGCACGGAATGCGACAACTAGAAAGGCAAGGACGGTGGCAATATCAGCCAGACTTTCGTGATATTCGAATACATTTGTATTTCCTCTCGCATCATGCTCGGGTCCAGTGCCAATTGCTACCCAAGCACTAATAAATGCAATGGCCCACAGCCAAAAACCTTGCTTCGGTGAAAACCTCCGCTTTGTAACCATCCAAAATAAATCATAACACGTCGCAATAATGATTAAAGCAATTGGAAAATGCACCATAATAGGGTGAATATGAGAAATTAGTTCTTCAAGCATTGCCTTTCCTCCTCTATTTAAAAGATGATCGATGAGTTTAAGAGACTGCTCCACTACCTAAATTTTACAATAGAAGTATGAAAATTGCCTGAAAATTACAACTAAAACCAATATGTTTATTTTAGCTGTCACAAAAATTTCTTTTTCTTAAAAAGGGCTAGAGAACTCGCTAACAGCGAAAAAAGTGTCAAGCACCCTCTAGGAAAATTGGATGGTGCTTGACACTTTTTTTGATTTTTATAAAATATATCCTATTAATCATTTATAATATCATTAAGGAATGTGTTAATAAGAGCAACGCAGTCAATTCTGAAAGGGGATACATTTTCTTGAACGAGAAATTTCTAGATTTACTAGCCCAAAAATATGATAGTGCAGAAAAAGTCGCAACAGAAATTATTAATCTCGAAGCCATCCTAAATCTACCAAAAGGAACTGAACATTTTGTCAGTGATTTACATGGAGAGTATCAAGCTTTTCAACATGTATTAAGAAATGGTTCAGGGAATGTAAAAGAGAAGATTAATGACTTGTTTCAAGATACGCTTTCTGAAAACGATAGGAATGAATTTGCCACATTAATTTATTACCCAGAAGAAAAACTGAAGTTAATAAAAAGTCATTTTGGGAATGAACTTGAATTAAACCAATGGTATACAGAAATCATTGAACGAATGTTAAAGCTCATTTCTTACGCCTCCTCCAAATACACACGCTCTAAGTTGCGTAAAGCTTTGCCGAAACCGTTTGTGTATATCATTGAAGAGTTACTCTACAAAAAAGATGATTCCACAAATAAGGATGATTATTATTCAAAAATTGTCCAGCAGATCATCTCCTTAGCACAGGCTGATCAACTGATTATCGGTCTTGCCTATACGACACAAAGATTAGTTGTTGACCATCTTCATGTAGTAGGAGATATTTACGACCGGGGACCCGAGCCTGATAAAATTATCGAAACACTAATCGGTTACCATTCGGTTGATATTCAATGGGGAAACCATGATGTCCTATGGCTGGGTGCCTTTGCGGGATCTAAGGTTTGTCTGGCAAATATTATTCGTATTTGTGCGAGATACGACAATTTGGATATTATTGAAGACGTATATGGAATCAATCTAAGACCATTACTTACTCTAGCGGAAAAGTACTATGAAGACAATCCAGCTTTTAGACCTAAGGTGCAGTCCGAAAAGAAACTATCAGATTATGAGCAACTGCAAATTACGAAAATTCACCAAGCAATCGCGATGATTCAATTTAAACTAGAAATCCCGATCATCAAGAGGCGCCCGTATTTTAATATGTCAGAAAGGCGGTTACTTGAGAAAATTGATTATGAAACGAAAGAAATAACGATTTATGGGAAAACCTACCCTCTAGAAAATAGTTGCTTTGCTACTGTTAATCCCATGCAGCCAGACCAATTATTAGAGGAAGAACAACAAGTGATCGAAAAATTGTTGTTTTCTGTTAGGCATTCCGAAAAGCTGGCTAGACATATGAATTTCCTTATGAAAAAGGGAAGCCTATATTTGAAATATAACGGAAACTTGTTAATTCATGGCTGTATCCCTTTAGATGAAGAAGGAAATATGGAAAAAATGACGATTGACAACAAAACGTATGCCGGCCGTGAATTACTTGATAGGTTTGAATCTTATTTACGATATTCGTTTGAACACCCGGAAATGACAGATGACCTTGCAACAGATATGGTTTGGTATTTATGGACTGGAGAATATTCATCCCTCTTTGGTAAAAGAGAGATGACCACCTTTGAACGGTACTTTATTAAGGAGAAGGAGACGCATAAAGAGGGAAAGAACCCTTATTATTATTTGCGTGAGAAGGAAGAAATTTGCCAAAAAATCCTGGCTGAATTTGATCTCCACCCTGAGCAGGGCCATATTATCAACGGCCATACTCCAGTAAAAGAAATTGATGGAGAGAATCCCATCAAAGCGAATGGACGAATGCTTGTCATCGATGGCGGGTTCTCAAAACCTTATCAATCGGTTACAGGTATAGCAGGATACACCTTACTATATAATTCCTACGGTATGCAGTTGGTGGCTCATAAACAGTTTCATTCCAAAGAAGATGTTTTAGGTGACACAACGGATGTATTATCAGTCAAAAGGTTAGTGGATAAAGAACTGGTGAGAAAAAAGGTAAGAGAAACGAATATTGGGAAAGAACTATTACAGGAAATTTCCGTTTTGAATAGTTTGAGGGAATATCGATATATGAATTAGCGCGAGAACATGAAAAGAGGCATCAGTGATGTCTCTTTTTTTGCTTTTTAACATATTTTTTCATATGTATTTGTTAAAAAAATAGTTGCGCTTTCAAAAAAATAACGAATGATATATACTTATACATTAAACAATGTTCGTGTTTTATGAATAATTAATACTTGTGTGATGTGGTAATATGGGTTAATATAATCAAAAGACAAACAATAAGGGGTTGTGTGAAATGTTTGGTGCCCAGACGAAAAAGGTGTTGGTACTCGGTTCTGGTGAGCTTGGTAAAGAAACGATTATCGAGGCTCATCGTTTAGGAATGGAGACTATAGCTGTAGACAGATATGAAAACGCTCCGGCAATGCAGGTGGCCCATCGTTCCTATGTGGTGGACATGCTGGATGGAGAAGAACTTCGTAGAGTAATAGAACAAGAGAAGCCGGATTTAGTCGTTCCTGAAATTGAGGCGATCGCAACAGAAACATTAATCGAACTTGAAAACGAAGGATTCCGGATTGTACCGACCGCTAAAGCAGTGGACTTGACCATGGATAGGGAAGGAATCCGACGCTTGGCAAGCGAAGAACTAGGGCTTCCTACAGCGAAATATGCTTTTGCGAACACATTAGTGGAATTAAGGGATGCTGTAGAGGAAATCGGAATTCCATGCGTAATTAAACCAATCATGAGCTCATCAGGAAAAGGGCAAACCGTTTGCCGTTCGATCGAGGATGTAGAAGGGTCTTGGAATGAGGCGATTTTAGGTGGAAGAGGCAAAAAAACTCGGGTGATTGTCGAGGAATTTATCCATTTTGAATCGGAAATTACCCTATTAACTGTCCGTTCCATTTCAGGAACAACCTACTGTGCTCCCATCGGACATGTTCAAAAAGATGGGGACTATATTGAATCTTGGCAGCCTCATGACATGTCAATGGAACAAATTGCAAAAGCGCAGGATATCGCTAAAAAAATCACCGATGCTCTTGGCGGATACGGACTTTTTGGAGTTGAATTATTTCTCTCTCCCCATGGTGTTTATTTTAGTGAAGTGTCGCCGCGGCCTCATGATACGGGGATGGTTACCATGGTAACGCAGGACCTATCTGAATTTGCCATACATATAAGAGCCATTTTAGGCTACCCGATTCCATCTGTTCGTCTACTGACACCTGGTGCAAGTCATACGATTAAAGCAACAAAGGAAAGCAAAGCCTACCAAATAACTGGAATTGATGAAAGCTTATCCATCCCAAATACACAGGTAAGGGTCTTTGGTAAACCGGAAACAAAAGGAGGACGACGGATGGCAGTCGTGTTGAGCAGTGGAGAATCGGTCGAAAGAGCAAGACAGCGAGCCGCATTAGCATCTAGCAAAATGAGCGTTACTCACGACTAAGGACGATTTGAACTCAATTCAAAGCTTGGAATTACAACTTAGAAAAGGGGACAGAAGGATGCAAACAAAAAATCGTTGGCTGATCGCACTTTCAGCCGTTGGAATTCATATTTCCATTGGCTCAGTTTACGCCTGGAGTGTTTTTACAAAACCGCTGCAAGAACAGATGGGATGGGGATTAAAGCAAATTTCGTTTACATTTAGCTTGGCGATTCTATTTTTAGGTTTATCAGCAGCTTTTCTAGGGCACTTTGTCGAGAGGTTTGGACCGAGAGCCGCTGGTACACTTAGTGCTCTGTTTTTTGGAGTTGGAATTGCTGGGGCAGGTTTAGCCATTCATTTAGAATCAATGCTATTACTCTATTTATTTTACGGTATGATTGCCGGTATTGGGTTGGGGGTTGGTTACATCACACCTGTTTCCACGCTGATAAAGTGGTTCCCTGACAGAAGAGGTCTCGCAACGGGACTGGCCATCATGGGATTTGGTTTTGCTTCATTGATAAGCAGTCCAATTATGAATCATTTAATCGAAACATATGGCATTTCAAACACTTTCTATATTCTTGGTTCTGCCTACTTCATCATCATCATTTGTTCGGCTCAGTATCTTGCACCGCCAAAAGAGGGATGGGTACCTAAGGGTCTTGAAGCAGCAGCCAATAAACCCGGTGCGAAGAAACTGAAGGAGGACCTACGTCAGTTGACCGCCAATGAGGCAGTCAGAACAAGACAGTTTTGGGCTTTATGGGTGATGCTTTTTATCAATGTTACCTGTGGAATCGCGATTCTTTCAGTTGCCTCTCCAATGGCTCAAGAGCTAGTAGGGATGTCGGCTGCCGGAGCAGCGGCAATGGTTGGAATCATGGGGTTATTTAACGGATCAGGAAGAATTGTTTGGGCTACCATTTCCGATTACATCGGAAGACCAAATGTTTATACCCTATTTTTTGCCTTTCAAATCGTTGCTTTTTTTATGCTGCCAAATATATCCGTTGGAATTCTTTTTTCTATCATTGTTTATATGATTATGACTTGTTATGGAGGTGGATTTTCCTCTATACCTGCCTATATCGGCGACTTGTTTGGAACAAAGCAGCTTGGGGCCATTCATGGTTACATTCTGACTGCATGGGCTGCAGCCGGTCTAGTGGGACCAATTTTTGTATCCTGGGTCAGGGAGTCCACTGGAAGCTATCAGGGAACTTTAGTCATTTTTTCAGGGATATTTTTAATAGCTCTATCCGTTTCACTCCTCATTCGTCTCGATATACGAAAATTAAGGACGAAGAGCGAAAATCCTATTATTAAAAAAGTAGGAAATTTTTAAACGATCCATTCGGTTTTCTGTGTTAATCATCATAAAGAATTGATTTAATAGAACAAGGGGCTGTTCAAAAGGGTGGGTACTTCTCTTTTGGGCAGCTCCTTAAATTTTTATCAAACTTGAATTTTTAGCAGCTGGTTTCTAATAAATTTTTCCATTCTCATTTCTTTTTGTATAATATAAGATGAGAAAATAAATTAGAAAAGGTGAGAACATGAGTCAATTATCCGAGTTGTTATCCAATCAACATAATCAAAATGTCGAGGAATTAAAAGAATTGCTCCGGATTCCAAGCATCAGCTCCTTATCAGAGCATAAAGAGGACATTCAAAAGGCAGCTTCATGGATTGCCAATAAATTAGAAAGCATTGGACTGGAACATGTGGAAATCGTCCAGACAAAAGGTCACCCGATTATTTATGCGGACTGGCTTCATCAGGAAAACGCCCCAACAGTCTTAGTATACGGCCATTATGACGTACAGCCCGTTGATCCTTTGCATTTATGGGAAACGCCTCCATTTGAGCCAACGATTCGTGATGAAAAGATCTATGCTAGAGGGGCAACCGACGACAAAGGGCAGACGTTCTTACATATCAAAGCAGTGGAAACATTATTGAAGGTAAAAGGGAAATTACCGGTAAACGTAAAATTCTGTATCGAAGGAGAAGAAGAAATCGGAAGTCCTCATCTTCCGCCATACTTATCCGAGAATAAAGAAAAATTATCCTGTGATGTGGTCGTTATTTCCGATTCTGATATGTGGGACAGAGGAGTCCCAGCGATTACTTATTCCTTAAGAGGTCTGTGTGCATTAGAACTTTCCCTTAAAACCGCAAATTCTGATTTGCACTCAGGCATGTTTGGCGGAGGAGTTCAGAACGCCAACCATCTATTGGTACAGCTGCTTTCGACCCTTCATGATTCAAATGGTAAAGTCAATGTTGACCATTTTTATGATGATGTCGTCGAACTTACAGAATTTGAAAAGGAACAAATTAAAGCACTAGGCTTTGATGAAGAAAAGTTGAAAAAATCGTTAGGGTTAACCGATTTAATGGGCGGGGAAACTAACAATTTTCCTTACGCTGAGAGAATTAGTTCCCGGCCAACGCTAGAAATAAACGGCCTATGGGGCGGTTTTCAGGGAGAAGGAACAAAAACGGTCATCCCGAATGAGGCACATGCCAAAATCACCTGCCGACTAGTTCACAATCAAAACCCTGAAAAGATTCAAGGATTGATTAAAAACCATCTGGAGGAACAGGCACCAAAGGGATGCACGGTGAAAGTGTCTTTACAAGATACAGGAAATCCATTCTTAACGCCGATCGACAGTCCGATGATTCAAAAAGCGGCCGAAGCGTATGAAACCGTTTATGGGAAAGCGCCTGTTTACAAAAGAGAAGGCGGCTCGATTCCGATTGTATCGGACTTCAATCATTCTCTAAATGCACCAGTCGTCTTAATGGGATTCGGTTTACCAGATGAAAATCTTCATGCTCCAAACGAACACTTTAACCTAGAAAACTTCGATAAAGGGATCTTAACGATTTGTTCCTTTTTAGAACTTGTTAATAAGTAAAATGGTGCCTGACACCACCTAAAAGGAAAGCCGCCAATTGGCGGCTTTCCTTTTAATGTTGGATTTGGTTTTGATGCTCCATTACCTTCTTGTGTGAAGGAAGGAAGAAAGTAATGATGAGGTTTGCGACCCCGATAAAAAACACGAGTATAAACACAAGGTGCATACCATGGGCGAGCGCCTCATGGATCATCGTAAGGACACTTGCCGGTAGCTTATTAATCGTTTCTGAGCTTAAGACATCACTAATATTGCCTCCACCGCTCCATCCTCCGGCTGCATGTTCTTTTCCAAAAGTAATAAGTGAGTTGTTAAAAATCGTTCCAAAGACAGCAACCCCAACCGTTTGACCAATCGACCTAGTAAAGCTGTTTGATGCGGTTGCTGCTCCACGCATTTGCCAGCCAACCGCTGATTGAACAAGAACGGTAGTTGGGGTTGTTGCGTAACCCATGCCAAGACCAATGACAATCATTATCCCTACAAAATACCAATACGGTGAGTCAGGTTCCACAGCAAGTAACCATGTTCCACCTAGGGCAATTAAGACAGCACCTATAATGGCGGTTAACTTAGAGCCCATTTTGTACATATAACGCCCGGCAAAGGTGGCACCCAAAGGCCAGGCAATCGACATTGGCATGAGTGTGAGTCCTGAGCTCGTGGCACTGTGTCCAAGGATCGTTTGAATCCACATTGGCGAATAAACATTCACCCCAGGTGTTTGAATTGGTAGTTGAGTCTGTAGTATCGTATAAATGAGGAGTGATAGTATGAACGAAACGATTCAATTATTAAAAAATCATCGCTCAGTTAGGAACTTCGATACTGAAAAAGAGGTAAGCGAAGCCCAAATCCAAACGATTATTGGGGCGGCTTTGGCTGGTCCGAATTGGATTAATGGTCAGCAAGTAAGCGTGATTGAAGTCAGGGATCCTGAAAGGAAAGCCGCATTGGCGATTGCAGCAGGCAACCAAAGGTGGATTAAGGAAGCTCCAGTTTTTCTAGTGTTTTGTATGGATTTTTATCGGGCGAAGCTGGCAGCTGAGAAAAATGGTACGGAGTTTAAAATCATCGAGGACTTAGAAGCCATTATAGTCGGTTCAACAGATGTAGGGATCGCTCTGGGAAGCGCAGTGATAGCGGCTGAATCGATGGGACTCGGGATCGTTCCAATCGGAGGATTACGGAGAAATCCCCAAACCTTTGTAGATCTATTGAATCTTCCAGAATATGTTTTCCCAGTCTCTGGTCTGGTCGTCGGATATCCAAAATCTATCCCCGCTCAAAAACCAAGGCTGCCAATTAAGGCAACCCTCCAGAAAGAACAGTATGATGCGAAAATTCAAAAGGAAATCATTGACCAATACGATCAAACAATATCATCCTATATGTCTGAACGGACGAGCGGACAAGATACCAGCGACTGGTCAAGTAAGATTGCTCAATTTTATGATACAGGCTTTGCCCAATACGAAAAAAATTCCAGTCCTACGGTAAAAAATCAGAAGTTCCGATATAAGTAAAAATTCATAGATCTTAACTCAGCAAAAAAGCAATGGACAAGATAATTTTCCCAAAATATATTTTTTTAGAATGATTGGAGGGGATTTAATGATTATCAAACAACAAGATTTTAATGTTAAAGATTTAAACTATACTATTAGAACGGCTACTATTAATGACGCAAAAAATGTGTCTGAATTAAGATTTCAGATTGATGGAGAAACCGAAAATATGGACAGAGAAAAGGGAGAGGCTTTTATAGACCCAGAAGGATTTGAAAAAATAATTGAAACGGACACGAACCATCCAAGAAACTTATTTTTAGTTGCTGAAACGGATGGAAAGATAATCGGTTATTCAAGATGTGTAGGCAATGATTTAAAAAGATTCTTACATAAAGCTGAATTTGGATTAGGTGTTTTGAAAGATTTCTGGGGATATGGGATTGGAAAAAATCTTATGAAAGAAACAATTTCCTGGGCTGATGTTAACGGTATTAAAAAAATAGTATTATATGTTCTTGAAACAAATGAAAGAGGCATTGAACTGTATAAAAGACTCGGTTTTGAAATGGAAGGTATATTAAAAAAAGATAGAATCCTCTCAGATGGAAAATATTATAACACTTGTATGATGGCAAGATATCATGAGTCTTAAGACAAGAAGTTTTTATTTGATCTAGTTAAACGAACGCAACACACGAATTCCATAACATTTAAGGCACTTTCATTTTCTCTCAATATAAAAATAAAAAACGAGTAAAAGGGGATATTTATTGATGGGAAAAATATCTTAAGATGATTTGTTAGATTTAGAGGATAATTGGCTGGACCGCGATGGTCTTGATGAGGGGGATGAGCGGAATCTATGGTTAGAAGAGGGAATCCGGCTTTACAAACGGTTTCTTGAATTGGATCGAAAGGAACCCCGCTATTCCATCAATTTGGCTGATCTTTATTTGCAATTGGGCCGTGATGAGAAAATGCGCAGAGGAAATTATCACACGGCCTATGACATTTTAAGAAAGGCAACGTTATATACCCCGAGTAAACCGGATGCATTTTATCATCTTTCCTTTGTTCTCGCTGAGGAATCACGAAGGTGGGAAGCTGTTTTATTTTACGGAAAAGAGGCCTTAGAAAAAGGAATCGAAGGCAGCAAACGGATTAAACTACTGTGCAATCTTGCATTAGGCTATTCTAGAGTGGGCTATGTTCAAAAGGCGTTGGACCTGATACGAGAAGCACAGAAATCAGATGCGCAAGGTGAACATTCATGGTTCATACAACTGTATAAAGATAAGATGAACCTTAAACGGAACGAGCCTATTCTTTTAAAAGAAATAGATGAGGATCGAACGATGATCTCGAATCGGGAATTAGACCAACTCGTCGAAGAGGCAGAAAAAGGGCATTGTGTTGTTCTCAATTTGGCAGGTCCAGAGAGGCTTTTTTATGGAATAAAAGATACGATTCGGCTAGAGCCAAAACAAGCTAATCTGCTAGGTTACTTGATTGACAACAAAGGGATATATTGTACAAAAAACGGAATCGAAAATGCTGTTTGGAACGATCAAACCGTTAACCCCACTACCGTAAGACGGTATATATCAGCAATAAGAAGAAAACTTTCTCAGGCAATGGGCCGAAACGATATTGATAAAAATATTTTAGAAACGACAAACCTGGGCGAATATGTTTGGAAAGCAGAGATTCCAGCAAAGGTCCTCCGAAATGGATAAAGAAGTCCGGTTACGACCATCGTAACCGGACTTTTGTATATTTAAGGAGCAGAAAGTTAAAGGAGGATGATAAGTATGAACTTATTGAAATTAGAAATGATGAATGCCACTGAAAGAATTGCGGAAGCACTGCAAATGAGAGGCTTGTTTATTGAGGTTAAAGACGATTTTATTATTCTGTCAGACGAAAATACCCAGGAGGATATTACGAAAACAAAACAATTAATTAACAGCCTTGGCATCCCAACCTTTTGGCAGGATAACCAATTTCAGGTGTTAGTAAATAGGACTCCGATTGTTACGATGAAGAAGGTTATGAACGCTCCCGGGCGAGAATTCCCTGTCCACATGGAAGGCTATCATTTCCAGTGGAGAGCCTTTGCTCAAAGGCGATTTGGAATTAAGGTCAATGCCTTGGATATGGATGCAAACATGGCGATGCTCGTTAAATCCTTAAACCAGGCGGGTATTACTTCTCTTGCTGGCTGCAACGGTCATCACCGTTATGCGCCAAATGTTCAATTCTCTGGTGGATATCAAGGTGCCTGGTTTAAGGTGATTCAAGAGAAATACTTAAGTGAACTGACTCTTCATTATAAATGGTCAGTCCATTTCGATAACCGGTCTGGTTCCCGTATCACGGCAGAAGGAGCTGAACGCTGGGACATGAACTTGATTTATCAAGATACGGTGCAAATGGCAATGGTCCTACAAAAATATGCAAGAGAGATTCGAGCGTTGAAAAACGCTTCATTTAAACGCAATAAAGAGATGAAGGAAGTAGCGAGCCATCTTTTGCTAGCAAGAAATTATGAAGGTCTTGTGGAATGGATGAAAACAAAAGTAGAAAACAAATCCACAGCATATTAATTAAAATAAGATTTTCATAGGAGGAGT
Source organism: Bacillus sp. MM2020_1 (assembly GCA_011250595.1). Classification (GTDB taxonomy): domain Bacteria; phylum Bacillota; class Bacilli; order Bacillales; family Cytobacillaceae; genus Neobacillus. The sequence goes on along the minus strand of JAANMP010000084.1, from coordinate 127 downwards.
GATATGTAATTTTGGGGTCAGTCCCCCGGTGTGTTAAAGCTTTAGTTTAACGGGGGACTGACCCCATTTTACAATTTACACGAACGTTGAATTTGGTGAGCTAGGGATGTGGTTAATAGTACTATTT
>JAANMP010000083.1 GCA_011250595.1 Bacillus sp. MM2020_1 | reverse complement strand
TGTTATTACAATATAACTTGTTCGTAGTTAATCGAAGTCCACTAGATTCAATGCTTGTTTATTTTCAAGGAGTCAGAAATCACTCTTTGAAATCACTTGATATCTCAATATTATTTACCTTTTTTCTAATATTTTTACTTTTAAATTCCTTGTTCACATCAAAAATCGACTATGTTACTATCAGAATGGCTATGGAATTGTATTATCATTAGAAGACGATAAATAAATAGATCAAGTCATCATACCTTCCATACCAATGACTTTTAAAAAATATAACTTTACGAGGTGTATGATGAAGGCAATTGAATTTTTAGATACAGAAAACATGGAACTTTTAATGGAAATTGTGAACCTTAAAGCGAAACTAAGCGGGATTTATAATCAAACAGGTCCAAACAGCTCCGAATACATTACGCTTTCCATCAAACTAAATTTACTGATGAATAAATATTTCGAAGAAAAAGCCGGAAATATAATCAACAACGAAAAAATATACGAAATGCAAATTAACTAATAGTTAAGATGACGCAGCCGGATCCTATGGATACCGGCTTTTTATCATTCCAGGTACAACACCGCTAATAATTACAAATAACTACTGAAACACCGTACATTAAATGGTAGTATATGTATATATAAATGGATACATATACTCGAAAAGATTAAGTTAATTTCATAAAGGAATTCAGCGAGGCATAAGAAATGAGAGGGATTGGATGATGAAGACCAAAAATAAGCTTGTTCGGATGTCGAAGGTCCTTTCTTTGGTCTTTGGGATCTTCTTTCAAATTTATTGGTATAAAATCCTTAGGAAACCGCAAGCCGACTGGGATAAACTTTGGGGAAGTTTCGGAGCACGGTTCAGGCAAACCCTGTTCGAATTAGAAGGCTTGCTCATTAAGCTTGGACAAATCCTAAGCACGCGTGCCGATTTGCTTCCTCCTTCCTTTATCAGTCAAATAGAAGATTTAACGGATAAAGTTCCCCCTTCCGAGTGGAGCGAGATTGAGAAAATTTTAGAAAAGGAATGGGGAAACTCACTTCATCAGCATTTCCAATCGATTGAAAAAACGGCCATTGCTTCTGCCTCCATTGGCGAGGTCTATAAAGGCGTGCTCCAAGACGGAACAGAGGTTGCGATTAAGGTAAAGCGTCCAAATATTGATTCGATTGTCGAAACTGATTTCCGGATTTTAAGTATCGTTTTTTGGCTGGTTGATCACTTAGTTCCCCTTCCGAAAGGATTAATGAATTTTAAGGTCCTCTTTAAAGAGGTAAAACAAGTGATTGCACGAGAACTGGATTATTCAAAGGAACTGAACACCATTCTTACGTTTAAAGATCGTTTTAAGGAGATGGATATCATCCAAATTCCTGCGGTGTATGCTGAACTTAGTACCTCAAACGTACTAGTAATGGAGTGGGTTGAGGGATTACGGCTGACCAATAACGAGGCCATCAACCAATTACCGGTGAGCCGACAGGAATTAGCGCAAAGACTGCTAAAAGTATTTCTGCCCCAATGGATGGAACCCGGTACCTTCCACGCAGACCCGCATCCAGGCAACGTTCTTGTATCAAAGGAAGGGAAAATTATTTTACTAGACTTCGGAATGGTAGGAGAACTTTCTAAAAAAGATGCAGGTTATTTTCAAGGCTTAATCGAAAGCTTTCTCGCAAAAAATTATCCAAAGGCCGTAGAATGCTTATTTCAGTTAGGAGTATTGCTCCCTGAGGCGGAATCTAGAACGATCGAACGAATCTTAGCGGAATTCATCACCTTTCAGCCTGCACACTTAAAAGAAATGGACCTACTGGCATTAAAATTGGAAATTAACGATTTGATTCAATCACTGCCCATTCAGATTCCGACCCGCTTTGTCTTTTTAGGCCGGTCGGTTGTCACCATTGAAGGGATTATCCGCAATTTGGCACCGGAAGCGGAGCTGCTGGAATTAGGGAAACCAGTATTCATGGAGTGGTTAAATACACAAGGGAATAATAAATGGTTATTTGTCTGGCAGTGGCTTCAATCGCAGCCTGTCTTTAAAATCTTTCATTCGCTGAACGAATTTCTAAATGCACCACAAAAAAGGGAACAATTAAAGGAAGTCGAACAAAGACGGCAATTCCAATTTACCATGTACGAAAATATGAAAAAACAGTTATTCCAATTAACCCTGTTTGGATTTACCGGAATAGCAGCCGGGATCTATTCCGCACACGATCTTATCTGGGAGCTATCAGCTGGAGTGGCCGCTGCCGGCTGTGTTGGGTATTTTATTTGTTGTTATCGGCTGAAAAAATGGATGAAGTACATGCATGAAAAACGGAGAATATAGGTGGATGTTATTTGGCAGCACATCAAGAAAAAAAAGGGACAGATTGATAATTGTCCCTCGGATTGTCGAGAAAGGGTATTTTTCTCGGCAACTTTTTATTTTGTCAGAATCTAAATACCAAATTTATTGATAGTCCCTGCAAATGGGTGTTGATTTCCGCTCCAATCAACAGGGAGGCAAATTAACTTAAAGTATTGCAACACACTTTTGAAATATTAATTCTGAAAATCAGCGGTAGGCACCTATTTTTTTGGTATTTGCCCTGACGCTCTATCAAATTTCCCCTCTATTCTATCTAACTGTTCTTTCCGTCTTTTTGAAGAACGAACAAAAAATACAATCATCACTATAAAAAAAATAGGGACTAAAATTGCGAATAACTGAAAAATGATGTCACCGATATTCAACATTTAATTCACCTCACTGTAGAATATTATACCATTTTCTTTATACTGGAAATATCCTATTTAATAGCAACAATCTTTTAGAAAAGAGCCTATTAAAAACACTCAGTTGATTAGCGCGGAAGGTACGAAGACTCCTGCGGGAGTACGGGTCAGGGGAGACCCCGCAGGAGCGAAGCGACGAGGAGGCTTCCCGGCACGCCCGCGGAAAGCGAAGTACCTGGAGCGCTAATCAACAGACATGTCGAAAAACCAATATATATTCTATATACTATTTTACAAATTAACGCAGTCAATTATTAAAATAATTGAGCAAAAAGTAGGGACAGTTTATGAAAACTGTCCCTACTTTTTGTTTCTTCTATTAATTTTACATTGCTTTCCGCTCTGACAGATCCTCTGATCGAAGATCGGCAGGTACACGCTTGTTGATTCCAAAAGCATAAAAGCTGATGACCACAATCGCCAAGAACACAATACCCGCAATCAGCGATACACGAGTGTCTTCATTGAACCACATACCGACAAGCACCGCTACCAGATAGGCAATTGTCACATAGTTAGTGACAGGCGCAAAAGGCATTTTGAATGGATGAGCCGCCATTTTATCAGCATGGACTTTCCTGAACTTAATTTGGCTGATTAGAATGACAAACCAAGGAACCATCCCAGGAAGAACACTTGATGCATAAACGTACACAAACAATTTTTCAGGTGCAATATAACTTAAAATAACTCCAAAGCCAAGGCCGATTAATACGCCAATTGTACCGAATAAAGGTACCCCGTTACTTGAAACCTTCGCAAACGCTTTTGGAGCTTGTCCATTGACTCCAAGAGTATAAAGCATACGCCCTGCGCTGTAGATACCACTGTTACAGCCAGACAATGCAGCCGTGATAACGACAAAGTTAATGATTCCAGCTGCAGCTGTAATACCGACTTTTGCAAAAGTTGCTACGAACGGGCTTCCGATCGCATGCAATTGATCCCAAGGATACACGGTAACAATAACAAAAATTGCGCCAATGTAGAAAACAAGGATACGCCAAATGGTACTTTGAATCGCGTTTCGAATTGTTTTCTGAGGATCTTTCGCTTCACCAGCTGTAATACCGATAAGCTCTACCCCTTGATATGCACCAACAACGAGTGATAAGGCAAACAGGAACCCTTTAAGACCACCAGTAAAGAAGCCGCCATTTTTCCAGAGGTTTGATATACCAATCGCATCTCCTCCGTTGCCAATGCCGAAGAAAATCAGGCCGAAACCTGCGATAATCATCAATACAATCGTAACTACTTTAATCAAAGCAAACCAAAATTCAAATTCACCAAATGATTTAACAGAAATAAAGTTAGCCGCCCCAAGGATAACCATTGCGATTAGGCCTGGAATCCAAGCAGGAAGACTTGGAAACCAATAATGCATATATGTGCCGATCGCAATTACTTCCGCCATGCCGACAACTACCCACTGGAACCAGTTGCTCCATGCCGTCATATATCCTGCAATTGGATGGATATACTTGTAGCCAAATGTTGCAAATGAACCTGTACTTGGTTCCAAATAGAGCATTTCGCCCATCGCGCGCATAATCAAATATAGAAAGATTCCTGTAATTCCATAAGCGAGCATTACGGATGGACCCGTCCAGCCTATTGTGCTGGAAGATCCCATAAATAGACCTACACCAATCGTTCCGCCCAAAGCAATCATCTGAATATGGCGTGAACTTAAGCCCCTATTCAATTCCTTGTTTGCCATCAAAATTTCCCCCTCTGTACTGTTTATTGTCAAATTGAAAGCAAGATACAAATAATCCCTTTGTTCAAAATTTTGTTGTGTAATGATATCTTACAATAACATAATCTCGCAAATCAGTCCACCCGAAAAATACAATTGTCTTTTTCGAACGGATAGATTATAATAGTTTTGTAGACGGAAGCTTATCCCTTTAATCAGTTCTCAGTGATTAATAGGCGAATGCAAGCTCCCTAAAGGGAATGCCTAATTTCTCTGATAAGTTTTCCAGCATATCCTTTGTCATACGATCTAAGTCATATTGAGGATTGAAATCCCATTCCTCGCGTGCAGCAGATGCATCTATGCTGTTTGGCCAAGAGTTTGCGATGCCTTGGCGTACAGGGTCAACATTGTATGAGATTTCGAATTCAGGAATGAATTTCCTAATGGATGCAGCAATTTGTTCCGGTTCAAAGCTCATGGCAGTGATGTTAAATGCGTTGCGGTGCTTCAATCTTGATGGATCGGCCTCCATCAATTGAATGATTGCATCGATTGCATCAGGCATATACATCATATCCATATAGGTTCCTTTGCCAATGAAAGATGTATATTTCTTGTTCTTAAGAGCTTCATAGTAAATATCTACTGCGTAGTCGGTTGTTCCCCCGCCTGGAAGAGTCTTGTACGAAATCAGTCCAGGGAACCTTACTCCGCGTACATCTACACCATATTTAGTAAAATAGTAGTCGCAAAGCAATTCTCCGGATACCTTTGTGACGCCATACATAGTAGTTGGCCTTTGTACCGTATCCTGTGGTGTCATATCTACCGGTGTTCCTGGTCCAAAAGCAGCGATGGAGCTTGGTATAAAGAGTTTCAGGTTTAGCTCACGGGAAACTTCAAGGGCGTTCATCAGGCCACCCATATTCAGGTCCCATGCGAATTTTGGTTTTGCTTCTCCTACTGCCGACAAAAGGGCTGCAAGATGCATAAGAGTGTCAACTTCATATTTTTTGCAAAGTCCTAGCATTGCTTCGTAATCCATTACATCTAGGATTTCAAATGTACCACCTTCGATGACTGGATTTCCTTCAATATGGCGAATATCTGTTGCAATAACGTTTTCTGCTCCGTACATTACTCTGAGACGGTGTGTCAATTCAGAACCGATTTGGCCAAGACAGCCAGTAATAAGAATTTTTTTCATAAGAAACGGACCTCCTGAAGTGTCTTTTACTATTATTCAATTGAAGCTAAACGCTGTTATTCTTGGTGAAATTGTAAATTAGATAATAGACAATTCTTTACCTATTTTTTCATAGACTGCTAGAACCTCATCAAGCATTTCCTTGGTGTGCACAGCAGTAGGCATATTTCTAACCCTGCCTGTACCTCTAGGAACGGTTGGGAAAGTGATTGATTTTGCATAAACGCCTTCTTCCATCAGCCTGCGTGAAAATAATTGGGTCAAATCTTCTTTTCCTATGATGCATGGGGTAATTGGTGTTTCGGAATGACCTATTTCGAAACCAAGCTTCTTTAAGCCTTCTTTTAGATATCTTCCGTTTTCCCAAAGCTTTTCAACTTTTTCTGTCGATTCGGTCATGATATGGATCGCTTCCATACATGCGGCCGCATCTCCTGGTGTCAATGAAGTTGAAAATAGGAATGGACGCGCACGGACTTTCAGCCAGTCAATCAACTGCTCTGTACCTGCTACATATCCGCCTACAACCCCAATTGCTTTTGAAAGGGTCCCAATCTGTAAGTCAATTCGGTCTGAAAGGCCAAAATGCTTAACCGTACCAGCACCGTTACCCATTACACCTGAACCATGGGCATCATCTACATAAGTTATTAACCCAAACTCATCAGCAATTTCGACGATTTCCGGAAGCTTTGCAACATCACCGTCCATTGAAAAAACTCCGTCTGTGATGTACATGATTTTTTCGTATAAACCACTTTCAATTGTCTCTTTCGCTACTCGACGCAAATCGTCCATGTCTTGATGCTTAACGCGGATAATTTTTGCTCCTGACAATCTGCAGCCATCAATAATCGATGCATGGTTCAGTTCATCCGAGAGAATGGCATCCTTCTTTGTCATTAGGGCTGAAATCGCACCCATATTGCAATTGAACCCAGATTGGAAGGCAATGGCAGCTTCGGTATGCTTGAACTTGGCAATTGTTTTCTCCAATTCATTATGGATAGCTAATGTACCATTGATTGTACGGACCGCACCAGCCCCCACACCATATTCCTCGATTGCTTCATGCGCTTTTTGCTTCAATCTTTCATTATTAGCAAGGCCAAGATAGTTATTGGATGACATATTGATTAATGATTTGCCATTGATGGTAACTATAGGGCCGTTGGGTCCTTCTATCGTATCAATGACATTGTAGAGACCGTTTTCCCGCAACTCATTCAGTTGGGGTGTTAAGAAATCTGCTAAAACCTTTTTTGCCAAAATAATTCCTCCTTTAAAATTACCCCACAGCTTCTTCACATAACCTACTCGTGATGTTTGGAACATAAATTCAATATTGAAAAATTTGGAACCGTTTTCAAGTATGTGTATAAAAAAATTACATCACGAATTTTTTTCCAACCCTAGTTTTGAACGCAGCTGTTATTATGGAATGGGAAGTGTAATAATAAGCTAGTTAAGTTAATCCTCCCCTCACCCTTTTTAAGATGAATAGATTCATATAATTCAGTGTAATCTTATAATTATGTTGGAAAACTGTCAATACTATTACAAAAAACTAATCATTCAGATAATATGTCTTATTATAGAGATCTAGATTCATATGGGTTTTCTATTTTAGGTTAGGAATTTCTACCTCTATTTACCAAATAATGATTAGCTTATTTACGAAAAAATCTGACTGTGCAATAAATTTATATAGACAATTAACCTCATTCTTCAAACCTACATACATTAAGTTAATGAAGAAAATCAGGAGGTTAGGCAGATGTTGATTCACGTTGTCCGGAGCGGTGAAACGCTTTGGCAAATCGCTTCCCGGTACAAAGTCAATATGAATGGAATTGTTCAATCAAATGGGCTGCAGAACCCAAACCAGCTGTTAGTCGGCCAATCGTTAGTCATCCCAGTGCCAGGTACATCACACGTCGTTAAGTACGGAGAAACGTTATGGTCAATTTCTCAGCAGTACGGGGTGGACATAAACTCAATCATTCAGGCAAATCAACTCACAAATCCGTCTTTATTATATCCCGGTTCAAAACTAACCATCCCCGCGCGAATCCACGTGACGGCGGCCGGGGAAACATTATCGAAAATTGCCAATCGTTACGGGGTCACCGTCCAAGCAATTATCGACGAAAATCAGATTCAGAATCCAAACCTCATTTATTCAGGTACACGGCTAATAATACCGATCAAGAAACCTAGCATCGAAGTTAATGCCTATACCTATCAACCGGATCAAGCTGCGGCTGATACGGTTAAGGAACTGAGCCATTTGCTCACCTATATTAGTCCATTTGCCTACCTAATCAATGAAAATGGCGATCTCAATCCCGCCAAAGATGAGTTGACCATTCAAGCGGCAAAAACCAATAATGTCATCCCGATGATGTCGATTACCAACTTTACCTCATCAGCGGCCGGCTCAAATGTTGCACATACTCTTCTATCTAGTCCGGAATTACGCGAAAAAGTAATTACAAATATGCTTCGGATTATGGATGAAAAAGGGTATAAGGGCGTAAACATTGATTTTGAAAATGTCTTACCGGCTGATCGTGAAAATTACAATCTCTTCCTTCAACTAACCGTGGACCGCCTTCATCCAAGAGGATATTTTGTCTCAACGGCCGTTGCTCCCAAGCAAAGTGCTACCCAAGCAGGCCTCTTGTATGAGGCACATGATTATGAAGCACATGGCCGAATTGTCGATTTTGTCGTGCTAATGACATATGAATGGGGATACCGGCTCGGTCCGCCACAGGCGATTTCTCCTCTCAATCAAATGAGGCGGGTCGTGGAATATGCACGGACCGTTATGCCGGCAGAAAAAATATTCTTAGGGTTTCAAATTTATGCCCGCGATTGGCTCCTTCCTCATGTCCAAGGACAAGAAGCAGAAACATTTAGTACCCAAGAAGCGGTTGCACGTGCGATAAAATACGGTGCAGCGATTCAATACGATGAAACCACCCAATCTCCATTTTTCCGCTACGTCGATGAAAAAGGCCGTGGACATGAAGTATGGTTTGAAGACGCACGCAGTGCCCAAGCAAAGTTCGACTTAGCCAAGGAATTTAATCTCCGCGGCATCAGTTACTGGGCATTAGGCTATCCGTACCCATCAAACTGGTCGTTATTAGCTGCCAATTTTAATATAAAAAAATGAGGTTTATAAACAATCAGTTCCTAGCGCGGACTGATTGTTTTTTACGTTTTTATCTAAACGATGTGGTGGGGAACTTGACAAATCTCGTCGATTTCCCACAGGTTTCCCTTTCAACCAAACGTTTGATTGAAAGTGGACTCCGGGCGTACCACTCCTGGGTTTATAACTCTAAATGCCTGCAATGAATGTCGAAAGATGACTTCGAATAGGACTTTTTTGAGAGGAACCTCTTTATGTTACTGTCGACCACTCTTTTCCTGCCGCTCGGTCACTTAGAACCCCTTTAAGTTACCGTACTCTCCTTTATTCCTGCTGCTCGGTCACTTAGAGCCTCTTTATGTGACCGTACCTTTCTTTTTTCTTCCTGCTCGGTAACATAGAGCCTCTCTATGTTACCGTACTCTCCCTTTTTCTTCCTCCACAGTCACTTAGAGCCTCAACGCAACAAAAAGCCCTACCCATGTACAAACATGAGTAGGATCTGCTAATTATAACTTCACTCTTTTTATTCATCCGACATATCTTATTAATAATAAGACAAGGTATGGGGCGATGATATGAAGAATACTGAACACCTTGATGATGTTAGAGGGGAAATTGAAGAAAAAATAATTTGTTACGTTAATAACATAAGGAAAATTAAGAGGAAGGCTATGAAGCTTAAGGTTCTAACGATAATCTTTTCATTTTTTATCACGTTCTTATCCAGTACCAATCTCACCTACATCGGGCTGACTGAACCAATGACCAATATTTTAATAGCATTATGTAGTGCGATTATTCCAGCCTTGATTGCCTACGAGGGAATTATTGCTGATTCGAAGGTGATCAAACAACAGACGATTACCCTCCATCGACTTACAGAATTAAAGCATGATATTAATTTGTGGCAAATGGAAGAAATAGATGAAAGCCATCTAGACCTTAACAAAGTCAACCAAATTCAAAAAAAATTCGATGACATTATTAAAAGAGAATTTTTATAATTGAAGGACCAGTTCAAAAAGGGAATTGGTCTTTTGCTATGTTTAAGAAAGACAACGGTTACTTGGATTTCGTGGTATTATTGAAATAAATTTAATAAGGGGATGACTGCGGTGATTCAATATACAGAACTCCATCATGTTAGTCTTACGGTTACCAATTTAGAGCGAGCCAAACATTTTTATAGCAACATCTTATGTTTAAAAGAAATCGGGCGTCCGAATTTTGATTTTCCTGGTGCCTGGTACGAAGTAAACGGTCAACAGCTTCATCTAATCGTTCTTCCAACCTCACAAACCATTCGCCAGGACAAACACCTGAGTAGCAGAGAAGGTCATTTTGCGCTGAGAGTGAAGGATTACACGGAAACGTTGAATTGGTTGAAAAAAATGAACGTCGAACTGTTAGAGAAACCTGATAGCATAAGTGGTTTTTCACAAATATTCTGTGCCGACCCTGATGGCAATTTAATTGAACTAAACGTCGACCAAAATGATTTGCTCAGGCTTAAATAAGGCAAGAGGAGAAGTGCGCGAACACTTCTCCACAAAAACTTTTATAAGTTCCTCGCTTCTACCAATATAGAATCTTTACGCCTCCACCGTCTTCGCAATGATTGCCCCAACAACCAGCCCCCATACAGGTGCACTAATATGGAAGAATGATACATGTGATAATGCGATCAGGAACGAAAAGAGTGCACTTAAACGATATTTATTATCGGAGAAACCCTGCTGCAAACTTGAGATAAGTACACCCATCAACGCAAATCCAGCTAGCATCGACACAAACGCCTCGGGCAACGATTGGATAAAAGGGACAATTTTCCACGCAAAAACTCCGAAAAATAACGTCAATACCCCTGATACCACCGCTGCCATATACCGCTTCGATTTACCCCCTGCATCCGAGCTAGAGCAAATCGCGGTCATCATCCCGGCAATGTTTGCACTTTGCCCACCAAAAAAACTTGCGATAATCGAAAAGATACCACTTAATGTAACAATCTTTCGGATCGGAGGTTCAAAATTTGAACTCTCTAGCGCCCCGATTCCTGGTGCCACATCATTGCTTAGGATTAACATTGCTAGAGGCAGTCCTAGAGTGACTATCCCCATCCACGTAAATTCCGGCGTCTGTACGGATGGCAGGAAATAAGCAATCCCTTTAGAAGCGGAATGTAGGTCCTGAGTTAAAAACAAAGTAATAAACCCGACCAGCACGGCGACCATAACGGCAGGAATTCGATTTGAGATTTTCGTACTGATAAAAAAACTCAGCAGAGCTGCTCCGCCCACGATAGGCATCGCCTTCAAATCTGGGACAATCTGAACCACATAATTGGCGACTAGGCCAGCTAACATCGCGGCAATGACTTCTTTCGGCACCCATTTTATTATTTTAGTAAAAAGGCCGGACATTCCAATCAGCAAAATAATCAGCCCTGACATCACATACCCACCAATTAGCTGGGGATAGGTAAAATGGGCTGTCACTGTCGCTAAAAAGGCAACTCCTGAGATCGAGTGAGCACCCGTGATGGGTATTTTAAATAACAGCGGCATGATAATCCCGAATAACCCTCCAAAGAAATAGACAGCAAACATCCAATTGATGGTCTGCTGATCAGAGAAATGCCCCGCCGCCGCTGCCTGCAAAATGATTAACGCCGGACCTGTCATGACTAGAGTACTAGAAATGAATCCGGACGATACATTTTGACTCGTTAAATCTCGTAAAAATTGCTTGTTTTTTTGCATTGATTCGTTCGGTTGTTCACTAATATATCTATCTGGCTGTCCCATTTTTTCTCCTCATTTTTGTTATTTTACTATTCTATTTCTTTTAGTATATCATCAAAAAGATATAAATCCCTTTCTAAATCATAGACGTGGAGGTAATTCAACGAGTTTTCCAATTATTATCCAGCAAATGTCGTAAGTTTCGGAAATCAGGTAGTAAGTGAACGAAATTGTGTAGTAAGTTTCAAAAAATATGTAATAAGTCTCCAGAAATATGTAGTATGTAACCAAAAATATGTAGTAAGCATCTAAAGTTTGATAGATTCTCCATTCCATACAGAAAAAGAGAAGTGCTCATAAGCACTTCTCCTCTAAACTCTCTAGCAAACTCCCAAAAACTTACTTCTTAATCAACTCTAACGATACAGGAATAAACTTATCGACAGATTCCTTCATAAATACCTTCATCGCTGTTTGAACACCTTTTTGGCCGATTTCTTCAGGCTTCTGGGCAACGGTTGCTCCCATTTTTCCGTCATTTACTGCTTTAACTGCGTCATCCGTTGCATCAAAACCGACAACAATTACATCTTTTAATCCAGCAGCTTCAAGTGCTTGAAGCGCTCCTAGCGCCATTTCATCATTGTGAGCAAACACTGCTTGAATATCCTTGTTACCTTGAAGGATATTTTCCATTACGGTTAATCCTTTAGCACGGTCAAAATCTGCTGCTTGCTTGGCCACTACTTCGATACCATCAACACCATCAATTGCTTTGTGGAATCCTTCCCCGCGTTCACGAGCTGCAGAAGATCCTGGAATTCCCTCTAATTCTACGACTTTACCTTTTTTGCCTAACTTCTCAACAATAAAATCACCAGCCATTTGACCACCTGCTACGTTATCAGAAGCGATATGAGCGACAACTGTTCCGCCATTTGCACTACGGTCAACCGTGATCACTGGAATGTTGGCATTATTTGCTGATTCAATTGCCGCTTTAACTGCATCAGAATCAGTTGGGTTCACGATTAATACGTTAACATCCTTTTGAATAAGATCCTCGATATCACTTACTTGTTTTGCTGAATCGTTTTGCGCATCAACTGTAATCATCTCAGTACCTTGTGATTTTGCTTCTTTTTCAGCACCCTCTTTTAATGAAACAAAGAACGGATTATTTAACGTCGAGATCGAAAGACCCACTTTTAATTTATCATCTTTCATCTTTTTCGATGAATCCTTCTCCGAAGAAGAAGATGGTGCTTTTGTAGAACAACCAGCTAAAACAACCATAAGTAATGTTAAAAACAGAAAACCTTTAAATAGTTTTTTCATTTTTATTATTCCCCCATAATTTTATTAAGCAGTTTTTTTACGATCAAGCAAGACGGCTAGTAAGATGACACCCCCTTTAACTACCTGCTGGTAGAAGGAGCTAACATTCATTAAATTCAAACCATTATTTAAAACTCCAATAATGAGTGCCCCAACCAATGTTCCGAAAATCCACCCTTTTCCGCCTGAAAGACTTGTCCCACCTAGAACAACAGATGCAATGGCATCAAGTTCATAAGAGGTACCAGCAGTTGGCTGGGCAGAATCCAGTCTTGATGCCAGAATAATCCCTGCAAGAGCAGAAAGTGCCCCGGTAATCGAGTAAATCCAAATTTTCACATTCGTAACCTTGATTCCTGAGAGGATTGATGCCTCTTCATTCCCGCCAATCGCGTAAACTCTACGGCCAAATGTGGTCTTTTTCAGAATAAAATAAAGAATCAGATAACAAACGAGCATCCAAATGACCGGTACAGGAATCCAACCAAAATAGCCTCTTCCCATGATTTCAAAAAATGAACTCGTTGACAAACCGGTAATCGGGCGGCCATCCGTATATACCAAGGTTAACCCCCGGAAAATGGTCATCGTTGCCAGTGTCGCAATAAATGGAGCGACTTTTCCTTTGGTGATAAATAGACCATTAATGGCCCCCATGACTGCACCTGCTCCTAAGCCAATTAACATCGCTAGCGTAGGGTCCATTCCATTCGCTAACATCCCGGCGGTTATCGCGGATGATAATGCTAAAATCGATCCCACCGACAAATCAATTCCACCGGTTAAAATGACGAAGGTCATACCGAAGGCAATTAACGCATTAATGGAAACTTGGCGCAGTACATTAAAGATATTATCTAAGGTTAAAAAGCTTTCACTTACGATCGATAGGATGACCGTAATGACAATGAGCCCAATTAACGGACCTAACTTTTGTAAGATCTGGAACTTTGCGAATTTCATTAATGATTACCTCCAGTTGCGGATTGCATAATATTTTCTTGGGTTGCCTCGGACTTATTTAGCACATTAGCTAATTTTCCCTCATGGATCACGAGAACCCGGTCACTCATTCCTAAAATCTCAGGAAGCTCAGACGAAACCATAATGATCGAAACCCCTTGTTTGGTTAAATCGTTCATTAATTGATAGATTTCTTTCTTCGCCCCCACATCGACTCCTCGTGTGGGCTCATCAAGAATTAATATTTTCGGATGAATTCCTAACCATTTACCGATGACAATCTTTTGTTGATTCCCACCGCTTAAGGATTTAACACTAATTTCTCGGCCAGATGTTTTAACATGAAGCTTTTCAATCATTTCATCGACCAGGCTTATTTCAGTTTTAGAGGAAACTACACTCTTTTTAGAAATTTTATCAAGCGTAGTAATCGATAAATTCTCACGAACGGAAAGGTCAAGAATAAGTCCTTGACTTTTTCTGTCCTCCGTCACAAACGCAATTCCAGCGGTAATCGCTTCATACGGAGACTTGATGGTTACTTCCTTGCCATCAATGAACATCTTACCGCCATCAAGTGCACGATAGCCGAAGATGGCTTGCATGATTTCACTGCGGCCAGCACCCATTAGACCAGCGACACCAACAATTTCACCTTGATGAACGGAAAAACTAATATTTTCAAAACAGCCTTTGCTCGTTAAATTCTCTACCTTGAATCGTTCTTGGCCAATTTTCGTATTCCGTTCTGGGAAACGCTCACCCAACTGCCGTCCCACCATTAATTTCACAATTTCATCAAAGTTGGTCTTGGCCACTTCTTTGCTATCGATAAATTGTCCGTCCCGAAGGACTGATATTCGGTCACAAATCTGAAAAATCTCTTCCATCCGATGTGAGATATAGACGATTCCCACACCTTGTTTCTTTAAGGAGGCAATCACTTTAAATAGGGCCTCAATTTCCCGGTCCGTCAGCGCTGCTGTTGGCTCATCCATGATAAGGACCTCTGTATTGGCAGCAACCGCACGTGCAATTTCAATCATTTGCTGTTGACCGACAGATAAATTTCCCGCTTCCGTATTCGGATCGATCTCAATTCCTAAGCGGTCTAAGTATTCCTTCGTCTTCTTCTTCATTTCTTTATCTCTAGTAATCCCAAACCTGCCAACCGTCAATTCTTTGCCAAGAAACATATTTTCATAGACAGTGAGATAAGGAATAATATTTAACTCTTGATGGATTACTGCAATCCCCATTTGCTCTGCTTCTTTCGGGTTTTTAAAATGGACCTCTTTCCCTTTGATAAAAACCTTCCCAGCATCACGTTCGTAAATCCCAGTTAAAATCTTGATTAACGTCGATTTCCCTGCGCCGTTTTCACCCATCAGGGCATGGATTTCACCTCGTAAAAGCTGAAAATCAACTTGATCCAAAACCCTGTTTCCAGAAAATGCTTTGCTTATGCCCTTCATTTCGATGACAGGTGTAAGGCTCATATTAGAAAATCACTCCTGCGTGTAAAATAATATTGGCATAGGGAGTTGCTTCACCGGTCCGAATCACCGCTTTCGCCTGCTTCGTTAATGCCTTAAGTTCTTCATGGGTAATATAATTAATGGGAACACCATTTACTAGCTTCGTAACTTGACCCTCTACTTCTGGATTTTGTTCTTTGATTTCATGAGCTAGGGTTACTTTCTCCACCGCCATATCTGCTAAGACAACTTGAAGCGTTTCCATAAAAGATGGAGTCCCTAGATTAAGTGAAAGGTCAATTCGGATCGTTTCTGCCGGGATTGGCAGCCCGCAATCCGCAATGACGATCGTATCTGTATGACCAAGCCGTGAAAGGACTTCGGAAATGTGACTATTTAAGATGCCATTTTTCTTCATTCGATTTCATTCCTCTCCCTGTGTTTGTAAAAACGCCTGAACCTCTTCTAGTGTCGGCATGCCGCCTTGGGCACCAAGCTTAGTTACCGAAAGGGCTGCAACAGCCGATGCAAACCGGCAGGCTTCTTCCAAAGATGCCCCTTGACTAATGGAATACGCGAAACCCCCATTAAAAGAATCACCCGCACCCGTCGTATCAACGACATCTACTTTAAAACTAGGAATCTCCATTTTTTCATCTTGATAAAAGGTAATTCCCTTGGAACCTCTAGTAATGATACATTTCTTAAGCATCTCTTGCCGCTCTTCTAATGTCCATTCAATCGAATCAAAGAGTAATTGTTGTTCATACTCATTAGGAGTGAGGTAATCGACCTTTTCTAGCAATCCCTTCGGAAGCGGCTGAATCGGTGCAGGATTTAAAATCACTTTCACCTGATGCTTAACCGCAAGTTCGACTGCTTTTTCCACACTCTCAAGCGGAATTTCGAGCTGAAGTAACAAGATATCGCTAGTTGCAATAACATCTTCAAATGATGCAACAACCGCAGGGGTGACTTGATAATTCGCACCTGGAATCACAATAATTTGATTGTCTCCATTGGATAGGGTAATCGAAGCGATCCCCGTCGAGGAATGTGTAACCGGTTTCACATTAGCCACGTTTACACCTTGACTTTTCAAATGCTTCAATAAGTCCTGGCCAAATAAATCATTGCCGACACAGCCAATCATCGTTGTTTCCGCACCCAATCTTGCAGCGGCTACGGCCTGATTGGCCCCTTTCCCTCCAGGAATAGTATGAAAGGATTCCCCCATTACCGTTTCCCCTAGGATGGGTACTCGATTGGTACTTGCTACTAAATCCATGTTGATACTGCCGATGACTGTTATTTTACTTTTTTCCAAATGTTATCACTCCTAAAGCCCTTGTAGATTGGCCTTTCATTAAAGATACTTCAAACTGATAATCGAACCGCTCGACTGTCTTTCCCTCAATCAATTTAAGCAGCAGCTCAGCTGCCGTTGAACCCAGCTCATAAATTGGCTGTGCCATGGTCGTGATTTCAGGACTGATTAATTGGCTCAATTGGATTCCATCAAAGCCGATCAACGATAAATCATCTGGCACCCGAATCCCTAGCTTTCGTGCAGCCTTTAATACTCCTACCGCCATATAGTCGTTCCCTGCAAAGATTCCATCAATATCAAGATTCTTTAGAAGCAATCTCGTGGCTGCCTCTGTTGTCTGCTCCACATGATAGTTTCCATCCACCACTAAATCAGGATGAAACCAGGGTTCGTGTCCCACTTCAGCTAAGTAGCCCTTATAGCGTTCATCCGCATTGCTGATCTTGTGCGGACCGCGAATATGGGCAATCTTTTTGCAGCCAATCGCCTTCAAATACTGTACTGCCTGCTTTGCTCCTTCAAAATTATTAACGGAGACAGAGGGCAATTCGCTGCTGATGGGCCGGTCTAACGCGACGATTGGGATGTCTCTACTTTCAATATGCTTAGGAGTCAATGTACTCGTGACAATAATAATGCCATCCACATATTTCTGCTTCATCACATCCAAATACATGATTTCCTTTTCAACATTCCCATCCGAATTACAAAGGATTAAGGTATATTCCTGACTACTCATCACATCTTCAATCGCTCGCGCCACTTCAGGAAAGAACGGATTCTTAATATCTGGAACAATGAGGGCAATGGTCTTCGATTGTTTCTTAAAAAGGCTTCTTGCCACCTCATTTGGTACATAATTTAATTTCTCAATGGCGAGCAAAACCTTTTTCCTGGTTTCCTCATTCACATACCCTTTATTATTTAAGACTCTAGAAACAGTGGCAACAGACACGTTTGCTTCAGCGGCTACTTCTTTAATGGTGCTCATGCTGTTCCCCCTCACCCTTCCTAAATCGTTTATGTAACCCGTTACATATTCTTGTAAAAAAAAGAATTGTCTCTCAAATGAATGACTCCGTGTGTAACCCGTTACACACACTTTTAAAAAAAAGAGATTATTAATAGGCTGATATCTAATCTTGTGTAACCCGTTACATACAGATCAAAAAAAGATTAGCTTCTACGTTTTGTAATCGTTTGCAATTTTTATTTTAGGCGCATTTATATATGG
>JAANMP010000082.1 GCA_011250595.1 Bacillus sp. MM2020_1 | reverse complement strand
ATGCATAAATTGGTATATAAAAAGACAGTGAATACAGTTACATTCACTGTCTTTAATAAATTTATTTTTTACGAATAAGTATTTACAAAGCTTGTGATTTCAAGTCTAGATCCCCAATCAGGTTCAATGCTTGGATTGATAATAAGAGCTGGTAACTTGTGATCGGGTCCCGAAAGTCTTTTTGGAGCAGCTCCTCTAATTTTGAAATTCTATAACGTAATCCGCCGACTGAAAGACTTAATTCATTCGCTGTTTTTTCTAAATTCCCACCTGTTAATAAAAATGCATAAAGGGTTTTGATTAACTCAATATTTCTAGGATTAAATACTTTTATTTTTCCCAGTACATTTCTCGCCCATTTTCTAACTTCTTCCACGTTATTTTCATTTACCAATATCCCAATAATTCCTAAGCTTTCAAATCCGATTATTGGGTTGCTTTTTGAAACCATTCTGCTTGCTGTAAGTGCCTCTTGATATGCGTTAGAAGCTCCCTTAATTGATTCTGACCTTTTACTCAGCCCCAAATAAAAGTCCCCAGTTGGATATTTAGTATGAAGAAAATGATATAAATCCGTAAAAAAGAAGCTTTTTTCTTTCTTCTTTTTATGTTTATCTGTTAATAATAAAATAATTTGTTTAGCTTTTTGACTAATTAAAAAATCACGTTTGTGCTTGATGCAATAATCTGATATGTCTTCCATTAATTCTTTATGAATTTCTAATTGATTCATAAAGTTAGTATGTGGGATAGAATAGTTGATAATACCTATCCTATAAGGCATTGATAAATCCAGCTGGATAAAACTTGCTTTCGCGATGATTTCTTCATTCGAGGCGTAATGACCACCAAGTATTTCATCAAAGAAGAAACCCTTCATCCGTTCAAAAGAATCTATTTTAGTCTTTTCAAAAAATAAACAAAGAGAGATAACTGAACAAACCTTTTCGATGAGCATATTGGATAAATGTGGTTGATAATCTTCAAAATTATTAAAAATAAATGTACAAACCCCTGCAGGTTTTTCTTGAATGGAGAACGAGGAGGTTAGCAATAAATAAGATTTATATGGATGAATTTCTTGATGGAATGTATGAGAAAATGAATTTGAATTAATCTTTTCTTTTAAAAACTGTTTAAATTCATATGAGGAAGGATCCAAAGATAGAGAGGAGAGACCTGAACAAGCGAGCAATTGCCAATGACTAGTAAAAACGACAATTGGAATTTTAGTTAACTTAAATATTTCTTGAATGATTGAGTCAATTCCTTTACCTCTCATTACCTCCTCAGTTAATCTTTTATGTATTTCACTAGCAGTTGCGCGATTATCTCGTTCCTGCAGCAATTTCTCATAGGTAATTTCTAATTCTTCGAGGATGGGTGTCTCTTGTAAGTAATAGGACTCATTTTTTATTTCGCTCCCCCATTGTGAAGCAGTTTTACCGATTGCCCGACAATTACTTCCTCCGGCTGCACTGCAGCATAGCTCTTTAAAAATTACTCTTTCACCTGTGGCTTCGGACACAAAGCCACTTGCATATCCAGCTAGCGTAAAACACACAGGTGATGTGCTTCTTCCGATTTGTTTATAATGTTCTGAGGCTTCATAAGAGTTCTCCCATATACTTTCCATGAGAAAATTAAGTCTATTTTCTTCATTTCTTATTACCAATTTAGTTGTCTTTGAGTAAACAAATC
This sequence comes from Bacillus sp. MM2020_1, assembly GCA_011250595.1. Classification (GTDB taxonomy): domain Bacteria; phylum Bacillota; class Bacilli; order Bacillales; family Cytobacillaceae; genus Neobacillus. Next base: position 16,274 of record JAANMP010000082.1, on the reverse strand, counting down.
CTTTCATGGAGTGTATTTTAGGACCATACTCAATTAATTCATTTAAGGTAAGATGGGGCTCGTTTTCTTTACATTCCTTCGCATCTCGTACGCCTAAATCAAAGCCGTAACGAAATAAGAATCCTTTGGCTCTATCATGTCCAATATTATTAATAAGGTCTTTTCTTAACGATCCAAAGGCATGAACATCAACAAGAATTGATCCATTGGGAACCAAAGAAGTTTCCACCCCCTTCCCATTTAAGGATGTAGACGTTGACTGCATTATTTACTTCACCTTCTCCTTAATTAAATCGATTTCTAAATGACTTAAGGGATATGTTTTACAAAGTAATACATGGTGGTTCTCCCGCTCCTGGTTAGTTAATGCTTGTTTTGAGTATATTTCCATCCGATAATCTCCATGGAGGACTTTGGCTTTACACATCCCGCATCCGCCGCTTGCACATCCATAGGGTACTTTCACCATTTGGGAACGAGCTGCTTTTAATAGATTATTATCTTCCGAACAAGAAAAAGTCTTATCTTTGATACTTATTCTAAACATATTGCTTCACTCCTCTTAAATTTCTTGAATTTTTTGCGAACTTTTTAATACGAAAAAGGGCTGTCTGCTAACTGCTAAACAGCCCTGCTTGATACCTAGGTTCTTCAATTCAACGCGATACAAATATTTTTTGCTTCTGTAAAGAATTCAAGACTGTGATGACCGCCTTCACGACCAACCCCGCTCTTTTTATAGCCGCCAAACGGTGCCCGTAAATCACGGACAAACCAACAGTTCACCCAAATGGTACCGGCACGGACTGAATGAGAAACACGATGGGCACGTTGAAGGTTATCTGTCCAAATCACAGCATTCAAACCATAATCGGTACTGTTAGCAATTTGCAGTGCTTCATCCTCGGTATCAAAGGGTATAATAGTCACGACTGGTCCAAAAATTTCCTCTTGGCAGATCCGGGCTTTCGGATCTTCTTGAACATAAACAGTTGGCTCCAAATAATAGCCATCCTTCAAGTATTCAGGAAGATTTGGTCGTTTGCCGCCTGTAATCAACGTTGAATTTTCTAGTTTAGCAATTTCAAAATAACTTGTTACTTTTTGATAATGCTCTTCACTAACTAATGGACCCATATTTGTTAAGGCATCTTGAGGATCGCCTACAACTAACTCCTCTGCTGCTTTCTTAAACCTTTCGATAAACTCATCAAAGATACTCCGATGAACGAGAATTCTTGACCCAGCCAAGCAAACCTGCCCGGAGTTCAAAAATGCTGCTCGAATGGATTCAGGAATCGCTTTTTCTAGATTTGCATCTTCAAAGATAATATTTGCTGCCTTACCACCAAGTTCAAACGATACCTTCTTTAGCGTGTCCGCACCTGTTTTCATAATCGCTTTCCCAGTCGATGTTTCACCCGTGAAGGAAATCATATCAACCTCGGGGTGCGAAGTCATAAACTCACCCGCTGAATTTACCCCAAATCCGTGAATGACGTTGATTACTCCATCTGGAATTCCAGCCTCCTTGGCAATTTCCCCCAGCAGCGAAACAGTTAGTGGAGTGGCTTCCGCAGGCTTAATTACTGCCGTATTTCCCGTTGCTAAACAAGGGCCTAGCTTCCATGTAGTCAGCATAAATGGAAGATTCCAAGGAGTAATTAACGCTGCAACCCCGACAGGTTCATAGCGGGTATAGTTTAAAAAGTCTTCCCCCATCGGATAGACTTCGCCCCCCTGTTGTTCCATGAAGTCAGCAAAGAACTTTAAATTATGGGCTGAACGCGGGATTTCAAACCCTAGTGCAACCGGATAAGGCTTACCAACATCAAGCGCTTCAAGCCTAGCTAGTTCTTCTTTTCTTTCAATGATTATTTCTGCCATTCTTCGAATCTTATTGGATCTTTCTTGGACAGTCATCGTCCGCCATGGACCATGTTCAAATGCCCTCCGTGCAGCAAGGCAGGCCCGGTCGACATCTTCCCTTGAAGCCTCATGAACCCTGGCAATCACTTCTTGGGTTGCCGGGTTTTTTACCTCAAAGAGGGAATTCTCACTCGAACATACATACTTTCCGTCTATAAACAATTTTACCTCTCTTACTTTTGTCTTTACTTCGGTCATTTCGATCAACCTCCGACCTTTTCTTTTCTCCTTTTCACAGATTCCCCAGCAATCCCCCAGTGTTCGCTAGGCATTTCATTAATGAGGATTCTGACTGTCTCTCTCGGTGCTTCTAAAACTTCACAAACTGTATTCGTAAGTTCATAGATTAGTTTTTCTTTTTTTTCTGGAGAGCGTCCTGTTAAAATATTCACCTGGATAAATGGCAATTCTACCACTCCATTTCCATTACTTATTTCATGAACGATACATCCAACGACCCTAAGTGGTCAAAATGGCAGGAAAAGACATCATTTTCTTTCATTGCAACTGCTCCTGTTAAGGCTCCACTTAAGATGACTTCTCCTGGTTTCACATATTGTCCACTGATGGCGAGCTTATTTACCATCCATGCTACTGCTCTTGCAGGATGTCCCATCACACTTGCCCCCGCACTTGTGGCAACAATTTTCCCATTATGCTTAAACACCATACCTACAAGACTTAAATCAAAATCCCCCAGCCTTGTTAATTTGTCCCCAATAATAAACCGGGAAGAGGAAGAATTATCAGCAATAACATCCAGCAGTGAAAACGAAAAATTCCGGTAACGGCTATCAATAATCTCAAGTGCAGGTGCAACATATTCCGTGGCAGCTAAAACATCTGCAACCGTAACCCCCGGACCCCTTAATTCACGGTTCATGATAAACGCAATTTCGGGCTCTATTTTTGCATGAATAAATGGCGCTAAAGAAATGGGTTCACCACTGTAAAGCTGCATATTCTGCAGCAGCACACCATAGGTTGGTTCATGGACACCCATCATTTCCTGCTTTGCCTTACTAGTTAATCCCAGCTTCCAACCAGCAACTCTCGTTTTTTCCTCGATACATTTTCTGTCAACCAACCGTTGTTGAACCTCATAAGCAAGTTCAACATCCAAATGTGGATATCTATCCATCAATTGAACAAGCTCCACCCCATTTTTTTCTGCTAAAAATAACTCGTTAGCCATTTGCTCGATACTTTCTGTCGCGATCATCTTTTGTTCACCCTCTTACTAGTTTGTGTGTTGTAGCCTGCTTTCTTCGGCCAATTTCGAGGCTACATCGACAATTAAATCTTCTTGTCCCCCAACGGCTTTCAACCGCCCTAATTCTATTAATATATCTCTTTCATCAACCCCAAATTTTTTGGCAGCTTCCTGAGTAGGAAGGAGAAAACTAGAATACACGCCTGAATACCCCATAATTAGGCTTGATCCAGTGATTTCCTGTGGGCGAAGCATAAATTTAGCGACTACCTTGTTAGCCACATCCATAATTGGATACAATTCTATATCTGTCCGGTAACCAAGTCTCTCAAAGACTGCAACCATTACCTCAGTTTGCGTATTTCCACTTCCCGCACCCAGGCAGCGTAAACTTCCATCTATATATGTAGCACCTGCTTCTACTGCCGCCATTGAGTTTGCCATGGCAAGGGATAAATTATTATGTCCATGAAAACCAATCTCACATGATAAGTTTTGACGCAATGCTCCAATTCTTTCCTTCACCTCATGTGGGAGAAGCGCACCAGCAGAATCAGTCGCATAAACAATCTCAGCCCCGTAACTTTCAAATAATTTTGCCTGTTCTACCAATTTCCCAACTGGTACCATATGGGCCATCATTAAAAATCCAACTGTTTTTAAGCCAAGGTTTCTTCCTAATTCAATATGTTGCTTGGCAACATCTGCTTCTGTCACATGGGTGGCCACACGAACCATCTTAGCCCCAGCATTAACAGCTGCAACTAAATCTTCTTTTATCCCAATTCCCGGAACCAATGATTGCAACCTTTATTTTCCCCATTGCCTAGCCCCCATTACTTAATGGTCAGAGAAACCTCCCCAATCCGGTCAAACTTAGCGGTAAAGGTATCTCCAGACATAACTGGTACTGCTGCTGTCAAGGCGCCGGAAAGGACAATTTCTCCCTTGTAAAGTGAAATATCGTATTTTGCAAGGGAATTTGTCAGCCATGCAACGGCATGGATTGGATTAGCCATCACCGCTGCACCTGCAGCAGTGTCAAACAATTGACCATTTCGGTAAACAGCCATTCCAACCAAGGATAAATCCAAATCTGAAATTGGCGTCGGTTTGCCGCCAATTACTGCCCGTGCCGAAGAACCATTATCTGCTACGGTATCCTCAAATTTGATGTTCCAATTCTCGATTCGACTATCAATAACTTCAATAGCTGGAACTACATACTCCGTTGCTTCTATTACGTCCTGAAATGTAACAATAGGTCCTTTTAGGTCCTTTTTCAAAACAAAGGCGATCTCAAACTCCAGCTTAGGTTGTATGAACCCTTCAAGTGATATAGTATCGCCATCAACGATTATCATGTCATCCAAAAGGTGTCCATAATCCGGCTGATTAACATTGAGCATATTTTGCATTGCTTTACTCGTTAATCCAATCTTTTTCCCAACTATCTTTCTACCCTTTTTAACTTTGGCAGCAATTTGCTCAAGTTGAATCTGGTATGCCTGATCCATTGTAATACTCGGAGATGTCTTAGTAATTGGCTCGATGGCTACTTGAGCTTCTTCTGCTTTTAATAAAAGAGAAGCATATTCACTTATCAACTCCATCACTCCTTAGGTTAAAGCTAAATTGAAGGATTCTACCAATTCACGGCGGTGATAGAAAATTCCTGCTCCTATTTGATCTTCAGTCCAAGTAATCGTTGGGAAGTCTGCATATGTCATATATCCACTTGCAAATGCTTCATTTCGGTTTCCTGATGGGTCAAAGAAATAAACGGTTTGGCCGCGGGTAATTCCATGCCTTGTAGGAGTGATTTCCACTTCCACTTTGTTTTTAGATAAGATATCAGCCGCCTTCAAAACTTCATACCAATTATCCACATAGAAGCCGACATGATGGAGTTTGGCATCCGGGCCCTTAATAAAGGCAATATCATGGGCTTTATTTGTTGTTGTTAAAAAACTTCCAATCATTTGCTCGCCGTCAACACTGAGAATTTTCTCGCTTTGTTTAAAGCCAAGAATCTCAGTAAAAAATCTGGTGGTTGTTTTTACATCATCTCCAACTAGAAGTGCATGGTCGAGTCGGTGCGGAGCAATCCCTCTTAATCCATCTGGCCATGGGTCTGGATTAAGAGAACCAGTTGCAATCCCCAAATGTTCAATATCCGTATATAATTCTACGTAATGACCGGTTGGAATTTGGAAACGGATCGCTTCACCTTCAGCAATACGTGTCCTATTTGAAATTCGGCTTAGTTTACAGCCAAATTGTTCAATTTTGTATTCTAATAATTCTAAGGCAGCATGGTCAGCAACCTTAAAGGCCATGTGATCCATTCCAGCAGAATCAGATTTTTGAAGAATGAGGCTGTGATGGTCAAACTCATCCCAGGCTTTAAAATAAACTTGGTTTTCATCCTGAGCAGTAACATCTAAACCAATGACGTTTTTGTAGTAATCAACCGATTTTTCTAAATCAAATACGCGCAATTCTAACCGCCCGGCCCTTAAAATTCCATTTCCATTCATTTTTCTCCACTCTCCTTATATTGTTTTTGAAAACATTTCTTTTTTTATAAGCTTCATGGCTGCTTCACAGCATTGTCGGTCTTCATCCTCTGAACCCCCGCTTACCCCTATACCGCCAACCAATAGTTCACCATCATAGATCGGATACCCCCCGCCAAATACCACTAGTTTTTCAGTATGAACAATCCCCATTTTTAAGCTCGGCTGGTCTTTAATCATTCCATACCACTCATGTGTTGGTAGTCTAAACGCCACTGCCGAATAGGCTTTGTTTTGAGCGATGTTTATACTTAGAAGCGGAGCATAATCCATTCGGGAGAAAGCTAGTAAATTCCCCCCTTGATCGACGATTGCAATATTTACATTTATATTTAATTGTTGTGCTTTTATTTTTGCTGCTTGAATCAGTTCATGTGCAAAGGAGTTACTAATGCTTTTTTGTTCAATAAATTTCATTTGATCACCCCTCTTTTGTATCCGTTTTCATTTTTTTCATCCCAATACTTTTTCTCTGGTATTTTTGAAAATAAGCATCACTTCCCTTATCTAAAAATACACATCTAATTAAATAGTAGTTGCTGGGATATCATTAAACAACGACACCAACTGTGTGAAAATCTTCTCAAATTCAGCAGGAGATGCTAGTTTTATAAACTCATGATGAATAAAATTATCGAAGAAAAATATTTACGGTTTCACGGCTGAATTCATATCCTCAATCGACTTCTCCAATTGAAAAAAGCTCCTGCCATTGGCAAGAACTTAGATTTCTTTATTGAGATATTAAATCCTCTTTGATATTTATCGGACCGATCGTCTATATTTATATTGTTTCCATTGGAAATGGATGAAACAACCAATACAAAAACCTAAAATGGCTACAAAAGCTGCGACTGCAACAAGAGCAGTGAAAATATACCCAACTGTGTTCCAACCAAGAATAAAGCTAAGGATGCCTATTCCAAGACATGAAACTGCAAGCTTCTGATTAAATTGCTGCTGCTCCCAATCTTCAGGAATATAGGAATTTGGGTCTTTTCTTAAAAATTGTTTTCGAATCTCCATAATTGGATTATAACCTATGATAATCCCCATAAGCCCCGTAATAAATGGAATGAATAAAAACCACTCTTGCCCTGAAACCCATGTTAACACCACACTAAGAACTATAATAGATTGATTTGTTCTAACTAGAGGCCGTGGAATCGAAAGAATCTTATCTGCCAACAAAATCCCCACCTTTCTTATTGGAATTGTATGCTTAAAGTCATTTTAACTTGAATGATTTAGATTGTATAGTTATTTGTTTTTTGAGGTAAATCTGCTGTTTTACTAAGAAGCCACTGGTAACCGTTGGGGGCCTATTCGTGCCCGTCTCCTTAAAAAATAGCAGCTGACGGGAACGATTAGTGGCTATTCATGCCCGCCTCCCTACAAAATACCTGCAGACGGGAACAATTAGTGGCTATTCGTGCCGGTCTCCTTACAAAATAGCAGCTGACCGTAACGATTAGTGGCTATTCGTGCCGGTCTCCTTACAAAATAGCAAAAGCACTCCTCTGAGTGCTTTTCGGATTTTTATAGACTTTCATGTAACAGATTTAAGACAATTCGCAATTCCTTCACATTTACCTGTCCGGGGGCTGAGGCTTTTTTTGCTGCCCCAAAAGTAACTGCAGACCCAAATACTTCTCCAGCCAATCGACTTATGACCCCTTTACCTGCCATAGACATGGTAATAAACGGCCGATCCGAAAATTGTTCTCTCATTGTATTTGTTGCATCTAAGAGGGTTAGCACATCGGCTGCACTAGTTGGCATTACTGCAATTTTTGGAATATCTCCTCCTAACTCTTGTGCTTTCCTTAACCGCGAGATAATTTCCTCTTTTGTAGGCGTCTTATGAAAATCATGGTTAGAAATAATGACAAAGACATTTTTTGTATGAGCATTATCGATTAACATTTTGACTTCCTTTTCATCATTGAATAACTCAACATCAATGATATCTACCATGCCAGTTTCTGCGATTGTCTTGTTTAATTGAAAATACAAAGAAGTGGGTATTTCCTTATTACCGCCTTCTTTATGACTTCGAAAGGTAAAGATAAGTGGTGTATTAGGCAGGATCATGCGAATTTCAGCAAGAGCCTTTTTCACCTGCTCAATCTCTTCTACTTGGTCAAAAAAGTCGACCCTCCACTCTACAACATCTAAGTCAATTGTTTTTAGAAATTCGGCTTCTTCCTTTAATTGTGCAAGTGTTTCTCCCACCAAGGGGACACAGATTTTTGGCGTGCCTTTCCCTATGACGATATCTCTAACCGTTACAGTTTTAGTCATTTGTTCCCACTCCTTGTCCCATCCTCCATAAGTTTTGCTGCCTATTTTTCCCTAGATTGAATTTAATTCGTCAATAATTTGGTCAGCAATTTCGTTTGCATCCTTGCTATCCGTTGAAATCCTCAAATGATGGTTAATATAAATATCCTGTCTTTTGTAAAATAGCTCTTCCATTTCCTCAACTGACTTTCCTTTTAAAACAGGGCGGCTGTCGATAATCAGATCTAATCTATCTCTCCAGCCATCCAAGGATAAATCTAGAAGAATAACAATACAAGATCCTAAACAGGTTTGCTTAATTTCTTCTTGTAGGAAGGCTCCGCCTCCGACAGAAATTATCTTTTGCTGCTGATTTGCGAGACTTGTAATTAAACTTTTTTCTCTCTCTCTAAAAACTTTCTCACCAAAATTAGTAAAGATTTCGGACACTGGCATGCTGTATTCTTTTTCAATTACTTCATCAATATCTATAAAATCACGATTTAGTTTACTGGCAACAATCTTGCCAATCGTAGTTTTTCCAACACCCATAAACCCGATAAAAACAATACTCTTATCTCTGTTCTCCAAAATACTCCAAACCCCCAATAAAATAAAACAAATTATTAGTCATAATTATAATGCTATTTTCAGATATTAGACAATTATTAATTAATAAAGTTATCGGTGCCTGACACCAAAAGAAAGAGACTCACATAGGAGTCTCAATATCTATTGCTTCATTTTCGGGTCAAGGATATCCCTTAGTCCATCTCCCATTAAGTTGAATCCGAGTACGGTCAGCATAATTGCAACCCCCGGGAAGAAAAGCGTCCAGGGTGCCTGGGTGATATAATTTTTAGAATCGGCCAGCATTTTCCCCCATTCAGGTGTCGGTGCTTGTGCCCCCATTCCAAGGAAACCAAGGGCTGCTGCCTCAATAATTGCTGTGGCAATCGCTAATGTAGCTTGGACGATGACTGGTGATATACTATTAGGCAAAATATGGCGAAGTAGAATCCGTGTGTCTTTCATTCCAACGGCACGTGCAGCCATAATATATTCTTCTTGTTTAACACTTAATACTTTAGAGCGAACAAGTCGACCGAAGTTCGGGATATTAATCACCGCAATAGCAATCAAAGCGTTTTGCAGTGATGGCCCCAAAATCGACACAACCGCAATGGCTAATAGAATACTTGGAAAGGCGAGCATAATATCAAAAATACGTGAGATAATCGCATCTACCCAGCGGCCGTAATATCCAGCGACAATTCCAAGTAATGTCCCTGCTACAACAGAACCTAAGACTGAGAAAAAGCCAACCCACAAGGATATTCTTGCACCATAGACAATACGAGAAAAAATATCGCGACCGAAATCGTCTGTCCCAAACCAATGCTTACTTGAGGGCGGGAGCATTCGATCAGAAAGCACTTGGTCTTTAAAACTATATGGAGCAATAATAGGAGCGATAATAGCAATTATGATAAAAAAGACAACAATTCCTAAACCTGCCAGTGCTAATCTGTTTTTATAAAATGAGATCCATGCTTCCTTCCAGGGAGGTGTCAGCTTTTCTTCAACAATTATCGTTGCAATATTTGCCGGTTTTTTTGCAAGTTCCGCCACTTTCAAATCCCCCTCCTCTACTTGGTATATTTAATTCGTGGATCCACAAAAACATACAATAAGTCCACGATTAAATTAATAAGTACAAAAATTGCCGCTATGATTAAAATCCCTGACTGGATCACTGGATAATCACGATAGCCGATTGCATCATATAGATATCTCCCGATTCCCGGCCAGCCAAAGATGGTTTCCGTCAATATGGCTCCCCCGAGTAAAAGACCAGTTTGCAATCCGATGATCGTTAGCACAGGGATAACGGCATTTTTTAAGGAATGTTTATAAACTACCCAGAACATGCTCAGTCCCTTTGCTCTTGCTGTACGGACATAATCTGACTGCATTACTTCCAGCATGGTTGCACGGGTCATTCTGGCAATAATCGCCATTGGAATGGTTGCTAATGCAAGGCTAGGTAGTACTAAGTGTTTTAAGACCGTTATAAACTGATCAGGTCTTCCTTGTAAAAGCGAATCAATTAAATAAAAATGAGTAATTGCTGCAACTGGGTCTCTAACATTCTCTCTCCCCGTTGTTGGTAGCCAGCCTAATTCAATTGAAAATACCCATTGCTCCATTAAACCAAGCCAAAAAATTGGTAGTGATACCCCAATAAGGGCAAGGACCATGGCTATATAATCAAACCATGATTTAGAGAACCATGCACTGACAATACCTGCATTTACCCCAACAATAATGGCAATTAACATGGCTACTACTGTTAATTCTGCGGTTGCAGCTAAGTAGGACCAGATCTCTTCGTTAATTGGACCCCTTGTTCGGAGTGAAACTCCTAAATCCCCATGAAGTAAAGCATTAATATAATCTGCGTATTGTATGTACCAAGGCCTGTTCAACCCTAATTCTTTTGTTAACGTGGCGATAGATTCTGCAGTTGCTCTTTGCCCCAGAATTACCTGCGCAGGATTTCCGGGAATAGCATGGATGATTGCAAATACCACGAGAGTCATCCCGATTAAGACGGGTATTAAAGAAAAGACACGACGGACTGTATAAGTAAACAAAATTTTCACCTCACTGAAAAGCGTTATCGTCTTGCTAGTTGCTTCAGCAAAACCATTATTTCACGAAATAGACTGGATGGTCTAGTTGACAAAAGGGGAGGCTAAGCTCCCTCCCCTTTCAGCCAATATTATTTAAATTCAACTTTTGTCAGTGCTTCTGATCCAGTTGGGTGTGGTAAGTAATTTGCCACGTCTTTCCCTGCTGCTAACAGCGGAGTTGAGTGAACAAGTGGAACCCAAGGAGCATCGTCATGGATGATTACTTGTGCTTCCTCGTATAGTGCATTACGCTTTGCTTGGTCAATTTCTGTTTGTGCCTTAATTAGGATGTCATGTAATTTGTCATTGCTGTACTGGGAGTAGTTATTACTTCCAATGCTGTCTTTATCAAGTAATGTGTATAAGAAGTTATCTGGGTCCCCATTGTCCCCTGTCCAGCCAAGCATAAACATATCAAATTCACCTTTTGCTGCTTTGTCTAAGTAAGTAGCCCAGTCCACAGATTGGATTTTGGCTTTGACATTGATTTTACTTAAACTTTCTTGAATAACTTCAGCAACTTTTTGTGCTTCTGGCATGTAAGGACGAGCTACAGGCATTGCCCATAGGTCAATTGTAAATCCTTTTTCATACCCAGCTTCTTTTAACAATGCTTTAGCTTTTTCTAAATCATATGGATACGGCTCAACTGCCTTATTATAGCCTTCGATGGAAGGCGGCATTGGATTGACAGCAGGTAGTGCTTTTCCACCATAAAATGCATCAATGATTGATTTTTTATCGACAGCATAGTTAATCGCTTGACGAACGAGTTTATTATCAAATGGTTTACGAGTGGTTGTTAAACCAATATAGCCAACGTTCATTGATGGACGTTCAATCACTTGGAGGTTAGCATTTGATTTAACAGTCGCCTCATCTGAATTATTTAATCCATCCATGACGTCAATCTCGCCGTTAGCAAGAGCGTTTAAACGTGCAGTATTTTCAGGAATTACACGGAAAATAACTTTGTTTAACTTAGGTAATCCTTTTTGCCAGTAGTCAGGGTTCTTTTCAAGCGTAATTGTATCGTTCTCTTTCCACTCAACGAATTTAAATGGACCTGTTCCAACTGGATTTTGTCTAAACTTGTCACCGTATTTTTTAACAGCCGTAGGGCTTGCAATACCAAACGGAGACATGGCAAGGTTCTTTAGAAACGGTGCTTGTGGACGTTTTAGCACAAATTGAACGGTATTGGCATCTACTGCTTTAACTTCTTTAATAACGTGGCCCTCATCCTTTTTATATCCACCAAACATGGTGTAATAAGGGAAGCTATCGGCATTACCATTCATCCAGCGGTCAAAGTTAAATACAACCGCATCTGCATTAAAATCAGTACCATCATGGAATTTAACTCCTTGACGGAGGTGGAATGTGTAGGTTAAACCGTCTGGAGTAACTTCCCACTTCTCAGCAAGGCCCGGATTAATAGTGGTATCTTGATCACCATATTGAATTAATGTTTCATAAATGTTTTCAGTTACTTTGAATGCTTCACCTTCAGTTGTTGTAATAGGGTCTAGAGATGTAGAATCTCCACCACGACCATATACTAGTGTATCTTTTTTCGATCCACTTCCAGCGGCAGGATCTTTCTTACCTCCAGCTTCTTCATTCGTTTTGCTGTTACAGCCAACTAAAAACATACTGATGGCTAATAAAGCTATTAATAGCAGTTTAAAAGACCTCTTCTTCATCAGACTTTTTGCCCCCTTATATTTTTGTTTTTTATCATAAATGCTGCAAATCACTTGTTATATAAGTGACATGCGACAAAATGACCGTTAAGGTTTTGCTCCACTGGTCTAGTTTTTTTACAAACATCCATCACTTGTGAGCAGCGTGTATGGAAGGCACAGCCGGAAGGAGGATTAGCAGGACTTGGAAGTTCTCCTTCTATTAAAATCGTTTCCCTCTTTATATCTGGATCTGGTATGGGTACAGCCGATAACAGTGCTTTTGTATATGGATGCTTCGGATTTTCATATAGATCTTCACTTTCTGCCAACTCTATTAATCTTCCTAAATACATCACGCCAACACGATCACTAATATGGCGTACTACTCCTAAATCATGAGCGATAAATATGTAGGTAAGCTGAAATTCCTTTTGAATATCCTTCATCAGGTTAAGAACCTGGGCCTGGATGGATACGTCCAGTGCTGAAACAGGCTCGTCAGCAATGATTAGTTTTGGCTGGGTCATTAACGCCTTGGCAATCCCAATCCGTTGACGCTGACCGCCGCTAAATTGGTGCGGATATCTTTTGGCATGGTAACTGCTTAAGCCAACCACTTCCAGCATTTCTCTCACTTGCTTTTTGCGTTCCTCTTTTGTCCCAATTCCATGAACAATGAGTGGCTCTTCAAGAATCTGTTCGATAGAATGCCTTGGATTAAGCGATGCATAGGGATCTTGGAATACCATCTGGATATCTCGGCGGGTTTTTCTTAATTCAGATTTTGACATACTAGTAATCTCTTGATCTTCAAAAACAATCCTGCCCTCACTTGCCTCAATCAATCGCATCAGGAGTCGGCCAGTGGTCGATTTACCGCAGCCGCTTTCACCAACTATGCCCAATGTTTCTCCTTTTTTAACATAAAAAGATACATCATCCACAGCTTTGACTTCGCCTTGTTTCCTTCCAAAAAGGCCGCCTGTAATCGGAAAGTACTTTTTTAACCCATTAACTTCAAGAAGTAACTCCGACATAGCTGTCACTTCCCTTCTTCAATGTATGTAGGAAACAACGCACTTCATGTCCGCCTTTTTCCATTTTAAATAAATCTGGTGTTTCTTCCTGGCACTCCGCGAATGCCTCTGTACACCTGGCGGCGAATCGGCAGCCCTTATGAATCGACCCTGGAGTAGGAACTGTACCTGGAATACTATAAAGCCGATCCTTTTTCCCTCTTAAATCAGGAACGGATTTTAATAGGCCCTTTGTATAAGGATGCTGAGGATTTTTGAGTATCGTTCTTACATCCCCCTGCTCTACGATTTGCCCCGAATACATGACAATAACACGTTCACATATTTCTGCGACAACCCCTAAATCATGGGTAATGAGAATGATAGTTGTATTTGTCTTTTTATTTAAATCCTTCATTAATGCCAAAATTTGCGCTTGAATGGTAACGTCAAGTGCGGTTGTTGGCTCGTCTGCAATCAGAACCCTAGGATTGCACGCCATTGCCATGGCAATCATTACCCGTTGTCTCATACCGCCTGAAAGCTGGTGTGGATGTTCTTTTAGAATTCCTTCTGCTCTTGGAATACCAACCAGTTTTAATAATTCGATACTGCGTACAATTGCTTCTCGCTTTGAAAGGTCTGTATGTAGTCGGATTGCCTCCATTAACTGATTTCCAATCGTAAATAGTGGATTCAATGATGTCATTGGCTCCTGAAATATCATTGAAATTTGGTTACCTCGGATTTTACGCCACTCTTTTTCAGAAATATTTTTCAGATCTTTTCCCTCAAAAATAATTTCACCATTCTCGATTTTTCCTGGAGGAGAAGGAATCAGCCCCATGGTCGCTAACGAGGTGACGCTTTTACCACTCCCCGATTCACCGACAATCCCTAGAATCTCTCCGTCCTTTAATTCGAAACTGATGCCATCAACTGCCGGTACAAGTTTTTTCCCTGTTTGAAATGATACCTTTAAGTCTTTTATACAAAGAATAGGATTCTTTTCCACACTTACACCTACCTGTACATTGATTAGTTTATGTATTCTCTTTAATCAGAAATATAACAATATAGTAAATTTTAAAATTATTATGACATATATTACTTTAGTGGTAACGTCCAAATTTGTCAATTACGTGAAAAAAGTTCAAAATTTTCCAGTAGTACTTAGCCGCGTTAATGTAATAAGGTACTTTTTGTGATGAGAAAAGCAAATTTATTCTTTAAATATTAAAATAATAAAAGAATATAAAAAAAACTGTAAGACTATCGCAGTCTTACAGGGAATCTCAATACCGTTTTAAGTTTGTGCAAATCTGTTTTGCGCGGATCCGATAGATAGATTTCACGATGGGTTTTGCTAGTTCGAATATATCCACTTTCTTCGCAAAAGGACTCCATCTTGGCGAAACTTTCTTGTTCATTATCGTACGGACCGATATGCATGACTTGGCAGGAAAGGCCCTCAGATATTTCGCCAAATAGTGCTTTCTCAAGATATGGATTAGGCTTTTTCTTTTTCGTTTGTTCCAAGAACTTTGCAAATAGATTGCTGGTTAAAAAATCTGGTTGTCGGATCATAATCGTGTATTTGAAATTGCTTTTGTCCTGTATCGGTTTTGACTTATCAATTAAATCCCAAATTCCTTCAAGCGGGAAAACAGTATACTCATAGTAACCTTCTGGAACTTCCTTACTTTTATAAGACATTTTAACTGCATAACTAAGGCTGTATAATGCCTCTGTTGCTAAGGCAAATTCATCTTCGTTTGGGTCACCTGTGCCACTAACCATTATGAATGGCATTTTCGGTACATCGATAATTACTGGTGTAGTTTTTGGAAGGTAAATATGCTTATATGTTTTTTTATAATCTATTTTTGCACCCATAGATTTAACCCCTGTTCCTATTGCAAAAAGTTATTTTTCATCCCAGTATAAATGTGAATGGCATCCCTTAAAAACGCAGCAGTACCTGGCTGTTCTTTGTCATAATAAGAAGTAAATCTCTCATCATCCACATACATTTGCGCAAGACCTGCATGGGCTTCCTTACTATATTCATTCCAATAGTAGCATAACCATTGCTTATGGAGATCAGCAGTCTTTTGTGCTAAATCCCCTGCCGGGTCCCCGGTTTTATAAGCCTCGGCCAAAGTTACTGTAACCTGTTCAGCTAGCTTTGTGACCTCATCATATTGCGCTTGTGTCATATTTTGAAGTTTGGCATTTGACTTTTTAACTGTTTCATTTCCGTACTTTTCCCGAATTTCTTTCCCGTATTCCTTCTCATTCTCATCAATCATTTTCTTCTTAAAGCCCTCGAACTTTTCTTTGTTTGACATGTTCATTCTCCCTTCTGTTACCGCGATCGTTTTATCAACATTCGCTATTAACATTTCTAACTGTTCTTTTTTCTCGAGAAGTTTTTCACGATGCTCTCTCAGTGCAGCAGCCCCATCAAAAGAAGGCGCTGTAACAATTTCTTTTATACTTTCTAAACTAATCCCTAATTCCCTGTAGAATAAGATTTGCTGAAGACGATCCACTTCCGCTTGACCATAGATTCGGTATCCTGACGAATTAATTCTAGCCGGCTTTAGAATTCCAATCTCATCATAATAACGAAGGGTTCTGGTACTAACACCTGCTAGACTACCTAATTTCTGCACCGTATACTCCATTCGCTAACCTCCTCATAAGCAACGATACACCTTTACGCAACGTCAATGTCAATTAGTATTATGCCTATTTTCGAAAAAAAGTGCCTGAAAAAAAGTGCCTGACACCACAGATGGACATTTGTCCATCTGTGGTGTCAGGCACCCATATTAATTTAATTCTCTTTACACCCTCTGTTAGTG
>JAANMP010000081.1 GCA_011250595.1 Bacillus sp. MM2020_1 | reverse complement strand
TTCACATGGTGCCTGACACCCTTTATGATGAAATCATTCAGTTATTTCTTCATGAACGAGTATCGGTGCGGCTATTTTTGTTGGTGAAATTTTAATATTATGATAAAGCTTTGTTTTTACTTCTTCTACATTTTCGAAATTGCTGTAAATCGTTACTAACGATTCACCTTTTTTAACTTGGTCACCGATTTTCTTTCTTAAGACAAGTCCCACTGCTAAATCAATAATAGACTCCTTCGTTGCTCTTCCAGCCCCAAGAATCATCGCGGCTGTTCCAACTTCATCTGCAACAATTTCGGATACATAGCCATCTTCTTTGGCTTCAAGTTCAAAGGTATATTTTGCTTGAGGCATTTTTGAAGGGTCATCAACAATGGATGCATCTCCGCCTTGTGAGCTTAAAAATACTTTAAATTTTTCAAGTGCTGACCCGTCCTTAATGACACCTTCTAACAGGGTGCGTGCTTCTGCTAATGAGCCCGCCTTTTCTGCTAGGTAAACCATATGACTGCCAAGGGTTAAACAAAGTTCTGTTAAGTCTTCAGGGCCTTCCCCTTTTAATGTATCAATTGCTTCTTTTACTTCGAGGGCGTTACCGATTGCAAACCCCAGTGGCTGGCTCATGTCAGAAATAACCGCCATTGTTTTTCTGCCAACGTTATTTCCAATTCGCACCATAGCTTTTGCTAACTCTCGAGAATCATCAAGTGTCTTCATGAATGCTCCTGCTCCGGTTTTTACATCAAGAACGATGGCATCTGCACCAGCAGCAATTTTTTTACTCATGATAGAACCTGCGATTAATGGAATGCTATCTACAGTTGCGGTAACATCACGTAATGCATAAAGTTTCTTATCTGCAGGAGTTAAATTTCCACTCTGACCAATAACAGCAATCTTATTTTTATTAACGAGTTCAATAAATTCTTCATTTTCAATTTCAACATGGAAGCCTTTTACTGCTTCTAATTTATCAATTGTTCCTCCGGTGTGACCCAATCCGCGTCCGGACATTTTTGCTACGGGTACCCCAAGTGCAGCAACAAGTGGCCCAAGGACAAGTGTAGTTGTGTCACCTACACCGCCAGTAGAATGTTTGTCCACTTTAATGCCTTCAATTTGTGATAAATCAATTTGATCGCCTGAATTGACCATCGCCATTGTCAAATCGGCTCTTTCCTGTTCAGTCATCCCTTTAAAAAAGATTGCCATCGTTAAGGCGCTAACTTGATAATCTGGAATCGACCCATCGGTATATCCATTAATAATAAAATTAATTTCTTCGGTGGATAGTTCCTGCCCATCTCTTTTTTTCTCAATTAAGTCAACCATTCTCATCATAATCACCCTTTACGAAATTGTTTTTACGATTTCTTTTATATATTGAAGAAAGTCAGCTTTCACTCTTTCGGTTGTTTCAATAACTTCATCATGGGTAAGGGGTTGGTCAAGAATACCTGCCGCCATGTTCGAAATACAAGAAATACCAAGAACCTTCATCCCACTGTGCCGGGCAACGATTACTTCTGGAACAGTCGACATTCCGACTGCATCTCCGCCCAAAGTACGTACCATTCGTATTTCTGCAGGCGTTTCATAAACAGGTCCAGGGTTTCCGAAATAGATACCCTCTTTGACGCTGATATTTAAGCGATCCGCAATTTCTCTTGCTACACTACGTAATTCTTTCGTATATGCCTCTGACATATCAGGAAAGCGGACACCTAACTTAGAATCATTCGGTCCGATTAATGGATTGGTGCCCATATTATTAATGTGATCAGATATTATCATTAAATCTCCTGCAGAAAAGCTTTCATTTACTCCGCCAGCTGCATTCGTAACGATTAACATGTCAACACCTAGTTCCTTCATGACGCGAACTGGAAAGGTTACTTTTTCCATACTATACCCTTCATAGAAATGGAAACGTCCCTGCATGGCAATAACCTCTACCCCGCTTAATAATCCAAATACTAATTGTCCTGCATGACCTTCAACCGTAGAAACTGGGAAGTCAGGTATTTCATTGTATGGAATCTTAACAGGGTTCTCAATTTCATCCGCTAGTACACCAAGTCCGGATCCTAAAATAAGTCCAATCTTGGGAGTAGTTGCATATTTTTGTTTTAAGAATCCTGCGGCATTTTGAATTTTTTCAGCATTCATTTTTATACCCCTTTTGAATTTAATTCGTTTAAAAAACTTTTTCCAAAGTTCGGCAGTTTCACATTGAAATTTTCAGCGACAGTTGCCCCAAGATCAGCAAAGGTCTCTCTAATTGGGAGCTCTTTCCCTTCGCCCATGCTCTTTGAATAAACAAGTAATGGTACATATTCCCGTGTATGGTCTGTACCTGGTGCAATAGGGTCATTTCCATGGTCTGCTGTAATCATTAATAGGTCGTCTTCTTTCATTTTTGCAAACACTTCTGGAAGGCGTGCATCATATTCTTCGAGTGCTTTTCCATAGCCTTCAGGGTCACGGCGATGGCCGTATAAGGCATCAAAATCAACTAGATTTACAAAACTAATGCCGGTAAAATCCATATCCAATGTTTCTACTAACTTATCCATACCATCCATATTAGAAACGGTTCTAAGTGATTGAGTAACACCTTCTCCATCATAAATATCAGATATTTTTCCGATCGCAATTACGTCAAGCCCAGCATCTTTTAATTCACTCATTACGGTACGATCGAATGGTTTTAATGCATAGTCATGACGGTTAGAAGTCCGTTTAAAATTCCCTGGTTCTCCCAAGAAAGGTCTCGCAATAACACGGCCAACCATGTACTTCTCATCCAGTGTCAATTCACGTGCAATTTTGCAGATTTTATACTGCTCCTCAATGGGAACAATTTCTTCATGGGCAGCAATCTGAAGGACCGAATCTGCAGAAGTATAGACAATCAATGCCCCGGTCTTCATATGCTCTTCGCCCAACTCCACAAGGATTTCCGTACCGCTTGCAGGTTTATTGCCGATAATTTTACGGCCCGTACGTTTTTCTAATTCAGAAAGAAGCTCATCCGGGAAACCTTCCGGAAACACTCGGAATGGGGTTTGAATATTCAAACCCATGATTTCCCAGTGACCTGTCATGGTATCCTTCCCGTTGGAAGCCTCCATCATTTTTGTAAAATATGCTAATGGTTTCTCTGCTTTATCAATACCTTTTATTTCACGGATATTGCTTAAGCCCAACTTGCCCATATTCGGCATGTTAAGACCGTTCATTCGCTCCGCAATATGTCCAAAAGTATCTGCACCTTTGTCACCAAACTTTTCAGCATCCGGCGCTTCCCCAATGCCTACCGAGTCCATTACGATTATAAAAATACGTTTATATATATTTGCAGCCATTCAACTCTTCCTCCTTTATCCATAGAAAACGTTTGCAAATAAAAAATTACACATAAATATGTTGCCCTCATTATATATGTTTATGAAAATTAGATAAAATTATATTCGTCAGAAGTCTGACATCTCTATTGTACTAAATGTTTCAGAAATTACAAGAAAAAAGCCGCCAAAATTTAGGCAGCTTTTTGACAATTATATTTTTAGATACGAAACTCACATTCTATTAAGCTCGGGGGTGGAATTTGCTATATACGTCTTTGATCTTTGTTTTCGATACTTGTGTATAGATTTGTGTTGTTGAGATGTCAGAATGACCTAACATTTCCTGGACTGCTCTTAAATCAGCACCATTTTCTAACAAATGCGTTGCAAATGAATGACGAAGAGTATGTGGTGTAAGTTCTTTTTCTATTCCGGCTTCTTTGGCAAGTTTTTTTAATATTTTCCAAAATCCTTGGCGTGTCAACCGCTTTCCTTGATGGTTTAAAAACAAAGCATTGTCCTCTTGCTTCATGGAAATAAATCGAGGTCTTCCATAATCCAGGTACTGTTTTATAGCATCAGCTGCTGCTCGCCCAATCGGTATAATTCGTTCTTTATTTCCGTTACAACGAACAAACCCCATCGTTAACTGGACATTATCAATCTCAAGTCCTATTAATTCACTAACACGGATACCTGTAGCATAAAGCAGTTCAAGCATGGCCTTGTCTCTTATCCCAAAATGATCCTCTAGGTTTGGTGTTTCCATCAGAGTTTCTACTTCTTGCAAACTCAAAACATTAGGAAGTGACCTTTCAAGTCTTGGTGTCTCAATTTGAACAGATGGGTCTTGACCTGTTGCCTTGGCCCTTAATAAAAATTGATGAAATGCACGGACAGAGGCGATGTGCCGTGCCAATGTTTTCGAGGATTTCCCCTGTTCTTTTAGAAATCTTAAAAAGTGTACGATATGTACACGTTGTACATCATTTAAAGAAAGGACGGATTCAACATTTTTCAAATAACGAAGATAGCTTTGTAAATCTCGCTCATACGCCATAATTGTGTTTTGGGCTGAACCTTTTTCAATGAATAAATAATTCAAAAAAGCCTTTAATTGCTCGTCCATCGTATTTACTCCCCATTTAAATAAAACCACATCAGCCGATCTAACAAGGAAGAATCCTCATGCACTGCGCTCGAAACTTTAAGTGCAGCTCCTTCAGGTTCGTCATAGCGATGATAATTTTGATATTCTTCATTCACCAACATGATACCATAATAGAAAAGAATCGTGCATCCTGTGAATATTATAAAAACTTTTAAGGTTTTTAGTGCAGCTTTAATAAATGAAATCATCTCACTTCCCCCAATTTCCTTCGTCTAGTAAAATGTATGCCAAAATAGACAAATTTTATACCTAGTGATTGGTATTAAAGGGGAAGTTCCGTTTCATCAACTTTAATCAAAAAAAGAAAAAGCCCTTTCAAGGAGCTTTCATTGATTAATCTACTTTTTCTACCTCTTTGTCTTTATCCTGGCATCGGTAACAAATTCCATGAAAAGTGAGGCGATGATCTTTTATTTTAAAATTCCATTTGCGTTCCACAACGGATTCAACATCTTCAAGTAAATCCTCTTGAATTTCATCAACGGCACCACATTCAATACAAACAAGATGATGATGAAAATGGGCGGCACCTTCCTGGCGAAGGTCATAACGGGAAACCCCGTCCCCAAAATTTATTTTATCCACGATTTTTAACTCTGTTAATAATTCAAGCGTTCGATAAACTGTTGCTAAACCAATTTCAGGCGATTTTTCTTTTACGAGGAGGTATACATCTTCCGCACTTAAATGATCCTCTTCATTTTCTAATAAAACTCGAACGGTTGCCTCACGCTGAGGTGTTAATTTATAACTTGCTGAATGCAACTGTTTCTTAATTCTTTCAATCCTAGTTTCCATCCTGAAGCCCCTCCCTCGCCACTGTTAATTCTCATTATAACAGATGACAATTGAGAATCAAAATAAAATTATTATAAACTGCAATAAACATTTTTTATAATAATTATTATATGGTAGTTACTTTAAAATAGTTGAACTTATGACAGTTTTCATTAACCATGGTGAGAGATATGCCTCTATTCCAGATGCAGCAACTATAAATATTACTGCTACAAACAAGGTGAAAATGTATCCCTTAAAAAAGGGAAGTATAGGCTGTGCATATTTTTTCATAAATTGCTTTTTGATCATTCGAAGTGAGAAAATTACTGATAATGCTGCCATCATGATGAACACAGGAATAATGATCAGATTCTGAGGCAAGATCGAAACAAAGGCAAGCATAAAGCCCTGCCAGCCCATTTGACTGACTAGAAAACCAACGGTAAACCCAACTACCATTCCTTTAATAAATAATAGAATAAGTATAACGGGAAGACCGATAATGGAAATCCCTAGTATCCACATAAGACCAATAAACTTGCTGTTATGGAAAAAGCTTTGTAAGAATAAATCATTGTCTTCGCCTTCCCTGCCGCTCGATACTTGGCCAAAAAATTGTGATAGATAATAGAATAAATCTTCCTTCTGAGTAATGCTCATACTGTTTACGACAATTGCTCCAAAAATTACTCCCATTAAAAATAAAACGACAATAAACAAAAAAATTGAGGAATGCTCACGGAAATAACTAGCGGCATCGGACTGGTACAATCGTTTTTTCATTTGCGTATCCCCCTACTCTTCTCAGTTCAGTTAATACATTGTATGCCAGTCTAGTATTTCTATGCTCAAAATTTAATAGATTACATAATAAATCCCGATAGCCATAAGCTACCGGGGTTCAATTTTTTTAATCAGAAATTTTTCCGTATTTCCCACCGCCGCCGGCTGCTAGATTTACTTTACCCTCCCTGGCTTTCAGGATAAGGTCGGCGATTCTTTCCGGGACAACCTCTTTCAACCCTTCATAGGGTACATCGTGCAAAATTGCCATCTCGCTGCCAAAATGATCCACCAATTTCTCCAGTAAGCGCGGCCCTAAACCAGGGATAAACTCAAGTGGGACTTGATGGATATAGGGCGGACGGTCTTTAGGACCTTGTTCGGCAGTTTTCAGTTCAAGGATTCTGTCAGCTACACCTTTGATAATTTTCTTATTTCCACATTGCGTACATATTTGATCCTCATCAGCAGCAGGATGATGGCACTGGGCACAAACTGTTTTATGGTATTTACCAAGCAATGGATCAAGACCATAATTTGCGATAATTTTTCGTCCATCCTCATTCTTTAAGGCTTTCTGCAATTCTAGAAATGTTGGTTCCTTCATCGCAATGACCTGATATTCACGGGCAATTTTTGCAAGGGAATGGGCATCAGAATTTGTTACAAACGTATAATCATGTAATTCCTTTATTTGATCCGCCATATTCGTATCGGAGCTTAAACCAAGTTCAATCGCGTCAATCAATTCCGGGTCTAATACCTCTGTTAGTGATTGATTGACTCCTTTTCCATATAAACTTTTAAAGGGCGTGAAGACATGAGCAGGAATGAAGATCCCACCTAACTCTTTGACCTTCTTTTGCAAAGTAAGACCCGTCACATATATTCTTTGTGAGCTCAATTGAATATTTTTCAAGTGACCGGACAGCCATGTGGAGAACTCCCTCATGACAGAGAGATTCGGAAAATAACTAAGTAGATGAATTGGACCATTGCATTGCTCATCATAAATCTCTAATTCTGAACCAGGAATAACGGTTAAATCACCAAACATTAAGCCCCCATTTGGATGTTCCACCACATCCCCACTTTGAACTAGACTCTCCATTTCAAGAATGACTTCGGGCGAATGGCTATCGATGATTCCAACCATATTAAGCCCTTTCTCATGTCGTGCGTGTTCAATGATATTCGTAAACGTTAATGACTTGGCACCCGTTATTTTTACGGGTTTCCCTGTCCAGGTTCGTCCAATATGTATATGTAAATCTACATAGTAACGATTCATTTTTTTTCCAACGCCTCTTGTAATTGTAAATACTGAACTGCAAATATCGTCTTAGCATCATATATTTTTTGTTCTTTTACATATTGGACAGCTTCTTCAAGGGTCAATTCCTTAAGAATGACAAACTCATCCTCATCAAGTGCGGCTGCATTTTCTTTTTTTGTAAGTCCTGTCGCAACATAGACATGAACAATTTCATCAGCAAATCCTGGTGATGTGTAGAAGGAAGTGAGCCATTCAAGGCTCTCGCACTCATAACCTGTCTCTTCCTCTAGTTCACGGCGGGCACAAAGTGCAGGTTCTTCGCCTTTTTCCAGCTTTCCTGCGGGAATTTCAACAATGGTCCGTTCTAGTGCCTTCCGATATTGCTCGACCATTACGACTTTTTTATCATCAGTAATGGCTAAAATAGCAACAGCCCCGGGATGTTTTACAATCTCCCGTTTCGATTGTTTCCCGTTCGGAAGCTCAACTTCCTGTAAATGAAGACTAATGACTTTTCCAGAGAAAATTTCTTCACTATGAAGCGTTTTTTCTTCGAGATTGCTCATATGGGTCACTCCTGTTCTATTCCTTTAATCTGCTCATACATTTTACCATACTTTATTTGGAGGGGTATGGATGAAGGTGTACGTTCATGAGAAAGGAATCATTCTTGTTGGGAAAGGCTGGGAAGTACTAGAGAAACTAAAAGAATACAACAAAGATCATCTCACCGTTTCCGAATGGGTTAAAAAGGTGAACCCAAAATAATGTCTTTCGATTGTAGTCTGTCCTTTTCTTTATTAAAATTGTAAAAAAGGACGGGTGATATTGTGAAAAAAAGAAAACTTGGAAATTCAGATTTGTATGTAACCGAATTAGGTCTTGGCTGTATGTCGATTGGAACTGAGGAGAAAACAGCGAGAAAAATTATTGAGGCCTCACTTGAGGAAGGGATCAATTATTTTGATACAGCTGATTTATATGATTTTGGTGAAAATGAAAAAATAGTTGGGACAGCATTGAAGGAAGTCCGTGAAAACGTCATTATTGCAACAAAGGTTGGAAACCGTTGGAGTCAAGATAAAAAGGGATGGTCATGGGACCCGTCAAAGTCCTATATAAAGGAAGAAGTCAAACAAAGTCTTAACCGACTGGGTACTGACTATATCGACCTTTATCAATTGCATGGCGGGACAATTAATGATCCTATTGAGGAAACGATTGAAGCATTCGAAGAATTAAAAGCGGAAGGCTATATTCGTTACTACGGCATTTCATCCATTCGACCAAATGTAATAAGGGAATATGTTAAAAAGTCTAATATTGTCTCAGTAATGATGCAATATAGTATCTTGGACCGACGCCCTGAGGAAGAAGCATTACCATTTCTAGAGGAACATGGGGTAAGCGTTGTGACCCGCGGCCCTCTCGCAAAAGGTCTTTTAAGTGAAAAAATGCTTGAGAAGGTATCTGAAAAAGGCTTTCAAGATTACAGCTTCAGCGAGTTAAATGAAGTCTTGCCATTACTGAAGGAAAAATTAGCACCCTCACGTCCCTTTACTGAAATAGCCCTTCAGTATAATCTAGTAAATCCTGCCGTTGCCTCTGTTGTTGCTGGCGTAAGTAGTCCTGAACAAATTCGGAGTAATGCGAAGGCTGCCAGAAGTCAACCGCTGTCTGAGAAAGAAGTTTCAGTAATTAGAGAGTTAACGAAGGCTGGCATTTATAAAGAACATCGTTAAAAGGAGAGCGTTCGTACGCCCTCCTCTTTATATTGTTTTATTTAAATTCCTTCCAGTTCATGCCGCTCTCATTTAATAGTTCTGCAAATGATTTGTTTTTTTCTTTTAGTCTTCGCTCTTCCCGCTTTATCTTTTCTTCTTCTTCTTTTTTTCTTTCTTCTGCTGCTTTCAGCTGCTCCTGTTGTTCTTTTAGTTGTTTGAATAAATTTGGATTAATCATATCGCCAAGCGTGACCGCTGATTCATCTTTTTTGGGTTTCGATTGATTTTTTTGTTTAGATTGCTTTTTCATTCAAAACGCCTCCATCATCAAAATTTCATTTATATTATACCATGTCACCAAGCATCGCCCATATAAAAAAGCAGGCTATGCTTAATCATAGTCAGCCTGCTCTTACTCGTTTTATTTAATAAGCGTCAAGTACTACATTTTCGTCCACAGATAATGTGGCTTCGGTTGAATTGACAACGTCCTCAACAGTATACCCTTTAGCAACTTCCACAAGCCTTAGCCCTGAATCCGTTACATCCATGACTGCGCGCTCAGTGATAATCCGATTGACTACCCCTTTACCTGTTAGAGGAAGCGTGCACTGTTTCAATATTTTGGATTCGCCTTTTTTATTGACATGTTCCATGATTACAATTATTTTTTGGGCACCATGAACAAGGTCCATAGCGCCACCCATGCCTTTAATCATCTTTCCAGGGATCATCCAATTCGCTAAATCACCTGTTTCGGATACTTCCATTCCACCAAGGATGGCCAAATTGACATGTCCACCGCGAATCATCGCAAACGATTCCGCGCTATCGAAATAGGCTGCACCACTAATTGCCGTAACGGTTTCTTTACCTGCATTGATTAAATCCGGGTCCACCTCATCCGCACCGGGATATGGGCCGATACCAAGGAGACCATTTTCAGATTGCAATACAACCTGTTTATTTGCTGACATATAATTGGCTACGAGAGTTGGCATACCGATGCCAAGGTTTACATAAAAGCCATTCTCTATTTCCTTCTCTGCCCTAATTGCAATTCTCTCTCTGACAGAGACTTTTTCATTAGTCATTCTACTCTCTCCCTTCCCCTAAACTATTTTCTGACTGTTAATCTCTCAATTCGTTTTTCTTGTACTCCTTCGATCATTGTTTGAACATAGATACTTGGGGTATGAATAAAATTAGCATCCAACTCACCAATTTCATAAAGTGTTTCCACTTCAGCAATCGTCACTTTACCCGCCGCTGCAATCATCGGATTAAAGTTTCGTGCTGTTTTGTGGTAAACAAGATTCCCCATCTTGTCACCCTTCCACGCCCTAACAAGGCTAAAATCGGCAGTTAGTGCCTCTTCTAGAAGGTATTCTCTCCCATTAAAAATTTTCGTTTCCTTCCCCTCAGCAATCGGCGTTCCTACCCCTGCAGGTGTATAAAATGCTGGAATCCCCGCGCCGCCAGCCCTAATTTTTTCAGCTAGCGTGCCTTGAGGCGTCAATTCTACTTCGAGTTCACCAGTTAGAACCTGTCTTTCAAACTCTTTATTTTCACCGACATAGGAGCCAATCATTTTTTTGATTTGTTTATTATTTAATAGCAGTCCTAAACCCCACTCATCAATTCCGCAGTTATTCGAAATAACCGTTAAATCCTTCACGCCTTTTTCAGCGAGTGCAAGAATCAGGTTTTCCGGAATGCCGCACAATCCAAATCCACCAACCATTAAAGTAGCTCCATCATGTATGTCGGCAACTGCATCCTGAAAAGATGTACAAATTTTCTTCATCCTGCTTTCCCTCCTTCATCTCTTTTTCCTTTACTATTTCTAGTAATCACGCAGAAAATCCTCTTATTTTGTCAAAATTCCTATTATTCTTGCTTTTTAAAAATTAGTACCACTACGATGAAAGTATGATTGTCGCAGCTGGTAAATGAATGCTAAATTTACTTTTTGTGAATAATTAGTTCTCTACTAATGCACCTTATTAATTGAGACTAGCTTGAAAGGAGACTGATTATTTTGAGCCAAAAACGTGATAAAGGTTCCAGCCAAAAGGGAAAAAACTATGCAGACGCAGCAGATGGAGGTCAGCGGGTTATTGCCGCTGAAGAAGTCGAAAAAGCAATCCACCCTACGAAACGACAAAACGCAGAGCAGTAAATTTCTCAAAACTCAGAAACCGCTCATTGGTATCAGCGGTTTTCTTTGTGTTACAATTAAAACTGTTAATTTATGGGCGCTTTGTACTTATCTTACATATGTTATATTAAATTCTACGGGAGGTGCCAATTGGTGAGGAAGGCATTTCGAACTTTGTTTGTTTTGTTGTTTTTCTGGTTATCTCTTGGTTTGTATTTTACAAACCGTCTCATGTATATGAAAAAGAAGGATGAGGAATTAATTTTAAGGCGTGAAAAAGAGGCCGGCCGGTATAATCCCGATGAATTTGATTCTCTCCCAAAACGGGAGGTTGATATTTCTTCACCTTTTGGATACACGATTAAAGCCCATCTCGTAGAACCGCATCAGACCAACCGCTATATCATTATTTCTCATGGAGTAACCGAAACGAAAATTAATTCGATTAAATATGCGAATATGTTTTTAGCGCGCGGGTTTAATACGTTAATTTATGACCATCGTCGTCACGGGGAATCTGGCGGTAAAACAACTAGTTTTGGTCATTATGAAAAATTTGATTTAAAGACCGTCGTCGATTGGCTCAAAAAAGAAAAAGGACCTCAGCTCGAACTTGGGATTCATGGCGAATCGATGGGTGCCGCTACCATGCTTTTATATGCTGGACTCCTTGAGGATGGGGCAGATTTTTATATTGCCGATTGCCCATTTTCAGATTTTAAGGAGCAGCTTGCTTATTTGATTAAAAAAGACTTCAAGCTTATCCCTGGTCTTTTGCTACCGCTTGGGGATGCCCTTTTACGCCTTCGGGACAAATATTCGATCCGAAATGTTTCTCCGATTTCGGTCATTGAAAATATCAAACATCCGATTTTGTTTATTCACAGCCAAAAGGATGATTTTATTCTCCCTACCATGACAAAGGATTTATTTGAGCATAAAAAGGGTCCTAAAATGCTCTTTTTAGCAGCGAACGGCCGCCATGCCCAGTCCTTTAATGAAAACCGTGCCGATTATGAACGAGTGATTGATGAATTTTTACAAAAATATGTTGATCATCCATTGCCAAGCTAAAAACAGACTATCCATCATGGATCAAGGGTTCCGTTTTCGGGTGCTTTCTTATTAAAAGACACAAGAATTGACGTATGAATTGGCATACGTTTTTTTCTTTATTTATCAAGGTTTCTACGAAATTTCATTAACTTTGACATAGCAATTGACATCATTCCGCACTTATCGATTGGGGTATCGGGTTAAGCTCCCGAGCTGATAAATAGACGGAAAAATTCAGGCTGTTGAGAAAGTCATGTTTTTTCACCACATTAACGCGTTAATGTGGTATAATTTGGTTATAGAAAATACCTGGAAGGCGTGACTATCTTGCTAAATCGTACGAATTCGACTCAATCTAAAACAAGCCAACTTGAACTAGTAGATATAGAATTATTGGTTCCTGAGAACCACCTCCTTCGGTTAATTAATGAACACGTAGAGTTTTCCTTCATCAGAGAAAGAGTGCGTCCCTTTTACAGTGAAACCAAGGGAAGACCTTCGCTTGATCCCGTTGCATTGTTCAAAATGATGCTAATCGGATATCTTTATGGCATCCGCTCCGAAAGACAGTTAGAGCAAGAAATCATCCCTAATGCTGCATATAGATGGTTTTTAGGATTGAGTTTTTCAGATTCTGTGCCTGATCATTCAACTATCAGTTGGAATCGAAATAACCGGTTTAAAGGTACAACCGTCTTTCAGGAAATCTTTGATGAAGTGGTACATTTAGCGATTCATCATAATATGGTGGCTGGGCGTCTCCTCATTTCAGATTCTACGCATATCCAGGCCAATGCTAACAAAAATGCATATACCATGCAGGTAGTGACAGACCAACCGCAAGAGTATTTGGTAGAACTCGAAAAAGCAGTGAACGAGGATCGTGAAGCAAACGGAAAAAAGCCCTTACCTCCAGCCGGGGAGGATACAACAGAAAAGAAACTTAAAAAAAGTACTACGGATCCTGAATGCGGATTTATGAACCGTAAGGGAAAGCCAGAAGGTTTTTTCTTTTTGGATCATCGTACTGTCGACCACAAATTCAATATTATTACAGATGTATTTGTGACCCCCGGCAACGTCAACGATGCAACCGTTTATTTGGAACGACTGAAAAGTCAGATTAACAAATTTGGTTTTGGAAAGACCTTGGAATCAGTGGCTTTGGACTCGGGTTACTTCACGGCTCACATTTGTAAAACGACACTGGAAATGAACCTTTTCCCTGTCATTGCAGAGCGTAAAGCTCCTAACACAGTTGGCAAGTTTTCTAAATCCCAATTCACTTACGACACTGAACACGATGTCTATATTTGCCCAGCAGGTAAAACATTAATCTATGGCACTACAAACCGTCAGGGGTATAAAGAGTATCGGTCGGATTCGGATGTATGCAAGGAATGCCCTTTCCTAGAACAATGTACCTCAAGTGCGAATAAGCAAAGGGTTATACAACGCCATATATGGGAAACGTACAAGGAAAAGGTAGTCCAAAACCGCCAAAGTGAGATTGGGAATAACATATACCAATTACGTTGCCAAACCATAGAGCGAAGCTTCGCGGATGCTAAAACACTCCACGGGCTTCGCCGTTGCCGGTTCCGGGGAAAAGAGAAAACCCAGGAACAAGCACTCATGACGGCAGTGGCACAGAACCTAAAGAAGATTGCTAGGCACCTAGCCAAGCAATCTCAACAGGGGAATTCTGTCTTATCTACTAATTTCATTTATCTAGTTCGAATTTGCTCCTCCTGGAACAGGCAGGATTGTGTTGCATAAAACCACTTTCTCAACAGTCTGAGAGATTCCGCCTATTTTACTTTTTTATATACCAATAACGATGCCAATACAACTGTCATTTCGGCACGTATTAAGAAAAGCACCTCAAAACAGAACCCGTTACCTCATGGATCAGTCTGTTTTTTCTTTAATGATTAAACTCATATGGCCATTTAAGATTTGCTGCGGACTCTTTAGTTGAAAGCAATTTGATGCTTGCGAAAAATCAATTTTCATTTGCTCATCGAAAAAGACCATTTTTGATTTTTCTGCATAAACCGTCCGGTCATTTGTTTCGATTGCAATGTCATCAGTTTCTAACTCTGGTATAAACCACAAAGCCACTACCCCATTAACGGCACAGCCACAGTCGTCTGTATCGTATTTTAGCTTTAAGTAGCCGTCTCGATTATTAAGTCTTTCATTTATTTTTTCAGCTGCTGCTGCAGTTATATTAATCTCCACGTTTATTGCTCCCCTCTGTTTAGCATATGGTGATTGTACCACATGTTACGTGAGGTTGATTCTTCTTTGCTCATTGATTTAGATCTCCGTCATTCGGATGTCAGCAATGGCATCTACCGGAATCCGGTGCACCTCTTTAAAGTGATCGATCACATGAAGCCTTTGCGTCAGTTCATCCCAGTAATGAATTTTGCCAATCACGATTTCATAGTTCCGATTCCGGTAATGGGTAATTGTCACGTACTGGTCATACTCAATCGCTTCAGACAAGGTTTCGTTCATGAGCTCCAACTGCTGTTCATCCATTTCTCGTTTCTGTTCGTACCGATCTTCCTTCACCCAATCTCTGAGCAATTTCACATGCTCAGGAAGCATCATCGATGTCCATTTGATTCTTCCGCGGTCGCGAATCATACGGCTCTTCCCCCCTATCTTTTATGTCCTCCAACTAACGTGGCCCGATGCTTAGCGGTTCCGGCAGCTGTATACGAAACCGCACGCAGCAAGGAACCAGAGCCAAAGCGTTTGCGCAGAGTATCGACTACATAGCCAAGCTCGCGTCTCTTATAGGCACCCATGTCGAAAAGATCAAGCTGGAGCTCGAGGTCATCAACAATATTGCTGATGGCAATCGAAATTTGCCGTACCGTCTTTCCGGTATAATGCTCATGAAATAATTCCAGACAAACACGGTAAAGCTCCATCGTCACATTGGTTGGCTGCCCGATCGTTCTTGAGCGATGAAAACCGCCGCCAAATTCATCCTGGCTGTAGCCGACCCCGAGACTGATTGTTCTCCCTGCCTTTCGATGCGTTCGTGCCCGCCTTGCCACTTCCTCACACATTTCTAAAATGACCGTCTTAATTTCCGCTTCCTCCTTGTAGTCCCTTAAAAGAATTTGACTTTTTCCAAAGCTAATCTGCCCTTGGATAAGCGGCGCACCCAACTCAGAAAGATCAACCCCCCAGGCATGATGATAAAGCTGGTTCCCCATGATGCCAAATTTCTTTTCGAGCTTTTCTAAATCATAGCGAGCTAGCTGCCCGACAGTAAAAATGCCCATTCCATTTAATGTTTTTTCAACACGCCTGCCAATCCCCCACATTTCCCTGAGCGGTGACACATTCCAAAGCTTTGTTTGAACGTCTTCATATGTCCACTCAGCCACTCCTGTTTTCTTAGCATCAAGATCAAGACAAAGCTTCGCCAGTAACATGTTAGGACCAATTCCAACGGCACACGGCAGTTGAAACTCCCGCTCTATATCATCCCTTATTTTTTTGGCAATCGTGTGTGCATCCCCCCACAAATGAATGGCACCATCCACTTTAATAAAGCTTTCATCGACGCTATAGACATGAATGGCTTCTTTGGGGACATAGCGGTTAAAGACACGAGAAATTTCGGTGGCAATCCGCAAATACGTTGCCATTTTCGGCTCGACAATTTCAATCCTGGGGTCGTTTGGAATTTCAAACATCCGGGAACCCGTTTTGATTCCAAATTCTTTTTTCATACGGGGCGAAGCAGCGAGGACAATACTTCCCTGCCGCTCTTTTTGACCGACAACCGCTAAATAACACTCCATTGGGTCAAGACCCCGCATGACAGCCGAACAGCTGGCATAAAAGCTCTTCATGTCGACACATAAAATTTTATTTTGCGGCAGTGCGCTGTAATCCACCATGGCTTTCCCTCACAATCAGAGTATCGAACATTCGTTCCTTTTTATTATACTCATTATCATAAGCGAATATGCGTTCGTATTCAATGGAAATTTTTTGACACTATTCTTTTATGGAAGTGAGGTGAAAAATAGTATAATGATTTGTGAGGTGCATGTTGATGGATAAAAAGCTAGTGGTTAAAATGATAAAAAATTGTTTTAAACAATATTATGTAGCGGATTTCACGCCTATTGGTGATAAGGATTTGGAGGAGCTTACGAATCGAATTCTTCAATTGAAAGAGGACGAACCAGCTGCAGATTTATATGAAGTGATTAATGATACAGTGTATGAATTTTTAACGGGTTAACTACACTTCCAAAACAAAAGCCCCTGAAACAGAGGCTTTAACACTTATTGTCTATTTCTGATTGAACGCACGCTTGCCAAGGCGCTCAAACAGCCGAGGGAAGAGGACGTACACAACGCTTCCCATATTCATCCAGCGCGGCAAATTAATCTCCCTGGTTTTCGTCAGCATACTATCAACGACTTTTTGGGCGACATATTCAGGCTGAAGCATAAATCTTTGCACATTTTTAACATAGGTGCCTTTTTCATCGGCAATATTAAAAAAATCAGTGGCAATTGGCCCAGGGTTCACCGAAGTCACTTGTACATTATAATCGGAAAGCTCCATTCGCAGTGAATTCGTGTATCCGAGCACGGCATGCTTCGAGGCTGAATAAACACTCGATTTAGGAGTGGCAATTTTCCCAGCTTGTGAAGCAATATTAATAATATGGCCGAAGCGTCTTTCGCGCATTTTTGGCAGCACCATGCTTGTGCAGGCCATAAGCCCGACAACATTGACATCAAACATTCTCTTGATTTCATCCATTGTCGCCAAATGAGCTTCCTTGAAAATTCCAAAGCCGGCATTATTGACAAGAATATCAATATCTCCGATGGTGTCAAAAATCTGTTGAAAAACCGCCTGTACCTGAGCTGTATCAGATACATCCAGTTGAAAAACATCCACTTTCACCTGATGCTTTTGCTGGAGGTCCATTCGCAGTTGCTCGAGTTTCCCTATGCTCCGTGCTAATAGCACAAGATGGGCACCGCTTGATGCACATAGCTTGGCGATTTCCGCGCCGATTCCTCCCGATGCACCTGTAATCACGATATTCCTACCTTTTAATTGTTCCCTAACCATTTCTACACCTCATCTGAGTTGATCCGCCGCTGTTTATAAATTAGCTTGATAAAGCATGGGCTTAGTATCCCTACTACTAATCTCCCCGATAGATGATAAATAGTCAAGTTGTGCTACTGTTTCCGAAATGGTCAGCATCAGTTCGCGCTGATAAACAGACGGGAACAGTCGTTTACAAATTTCAAATACGGTCAGCTCTTCTTCTTTTAACCAGCTATGGACCGTCATTGCTCGCTCGTGTTGGCGTGTCAGCCGCTTTTCAATCAGCTCTGCTAACTTGTAGACTTCCTCGCCATGACCTGTGTAGACACATTGAATCGGATACGATAGCAGCTTCTTCATGGAGTCATTATGCTGCAGCAGCGGCTTCGGACGTTCTGTTTCACCGGGAGCAGGCGGCTCAAGCAAGGGATTCGGCGAAATATGGGCTAAGATTAAATCTCCGCCAATCAAAACCCCATCCTTTTCCCGGTAGAGGGCAATTTGGCTTTGGGCATGACCTGGGGTTTCAATGACCTGCCACTCACTAAGCCCAAGAGGTCTCATTCCCTCAACAAGATGTCCAGTCAATGAGCGGTTACATGAATATTTCAATGTTTTTCTTAACTTAGAAAGTAACGGAAAATATTCCTCAGGCAGACCAAACTCTAGAAAGTGGACACGGAAGAATTCTTCTTGTACTTGAAAAAAGCCTTCTGTTTGACGAATCCACCGTTCATTCAAATGATGACCATATACTTCTAAGGAATCCGGAAAAAAGTCCAGCATCCCAACATGATCAGGGTGATGATGTGTTAGGATCACCTGCTCGATATCGGATGGGCTTAATCCTAATTTCCCCATTTGTTCCTTAAGCGACTCCCAGGACTGTTCCGTTTTTACGCCCGCGTCAACGAGTGTTAAGCGCTCACCTTTAACCAAATAGACATTGACATCCCCGACCGCAAAAGGAGTCGGCACCGTAATTTTGGCGATTCCATCTTTCCATTCTGTCATTTCTAAATCCCCTTACATTATTCTCAAATAAAGAATTCGATTTTATAGATATGAACATTATGTGACATTTATTGTATAAATTAAAG
>JAANMP010000080.1 GCA_011250595.1 Bacillus sp. MM2020_1 | reverse complement strand
TCAATTCATAATTAGTAAATAGAAACAGGTAGTGTTTTTTCTACCTGTTTTTCTATTGTTATGTTTCAAAAACAAATACAAAAACTATCAAAAAGTAATTTTCTGAAGAAAAAAATAATATTTGTGGTAATAGAAATTTTTCATGACGAATACATGTGAATAAGGTATAATGTAGATTAATTGAAGTAATGTATCAAAATTAAGAGGAGGGAAATTGTTTGGGTATCACACAAATTGATATCAAAATCAATCAAACTAAATCGTTAAACGGGGGAAAAACCCAGACCGCCTCTCTAGCAGAAGATCCCGTTAATTCCTTCGATCAGATATTAGCGATGTTTAATTCTTTAGGGCAATCAAACAAAAGAGACGAGCAGAAGATAGATACAGCTTCTTTGCAAGACGTGCCTGATCCGTTGAAAATAAGTGAATTGGAAAAGAGATCGGGGTTTTTGATTGTAAATCAAAGCGATAGTACGAATATTGATTGGTTGAAATCCAGCACAAAAGCAACTAAAAGTGAATCTGGTAGTTTAGAAGACTTAGAATCTAGCCTGATGAAGCAAAGTCGAGAAATTACTGTTAAGGAATCAGTGAGTCTTGAAGAGAGTAAAGAAACCACTCAAGAGGGACTTGTGAACGAGAGCGAAGTAGACTGGGAGAAACTAGATGCAGTTTTGACTGTTTTAGCTACTCGAATTCAGCAAATACAGCAACCACTGGAAGCACAGCCAGTTTTTGATTCTCCAACGGGTGGGTCAAAACCATCAGAGGATAACATTGATTTAAAGAACTTAACCACGATTATTAGCGATCTAAGTTCGAAAATAGAAAGCGCATCCTTTCACGTTCCAGATATTATTAAAGAAAAAATCCAAATAATTTCGAATGAATTAAATTCAAAAAACGTAACTGAAGGATTAAAGCTAAAGGAAATAGAGCAAAACAATTTAAATGTATCGAGACCTGGGTTGAGTTTGGATAAAAGTCAAGTAATTTTCTCTTCCGTTACACGTGTTCCTGAAGAAAATCGGGTGGTTCGGACTCTACGATCTCCACATATGGATGAACTGTCCAAGGTAAGTGGACAGCCTTTCATGACTATTCATCAACAGCAAGCAACCAGTAATCAGTCAGCGGTTGAGACTCCTCCACCAAAGCTTACTGTTTCTGAGTTTGCTCCCGAAGTTAGTGAATGGATTAGCCGGAATATGAAGATATCTAATGGCCCGTCAGGAAGTACGGAAGCTAAGTTCTCTTTGTATCCTGAACATTTAGGTCATATTGAGATAAAAGTAAATTCTCTGCACGGACAGGTATCAGCGGAAATATTGACCGATACACCACTAGCTAAAGAGGTGTTAGAAGGACAGTTACAACACCTGAGAGCTGCACTCCAGCAAGCTGGGCTTCAAGTGCAAAAGCTAGATATCGTACAGCAATCCCAGGTATCAGCGGACCCAAATCAGTCTGGATTAACTTTTTCCCAAAATGGTTCGTCACATTCATCACGTGAACAGCGAACCTACAACTCTTCACAGGATGGTTCAAAAGATCAAAACGAATCGACGGAACAAAACGAACGAGAGCGAGAGAGTTTATCGATTACATACAGGGGGCCCACTCCCAATACCACTTCTCGAATCGATTTCACTGCCTAGGAAGGAGAATGAATGAATGAGTAATTGGGTAGATGTGACAACAGTTTCTAATAATACCTCCATCTATAATAATGTGAAACCATATGAAGAAAAAAGCGTGCTTGGAAAAGATGATTTCTTGCGTATCTTAACCACGCAATTGGCCCATCAAGATCCTTCTAGTCCCCTACAGGATAAAGACTTTATTGCGCAAATGGCCACTTTTAGTTCTTTAGAACAAATGACGAACTTGAATAAGGCGTTTGATAAATTTGCAGGCAGCCAAATGAGTCAGTATGCAGCTGTAATTGGTAAAGAGATTAGCTGGACACCCGATGGTGCAACAGCACCCAAAACCGGTGTAGTAACTGGAGTATCCAGTCAAGATGGAAATTATTTTTATATAGTTGGTAATGAAAAAGTCTCAATGAATAACGTTACTGAAATAAAGCAAGTAGCAACAGAAACGAAATAATCCCACTATAAGAAAAGAAATTAGGAGGAACACTATATGTTAAAGTCTCTTTACTCTGGAGTTTCTGGCATGAAGGGTTTTCAAACGAAACTGGACGTAATCGGAAATAATGTTGCGAATGTAAATACTGTTGGCTTTAAGAAGAACCGTGTTATGTTTCAAGATATCATAAACCAAAATATCGCAGGTGCTACAGCACCAACGGCTCTAAATGGTGGGGTAAACCCCAAGCAAACCGGATTAGGGGTTCGAACTGGGGCAATTGATACCATTCATACACCAGGGAGTCCTATGACCACCAACGTTGGAACCGATTTAGCTGTCGATGGCGATGCTTTTTTTGTTGTGACAAACGGTGGAGCAAATTATTTAACAAGAGCGGGTAATTTCACAAGAGATGGAAATGGTACTTTGGTGAATTCTAATGGATTTTATGTCTCTGGGGTTGCTGTGGAAAATCCTCCATCTGGCTCTCCTGCTGGAACACCTGGAACGATTCATCAAGTTCCAATTAATATTTCTGTTGATCAGACAAGTAATCGTAATGCCAATGGGAACGTGATTCTTGACGCTAATGGTAAGGAAACGGAACCATTAAAATTTACTTCATATTCTGTTGACTCTAACGGTTATATTAACGTGGTAGGTGAAGATGGAAGAAGTGGAAAATTAGCAATGGTAATGGATCGAAATAGCCCTAATTATGGCCGCTATTACTTGAATGATTCTAATGCATTCCAGAATGAAAATATTTCTTTGGCTACAGCTGTTGTCACGAACCCTGGTGGTTTAAAAAAGGTTGGAAATACAATGTTTGAGGAAACTGGAAACTCAGGTTCCAATGATTTTGGAAGAATTGAAGAAAATCAAGGCGGTCAAATGGTCTCAGGTGTCCTTGAAATGTCAAACGTTGATTTAACAGAAGAATTTACAGAAATGATCGTTGCACAACGTGGTTTCCAAGCAAATGCAAGGACAATCACCACTGCGGATTCAATCTTGGAAGAAGTAGTGAACTTAAAACGATAATTTTCTTAATTATAGCAATTTAAATGATTCATAACTCAGGGAAGAGTTAGGGGGTAGCCCTTTGGCAGATGTACTATCACAACAAGAAATAGATGCCCTGTTATCCGCCCTAAACAATGGGGATATTCAGGCATCCGATGTAACTGTTAAGGATGAAAAAGTAAAACTTTATGATTTCAAACGCGCAATGCGTTACTCCAAAGAACAACTAAGAAGTATTACAAGAATTCATGAGAACTTCACTCGATTGCTGACATCCTATCTTTCAACGCAACTTAGAACCTTCGTTCAAATCGAAATTGACCTGGTAGATCAAGTAAACTACCAAGAATTTATCGCGTCTATCCCCTCGCGAACCATTTTGAACGTATTTGAAGTGAATCCGATGGATGGAAAAATGGTTATGGAAGTGAATCCCCAAGTGGCCAACGCAGTAATTGAGAGGTTACTAGGAGGTCAAGGGTACGCTTCTTCACGTAACGGAACGTTAACGGAAATAGAAACGGTTCTTTTGCAAAAAATTTTTTCACGTGCATCAGACATGTATCAAAGTGTCTGGAAAAACATCGAAAATATTAAAGTAAGATGGGATGGCATTGAAACAAATCCGCAATTTGTTCAAATTTCTTCTCCTAATGACACTGTGATCGTAATCGCACTACATACTACTATAGGAGAGACAACGGGGAGAATGACGCTTTGCCTTCCCCATCTTATCGTTGAGCCAGTATTACCCAAATTATCAACGCATCAGTGGCTTTCAACTATGTCGAAATCTACTGACCCTCAGGAGAATAAAATAAAACAAAACTTGGACACTATCGGCGTGCCTGTAATCGCTGAATTAGGCAGGGCCACCTTACCGATTTCCGAACTTTACAACCTTCAGATTGGAGATGTGATTGGGATCGAAACCGGGAAAATTCAAGTGAAAGTAGATCAAGCGACAAGATTTTTGGGTAACCCAGGCGTTCAAAAAGGACGATATGCAGTCCAAATCGATCAAACAATCCACTCTGAAGGAGATGACATATAGGATGAACGAGGGGTTACTATCACAAGATGAGATTAATACACTATTTAATCAAATGAATGATAAGAGTGAGTTATCGATTGATGACTTTTTGAGCTCCATGGAGCAGGATGCTTTAGGGGAGATTGGAAATATCGCTTTAGGGAGTTCGACCACGGCTTTATCTTCTTTACTGAACCAACGGGTTGAAATTACCACACCTACTCTTGCTGTGATTGAGCAGGACAAAATGGAAGAAGTAATAAATGAAAAGCATGTAGCTGTACATGTGGATTATACCGAGGGAATTCGCGGTAAAAATTTGTTGATGATTAAAGAGAATGATGCAAAAATTATTGCCAACTTAATGATGGGGGGCGACGGTACTGCTCTTGAGCCTGAACTTTCAGAATTGCATCTAAGTGCTGTTCAAGAGGCCATGAATCAAATGATGGGATCTGCTGCGACATCGATGTCAACTATGTTCAGTCAAAAAGTAGATATTTCACCTCCGACGATCGACATCCTTGGTTTTCCGCCCAAGAAACTAGAAGAATTTGATGAAGAGGTTATTTTAGAAATATCCTTCCGTTTAAGAGTAGGAAATCTTATTGATTCAAACATGATTCAATTTATTCCGTTAACATTTGGGAAGGATATGATTCAAAAAGTCTTTTCGATAAGTGAGCAGCCAGCTGCGAAAGTTGTCGAAGCGGAGAAGCCAGTAAACCATGTGCAAGGACAGGCTGTGACAGTTCAATCCGTACCTGCTTCGTCTTATGAAGGAACATCTGTTACACAAAGCACGCCGAATCCACACCCAAGTGCAAATGTTCAAAAAGTCGAATATGCTGCATTCTCAGATGCGCCATCAAGTAGTTCTAATGCTGGGAATATCGATATGTTATTTGATATTCCATTAGAGATTACTGT
Organism: Bacillus sp. MM2020_1; assembly: GCA_011250595.1. GTDB lineage: Bacteria > Bacillota > Bacilli > Bacillales > Cytobacillaceae > Neobacillus. The sequence continues at coordinate 13,539 of JAANMP010000080.1, read as the reverse complement.
GGAGTTAGGGCGTACAAAAATGCAAATTCGTAAAATTCTTGAATTAGGACCTGGAGCAGTTATTCAATTAGATAAATTGGCAGGAGAACCGGTGGATATCCTAGCAAACCATAAGCTGGTAGCTAAAGGGGAAGTTGTTGTGATTGAAGAAAACTTCGGAGTGAGGATTACGGATATCATTAGCCCCATTGATCGTATAAGCAAAATGAGTAACTAATTATTATATAATAATATAATTACACCATAGAATATTGGAGGAGATAATTATGGCTAGGGTATTAATCGTTGATGATGCAGCATTTATGCGAATGATGTTGAAAGATATTTTAACAAAGAATGGATTTGAGGTTGCCGGTGAAGCCGTAAACGGAGCCGATGCAGTTGATAAATACCGGGAACTTACTCCTGATATTGTGACAATGGACATTACAATGCCCGAAAAAGATGGTATTACGGCAGTCAAAGAAATTCGAGCTTTTCACTCACAGGCTAAAATAATCATGTGTTCGGCGATGGGACAGCAGCCGATGGTATTAGAGGCTATCCAAGCAGGCGCTAAGGACTTCGTAGTTAAACCATTCCAACCAGACCGAGTAATGGAGTCTATCAAAAAAGTATTAGGTAGTTAATCACGAAACATGATCATGTTCTTTTAGTACTAATTAGTTTACGAATAGGCAAAAAGGGAGTGATGACTTTTGGCTACGCCACAACTCGGGAATTGTCCGAAATGTAGGAAGCTTTACCTTCGGATTAGAAACATATGTGATGAATGTTACCAAAAACACGAAGAAGATTATCTAAAGACAGCAGCCTACCTGCGTGAATATCCAGGCAGCACCATTCAAGAGGTTAGTGATGAAACGCGAGTGTCTGTTGTTCAAATCCGTCAATTTATTTTATCTGGACGAATTATTATGGGGAATTTCCCTAATTTGACATATCCATGTGAAACTTGCGGGAATATGATTCGTGCTGGGAAAACCTGCAAAAGCTGTAAGGCTAAAATCAGCCAGTTAGATCAACAAACAAGTAAAGATGAGAGAGAGTATAGCCAAGAGAAGACGAAGGCTGGTGGCTACATAACACATTACTTATAATATAAATGCGAGATGTGACTGGAACCAAAATGGTTGGTTCCTAATACTCTCGCTTTTTTATTAAATAACCTAATATAAAAAACTATCAAAAAAATTGAATTTTAAATCAAAAAGTCTGTTAATAGGTGGTTGGTCTGAAAGAGTTATTTTTTAATTTGGAAAAAGGGGCGGTAAAGTAATGTTTAGTAAAGCATCAAGTAAAGTCTCGATGGGTGTGAAGTTATGGGGCAGCTTTATCATTGTCCTATTATTTTTAGGATCGATTTCTTTGGTTTCTTTTAATAAAATAAACATTTTAAGTAATAATGTGGAGGAATTAGGTAATAATCAAGTCCCTTCACTCGAATTAATCGGAAATATAAAAGAAGAAGTAACCAATGTTCGATTATATGCATCACAACATGCCTATGAGAAAGAGAATTCGAGTAAAGAAAACCTTGAAAAGTATATTGAGGTAGAGGCCGCAAAGGTCAATAAGAATGTAAAAGAAATGGAAAAACTAAATCACACATCTGAAAATAAAAAGCTATTAACAGCTTTTAGTCAAGATTTTGAAAAATATATTGCGTATATTCCATCATTCTATGAGAAATCAAGAAATAATAATTATGTGGAAGTTCATGAACAGATGTCTTTATTATCCTCTATAGGTGGAAAAGCCATCGTGTCTTTAGATAAGCTTTCGAAGGATGTTAAAAAAACGAACGATAACATTATCGATAAAGCAGACCAAGATTCTTCAAGTGCGATCAATGAAATAATTGTTGTTTCCGTCATTGCGATGTTTTTCAGTCTCTTAGTAGCGTTTTTGATTAATAAACTTATTCGTCGAACGGTTGCTGGGGTTGTGAAAAATACAGAAACCACTACAAATTCTGTTACCGAAATCAAAAAATCAATTGATAGAACAGCTCGTGGTGCGCATGAATTAGATGCTTCAATGAATAAAGCCAACGATTCTGTCAGCGAACTAGTTGCATCTATTCAACAGGTAGCCGGCAACACAAATGTAACAGCTTCTGGGGTGGATGAAATATCAGCTGCAGTGGAACAAATGAGTGCATCGATTAACTTGGTAAAGGGAAGTGCAGATTATTTAGCTTCATCTGCTGAAGAAACCTCATCAGCGATCCAAGAAATGATGGCTTCTATTGAACAAGTAGCAGTTAGTACTAGTAATGTAACTGATAGTGTAGAAAAATTCTCTGAATCGATTGAAGAAATGAGCCAGTCAATTAAGGGTGTAAGTGAACATGCCGTAAGCTTGACAGAGACTGCTGAACAAACCTCAGAAACGGTCGAAGAAATGATTGGTTCCATCAAACAGGTGGCTGCTAGTGCCCAAACCGTGAACAAGCTGAGTAATGCTGTTAAAGATGATGCCTATGAAGGAACAATTTCACTAAATGAAACCCTCAATGGTATGCAAGAAATATCTCAAGTTATCGATCAAACAAGTATGGTAATGGAAAACCTCGGAAAAAGCTCAGAGGAAATAGGCAGTATTGTGGCTGTCATTGATGATATCGCCGATCAGACAAACCTGTTAGCCCTCAATGCTGCGATCGAGGCGGCACGAGCAGGAGAACATGGAAAAGGATTTGCGGTTGTTGCTGATGAAGTCCGAAAGTTAGCCGAAAGATCTGCAAAAGCAACAAAAGAAATTGCAACTCTAATCAAAGGAATTCAAAATGAAACAAATGTTGCTGTAGCTTCAATCAAAGATGGCGCTCAAAAAGTAAAAATTGGCAATGAATTAGCTGACAAAACGAACCAAGCAATAATTAAAATATCTGAAGGTATTGCAAAGGTAACAGAGGAAATGAATCAGATTGCCAAAGCGACAGAAGAACAAACAAAAAACAGTGAGTTCATTACAAAAGCAGTGGAAAGTGTGACAAGTCAGGCTGAACTGATGACTCATTCAACGAAAGAACAATCAATTACCGCAGAAGCGATAGTAAAAGGCATCATTAATACGAAGGACCAGGTTCAGCAAATTTCGATTGCAACAGCTGAGCAAGCAAAAGGAAGTCACGCCATTGTTACAGCCGTTGAAAACGTTACAAATCAATCAAGTTCCGTGACTAATGCAACAAGAGAGCAGGCATTAACAGCGGAAGAAATTGTTCGCAATATCAACAGCATAAAAGAAATGGTTCAACAAATGTTAATAGCAACAAATGACCAAGCAAGATACGGACAAGAAATTGCCTTAGAGGTTGGTCATGTCCAAAAACAAACAGAAGAGCTAAATTCCAGCATTGAAACGCAGTCTAAAGAAGTAGAAGAGGTAGTACTTGCAATTACTGATGTTAATTCACAAATAAAGAAACTAAATTAAACTAAATAGTTATTTAAGATAACGCTTTCGCGATGTATGCGGAGGCGTTTTTATCATTTAAAAAAATAGAATGCATAAAAGAATATATAATATTACAATCAAAAACTAGAAAAACTATCAAAAAATTTGATTATTATTATCAAAATTTATGCTAAGATGAAGTATATATTTGTCATTTTTCTAGGGTGACATTTTGATAAGCTTTAGTACTACTTTTGTATGCTACATAGCGAGGGGAAGTTGAAATGGATTTAAGTAATTATTTAGAAATGTTTATTGAAGAATCGAAAGAACATCTTCAGGCGATTAACGATGAACTATTGAACCTTGAATCAGATTCAGAAAACACAGCAATTGTTAACGAAATCTTTCGTTCTGCACACACCCTAAAAGGGATGGCAGGCTCAATGGGGTTTGATGATCTAGCCTCATTAACACATGAAATGGAAAATGTCTTGGATCTTCTTCGGAACTCTAAATTGAAAATTACTCCAGAAATCATGGATGTTATTTTTAAGTGTGTAGATTTAATTGAAAAAATGGTGGACAGCATTGAGCAAGGTGGAGACGGAAAAGAAAATGTATCTGATGTCGTTTTACAATTAAAACGTATACAAGACCCGTCGGCTACATCGGAATTTCCCGACTTTCTAAGTGCCGCCCGAGAGGTGGCTGCTACGGCGGAATTTGTACTGGATGAGTTCCAATCTACTGTCATTAACGAAGCGAGAAAGACTGGTAATAACTTATATCAAATCAAAGTAACCATAGATGAACGATGTGTCATGAAATCGATTCGGGCCTACCTTGTCTTTCAAGCAACGGAAGAACTTGGTGAGCTCATTCAGACAAATCCTTCTGTAGAACAAATAGAAGAAGAGAATTTTGGTGATTCCTTCACTCTATTAATGTTATCTGAACGCAGTTCCGAAGAAGTTCATTCGAAATTGGTTAACGTTTCAGAAATTCGCGAAGTACTTGTTGTAGAAATTACTAATCAAGAACCTGAAAGTACGGAAAGTTTAACCGAAGTAAAAAAAGAAAAAAGTGGACCAGCGCCTCGCCCACAAGATAAGGAAGAGTCGGGCGGAAATAAGAAAAAGCAGCGGTCAAAATCGATCAGAGTTGATATTGATAAATTAGATCAGTTAATGAACCTATTTAGTGAATTGATTATTGATCGTGGCAGGCTGGATCGGATTGCCAGGAAGTCACATCTTTCCGAACTGACGGAGACAGTGGAACATATGACCCGGATATCAACGGATCTCCAAGGTCTCATCTTAAATATGAGAATGGTGCAGGTTGAACAAGTATTTAATCGATTCCCGAGGATGGTCCGTGACCTTGCCAAAGAACTGAATAAGAAAGTACAGTTAATCGTCGAAGGTGAAGAAACAGAATTAGATCGAACAGTCATTGATGAAATAGGCGATCCATTAGTACACCTTCTAAGAAATGCCTTAGACCATGGGTTGGAAACAACCGAGGAAAGAATAGCCGCCAATAAACCAGAAGAGGGCAAAATCCAATTGAAGGCCTATCATAGCGGAAACCATGTATTCATTGAGGTATCAGATGATGGAAAGGGTATTAACCGTGATAAGGTATTGAATAAAGCAATTGAACGTAGCGTGGTATCAGAAGAGGAAGCCAAAACACTAACCGATCAGCAGGTTTACGCCTTATTATTCTCATCAGGTTTTAGTACAGCCGATAAAATTTCGGATATTTCTGGACGTGGTGTTGGCCTGGATGTTGTAAAAACCAAAATAGAATCCTTGGGGGGGGTAATCACCATTGATTCCTCACCGGGAAAAGGGTCCATATTTCATATCCAGCTGCCGTTAACATTATCGATAATTTATGCCATGTTAGTGAAGGTAGCAGAAGAGACATATGCCATCCCGTTCAACTCAATCGTTGAAATTACTACTGCAGATGAAAATCATGTGTCTACACTTCAAGGCCAGGATGTCATTCAGTTCCGTGGACAAGTGGTTCCGTTAGTCTATTTAAATGATATCCTACATGTCCCAACAATCGAAACTATAGACAAAAAACAAGAGCAGTTTATTGTCATTGTCCAGAAAGGGAATCTGACAAGAGGATTAGTTATTGACGAAGTCATTGAGCAGCAAGAAATCGTCTTAAAATCAGTGGGCAGATATTTAACTAACCTTAAGTTTATATCTGGTGCGACGATTTTAGGGAATGGTCAAGTAGCCCTAATAATCGATTCCAATCAGTTTTTTAATTAGAAGGGGTGAATGACGATGGGGAATATAAAAGTAATCGCCTTTACACTAGGAAATGAAGAATATGGATTGAACATCGACCATGTTCAATCCATTGAACGGCTCAGTCATATTACAAGAGTCCCAAATGTTCCTAATTGTGTGAAAGGTTTGATCAATCTTCGTGGGAATGTCATCCCAATTATTGATCTTCAAAACAGGCTTGAGCTTGGAGAGGGACAATACACAGAAAATTCACGTGTGATCATTGTGAAATATGAAGAGATTGAATTGGGTTTGATTGTTGAGAAAACTAGTAATGTCATTAATATGGATACTGATTCGATCGAACCTGCAGCTTCTAGTGGTGTGAATACGGACTTATTTGAAGGTGTAGCTAAATATGAAGGCCGCTTAATTACATTGTTAAAAATTGAAGAATTGATGAAATCTGAGGTTAACGCCGAGGACGCCGAGGACTAAGCAAAAATGGTCTAGATCGTAAAAAGAAGAGGGGATCATATGGAGGATCAAATCAAGTTTCGGGATTCAAAAGTACTCATTTTTAAATTGGGCCAGATCGAGTATGGTGTACATATCAGTCAGGTAGCCTCTATTGAACGGATGCAGGCGATTTCAATTACACCTTATCCGAATCGACCGCTGCATGTATTAGGAGTGACTTCTTTACGTAGTGTAGTAACGCCCATCGTAGACATCCGAGCCGCTTTAACGGGAGAATCATTACAGCAAACAGATATTACGAGAATCATCATTGTTAAGGTTTATGATAAAGAAATTGGATTAGTCGTGGATGCAGCTACCGATGTGTTGGAGCTTCCTCCAGAATCAATTGACTACACCAATCTATTAGAATCAAAGGATGCTTCCTATCTTTTAGGCGTATCTAAATTAGAGAACCGTTTAGTCATCCTGCTAGATATTGAAAAGCTCCTGGATGACACAACAAATTTAGACGAATTAAAACAAATGGTAGAATCCTTTATTAATCGTAAAGATTCAGCTGAATCATAAGGGGAGAATTGGAAAATGTCGAACAAAGAAAAGAGAAATGCTTCAGAAATATTCAAAAGGTATCTAAGACTGGCAAATAATGTTTCAATTGGTGTTAAACTATGGGGTAGTTTTATCATTCTCCTCATATTTTTAGGTTCGGTCTCAATTCTTTCATACTCTAAAATTAACGTGCTAAGTGATGATGTGAAATATTTAGGGAACACTCAAGTTAGAGAGCTTGAAATTATTGCAAAGTTAAAAGATAGTGTAACAGATATTCGTTTAAACTTAACCAAGTATTCATATGAACAGAGTAAAGAAGAACAAGAGAAAATCGAAAAACTAGTGAACGAAGACATCAAAACAGTAAAAAATAATATAAAAGAAATGAATAAAGTGGATGCAGCGTATAATGATAAAAAGTTATTTGATCAGTTCTCTAAGAGCTTTGAAGACTATGTTACTGTTATTCCGTCATTCTTTCAAAAAACGGGAGGGGATGATTATTACACTTCCCATGCAAGATTAGGGGTTTTAGCCTATCATGGAGATACGACGATAAGTTACCTGGAAAAAGTTGCTCAGAATGCTCAAAAAAGTACCACTACCATTATCGAAGACGCCCAGAAGAAATCTACAAATTCTCTTATCCAAATCATAGCCATTTCAGTAATCGCGATGTTTTTCAGTATCTTAATCGCGTTCCTAATCAACGGTCTTATCCGCCGTACAGTAACTCGAGTCATTAAAAATGCAGAAATCACCGTAAATTCGATTACTGAAATTAAGAAGTCTATTGATAAATCAGCTATCAGTGCATATGAATTAGATGCTTCAATGAATAAATCCAACGATTCCGTCAACGAACTTGTTGCGTCTATTCAACAGGTGGCTGGAAACACAAATGTAACGGCATCTGGGGTCGATGAAATCTCTGCTGCGGTTGAACAGATGAGCGCCTCGATTAATTTGGTAAAGGGAAGTGCAGACTATCTTGCCTCATCTGCAGAAGAAACTTCTTCAGCTATTCAAGAAATGATGGCTTCTATTGAACAAGTGGCGGTAAATACAAGTAATGTTACTGATAGTGTGGAAAAATTCTCTGAATCTATTGAGGTGATGAGCCATTCGATTAAAGGAGTTAGTGAACATGCCGTTAGTTTGACCGATACCGCGGAACAAACCTCTGAAACGGTTGAGGAAATGATTGTTTCGATCAAACAGGTAGCAGCTAGTGCACAAACAGTGAACCAGCTAAGTAATGCCGTTAAGGATGACGCTTACGAAGGAACCATTTCCTTAAATGAAACTTTAAATGGGATGAAAGAAATTTCTCAAGTTATAGACCAAACTAGTTTTGTGATGGAAAACTTAGGGAAAAGTTCAGAAGAAATTGGCAGTATTGTAGCTGTTATTGATGATATTGCCGATCAAACCAACCTTCTCGCACTCAACGCCGCAATAGAAGCTGCACGAGCTGGAGAACATGGAAAAGGATTTGCTGTTGTTGCGGATGAAGTTCGTAAACTAGCGGAACGTTCTGCCAATGCAACCAAAGAAATCGCAGCCCTAATCAAAGGGATTCAAAGTGAAACGACTGTTGCGGTAGCATCAATCAAAGATGGTGCAAAGAAAGTAAAAATAGGTAATGAACTGGCTGACAAGACGAACCGGGCGATTAGGAAAATTTCAGAAGGTATTGCACAGGTAACAGAAGAAATGAATCAAATTGCCAAAGCCACGGAAGAACAAACGAAGAATAGCGAATTTATCACAAAAGCGGTGGAAAGTGTAACCAGTCAGGCAGTAGAAATGACTCATTCCACGAAAGAACAATCAATAACCGCTGATACAATTGTTAAAGGCATTATTAATACAAAGGACCAGATTCACCAAATCTCAATTGCAACAATGGAACAAGCAAAAGGAAGTCATGCGATTGTGGAAGCCGTTGAAAATGTCACAAACCAATCAAGCTCAGTGACCATTGCCACGAAAGAACAGGCATTAACAGCTGAAGAAATTGTTCGAAATATCAACAGCATTAAAGATATGGTTCAACAAATGTTAATTGCAACCAATGACCAAGCAAGATATGGACAGGAAATTGCTTTAGAGGTTGGGAATGTTCAAAAACAAACAGAAGAGCTAAATTCTAGTATTGATACCCAATCCAAAGAAGTAGAAGAAGTCGTAACAGCAATTACTGATGTAAATAAACAAATTAAAAGATTAAAGTAAAAACATTTAATAAAAAATGCCTTTACACACAAGTGGAGGCATTTTTTTAATGAAATAAATGAAAAGTTAGGGTATAATTACAACATAATTTTGATTTATTTTGATATTTTTTGAAGATAAATTTTGAAATAATAAGAGGGGGTGAATCTACTTGAAAATCCATGATCCAGTAAGAATAAAGATTGGTGATTCGCGCCTGCCGGTAAGCGATCGTTCGTCAACCAATACAGCATCCTTTCAAAAAATAATCAATACCTATTCTAAGGAACTAACGAAGGATCATCTTCAGCAAATCCTCCAAGAAGTAGACCAGCAGGGGCAGCGCTTAAGTGAAAATCCAACCTTTAGTGAACTGCGAAAGTATAAGGATTTGGTTAAACAATTCATGGGCGAAGTGACAAAAAATGGTGTGGGTTTATATCAAACGGAAAGCTGGGACCCGTATGGGGGAAATAAAACCCTGAAAACCATTCAAGTCCTTGACCGTAAATTAATAGAATTAACCGATCATGTGTTAAACCAGCAAAATGCAGGTCTGTCCATCTTGGACCGAATTGGAGAAATCAAAGGGTTGTTGATTAATCTTTATACGTGATTGTAAGAAGGGAGTAGTACAGTGCATTATTATTTAATTGAAGCACTATTAGTTGTGAGTATAATTGTTGTGCTGTATTTAGTGGTTAAAGTTTTTTCTCGGCAAAAAGCGGATGATCAGATGGATCTACATCAAAAAATAATCAAAAACCAAGCAATATTGAGTCGTGAAATCCATGAGTTAAAAATGCTGATGAAGCACCATCAAACGCTCATTCAGGATGCGCATGAACAATGGAAAGCAGAGCTAGAGGCATATGAAGCAACCGCAAAAATTGAATCTAAAACTAAGACCGGTGACAGTGGCCAGAATTTATTTTTAAACGATCGCTACAAAGAGATTTTTGAACTACAAAATAAGGGTCAATCCGTGGATGAAATCGCTAAGCAACTCGGCAAAGGCTCCGGAGAAATATCTTTCATTCTCCAATTAGCTGAACAAGCACGTACCTAAGAAAAGGGGTTTTTTCATGTTAAGAGGTTTGTATTCTGCCGCTTCCGGAATGTTTTCTTTGGAACGGAGACAAGAAGCACTATCCAATAATCTCGCAAATGCGCAAACACCAGGGTTTAAAAAGGATGACACGGTTATGCGCGCATTTCCTAAACTATTAATCGAACGAATTCAAGACTTTAATGAAAATATTCCTGGTGCCGCAGAACTACATATTCCAGGTCAGAATGTACGCATTGGAGAATTAACCAATGGTGTGTATGCTCAGGAACGTATTCCGAGCTTTGCTCAAGGTACATTGGTCCAGTCAGATTTACCTTTGGATGTTGCGATTGAAGATCAAAACATTCCTTTACAGGTCGTAAACGGCCGGACCGTCAAACCAACTGCCTTCTTTGCTGTTCAGTTACCTGATGGAACCGTTGGCTACACAAGGAACGGGAAATGGGATTTAGACGTGAATGGAAATGTGGTCACATCAGAGGGATATCGGGTGTTAGGGGCGGATCACAAGCCGATTCAAATCACTGGTAGTATCCAAAAAGAGGATTTGACGATAAACGCTGAGGGGCAGTTAATTGCTAAAACAAACGACGCGACGAAAACAACAAATCTGGGGAAAATCGGCATTGCTATTGTGGAAAATCCGTATGAGCTTACACGGCAAGGTACCAATGTATACACCTCCGAAAATCCATTGCCATTTATGCAGGACAATGGAGGGACAAATCCTGGAGTTTCACTACACCAAGGTTTCATTGAACAGTCAAATGTAGACCTGGGTCAAACGATGACCGACATGATGTCAACGGTCCGTGCCTATGAAGCCAATCAAAAAGTGGTCGGTGCTTATAATCAATCGCTAGAACAACTTTACTCTGTCGGAAAGATTAACGGATAACCCATCCAGAATAGGAGAAAAGACCATTGAATACGTCACTATATATTTCTTCTGGTGCATTGCAGGCCTACCAACAAAAGATTGATACAACAGCTAACAATATTGCTAATGTGAACACGACAGGATTTAAGCGGAAAGACCAAAGTTTTTCAGAAATTCTAGCTTCACAACTCAACAATCAAGGTCGTACGAATCAAGAAGTGGGCCGCCTCACACCAAATGGGCTCCGTGTCGGATATGGTACTCGTACGGGCCTTACACAACTAGTAATGGAACAAGGACAAGCAACCCAAACAGGAAATCCTTTTGATCTGATGATCCAAGGCAAGGGATTTTTTCAAGTCGGATATCCTTCTCAGACGGCTGGAGCACCTGATGAAGTCAAGTACACACGGGATGGTAATTTTCATTTAAGTCCGAACCCTAGTAAACAAGGAAGCTATCATTTAGTCAGCGCAAATGGCGGTTATTTACTAGATCAAAGCGGCCAGCCGATTGAATTGAATGATCAATATGAAGTGAGCATTCAATCGAACGGACAAATCCATTTGAAAAATAAAAATGGCAAAGGAACTCCATTTGTTTCAACTCAACAAGTGGCCATTGTTGATATTCAAAACCCTCATATTCTTAAGAATGCAGGTGGTAATGAATATGCCATTGATACAACAGTGCTACCTGAAGGAGCCAGTGCTGCCGGTTATGTGAAGATGATGAATACTGATGAGGTTCAGTTGTTATCTGGATATCTAGAAGGATCGAATGTGGATTTAACGAAAGAAATGACGGATCTCATGACCTCACAAAGAAGCTTTCAAATGAACTCACGAGCAGTTTCTTACGCGGATCAGATGATTGGAATTGCGAATGGGATTTTAAAATGATTTTATCGAGACGTTTTATAGCAAGCGCCTCTTTTTTGTATAGTATATTTCAATGAAAATACTTAACTTTTTTATATTTAAACCGATAATAGATTACAAACTATTATTTATTTTAAGTGATACATGAATGGAAAAGGAGTGAATAGAATGATTAATAGCAGTAATACATTGAGAGTGAGCGGACTTGCTTCTGGGATGAATACGGATGAAATTGTCTCCAACCTTGTTAAAGCTCAGAGCAGCCGCTTAAATAAGATGCAACAGACCAAAATATTGTCAACTTGGAAATCTGATGCTTATCGAGACGTTAACAAAAAAGTTGATGAGTTTCGTAAAGCGATGGAAGGGTTACGCTTACAATCGACTTTTAATAATCAAACTTCAAGTTCTTCCAATGAAAGTGTAGTCTCTACAACCGTAAGCGGTGTTCCAACACAGTCTTCCTATGAAATTTCGAATGTACAGCAAGCAAAACCTGCAATTGCATCATCTGTGAAATTTTTTCAAACAAGTAGTTTAGATACTACCAAAACGCTTAGTGAATTAGGTGTAACGGAAGATGCTGCCGGAAGTGGTAAAACATCGTTATCAATTAATGGTCAAACCTATCAATTTGATATAACAGCAACACTTTCCACTGTTCTAAATGATATAACAACAAACACTCCGCTAAAGGTATCATATTCAGCTACTGAAAAATCTTTCACCTTTACAAATGATATTGTAGGTGCAGGAAAAGATATTAATCTTGGAGAAGGTACCTCAAACCTTCTTGCGAAATTAGGTTTACCTACTGGGTCCATTACTGATGGGAGTTATAGCAACAATGCAACAACATCAGTAGTGACTGGTACCGATGCTACTCAAGCTAAAATGTACATTAATGGGCTCGAATTTCGATCCGATTCAAACACAGTAACATTTGATGGGATGACCTTTGATATAAAGTCGAGCATGAGTAGTGGAAAACTAAATGTAATAAATAAAAGTGATACTGATAGTATATCTACCAGTGTGAAAACATTTGTTGATAAGTACAATGATCTTATTGCTGATTTAAATGGTAAACTAACTGAAAAACACTTTCGGGATTATCCACCATTACTTAATGACCAAAAAAAGGATATGAAAGAGAACGATATCAAACTTTGGGATGAAAAAGCAAAGAGCGGAGTGCTGTCGAGCGACTCAACAATTAGATCTTTTCTAACAGAAATGCGTAACAGTCTGGTATCTACAGTTCAAAACTCTGGGAGTTTTAATTCATTAAAAGATATCGGGATTAGCTTCTCTAGTAATTATCGTGAAAATGGTAAATTAGTTATAGATGAAACTAAATTAAAGGGAATTCTTCAGACAAATTTAGAGGATGTTAAAAAGTTGTTTACGACAAAAGAGCCCGCAACAGGTTCAGCGTCCACTGCGACAGACAATAATTTGCATGAGAAAAGTGGCTTTGGTTGGAGAATTTATGACCGACTAAATGTTAGTATAAAACAACTAGGGTCATTAGCAGGTTCTCCAAATTCCACTGTCGATACAAATAGTTTTATGGCAAAACAAATCAAATCTTTGGATGAAAACATTGATAGAGAGCAAGACAAGATAAATGCGTACGAACAGAGACTTTGGAAACAATTTGGCGCAATGGAAAAATCATTACAACAGCTCAATTCTCAAGGATCATGGCTTTCGCAACAGTTAAGTTAAATGGAGAATAAAGAACCGTAATTCTTTTGAGGGGGGAAAACCTCTTAAGATTTACGG